>DAOTUU010000038.1:0-11238 GCA_034436555.1 Chloroflexota bacterium | reverse complement strand
CGTGCGTCCGCGGGCCCGCCGGGCGGCAAGCCCCTTCCGACCACGCTGGGGCTTCATGCGGGCGCGAAATCCGTGCTCCTTGACGCGTTGGCGCTTCTTGGGCTGGAACGTCTGCTTGGTCATCGGTAGGCCTGGTGGCTCCTACTGGGTGCTGGTCCGGTGGACGGATATGAATCCCCGGCGACCATGAACACGCGACGCGCCCGAGGCGCCGGGGCGCACGGGACCCCCGCCGTGCCGCTGCGCCGTGGCGCGTCCACGTCCGGCGGATGATATACCACGAGAGGAGTCCCCGTGTCCGAACCCATCCCGATGTCGCCCCAGGGCGGCGCCACGATCGACGACCTGCGCCGCCTGGACCTGCGCGTGGGCCGCATCCTGGAGGCCCTGCCATTCCCGGAGGCGCGCCGACCGGCCTGGCGGCTGACCGTCGACTTCGGGGCGTGCGGCGTGAGGCGCTCGTCCGCGCAGATCACCCGGAGCTACCCCGATCCCGCGGAGTTGGTGGGGCGCCTGGTCGTCGGCGTGGTCAACCTGCCGCCGCGGCGCGTGGCGGGGTTCGTGTCCGAGGTGCTCCTGCTGGGGGCGCTGCCGGGCGACGGGCGCGTCCCGCTGCTCACCGTCGATCCGGGCGCCGCACCGGGCGACCCGGTCGGCTGAGCGACCGCCTCCGGGCACCCGAGCGTGGTCCCGCACGATACTCGGATGGAGTATGCCGCATGGCCGTTGCGGGCCCGCCGCGGTGGCGCTAACGTATGCGGCCCGGTGCCTGATCGGCGCAGGGACGCACCTCCGGCACCCTCCGGCGGGCCGCACCTGAGCGGTTTCCGACGTGGCTCCGGCGGGGCGGATCGAGGGAGTGACCGGGGGGAGCCTGATCGGCTCGGGCGGCCACGCCATGGCCACGAGAGAGCGGGGCGAGTCTGCGATCGATGGACGCGAAGCAGGTCTGGCGCGCTGCCCTCGGCGAGCTCCAGGTGTCCCTCTCCCCCGCCAACTTCGAGACGTGGCTCAGGGACACGGTCCTCGTCGCGGTGGACGAGAACCACTTCCGGATCGCCGTCCCCAACGGCTTCGCCAAGGACTGGCTCGAATCGCGCTATCGCTCGCTCGTCAGCCAGACGCTCGCCCGCGTGGTGGGCTACAGCGTGGTCGTCGAGTTCGAGGTCCGCGACGTGGCCCCCGCCGAGCGCGTGGAGGCGGACGGGGACGCGGGCAAGGCCGTGACCGTCGCGGGCACCCCTGTCGCCGTGGCCAGGTCCGCGCCCGCCACGCCCGCCGTGGTCGCGGTTCGGGTGGAACCCGGACGCGCGGGCGGGCCGGAGGGCGGTTCGGCCAGCCTCAACCCGCGCTACACGTTCCGCACGTTCATCGTGGGATCTGCCAACCGCCTCGCCCACGCCGCCAGCCTGTCGGTCGCCGAGCGCCCCGGCCAAGCCTACAACCCGCTGTTCCTGTACGGCGGCGTGGGCCTGGGCAAGACCCACCTGATGCACGCCATGGGAAACACGGTCGCCGCGCGATTCCCGCGCAAGAAGGTCGTGTACGTCACCAGCGAGAAGTTCACCAACGAGTTCATCACCTCGATCCAGCAGGGCCGGATCGACGACTTCCGCGGCCGCTACCGGCGCATCGACGTGCTGCTCATCGATGACATCCAGTTCATCGCGGACAAGGAGCGCACCCAGGAGGAGTTCTTCCACACGTTCAACGCGATCCATGACGAGGGCAAGCAGATCGTGCTCTCGTCTGACCGCCCACCCAAGCAGATCACCACGCTGGAGGAGCGGCTGCGCAGCCGCTTCGAGTGGGGGCTCATCGCGGATCTCACCGCGCCGGACCTGGAGACCCGCATCGCGATCCTGCGCGCCAAGGCGGAGGACCAGGGCGTGCCTGTCGGGTCCGAGGCGCTCGAGTTCATCGCCCGCAAGGTCGTCTCCAACATCCGGGAGCTGGAGGGCGCGCTCAATCGCATCGCCGCGTACGCGAGCATGCAGGGCATGCCCATCACCGCCGACCTGGCGCAGGCCGTGCTGAGCAACGTGCTGTACAGCCCGCGCAAGCGCGCCGTGACCCCCGAGCGGATCGCGACGGCCGTCGCGGAGTACTACTCCGTGGAGCTGGACGCCCTCAAGAGCCAGAAGCGCGACCGGGCGATCGTGATGCCGCGCCAGATCGCGATGTACCTGATGCGCGCGGAGACGGACGTCTCGCTGCTGCGCATCGGCGCGGAGCTGGGCGGGCGGGACCACTCCACGGTCCTCCACGCGTGCGACAAGATCGACCGCGAGATGCACGAGAACGAGGAGCTTCGCCGCGAGCTGGCAGCCGTGCGCGAGATGATCTACCAGGACTGACGCATCGGGCGCGAGGTCCCTCGCCGGCACCGCCGGGCGGTCCGGCGCGATGGAGCGCCGCCCTCGACGGATCGCCGTGCGGACGCGCTGCCGGGCCCTGTCCCAGACGGGCGTGGACGATCATCCCCCTCCCCGTGGAAAACGCACCCGGTGCGGGGGATGATCGGCGGTCCGGTCGTCCACCCGGCACGCGCCCGCACGGCGATCTCCACGGTGGGTCCCCGATGGTCCACGGACGGTGACGGCTGTCAGCCCCGGTATCCACCGCGCCAGCAGCCGCGCGTCAAGCGTGTCGACAGCGTCGGCGATCGTGATCCGCCCACATCGTCCACACCCTGATGATGGTGACGGTTCGATTCAAGAAGAGATGACGACGATGAGTCACGGTGTGGGAAACCCGGGCCCGGCCCATCGGCGCGAGCCGATGGAGCGCCAGGCGAGGAGCGCGTGCGAAGATAGCCCGCAACGACGTGCGGCCGGCGTCCGGTCCCGCGCGCATGCGGGCCTCGCCCGTGCCCATCGCCCACCGCAGGAGTCCACTGGACGTGAAGCTCTCGGTCATGCAGGAGAACCTGGCGCGCGGCCTGTCCGTGGTCAGCCGGTCGGTCAACACTCGGCCCAACCTGCCGGTGCTCGCCAACGTGCTGCTGCGCACGGAGGACGCCGGCCTCAAGCTGACCGCCACCAACCTGGAGATCGGCATCACGACCTGGGTGCCCGGCAAGATCGAGGGGGAGGGGTCCCTCACGGTGCCCGCGCGACTCCTCACGGACGTCGTGGCGGGGTTGCCGGGCGGGGAGCGCGTGGATCTCGAGATGGAGCAGGACACCACGCTCCACATCCGATCCGGAAAGACCCAGGCGCGCCTCCGGGGCATCGATGCGGAGGAGTTCCCGGTCATCCCGTCGGCCGGCGAGCGACCCACCACGCGCGTGACGCAGAGGGTGCTCCGTCGGGCGCTCTCGGAGGTCGCCTTCGCGGCCGCCAGCGACGAGGCGAGACCCATCCTCACGGGGGTGCTGACCCGCCTCCAGGGTGACCGGATGACGCTCGCCGCCGCCGACAACTACCGCATCGCCGTGAAGTCGCTGCCCGTGCTCCAGCCCGTCGAGGACACGCAGATCGTGGTGCCCGCCCGCTCATACAGCGAGCTGATGCGCGTGCTGTCCGACTCGGATGACCCGATGGACATCATGCTCGCCCCGGCCAAGAGCCAGGTCATCTTCCATGTCGAGGGCACGGAGCTGGTCAGCAGGCTCATCGACGGGCAGTTCCCCAACTACCAGCAGGTGCTGCCGGCCTCGTACGCCACGCGAGCCCTCGTCGACCGCGAGGACCTGCTCAAGGCGGTGCGCCTCTCGGCGCTCATCGCCAGCTCCGCGGCGAACGTGGTGCGGCTGCGCGTGGGCGAGGAGGGGTCGGCGGGGATCTCCATCGTCGCCGCGGCGGATGTGGGTGATGCGGAGGGCGAGGTGGAGGCCGCCGTGGAGGGTGACGCGGTCACCATCGCCTTCAACGCCCGCTACCTCGTGGAGGCGCTGTCCAACGTCGCGGGAGACCAGCTGGCGATGGAGCTGAGCGGACCGCTCTCGCCGGGTGTCCTGAAGCCCGTGGGCGACCCGGACTACGTCCACGTCATCATGCCCGTCCGCACCCCGAGCTGATCGGTCGGTCGGGCCGCGCGCGGCGGCTGCGGGAGGCGCCACGTGCACATCCGCCATCTCTCGCTCGCGGGGTTCCGGAGCTATCGGGACCTCGCGGTCGACTTCCCCGGCGGCCCCCAGGTCGTGGTGGGTCCCAATGCGGCGGGCAAGACCAACCTCCTCGAATCGCTCGTGGTGCTCAGCCGGGGCGGCAGTCATCGCACGGGCACGGACGCGGAGCTGGTGGGCTGGGACGCCGGGCTGGCCAGGCTGGAGGCGACCCTGGGGCCCGCCGCCGGGGCGGGCTCCGGCGGCGACCGCGTGGAGGTGGTGCTCGTCCGACCGGGCGCCGTGCCCGGCGCCCGGAAGCGGGTGCGCGTCAATGAGGTGCCGCGACGGACCACGGTTCTGCCGGGGGTCCTGCGGGCGGTCGTGTTCGCGCCCGAGGACATGCTCCTGGTCGTCGGCTCGCCGTCGCTCCGGCGGGGAGTTCTGGATGCGCTCATCGTGCAGCGCGAGCCGGGCGCCAGCGCCGCGCTCTCGACCTACGGCCGCGCACTGACGCAGCGCAACAACCTGTTGCGCCGGATCCGGGAGGAGCAGGCCGGGCGTGACGAGCTGCGCTACTGGGACGGCGTGATCGTCGCCGAGGGCGGGCGGATCCTGGGCTGGCGCCACGCGGCGATGGAGGCGCTGGCCCGGCCGCTTGACGCCGCCCACCGCGAGATCGCCCCGGGTGAGGGCCGCCTGTCGCTGCGCTACGTCACGAATGCCGGGGCGCATCCCGACGAGACCCCCACGGACGCGCTCCGGCGCCGTCTCGCCGAGACCGCCGACAAGGAGCTGTGGAACGGCGCCACGCTCGTGGGTCCGCATCGCGACGACCTGGCGTTCGAGCTGGACGGAAGGGACCTGGCCGGATTCGCCTCTCGCGGCCAGCAGCGGACGGCGATCCTGGCGCTCAAGCTCGCGGAGCTGGATCTGCTGACCGCGATCGACGGTCGCCCGCCGCTGCTGCTCCTGGACGACGTGTTCAGCGAGCTGGACCCCGACCGGCGCTCGCACCTGGTCCGGCGCATCGGGGCGCTGCCCCAGGCATTCGTGACCACCACGACCCTTGATGACCTGGATCCGGCCCTGGTCCGGGCCAGCACCGCGTGGTCGGTCACGCCCGGCCGCCTCCACCGGGTGGAGACGTGAACCCGCGGCCGGGCGCGCCATGACCGACCAGCCGCGCCGCCGTCCGATGCGGCGCGTCGGCGACGTGCTGCCTGTCGTCGCGAGCAGCCTCGGCCTCGATGAGCACCTCGAGCGCGCCCGCGCCGAATCCTCCTGGACGCGGCTGGTGGCGGAGCTGGTGCCACCCGCCGCCGGCGCGACGCGGCTGGTGGCCATCCGTCCGCTCGAGCTGGTGGTGAGCGCGGATGATGCGTCCACCGGCCAGGAGCTGCGGCTGAACGCCGACCTGCTGCTCCGCGCGTTCGCCGACGCCCCCGGTGGGACTCGCCTCCGTGACCTGCGCGTCGTCGTGCGGCCGTCGACGCGCTGAGCGATCGGTCTCGGTGCCGCTCCCGGCCCCAACCCCGCGCGGCCACGAGCCCGCCGCACCACCGCCCAGTCCCCGCGAGAGGCCCCATCGGCACCCTCGGGTAGACTCCGCCCCATGGGTGCACGCCTCGAGCTGAAGTGGGGGGTGGTCTCGGAGCAGGACCGGATCCCGAACTCGGCCGATACGATGCTGGTCGAGGAGCCGGTCGCCGGCTCCAAGAGCCGATCCAAGGGCAATCTCTATCTCGTGGTCACGTCCGACAAGGTCGGGGGCCGGGCGCGGGAGGCGACCGCCATGGTCGCCGACACGATCCGACGCGAGTACTACTACGACGAGTCGGCGGGCATCCCGATCTGCCTCGAGAAGGCCATCCGGGCCGCCAACCGCAAGCTGCGCGGCAGCCGAGAGGGCAGCGGCCTGCCTGCCGGCGCGATCGGCGTGGCCCTCGCCGTCGTGCGCAACAACGAGCTGTATGCGGCCACGGTCGGTGACGCGGAGGCATACCTGGTGCGCGCGGCGCGGCTGCTGATGCCCGACCAGTCCCAGCTACCGGGCATCCCCGCCGACGATGCGCTGCGCGTGGACGTCTGGCGCGGCGAGCTCGCCGTGGGCGACTCGCTGCTGCTCGTGGGCCGCAACCTGACCCAGGTGGTGGGCACCGAGGAGCTCAAGAACGCGGTCGTCACGCTCCATCCACAGTCCGCCGTGGAGCATCTCCATCACCTGTTCGTGGCGGCTGGCGGAGACGGCTCGGACGCGGTCGTCGCGCTGGAGGCCACCGAGATCGTGGCGTCCCGGTCGGAGCGCCGACCCATCCCGGAGCCCGGACGCGTGGACCCCTACGCCGACCTCCCCCGCGGCCCCATCCCCGGGGGCGACTCTGTGGCCGGCGTGGCGGGCGCCGCCACGGGGGCGATGCGGGGTGGCGCCGGCGCCATCACGGGCGCCATCACGGGCACCTGGGACCGGATCCTGGACAGGCTTCCCCGCCGCAGCCCCAGCCCGCGCCGGGTGCGATCCACGGCGTCACGCCGGGAGACCCAGCGGCGCATGGCCATCGCGCTCATCGGATTCCTCACGGTGCTGCTCGTGCTGGGCGTGGGCATCGCGGTGTTCCCGCGGGGCAAGGAGGACCCCGTCGTCCTCCTGTCACAGGGAGAGCGTGCCTTCCAGGAGGCCAAGACCGCCGCCGCGCGCGGACTCAGCCAGCTCTCGAGCGATCCGGTCAAGGCGCAGGACGCCTGCAGCGGTGCCTGGGGCGCGATCACGCGCGCGCGGGCGGGCGGGGTGTCGGCCGACGCGCTCCAGCCGGTGGAGGAGCAGATCGTCGGGTGCCTCGATCACCTCTACGGCGTGAAGCACCCGCGCGCCACGCAGATCTTCGACGCATCCGACACGAATCCCAGCCAGCTGGTCCAGGGGCCCGACCGCAACGCGTTCTTCATCGACGGGGACACCCGCGCGGTGTGGCGCGTGGAGACCCGCAACGGCAACGCGCAGCCCGTCATCCGCGAGAAGGACGGCCGCGGCGCGGGCATGGGCGTGCCCCGGCTCCTGGCGACCGGTGGCGCCGATCTCGTCGTCCTCGACGACCAGGGCGTCACCTGGCGCTGGCGTCGCCCCAACGTGGACCTGGCACTGCTGCGCAAGCCCGAATCGCCGGTCCTGGGCGATGACCCCACCACGATGATCGCGTTCGTCACCGACGCCGACGCCAACCTCTACAACCTGTACGTCGCCGACCCCTCCGAGAACCAGATCCTGCGCTATTCCCCGGAGCTGGGCGGCAGCGGCTTCTCGGACGTCGGCGACTACCTCGCGTCGGACAACGAGGACGTCGCGTCGTTCCGGGATATCGTCGAGGCCAACGGCAGCATCTACAGCCTCTCGTCGGACAACATGGTGCGCCACTACAGCGGCCGCATCTACGACTTCGAGCTGGCCGACCCCCCCGACGACAAGGACATGCGGCCCGGTCACGACTACCGGTTCGTGGTCGAGTACAACGACCGCTTCTACGTCTACGACGAGAAGTGGAGCCGCGTGCTCGTGTTCTCCCGACCCACCGGCGAGTACATCGAGCAGTGGCAGACCACCGGTCGCGTGCCGCCGATGGACCAGCTCAAGGGCATGTACCTGGTCCCCCCCAACAAGAAGGACAACCCGCCCACGCTGGTCTGGATGTCCGCGGACGGGCTCTACTCCTCCGTCCTGGTGGACGACCCGAGCGGCGGCGTCCTGACCACGCCGAAGCCCGAGCCCTCGGCGGATGACGCCTCGCCCGCGCCGAAGCCCACCAAGAAGCCCAAGAAGACGGCGGCTCCCTGAGGGCGGGCGACCCGGGTAGAATCCCCCGATGGCGGGCGGCATGATCGAGATGAACGTCGAGAGCGTGCGGGTGCACACGCTCTCGACCCAGCATGTGGTCATCCTCAAGGAGCTCCACCGGGACCGCTATCTGCCCATCTGGATCGGGCCCTGGGAGGCGAATGCGATCGCCCTCAAGCTCCAGGGCGTGTCACCGGAGCGGCCCCTGACGCATGACCTGTTCGTGCGCGCGCTCGGCGAGCTGGGCGTGACCATCCAGCGCATCGTCGTGTCCGACCTCGCCGCGGAGACGTTCCGGGCGCGGCTGGTGCTGGTCCAGGGGGGCGCCGCCCACGAGGTGGACGCGCGGCCCAGCGACGCGATCGCGCTCGCGATCCGCGCCGGCGTCCCCATCTACGCCACGGACGACGTGCTCGACCGCGCCGGGGTCATCCCGGAGTCGGACGAGGAGGAGCGACTGTCCGTGTTCCGCCAGTTCGTGAACTCGCTGGACATGGACCTGGGCGAGGGTCCCGGCGCGTCGCCACCGGGGGACCGCGACAGCAGCGGCTGAACCCCAGCCTCAGGCGGCGGGCGCGTCCTCGTGCAGCACCGGCTCGCCGCGGTCGAGGGCGCCGCCGCGATCGCGCCACAGCGCGATCCGCAGGCGCCAGAAGTCGCGCACCGCCCGCAGGACCACCGAGGGTTTGGCGCCCGTGGGGCTCCCCGCAGTCCGCGGATGATGGGGCACGCCCACCTCGACGACGGCGTGGCCCCGCGCCCTGATCTTGATGAGCAGCTCCGCGGACAGGAATGCGCCGCCCGACTCCAGCCGGATGCCGTCCAGCGACTCCCGTCGGAACAGCTTGCAGGCACAGTCCACGTCCGTGGTCCGGAGGCCGAACAGCGTCCGGAGGCACAGCCGATAGGTCCGAGCGTAGATCGTCCGGATGAGAGGATCCGCACGCCTGATTCGGAAGCCGACCACGACGCTCGGCGCGACGTCGTACTCGCGGCGGGTGGGCCGCGCCAGCCGGTCCAGGAGGCGACCCAGGTCGGCGACCCGGAACTGGCGGTCGCCGTCCGTGAAGCAGATGAGCGGGTGGCGGGCCGCCCCGAAACCCGACCGCAGCGCCGCGCCGTAGCCCTGGTTCACGGGATGGTGGACGACCCGCACGACCCCCGGATTCTCCGCTGCCAGCCTGTCCGCGAGCGTCCCGGTGGCGTCCGTGGACCCGTCGTTCACCGCGATGATCTCGAACGTGTGGGCGAGCCGGGGAAGTTCCTCCAGCGCCTCTGCGACGAGCGCCTCGATGTTCTCCGCCTCGTTGTGGGCCGGGAAGAAGTAGCTCAGGGCGGGGACGCGCGCGGGGCGCTCGGCGGCCGCGGCCTGCTCGGGATGATGGGCCGCGTGGCCGGGCTCCTGGGTCACGCGGCCATCGTACACGGAACCCCCGGCGTCGGCCGACGTGGGCTCCGGCCGCCGAGGTCTCAGCCGCCGGGGTCGATGACGCGATAGACGGGCTCGCCCGGCGGGACGCCCGCGAGCGGCTCCAGCAACCACCGGTCCTCGACCTCCGCGAGGTCACGGTCCAGCCGGATCACGAACACCGGCCGGGTGCCGTCCGCCATGGCCCGCGCCACGACCGCCGGCACGTTCCCCAGGTCGCCGTCCACGATGTCCCGGTCGTCGATGATCGTGATGTCCGGACGCCGGCCCTCCACGTACCGGCCGTACCACAGTGGCGTGGAGTAGCTCCACCAGCTGACCACGAGCGCGTCCTCGGGGAGGGCTGCCAGGGTGGCATCCAGCCAGCGACGGGCGCTGGTGTCGCGGGACGCGTCCAGGTCGTCGTAGCGCGCGGGGACGGCGAGGAGGGTGGGTCCCAGCAGCACCACCGCGGCCACGCCGCCCGCGACGGCGCCCGCCAGACGGCGCGCACCTCCCTTCGGCCGCGCGGGCTCCCGGCCGGTCGCGAGCGACGGGAGCGCCCAGCGGACCAGCGCCCACAGCCCGTCCACGGCGAGCGCCGCCCAGACGCACGCGATGAGCAGCGGCCCCAGGTAGTAGCGCGTGATGTCCGCGTTGGGGTAGCCCAGCGCCAGCGTGAAGGTGAGCACGAACCAGAGCCCGGTCATGATCAGCTCCCGGGGACGACGCCAGAGGCCCAGCGGGACGCCCACCATCGCCAGCACCGCGACCAGCGGGCCGAGCTCGTCGCGCAGCGTGGCGGTCACCGTCGCGGCGCCGTCGGCCAGGCGCTCGGGCAGCACGGCGGGCCAGTCGGCGGGCGAGGGGATCTCCAGCTTGCCCCCGAACTGCTCGCCCAGCACGAGGTACCGGAACCCGCCCGTGATCCTGCCCGCCGCATTCGTGTTGACCCAGTTGGCGGGGTGCGCGTAGTCCAGCGGCGGGTCCATCGAGGAGCGGATGGGCAGGTAGGCGTAGATCGCGACGGTCAGCACGACCAGCGTGGCGAGGCAGGCCAGCACGGTCCGCCAGCGCAGCCACAGGATGCGCGGCTGGACGAGCAGCACATACGCCGCGACGCCCGGCGCCAGCGCCACGGTCAATCCGTGATTGGTGACCGCCAGCGCGAACGCCGCGGACGCCGCGACCAGCCAGCGTCCCGCGCGCGGCCTCCCGGCACGCTCCCGCTCCGCCCATGCGATGAGCAGCACCAGCAGCAGTGCCACCAGGAACACCTGGAAGGCATGGGGGTCCGCGCGCAGGGCGTTGCGCCACGCGATCGGCGCGACGGCGAACGCGATGCCGCCCAGGATCCCCAGCCACCACCGGCGGGTGAGCTGCACGACGGCCACGGCCGTGAGCGCGGCCGCCCCCGAGACCAGCAGCGCGGACAGCAGGTTGGCGCGGAAGGCGGCCTCCCCGAACGGCTGGAGGACCACGGACGCGAGCCACAGCAGCAGCGTGTAGCTGGGGTAGCCGGTGGGATGGGCGATGCCCAGCACCGGACCGAGGGCCTGGAACTCGCCCGTGTCCCAGTAGCCCAGGCCGGGCATGATGGTGCGCAGGTCGAGCAGCAGCGAGGCGAGGAACGCGAGCGTCGCAGGCCCGGCCCAGGGCAGGGCCTGCGCCAGTCGGCGCGCCGATCGGACCGGACGCTGGGGCGCCGCCGTCTCGGGCTCCGCCTCGGGGGAAGCCTCCGCCTCGGGCTCCGTCTCCGCCGCGGGGGAAGCCTCCGCCTCGGGGGAAGCCTCCGCCTCGGGCTCCGTCTCCGCCTCGGCCGGAGGAGGTGGGCTCGAGGCCGGCTCCTCCTCGACCGGCGCGCCCGGGCCACCGGTGCCACCGGCAGCGCCCGCGACGCCCAGGGACACCCGCTCGTCGACGACCGGTGGTCCGTCGACCCACCCTGGGCCC
>DAOTUU010000037.1:0-80576 GCA_034436555.1 Chloroflexota bacterium | reverse complement strand
CCCATGGGGAAGTCGTCGTCGAGTTCGCCGATCACGAGGCACCTCCACGCACGAGGCGGATCGCCGCCTCGACCTCGGCCTCGCGCCGCTCGTCGTCGGACAGGGCACGCGGCCGGATCAGCGGGTGGAGCGCGTTGTGCACGCCGAACACCAGCTGCGCGGCGTCGAGCGGCGCCGCGGAGGTCTCGTGCATCGCCCGGTACTCGGCCGCCATGCGGGCGGCGCCGTGGGTCGCCACGTCGCCGACCAGGGTGTCGTGGACCGGGCTCCCCTCACGGAAGGCGAACGGGCGGTGGGTCAGGCGCTCGACGAGGAGCATCACGTCGTAGGCGTCGGTTGGCTTCGCATCGCCCGCGTCCGGAGCGGAGTGGAGAGGAGCGGAGCGGAGAGGAGCGGAGTGCAGTGCGTCGCCGCCGCGCCCGGCAGTGCGGTCGCTGTGCGTCCGGGATGCGTTCGCATCCCGCTCGGACCAGCGGGCGGATGCGCCGGCCCGCCCGCGCCGGGACTGTCGCTCCCGCTCCGCGGCGAGCCCGTGCATCCGGAAGCAGTCGTCCGGCACCAGCTCCACGAGGCCGGCTCGGACGAGCGTGTCGAGGGCCGCCCTCCGGACGCCCCGGGGGATGGGGGCGGACGTGGGGTACATCGCGTCGGCCAGGAGCAGGAGCCGCAGCCAGAGCGCGAGCGCGGCGTCGTCGCGGTAGACGTCGACGAAGCGCTCGTCGTCCCGGATCCGGTAGTAGACGCGGACGTAGGGGTCCGACTGGGCGGTCATGGCCGGCACCGGTGACGCGCACCGTCGGCGTCGAGGACGACCACCTCGCGCAGCTCCGCGGACTCCACGGTCACGCACGGCGGGTGGTTGCTCGCACCGCACCGTGGGCGGTGGCCGCTGATGGGCACGCCCCGGCGCACGACGCTGACCGGACGATGGCAGGAGGCGCAGGGCAGGGGACCGAGCAGGAGCGTCATGCCGTGGGTCGCTCCCAGGTGGCCGAGCCGTCCGTGCACATCCGTCGCTGCGGATGACCGTCGGGAAGGATGCAGGTCCCGCCATCACCGTACGGGGAGGCGGAGCCGCAGCGGCGGGGCTCATCCGCGCCCGAGGCCACCTCGACGACCGGTGGCGGTGGCGGTCCATCGCCCGACGCGAGCGCCGGAGCCTCAGCGAGCGGTGGCGTCCCCACGATGCGCGCGGCGATCCGACCTGGGAGCGCGGCCCGCCGCGTCCCGACAGGCACGGGCTCCGGGACGATCGCCTCCTCGGCATCGAGGGCCCGCTGGGCCTCGACCGTGAGCGGCAGGTACTTTGCGAGCCGCCTCGTGACCGTCTTGCGCCACATCTCGGCCTCGTCGGTCACCCAGGGGCCCACGACGTTGCCGTCCCGGTCCTTGGACGTGGAGCGCGCCTTGATGGCCAGGATCTCGGCCGCGCTCATCACGTCGAACTGGACGTTGCCGTCCCGGTAGTGGGCGACGGCATAGGCATGGGTCATCGGGTTGGGGGCGTCCTCGGGCAACCCGAGCGTCGGCCGGTGCGTGATCCAGGGCGCCAGGCCGTAGCCGAAGTCGAACTCGTCCTGGGCGCGCACGATCCGGGCCTCGACGCGTGCCACCTCGCCCGACCGGCGTGCCAGCTTCACGAGCCCGGTGTAGGCGATGACCAGCTGGGCCTCGCGCTGCTGCGTCTTGCCGTTCCACCGCGGCACCAGGTAGGCGCCTCCCAGCGACCCCGTCGGCTCGAGACCGGCCTGGGCCGCCTCCACGACGGCCCGGGCGATCGACACCGGGTCACAGTCCCAGAGGCCGGGCGTCCGGGTGAACGTGGCCAGCACGACCGCCTTGAGCTTGACCGGGTCGACGAGCGAGGCCGCCGAGTCGCGCAGGATGTCCATGCGGCGCTCGAGCTCGCGCGCCAGGGCGGGGAGGTGGGTCGTCTCATCCACCCGGGCGGGCGTGTTGCTGGTGGCGCGGGCGGTTGCGGCGGCGGTCATGATCGGTCCTCCTCGGTGGCCAGGAACCGGAAGCCCGGCTCCCCGGTGCTGGTGTGCGCGGCGATGTGGGGCGCCAGGTCCATGCCCTCGGCGGCCGCGTCCCTGACAACCCGGGACCAGGCGGTGCTGGTCCGGGGCGCGGTGCGGGCGGCGCGCCAGCCCGGACCGATCAGCGCCGTGGCATCGCCCATCGAGCGATCGAGCCGCTGGCGCTCGAGCTCGTAGGCGGCGGTCGCGGCATCGGCCGCCCGCTTGGCCTCGAGCACCCGGGCCCCCAGCAGCTGCTGCTCGGGCGTCGCGGACAGCTCCGCGGTCAGGGGACCCAGCCGGCGGGCCAGGAAGGCCCGGTAGGTGTCGGAGCCATCGGGCTCGGGCGGGATGCGCTCCTCCACGAGTCGCCAGAAGTCGCGCTCGTCGGCGAGCAGCGCGTCGAGGTGCTCCTGGTCCCGGGTGAAGCGGTACAGGCGGAAGTCGCGGTAGCCCACGAGCGCCGCGACGTACCAGGCGGACCAGCCGGTCACGAGCAGCTGATGGGCGACCTGGACGGCGTGGTCGGGCGGGATGAGCTCGTGGGCCTCGGCGATCGACGCCTCACCCGGCTCCCCCCAGCCGTGGGGTGACATCGCGGTCTTGACCTCGAGTCCGACGTACCGCTCGTCCTGGACGCCCCGCCGATCGACATGGGCGAAGGCGACCGGCCAGTCCCGGCACCGGAGCGCCGGCGTCCAGCTCCGCCAGTCGATGCCGGTGACCTCGCGCGCCTTGGCGGCGACCGGGGCCTCGAGCCTGCGTCCCCACTCCATCAGCGGGTTGTCGACGTCCTCGGGCGCCTCGCCCACCTTGGCGAGCCAGATGTCGATGGGCCGGCGATGGCGCGACAGGCCGAGGATGGCGGGTGCGTCGGACGAGCCGAGGCCCCCGCGGCGCTCCGCGTGCCAGGCCGGGGAGCGGGCCTCGGGGGCGCTCATCGGTCGGTCTCCGTGGTCGGCTCGGGTCGCAGGCTCCGGACCGCCTCCTCGAGTGTCAGGTCCGTGCCCTCCATGACGGGCCGGAGCACGTCGAGGGCGCCGTCGTAGGCGTCGAGCCGCGCCTGTGCCCGGCGCAGGTTGTCGATGCGCAGCGCGCGCCCGGCCTGGACGTCCGGCCAGGAGGCCCTGGGCGTGCGCATGTAGACGTAGCTGTCGGCATCGGCGGGGTCGGGGAGCGCGATCACGGCCGGCAGGCCGAACAGGCTGAGCTGCCCGTCCGCGTCCGACTCGGCGCGCGCGAGGTCCTTGACCCAGCGCACGAGCGCCGCCCGTCCGAGGCGCTCCATCTCCCGGCCATACAGGGCGCGGTGGGTGGCGATGACGCGATCGACGACGGCCGGGACCGAGACGGTCCGCTCCTCGTCGAGCGCGCGTTCCCAGGTGTCGCGGACCGCGGTCCGCAGCTCGTCCCTCATCGGGTCGCCTCCAGTCGGGTCAGGAGCACCGCGAGCCAGCGCTCCGCGGCGCTCGCCTCCTCGCGGAACTCGGGGGTGAGCCAGCGCGCGAACGCGTGGGCGTAGGTCTCGGGGTCGGGCAGGGCGGCGAGATCGCGCACCAGGCGCCGGAGCTCGCCCAGGCGGCGCATCCTGTCGGCCGACAGCGCCTCGCGCTGCGCCTCGGTCCAGTCGGCGGTGGCGTCGCGGATGTCGGCCTCCGACTGGGCGGCCATCGTCCGGAGGCGCTCCCGCACGACCGCCCGGACCGCGGCCGCGGTGACCGGGCCGGTGCCGCAGCGATCGGCGGCCTCGTCGAGCACCGCGGGCAGCGACACCGGGTCACGGCGCAGGATGGGGACGAGCTCCCGGGCGACCCGCTCGGTGGGCACCGTGTTACCCATGGGTAACAGCGACACGACCTCGGACGCCTCGATGAGGCGGTGGGCGTGGACCCGACTCATCCGCCAGCGCTCGCGGCAGTACGCCTCGAACGTCCCGTGGGTGGCGCGGTACAGGCGCCCGTCACGGATCTCGAGGAGCGCCTCGCCGACCTCCACGAAGGTCGCGAGGCCGCGCTCGATGACGTCCTCGAGCTCGCGCAGGCGGAGGTCCATGCGTGCCTCGGGTGCCTCGGGGTGTCCCTGATCGCTCACCGGGGACCCTCCGGATCGATGGCCGTCGGGATGCTCGCCGGGGCCCGCTCACGGATCGCCCGGGTGACGGCCTCGACGAGCAGCACCGAGGCCTGGTCACGGGTGCGCCGGATGGCGTCCTCGGCGAGCTCGTCGAGCTGCCGGGCGACCTCCTCCGGGATCGAGACCGTGAGGCTGCGCTTCGGTCGGTACGTGGTCATGCCCGCAGCGTCCACCCGGACCCGCCGTCGGAAACAGACCCGCAATCCGGGTTCTTATCCGGGCTCTTATCCGGGTGTCGGTCCCGCGCCGACCCGACGGAATCCGGCTCTCGCCGGACGGAATCCGGGTCTCAGCGGACGCAATCCGGGTGTCCGACACGCTGGACCGGACGGAATCCGGCCCCGGCCGTCCGAGGGCCGTCAGTCGGCCTGACCGCCGTCCGGCTCGAGCCCGGGCGGCAGGCCGTAGCGCCGGACGAGCTTGCGGAGATACTCGGGGTCCGCGCCCCGGTGGCCGTCGAGGGTCAGGAACTGGGGCGCCACGGAGCGGTAGGTGTGGGGCGGTCCCGTCCGCCCGCACGCGTCGCGGTAGCGCGCCCAGAAGAGCTCCCGGGTCCAGGAGGGCCGGCCGGGCCCACGGGTCGCGCGACCGCCCGGGACGCGGGTCCCGACCACGACGATCGGGGCGGCGGGGCGTCGGGTGTCGGCCGCCGTCGTCGGCGGCTCGACGGGCGGCAGGCACACGAGACCCCGGAGCATCCGCTCGTCCATCGTCACCCGGAGCTCGGCGATGTAGGCGCGGACCTCCGGGAGGCCGGGTCGCCGTCCGAGCAGCAGGAGCACGTTCTGGTAGAGGCGCTCCACCAGGTGCGGGTCGAGATCGTGCAGCTCCGTGGCCAGGCGGTTGATGTCGTTGCGCATCCGGGATGGGTCGCGCTCGAGCAGGTCGGCGGGGTCGGTGACGGGGAGAAGGCCTTCGTGGTCGCGCAATGGGATGTCCTCTGCGGAATGGCGTCCCCAGGCCGCGCGGCGGGGACGGCCGGGCCGACCCCTCGCGGTAGTCGGCGTCGAATGGAATAGAACATATGTTCTACTCTGCTGTGCCAGCTAGGGTGGCACGACGTCGCCGGCCGCGGGTCGAACGGACCGTCCGGAGATGCTTCGGGCTCGTCCTGTGCCACGCGAGCTGGCACGGCGGGATGGCTTCCTCGGTCCACCGGCACCGCGCATCACCGACCGGAGACACCCGATGTCCGAACCTACGACGAGTGTGCCGCCATCCTCTCGGATGTCCTCGGGCGGCCGATCCGGTCCGCCGACCCGGCACCCTGGACCTACTGGCGCCGGATGCGGGCCGCCGGCATGCCGCGAGGGATGGTCGGGGTCACCCTCGGCATCTACACGGCTGCCCGGTTCGGCCTGGCCGCGGGCCTCACCGACGATGTGGAGCGGATCACGGGGCGGTCGCCCATCGACTTCGCCACCTTCGCCCGGGACACCGCCGCGGTGTGGATGCGTGACCAGGAGGATTCCGATGTCCGATGAGGCCGGCGTGCTGAGCCACCCGGGCGCGACGCAGCGGGTCCTGGCCGGTCACGTGGTGCTGGCGGTGGCCCTCGTCGATGACATCGAACGGGACATGGCGCCGGGACTGGACCTCACCGGCTGGGACGTCCTCGACGCGCTCGCCCGGGCGGGCTGGCTGCGGATGGATCTCCGCGGGATGGACACGGTGGTCAGGTGGGAGCGACCGGACCCGGCGCGCGATCCTGACGCTGGAGATTCAGCTCCAGCAGGGCGCTGAGGATCTCGTCGTCGCTCGCCTCGGGCGACCATCCGTAGGCGGCGATCACGGCCGCATCCAGCCGCTCGTGGACATCCCGGAGCCACGACGGGCGCTCGTTGTACAGGCGGGTGAGCGTGCGGACTTGCAGCTCCTCATCATCCGCCTCGGGCGGGCTCAGCCAGCCGCGTCGCAGCTCGTCCAGGCGGGCCGCCGCGAGCCCGATCGCCTGCCGCTGCTCGTCGGTGGGCCGCGGGAACGGGAACGTCTCGAACGTCGTGGTCGGCGTGTAGCGCGGGCGGGTCTCGAGCTGCGTGCCCATGCGCAGCGCCCAGAGTTCATGGACCCGCGAGTGCAGGACCCCGAACGTGTAGTCGTCATCACGCGCGATCACGATCAACTGGTGGTCGGGCAGTGTCGGGGGCTCGAGCCACACGAAGAGCCGGTACTTCGTCAGGTTGGGCGTCGCGATGTAGCGGCGCAGGCCCGCCAGTGCACCGCGCATGTCGACCCGTGGTCGCTCATGGATCCACCAGTCGGGCCGGGTCGTCCGCGACCCTCGACGGAGCGGTTCCACATGTTCCCGGACGTGCTCGAAGGGCGCCTGGTAGAGGGCCGCCTCCTCGCGGACCATCGAGGTCCCGAAGTCGACGATGTGCATGCCACGAGGCCGGCGGGTGATGTCGAGGCCGTTGACCCACGGCCGGACCACGTCCCGGTTGGACCTGCCGTCGGGGTTGTGGGCATCGAGCATCGGGTACGCCACGTCCGGAGGGATGTCGAAGGGCCCGCCCTTGGTGTCGCCCATGAAGGCGATGCCCAGGTTCTCGGCGAGCGGTCGGGCGAGCGTCAGGTCCAGGCCCGCGGTGAGGTTGGCGTTGATGGACGGCACGGACCGGCCGTCGAGCACCCGGTCGATCTGGGAGCCGTCGTCATAGCCCAGGAAGCTGATGTGGACCGCCGCCCCGTCGAGCACCCAGGCCTCGTCGGACCAGGCGAGGAAGAGGTCGCCCGTCGCCTTGATGCGCTCGATGACGCGCCGGTTGGCACCGCCCCGGATGCCCTGGGTCGCGAGCAGCCCCACGCGCCTCGTGCGGCCCACCTCCACCATCGCCCGGGCCTTCTCATGCCAGTAGGTCACGAGGTCCGCCTCCCGCGGGACCCGCCCCGCGTAGACCCGGAACAGGGTGTCGACGTAGGCGTCGCCGAGGTTCGCGCGCAGCAGCTTGCCACCCAGGAACGGCGGATTGCCGATGATCACCTCGGCATCCGGCCAGCCGGCCTCCACAGGCTGGGCCGGGTCGGTCGCGTCGATGAGCGCGTCCTTGGTCTCGATGTTGGCGAGCGGCCGCAGGATGGGGTCGCGGGCATAGGCGAAGCCGTTGCGCAGCATCCACTGGATCTCGCCGATCCAGATCGTCACTCGCGCGAGCTCCGCGGCGTAGGGGTTGAGCTCGATGCCCCGCAGCTGGTGCGGGCCGACCTGCGGGTACTGGGCGCTGGAGCGCATCGTCAGCGACCCCCAGTGGATCGCCTCGCGCTCCAGGTCCTTGAGCGACTGGAGCGCCATGTACAGGAAGTTGCCCGAGCCGCAGGCGGGGTCGAGCACCGTCACCGAGCGCAGGCGGTCGAGGAAGGACTCGAACACGCGTCGCGGGTCGTTCTCGGGCTTGACCGCCCGCTTCCAGCCGCCGATGCCGTAGCCCTGGCCGATGAGCTCCTGCACCCGCGCCTGCATCGTCGCGTACTCCGCCCGGAGCGGTGCCATCAGGACCGGCTCCACGAGGCGCTCGATCGAGGCGCGATCCGTGTAGTGGGCACCCAGCTGGGTGCGGCGCCCGGGGTCGAGGCCCCGCTCGAAGAGGGTCCCGAAGATGGCCGGCTCGATCTCCGCCCAGTCGAGCTTCGCGACGCGCCGGATGATGTCCACCTCGGACGCCGCGAGCGGGATCGCCGGCGAGCCGTCGAACAGGCTGCCGTTGAACCACTCGATGCGCTCCGACCCGAAGTAGCCCCCGGTGCGCGACGCCATCCGGGTGAACAGCACGCCGAGCTGCTCGGTGAAGCCGTCGGGGTCGGCCCTCGTGGCCTCGGTGAGGCGCTCGATGATGCCGCGCGGCAGCAGCCCCGCGTCCTCGGCGAACATGCAGAACAGCAGCTGGTCGAGGAAGTGGGCGACGGCTTGGGGCGCATGCCCGCGGCCGCGCAGCGCGATGGCGAGCGCCGCGAACTCGCGCGCCGCCTCCTCGGTCAGCTCCTGGCGGGTGACGGTGGGGCGCAGCGCCTCGGGATTCCCGAACAGGGCGCGCAGGATGCGCAGCGGTTCCGCCGGCGCCGTGGCGAGGTCATCGAGCGTGAACGCGTGGACCTTCTTGGCGGTGCCCGTGAAGTTGGTGTGGACCTCGAAGCGCTCGAGGTCGCAGACGACCAGCAGGGGAGGGTTGCCCAGGTCCTCGCGGTAGTCGTTGAGCTGCCGGTAGGCGTCGCGGAGGTTGGCCCGCCTGCCCTTGTACTCCCAGGCGAAGCGGTCCTTCATCCAGACGTCCGCGAAGCCATCGCCCCCGCCGAGCTTCTCGGCACCCTTCTCGAACGCGAACCACTCGCCGGTCGGATCGAGGTCCGACGGGGTGCGCCAGCCGAGCATGTGGCACAGATCGCTGAAGTGCGACTGGGCGGCCGCGCGCTCCGTGAGCGTGCTGCCCTTCCACTTGGCGGCGAATCCGGCGGGGTCCATCGCCCGACAGGGTACCCGGTCGCACCGAGGCCGCCGGGGGCAGGATGCCACCCGACGGCCTCGATCTCCCTCCTCGTCCCGGACGGTCCGGGCCACGAGCATGCCACTGCCATGGGCGAGCGGCAAGCCAGAAGGCCCGGAGGGGCCTCAGGTCATCGCGAGATGGACGACCTTTCCGGAGCTGCCGTCGTTGCCATCGGCCGCCGGCGCCACGGTGCCGGCCAGGCCTTTCGCTCCACCGGCCGCCCGGATCGTCCCCGGGCCGGTCAGCTGGTTGTAGACGAGGATGACCACCCCGCCGCCTCCGCCTCCACCGCCTCCTCCTGCACCGACGTTGCTGGCGCCGTTGCCGCCGGCGCCACCGTCCGCGTGGATGACCCCGCTGCCGTTGACGATCCTGCGGGCGGCGATCACGACCACGCCACCGCCCGAGCCGCCGCCCCCGCCCGATCCGAGGATGCCGGTCGTGCCACCCGCTCCGCCACCCGAGCCACCAGCGACGGCGGTCCACGTTCCGAGCACCTGGGCCGCACCGTTGACGGCCATCGGCAGCGTCCGAGGCTGCGAGGTGAGCGTGTAGGTGTTCGCGCCCGGGTTGCCGCCCGCACCGCCGCCCGACGACTGGCCGCCCGCCCCACCATTGCCACCCCACCCGGACGTCGCGGTGCCGGAGCCGTTGCCACCCGCGACGGACCCCGACGAGGTCGCGCGGTCGCCGCCCTTCGGCGCTCCCGCGAGCGTGCCGTTCGCCAGCGCGGCCCCGCCCGTGCTGCCGTCGTTGCCGCGGTTGCCCCCACGGTGGATGGTCCCGTTGTTGGCGAGGGTCCCGGCGACGAGGATCCGGAAGCCGTTCGTGTTGAGCGAGCGGGACGCGTTGACGGTGAGGTTGTTGTAGTACATGTCGCGGCTCAGCGAGGTGTCGGCGCTGATCGTCACGTCGCCATCCGAGCCATCCCCGAACCAGCCCCGGTCGGACGGTGCAGCGATCGCCGCCAGGCTGCCCGACGGCATCCCGTGCCGATGGTCGCGACGCGCGGCCCAGACGTCGGTGCCGGGCACCGCGGTGTCCCCGAAGTCCTGGTCCACCGGGTCGCTGCCGTCATCGAAGATGGCGATGGTCGCGTCGCGGCGGATCGCCTCGTCGACGCTCCCTGCGTCGATGTCGGCCGTGGTGCCCAGGCCGAGGGCGGGGTCTCCCCAGGTGACCGGGGCGCCGCCTCCACCGCCGCCGCCCGCGGTCCCGACGCCCACGTGGACGCGCGCCGTGCCGCTGGCCGCCGAGTCGATGAACCTGCCGAAGGCACCGGCGCCGTAGGTGCTGCTGCCCTTCGCCGTGCCGTCGGTGGCATGGACGTAGGCATGGTGACCGCGGGTCACGCCGGTGCCGATGAGCACCTCGCAGACGCCCATCGTCATGACCGCCACCAGCGACGCGGCCGGCGCCGTCGCCTGGACGAAGGAACCGTCGTCGTCGGTGTAGTGGCCCACCGCGACCCCCAGGACGTCGGTGCCGTCCTCGATGGCCGCCGCGATCACGCGCCGGTCGTCGTAGGCGGCCTTGAGCGAGACCACCGTCCCGATCGGGAGGCTCGACCCCGAGCCGTTGCTGAACGGCTGGACGACCGCGGTGGCGTAGCCCCGGTCGTTGCCGGTGCCGCCGTTGGCGATGCCCAGGATGCGCCGGACGTTCCGGTCGAGGTCGAGCAGCCAGCGCCGGCTCATCCGTCGGTCCGGTAGCGGAAGGCGACGAGGGTGTCAGCGGGTGGTGGCTCGCGGAAGGTGACCGTCCGGGTGCCCGCATCGACGGCGTAGTCCATGCCGAGCCCGAGGATGACCGCGCCCCACCGCGCCTCGGGGATGCCCTGGCCGTTCCAGCCGTCGAGCGTCCAGGTGTCATTGGACCCATCGGCGTCGCCCGTGCCTGCGGGGCTGATCCACGAGGTCCGGCCGGCACGGGAGGTCACGAGCGTCGTGATCGTGATGTCGCCGGTCTCGGGTGCCGTGCCCCGGCCGCTGTTGCCCTCGCCGCCGATGACCGGGCCACCGAACGGGGAGGCCAGCACATCCGCGCAGACCGCCCAGCCGAGCGTCGCGTGCCACGCCGGCGCGATGACCAGGAAGTTGGTCCCGCCATCGACGATAAGCGACCCCGGCACGTAGACGGTTCCACCGACGTCGCCGATCGTTCCGATGACCGTGAAGTCGCGCAGGTGCGACGGGGCGGCGTTCGCCCAGCCGACGAGGAACGTGCCGCCATCCGCGACCCCGAGCAGCGAGCCGAGCGCCCCGATCTCGACCCGGGCACCGAGGCTGCCCCCGATGCCCGAAGCGCCCACCGTGTACCAGGCCTCCCAGGTGACGCCACCCGGGCCCCAGAGGCCACCACCGAGCGGACAGCCAGACACGGTGTATGCGGTGTTCTGGCTGATCCAGGACCCCACGTAGGGAGTACCCGCGGCGAACAGGCCTGACCAGGCATCCTCGACCAGGGAGTCATGGCAGGACTGCCGGGCGGTCACCGCGAGCGTCGTGCCATCGGTCACATCGGCCTCGGCGTCCGAGCTCGCCCCTTTGCGCTTCCGCGTGTTCCGGTTCGTCACGTCGCGATGGCTGGAGCGCCGGCGCCGACGGTCGCGGAAGCGGACCTCGCAGCGCAGGTAGGCCTCACCGTCCTCGTCGTGGGGGTCGACCGCGGTGATGTCCACCGAGATCAGCACGATCGTCGTGTCGAGGGACCAGAGGTCGTTCCGCAGCGTCGCCTTCATGCCGCCCCGGAGACCCGGCTCCCAGCAGACGAGCGAACCATCCACGACCGGTGCCGCCTGCTCCGCCAGCGCCCGATCGCCGGCACGGGCCCGCTGCGTGGATGTCCTCAGGTCCCCGTCGTTGACGCTCCGCTCCTGGCGGCCCCAGGTCGCGATCGCGCCGCTGTCCGTCACCCACGACTGGTCGGACTCCCCTTGGACGTAGACCGCGGTGGCGAGGTCGGTCGTATCCCGGCTCCGGCGGTACTCGCTGTAGGGGAACGAGGTCACGTGGTCGGGGTCGGTGTCGTCGAGCGCGAAGGGGGCGGAGACCACCTCATCCCGGGCGAGGTGGAGGTCGGCGTCGAAGTCGACGTACCAGTGGACGCGGGCCTCGTCGGCGACCTGGTCGAGCGCCTCGCGGACGGTCATCCCGTCGTAGGTCGCGGCGTCGAGCGTCATCGAGGGCGGATCGACGTGGTCCGTGGTGATGGAGAAGTTCAGGAACCCGAGGATCCAGGCGACCCGGGACGCCACCGACTCCGACGCCCGCTCCGCAGGATGGTCGATGACCGAGTCATCGAGCTTGGCGGTGTAGTCCTGCGCATCCAGCCCATACACCCGCGGACCGACCTCGGACAGCTGCGATTCCTCGACCGCCTTCAGATGGCCGGCGAAGATCCGGGTCCCCGCGAAGGTCACCCAGACCCTGTCCTCGGGCTCGAACACCAGAGAAGCGTCGCGGTCGACGACCGAGCAGGAGAACGTGGCGAGATCCTCGGGGTGTGCCTCGGAGATCAGCACCGAGTCCAGCGTCGGCCAGAAGTCGAAGCCGCGGGTCTGGTTGCGGAACCGCCAGGCGCCCCGGCTCGGGTAGCTCACGACGGAGATCCCACCAAGCGCCGATCCCGCCGGCGCAGGTGGCGACGGCGCTCCATGCGCCGCTCCAGCTCGTCGAGGCCGGCATCGTTCGCGATCAGCGTGCCGACATGGATGTGGACCTCCCCGCCACGCCCGCCGCCCCCGACGGCGCCCACGGCGGCCCACGTGGCGCGGTCCGGTCCGCGGTGGTCGATCCATGCAGGCTGGCCCGGGTGCGGCGTCAGGGCCGCACCCAGGCGCGCCCCCATCCGCTCGACATCGCCGACCTTCCGCTCCATCGGGCCGAGCCAGTTCTGGACGAGGTGCGGGCCCCAGGAGCGGATCGTCGAGAGCGGACCCGTGCGAGGCGGGTGGCTGAAGCCGACCATCCGATGGGTCGCGGCGGCGAGGTTCCGGGCCGCAGCCTCGGCGGCCGCCTCCTGGCTGGCGATCCCCGACGCGAACAGCGACCCGGCATGGGAGCCCCAGCGATAGGCCGGGAGCGACGAGAGCGGGCCCGTCACGGCGCCCTTCACGTCGGACGCGGCGGAGCGCGTGTCGCCGACGCTGGACGCGAGCGCATCCGGGAGGGCGGACGCGGTCCGGTCCGCGTCCTTGGCCACGCGGCGGGCGGTGGCATCGACCTGGGAGGTGACGCCGGTCCGGAGCCGGTGAGCGTTGCGGCGGGCGTCTCTCGCCATCCGCCGGAACGAGCCACCGACCTTGACGCCGGCGGCCGCGAGGTCGGCCTTGACCTCACCCATGGTCTTCGTGGTCGTGCCCCGGAACTCGGCCTGGGCGGCGCCCACCTTCGCCAGCTGGTCCTGCCAGTAGGTCGCGGCGAGGGGGTCGTTGGCGACGATCGAGCGGCGCAGCATCCGGGTCGCGTGGTCGACGGCCTTGCCGAACTCCTTGAGCCGAGCCGCCCGGCTCATGATCCTGGGGCCCTTCGCGAGCGCGGATGCCACGGTGTCCCAGGCGCCGGCCACCTTGGACGCGCTGGCCGCGATGCCGTCCCGGACGCCCTGTGCGGCGTCGGACCCGACCGCGTTGCCGGCCTTCCGGACCGTGCCGGCGTTCTGCTTGGCGCCGGCCGCGACGTTGGCGGTGACCTGTGCTCCCGCGGTCGTGGCGGTCGCCGCGGTGTCGGCGGGGAGCTGGGCGAGGTAGGTCTCGAGGGCCTCGATCTGCTCCTGGTTGACCTGTGCGGGGTTGGCGCCGAACAGGCCATCCACGGCGCTGCCGAGGATGTTGCCCTTGGCGAGGTCGGCGAACCCGTAGACGGCACCCTGGATGCCGTCGAGGTTCTCGGGGATGGCCTTGAGCGCCGCGAGCTTCTGCTCCGCCTCGGCACGGGAGGGCGCGTCCGCCAGGAGCTTCTTCATGCTCTCGCTGATGTTCGCGGCCGACTCGACGTTCGCCTGACGGACCTCGCCCAGCTGCCGCAGCTCGTCGGCGATCAGCAGGGCAAGCCCGGCGCCCGCCGCCAGCTTGAAGGCCATCCCGAACCTCGCGCCGGCCATGTTCCCGAACGACGAGGCCGCGTCCCCGATCCGGCCCATCAGCGGGCCGAAGAGCTTGTCGGCGGTGCCCAGCGCCGCCCGGAGCGCACCCCGGAACGCCCCGGCCGCCCGCGTGCCGGCGCCCTTGAACAGCGGACCGAGCGCACGTTCGAGCCCGAGGGACTTGCCGAAGCTGATGGCGGACACGGCGCCTGTGAGCACCGGCCCCACCTGCATGCCGAAGCCGCGCAGGATCGCCAGGCCCTGGTTGACCGCGAGCTTCAGCTTCGAGGTCAGCGTGGCATCCAGCGCCGCTGCGGCGTCCTCGGTGCGCCCGGTGACATCCTCGAGCTGGAAGCCGAAGCGGGACAGGTCACCACCCGAGGTCTGGAGCGCCTGGGCGAGCTTCGGCCCCGCCTTGGCGCCGAACAGGTCGATCGCCTTCTGGGCCCGCTCGAACGGATCGGCGGTCCGGGCGATGTCGACGAGGAGCGCCTGCAGCTCCTCGGGCGACTTCACCTTGCCCAGCGCCTTGGTGATGCCCGTGACGCCGGCGCTCGCATCGACGCCCGCGGCGTTGAACAGGTTGATGAGCTCGGTGCCCTGCTGCCACTGCATGTTGGCCGCTTGCAGCACCGGGGCGAGCTTGGCGAGCAGGTCCTGGGACTCGGTGATCGAGCCGCCATACGTCTGCTGGCCGGCGATGAGGGTGTCCATGATCGCCGTGGTGTCCGCGGCGGTCAGGTTCCAGGCATCGAGGATGTCGTCGAACGCCAGTACCGCATTCGACCCCTGCCCGGTCGCGCGCTCGTAGCGGAGGAACGAGGCGAGGCTCGCGTCGGCCGCCTCTCCGGTGAGGCCGAGGTCGGTCCGGATCTTCGTCGCGGAGCTGGCGATGTCGTCCATCGCGACGAGGGACGAGCCGGCCGCCGCGTTCACGGAATCGGCGAAGTGGCGTGCCTCCTCGGCCGAGGCCCCGGTCGCCGCCTGGAAGGCCGCGGCGCGGTCCTCCATCTCGAGAGCACCCTTGGCGGCGAACGCCAAGCCACCGCCGATCAGGGAGCCAGCCACCTTCATCGCTGTGCCGGCACCGGTGGACAGGCCACCGATGCTCTTCTCGGCGCGGGCGACGCCCTGCTCCACGCCGGTGGCGTCGAGCCCGAGCTTGATGAGCAGCGAGGCGATCGTGCCGGGCATCAGGTCACCGCCGCTTCATGCCACCGAACGCCGTCATCGCCGCATCGATCCGCGGCCGCAGGTCGTCGGCCTCTCCCGAACGGCGTGGCACACGGTCCGGGAGGAAGTCCTCGGGCGTCCAGGGCGTCTTGCGTCGCTTCGGGTCCCGGTTGACGTTGGCGATCAGGGCGAGCAGCTGCGCCAGCCGATGGTCGTCCGCCTCGGACCCGAACGGCTCCAGGCGCGCATAGGCCAGCCACTCCGCGAACTCCCTCGAGGAGACCGCGGCCTGGCAGGCGGCGACCGACCGATGTCCGAGCGCCAGCGTCAGTCGGAACCAGAACCGACGCTCGGGTCTTCCCCCAGTTCACGGGTCAGCTCCTCGACCTCGTCCTCGGCGAGACCGCTCAGTCGCTGGGCCACCCGGAACACCCGCTGGAGCGCGGCCGCGTTCTTCTTGCCCAGCGCCTCCACCTGGGCGTCGCTGAACACCCGCGTGTCGTCGGCCTTGCGGACCGACTGCGCCACGAGCTTGGCGCGCATGTTCCGGAGGTTGATCTCACGGTCCTTCCCCCGCGTCTGGAGCAGCGACGCCTCGAAGGCATCGCGCTCGGTTCCGGTGAGCGAGCGGACCCGGAGCCGGAAGCCCCATTCGGGGACCTCCACCTCCTCGGACGTGAGATCAGGGAGGTCGAGGATGGACGCCGCGTCCTCGAGCAGCGGCAGGACGGTGGGTGCGGCGATCGCCGCGGTCCTGGTCACGGTGCCGGCGGCGCGAACACGGGAGCGCCGGACGGCCGGAGCGTCACGTCCGCGGACAGGTGGCCGTCCACCGGCGCTGAGTTGCTGAACCCGGTGACGTAGGCGGAGAACGTCCAGGTGCTGCCATCCGGGTAGGTCAGGACGTAGCTGTCGAGGGAGCGGTCGGCCCACGCCGCCAGCAGCCCCGTGTCGTTGTCATGGCTGGGGTCCGACGGCAGGAACACCAGCGGGAAGGTGATCTCGCCGGTGCGCTTGATGGTCGGGATGAACTCCTCGACGCCGTCGGGGCTGTCGTGGTTGGTGATCTCGTCGGTGTCGGTCGACAGGTCCGGGCCACTGATGTCCTGGACCTGGGCGATGTGCTGGAGCCCACGCTTGAGCGTGGTGCCGAGCGTGCCGATGGCCTCACTCACGGGAGGTGCCTCCTTTCGGGATGGGTGGGGGTGGTCATGGGATGCGGGTCCACTGGACGAGGACGTCGAGGGTCCGCCGGTATCGCCCGACGTCCGGGCGCCAGTCGTCGATCGAGTTCTCGACCAGCGCGGACGCGATCGGGACGGCGCCCCAGGTGCCGGTGAAGCCATCGACCGCCGCCTCGACCTCCGTCGCCAACAGCTCCGCGGCGCGCGCGGACTCGGCCCAGCAGGCGAGCTGGATGCGCGAGCGCTGGAACGAGGGGTCAGTCGCGTCGCTGTCATGGGCGTCGCCGTGGCTGTGCAGCGGGCCCTCGCCGCCGACGAGCTGGTAGACCACGGCGGGGAGGACGGCACCCTGCGGCAGGGTGAGTGGGTAGACCCGATCGCCGACCGAGAGCACCGATGAGAGGTGGGCGTACAGACCGTCGCCGAGGATCACCGGGCCACGCCCTCCGTCGCCTTGGCGAGGACCTCGCCCGCCGCTTGGACGGCCCGCTCGGCCGAGGCGTCGAACGCGGGACGGGCGGACGGTTTCGCCGGCCGGTCGGCATCGCCGAACTCCAGGCGGGCGGCGTAGGCCACGGGCTGGTCGGCGTCGTCGATCCCTGCGACCTTCCGGGGACCGACCGAGCCCGATGCGCCGGCCTTGGTCTTGGCAGCCCGCGTGGCGCCGTCGAGGGAGTGCTGGTAGTTGGCGTCGAGGACCGGGACGCGCGTCTGCCACTCCGTGGCGATCACGCTGCCCGCGGCCTGCAGTGCGTCCTTGGACGCCTTCACCCGCACGGCATCGTCGAGCCGGGCCAGGGCGGCCGCGAGCTCCGGGCCGCCCTCGAGCGTCGCCTGGAACTTCGTCGACAGCACGCGACCACGGCGGCCGATGACGTTGGTGATCGACACCGGCCGGCTCACCGCGGCGACCTTGGGTTTCTGCCGAAAACCCCGTTGCGGACACGTCGGAGGTCCATCAGATGGCCACCCGCTGCGCCACGAGCACCGTCTCGCGCCGACCGAGCGTGGGTGCCACGCGGACGATGTCGTAGACGGCGAGGCCGTCGAGCACCACCATCGCCGGGCGGAGCTCGGGGTGGTGCCCGGCGAGCACGATGTCGTAGCGATCCTCGACCGTGACGAGGTCCGGATCGCGGGTCTCCTCGACCGCGGGCATGATCGTGGCCGCGACCGACGCGAGGTCAGGGACGGTCTCGTAGGAGTGGCTGACACCGCCGGCGGGGTCACGGACCTCGACCGGTGCCTGGATGGCGACGCGGGTACGGAACCGCATCAGCGGGCTCCTGCCGCGCTGTACGGCACCGACCGCGGCACGGGCGGGTCCGCGGGCCGGATCGCCCGCAGCAGCTCGTTGCGCTGCCGCAGGTACTTGCCGTAGGACTCGGACCATGGACCCACACCCTGCGAGGCCATCCCCGGCTGGACGTTCAGCTCCAGCTGGACGAGCTGGATGAGGACCGTGCGGCGGACCGCGGAGTCATCCACCGGCGCGTGGGTCACGCGGGTCCACTCGCCCCACACCCCGTCGCCGAGCCGGCGGAGGTATCGCTCCTCGACCCGGTACGCCGATGGCTCGAGCTCGGACTCCACGCCACCGTGGATGTCCAAGACCGAGAACACCGTGGCCGGAGCCTGGCGGAGGCGGAGGAGCGCCCGCCCTGGAGCTCGGGCGACATCGACCACCTCGACGACGTGCCCGTCCTCGTCGAACGAGAGCGGCCCCGCCCACTGGGCGATGGCCAGCTCGCAGCCAGCGAGGAGGCGCTCGAGCGCGGTATCCGGGAGCGCGCTCTCCACGTGCTCCCGGAGCTCCGCCACCGTCAGGAGGGCCATCGGTCAGGGGGCCGCCGGCGCCAGGACCGCGAAGGGGAAGCGCGTCCCCTCGGTCGGGTTCTGGAGGCTGATGGGGTTGGCGACCTGGAACGCCACGCGCATCACGGCGCGCATCGCGACCGCGTCCTGCTGCGCCAGGTTCAGCACGACCTTCCCGTCGGCGTCGGAGATGACCGCCTCGGTCAGGATCTTGTAGCTGATGTCCTGGCGCACCGCGAGGATCGCCGCCGACGTGTCGCCCGCGATGAGATCCGCCTGGCTGGCGTCCCAGGCGCCGTTGGTCGGGTATAGGATCGGCTCCCCGTACAGGGTGCCGGGCGTGCCCGCCGTCAGCGACGGCTGGAAGATGGGCTGGCCGTTGTCGTCCCGGAGGCCCCGGAACGCGGCCTTCAGGCCCCGCCGGGCCCAGAAGCCGTTGACGTCGAAGCCGTCCTCCTCGACCTTGCCCATGACGAGGTTGACGTCCGCCGCGATGTCCCCGGTGGACTCGCCGACCTCCACGACGTTGCCCGCGGCGATCGCCGCCTCCACGATGGAGTCCGGCCAGCCGGACGGGGAGTCGGTGCCGAACAGGGCGGCGGCGTCGATCTTGGCCCCGAACGCCTCGACGAGGCGGGGCCGGACCTCGCCCCAGATGTCGAAGTCGACGTCGTCCAGGACCGCCTGCGGGATGGGCACGATGACCGCGAGCTCCCGGGCGTCGAGGTACTTGTTGGCCCAGTTCTGCTCGGTCGTCTGCTTGAGCCCGGTGTCCCCGTCCACCCAGTAGGCGACGGGCAGGACCGACAACACCGGCAGCCGCTGCTGGGCGCGGCTCATCGTGGCGCGGCGGAACGACGATAGGGCCACCGAGCTCGCCGGCAGGCCCTGGATGATCGTGCGGCTGACGTCCTCGGGGATGAGGGCCCCGACGTCGCTGCGGTCGATGACGCTGTTGTAGACGGGCGGCATGGGAGGGTCTCCTTGTCAGGCGCGCCCAGCGGCGCGTCGGATGAGGCTGTTCATGTCGGAACCGGCGGGTGCACTGCCACGCTGGCCACCCCCGAAATCGGGTGCGATCCCGGTCCGGCCGAGATACGGGGAGCGGGCGAGGACCTCGCTGAGGAGCTTCTCGACGTTCTTCGGGGTGCCGTCGTCCTTGACCTCGACCGCGGAGGGATCGAGCAGGCGGACCGCTAGGTCGGGGTCCCGGAAGCCGAGCTTCGACGCCGCGTCGATGGCGGCATAGCGGATCGAGCGCCCACGCTCGCGCGCGAGGACCTGTTCGCGCTCCGCCTCGAGCTCCGTGACCCGGCGCTGGAGGCGTTCGGCCTCCGACAGCTGGCTGTCGGTGGCCCTGCGCAGGTCGGTGCGGTGCTTGGCCGCTTCCCGTCGGGCTTCCGCCAGCTCGCGCTGAAGCACGGCGACATCGACGGTGGTGGTGGATTGGTCGGTCGTCCCGGCGGCCGCCTGGGCCTGCGTCGTGGACTCCGATGTGGTCGTGCCCGCCTGGGGCGGCGCGCCCGGCTCCTGGCCGTTGGTCGCGCCCGTGGTGTCACTCATCGTACCGGCTCCTGGCTGGTGGCGGCGGCCACGAAGCCGGCGCCGATCGGGGTGGTGGTAGCGTTCGTGGCGTCGGCAGGTGGCGCGGCCTGCTCCCGGCCCTGCGACGCCTGCCGGCGCTCGCGCATCTGGCGGACCTGCTCTGGCGAGTAGCCCAGCTGCTCCTGCGCCGACTCGAGGTCGATCACGCCCGCCTGGAACTGCTTGAGCACGGCGTCCGTGCGGACCGCCTCGTTCTGGGTCTCGGGATCGCGCCAGATCGTCTCGGCGGAGCGGATCCGGCCCCGCGGGTCGCCAATGGCCAGGAGGCAGAGGCGCATGACCTCCTCCCATCCCTCGCCCAGGTGGAGCGCGATGCGCCCGACCTTCCGGACGAGGCCCGCCTCCGACGACTTGAGCGATTCGCCGGACGGCGGGATGGCCTGCGGCTGGCCGAGGAAGAAGTGGTACGGGATGCGGGAGATCGAGGAGATGTGTCCGACCTCGGTCTCGATCATCAGCTTGTAGGGCAGCAGGTCGGTCGCCGCGAACTCGCCCACCTGCGGGAACGCCTGGTTGGGGTCCTCGGGATCGGGCCGCGGGAAGGTCCACAGCCGGTCGACCGCGGGCTTGAAGGGCTCGATGGGGCGGCCCGTCTCGGGGTCCACCGGGATGTCGATGCCGATCGCCCAGCGCTGGCGGAACGCCGCGAACTCAGAAGCCACCAGGGCGTCGGCGCGGTACTTGTTGATCGCGTCCTGGTTGCTCATCACGCCCGCGATCTCCGACCGTCCGTCGAGCCGGACGGGAACGCCGGTCACTGACCAGGAGCGGCCGGACAGGCGGGGTCGGTTCGGCAGCGGCACCACCGGCACGACGCCCAGCTGGTTGGGCAGCGGCCAGGGCTCGTCGGGCACCTCGAGACGGGTCCACCGCACCGAGGACGGCTCGAGCGGCAGATCGCCGGCCGGGATCTCCGTGGTGACCGTCGCGACCCGAGCGACGGAGCGGTACTTGAACACCGCGTCGGGCAGGTGGAGATAGGCGACGAGGTGCCCCTCGTCGTCCACCCATCGCTTGAGGGCCGCGACCCGCTCATGCCGGTCCTTGGCAGCGGTCTCCACGACGCAGTCGAGCGGGTCCTCGACGGTCACCACCGGCACGCCGTCCGGGGACGGCTCGACGATCGCGTAGGCGACGCCCTTCATGAGCGCCTCGGTGTGGGCGAGCTGGGAGCCCGCGTCGAGGTCGTTCTCCTGCCAGATCCGGCGCCAGATGTCGGCGTCGCCCTCCGCGTCGGCGAACCGGAACCCCTGGACCTCGAGCCGCTCCGCCGGGGCGTCGACGACGAGCGACATGAAGTTCGAGCTGAACTCCCGGAAGCGGGAGCCGAAGGCGTCCCGGAACTTCTGGCTCGCGAACGCCAGCGGCTGGTGCCCGTCGTAGTAGGCCTCGAAGGTCTCGAGGTCGGTGCGCCGAGCATCGAGGCGTGCGAGGAGACGGGCAAGCCACCACTCGGGGCTGCCGGCCGGCGCGGTGCGCAGGTCGATCGTCTCCGGCATCAGAAGCCCACCGGGACGCGGGGTTGACGGACGAAGGGCTTCGGCGCCTCCTGCATCGCCATCGCGACCGCCATGACCATCGCGACACAGGCGTCGTTCTTGCGGGGCGTGACCTTCTTGGGCTTGGTGACCTTCATGCCCCGCTCGGTGAGGATCGCCGTCGTGTTGGCGACGTGCTCCGCGAGCACCGGGTCGCCGTCGTGGGCGAGGCGTCCGGTCGTGATCAGCTCGAACGCCTGCGTGGACGCCGGACCCATGGTCGTCGCGTTCTGGGGGAAGTCGACCATGGCCAGGCCCTCCTGCTCGAGGGTCTCGGCACTCTCGGAGAACGCCCAGCGGTCGTAGGCGAAGGCCGGGCCCGGCAGCACCCGGTTGGTCTTCTCGTCCCGGGCCTGGGGCACCGGGAAGCGACCACGCAGGTCGCGCAGGTAGACCCGCATCGATTCGGTGTTGACGCGCCCCGTGGCAGGGTGGGGAGGGAACACGCGCGACCTCACCACGACCCGGTCCCCCTGGCGCTGGGCGACGACGATCGCGGACAGGTCGCTCGTCTGGCCCTTGTCGATGCCGACACCCACAGGGAGCGCGGGATCGAGGCCGTGGAGCGGGTCGTCCGGATCGGGGTCGCCGAAGCGACACGCCGTCCAGGCACCGTCCGGGAGCCACGCTTCCTCGGTGCCCACGAACTGGTTGAGGTGGTACCGGCGCCACTCCAGGAGCGCGCCACGGGACCTGAGCCTCGCGTATTCCTGCGCGAGGTACTTGCCATCGCGCAGCCAGGACGCGGGGTTGGCGCCCAGCCAGACCTGTGGGTCCTCGATGTCGGCGTCCCTCGCGGCGCCATACCACCAGATGAGGACGCCGTTGGCGCGGTCGCGGTAGACCAGGAGCGAGCCCCGTTCCTCCATCTCGCCCGGGCCGTCGAACATGGAGGCGTGGAGCTCGGACAGGATGCCCGGGCCATCGACGCCCGCGGTGCTGATCCAGAGCGTGAACGGCTGCTCCCTCGCACCCGTGCCGGTCGTGAGCGCGGTGTAGAGGTCCGCGGTCCGATGGGCGTGGAGCTCGTCGATGATGTTGGCGTAGGGGTTGAGGCCGTGCTGGAGGGCGGCATCGGCACTGAGGGATCGCATGACCCCGCCGTTCCGCGGGCACTCGATGAGCGTCGTCCGGACGGTGACGTGCCTTGCCAATCGGGGCGACTGCTGGGCCATCCGGCGGGACTGGCCGAGGACGATGCCGGCCTGGTTGCGGGCGGCAGCGGCGACGTAGACCTCGGGCTCTGCCTCACCGTCCGCGACCAGGAAGTAGAGACCGGCCGCTGATGCCTGGACGGACTTGCCGTTCTTGCGGGGGAGGCCGAGTCCGACCTCCTGGTAGACCCGGAGGCCCGTGGTCGGGTCGACCTCGAGCGCCTCCCACCAGAACTCGCGCTGCCACTCCTCGAGACGCAGGGGCTCGCGGGCCCAGCGTCCCTTGGTATGGCGGACGTAGTGCTCGCAGAAGGCGGCGAAGCGGGGACCGCCGGTGAGCGCATCGGGGACCACGGCTCAGGCATCGCCGCCCACCACGCGCAGACGGGGCGGTGGCCCAAGGACGTCCTCGATGTCGGCGGGCAGCGCCGATGCCTCGACCCGCAGGCCGGCCCGGGCGGACGGCGAGAGGCCCAGCTCCCGGGCGAACAGGCGGACCGCATCGGCGTTGTCCCGCACGACCTGGTGGAGCGGGTTCTTGACGAACTCGCCATCGCGTCGGAGGAGCGGGCTCGACTTGGCGTAGAGCTCCGCCGCCTGGGCGTAGCGGGCGACGGCCTCGCAGTAGCAGCGCAGGACGTCAGCGTCCGCACCCACGATCACGTCCGAGCCACGCGTCTCGCGCACGACCCGCCGCCAGACCTTCTGGGCCTCGTCATCCATGCCCCGGGGCATCTGGGGTGCGCCCCGCCGCGGCAGCGGTTCCATGCGGTTGACCCGCGACGGTCGGGTCTCGCCGTTCCGGAGCTTCACGCCGGTCGGGGTGGGGGCGGGTCCTCGACGACCCATCACGCGGCCTGCGAGGTGGGGGCCGGGATGCGCTCGGCCTTCGTGCCCGTGAACTCCTCGAAGCGTCGGACGATGACGTCGCAGTAGAGCGGGTCGATCTCCATGAGGCGGGCACGCCGTCCGGTCTGCTCCGCGGCGATGAGCGCGGACCCCGAGCCGCCGAACAGGTCGAGCACGACCTCACCCGGCAGGGAGCTGTACTCGATCGTGAGGCGGGTCAGCTCGGTGGGCTTCTCGGTCAGGTGGACCATCGCCCGCGGGTTGACCTTCTTGACCGACCAGACGTCGGTGGCGTTCGGGGGACCGAAGAAGCGGTGCCCGGCCCCTTCCTTCCAGCCGTAGAAGCAGTTGTGGGTGACGATGCCGTCGGCGACGTAGTGGTGGTGGCGGTCCACGTCCATCGAGTAGACCGGTCCCGCGAAGGCCTGGCGGTCGACGTTCCGGACGGGCTCCCAGCTGAACGCGTGGCCCCTGCCGGGCACCGGCACCGTCATCGCCTCGGGGAGCAGGTTGCAGGCCCGCACCTGGACCGGGACGCGGGCCCCGATCTTGGTGCGCGTCGCGCCGAGCCGGACGAACGGGAACGCCAGGCGTCGACCGTGGTCCGCGAGCGCCCGCTCCGCTGCGGCCTGGAGCCCGTCGAGGTCGAGCGCGTCGTAGATGCGGGCGATCGCCGCCTCGCTCCGGCCATCCCGTGCCAGCGACCGCCAGAACGTGGTCGGGATGCCGTAGCGCACCGAGGCGATCTGCTCCGCGACCCCGGCGTCGGCCTCCGAGCCATGGAGGCTCAGGATCCAGCCCTCCTCGCCACCCTCGGTGAGCATCCGGCCCTTGAGCCCGAAGCCCCATGTCGTCTGGAGTCGCGTCCGACCGACCCGCCACCAGCGTCCGCGGCGCATCAGGTAGACGCACCACATGCCCGCGGACTCCGCCGTGAACCGCACGGTCCAGGGATGCCCGTCGGTCGTCCAGGTCTCGGCGCCCCCGACCGCCACGCCGTAGAGGTCGCCGTCGTAGGGTCGGCTCGTGGTGCGGATGCCGAGACCGTCCCGAAGGCCCGTGATGGCCGGTGAGCGGAGGTCCAGGCTGACGACCCGGTCGTCGTCCCGGAGCGACTCGATCGGGACCCGCCCCTCGGGGGTGAGCACCCGGGTGCCCGCGGGCTGGCACCACTCGTGGTTGCCCATGAAGTCCTTGCGGGTGAGGACCGCGTGCTCCTTCACCCAGATCACCGCCTGGCTGAAGTAGAGGCCGGCGGCCCGCAGGGCGAGCGGGTAGTTCGCGATGTTCGCGTAGCCGCCCCAGATGTAGAAGGCGCCACCGGGACGGAGGACCCGGGCGCCGTTGCCGAACCAGGCACCCAGGCGCGCGGCGAAGTCCTCGTCGGTGATGAAGTCGCCCACGAGCGGCCGGTCCTTGGCGCGCATCTTGCGGTGGGTCGCCTGTGCCTTCTCGGGATGTCGCGCGAGATCCATGGACTGGTGGTGCGACGCGGGGGGCTTCAGGCGCGCCTGGTCGAACTCGTGGAGGCCGCGGGCGTTGCGGCGCTTGGCCTGGCTCGCCTCGAGGGCGGTCTGGTAGGACGCGTCCCACTGGTCGGACATGCCGGCCGCGATCGCGTTGTTGGAGCGGGGCTCGACCCTGACGTTGTAGGGCGGGTCGGTCGACAGCAGGTCGACGGTGGCGCCGTCGAGCAGCCGATCGAGGTCGGCGGGGTTGCCGGAGTCGCCGCACAGCAAGCGGTGCTCCCCGAGGATCCACAGGTCGCCCGGCTTCGTGATCGCCTCGTCGGGCGGTGCGGGGACGTCGTCGGGGTCGGTGAGTCCTGCCTTCGGCTCGGACGCTGACAGCCTGGCGAGCATCGCCCCGAGCGCCTCGTCGTCGACCGAGACGTCCGCGAGCAGGGCCCGGAGCTTCTCGTCGTCGACGCCGGCCATCGCGGCGAGCGGATCGAGACTCGCGAGGACCAGCGCCTCCTCATCGGGATCGAGGTCCACGTAGCTCACGGGGACGGACGGCTCGCCGCGGGCGAGGGCGAGCTCGACGCGCAGGTGGCCGTCGACCAGGTGCCCGGTGCGGCGGTTGACCATCACCGCGGACACGAACCCGACCTGGTCGAGCACGCCCGCGAGCGCCTGCTGCTGCGCCTTGGGATGGATGCGCCAGTTGCGCGGGTTCGCGAGCAGCTGATCGGGCGCCTCGTCCCCCGTGCCCACGATCCGGGAGCGCCAGGGTGCCGCGGCCGGGGCATTGGAACGGTTCCGAACGGACGGTGTCGTCACGGTGTCATCGCGCCCCGACGCCTTGCATCACGGCGCGTCCAGAGCGACTCATGGACGCATGGACACCACCACCGCCACCGCGAAGCGCGAGCCGAGCGAGTACCAGCGCCTGATCGCGCAGCACACGCGGGCGATCGACCCGCGCCACATCGAGGCCTGGATGCGGGTCGAACACCCGACCCTCGATGGCCTCTCCCGCGAGGAGCTCCTCGGCGCGATGTACCGCGCCATCGCCGATCACCTCGAGGCGGGCGACGCGATGAGCGAATCCCTCGCCGCCACGTTCGGCCTCTGAGACGGAGCCACCCCGATGACGAAGCGACCCCGCGACACCCGCACCGCGCTCGACGCCTACATGGGCCACCACGCCGCGACGCTCGCCCTCCTTGCGCGCATCACCGAGCACCTCGCCAACCACGACGACGCCCCCGCGGACGGCCTCCACTGGGGCCACGTGGGCGACATCGCCGAGACGCGCCGGGTCCTTCAGGAACTCTCCGACCGCCTCTTCAACGAGGGCGAGCACGCCGCGGTCGCCTGCCTTCGCTGCCCCGCCACGTTCGGGTCGAGCGCCGACCTCCAGGCCCACTACCGCACCGCGCACTGACGAAGGAGAACCGCGATGAGCATCGACGGACCCACGATCCCGACCATCCGGACCGACCGCGGCGAGTGGCTGCGCTGGGACCTGGCACGCTCGCTCGTGAGCGAGGTGTCGACCATCCGCGAGGAGCTCGCCGATCTCCAGGAGCGCTTCTCCCGGGTGATGCGCGACGTCCGCCGCCTGCCCGGTGGGGAGTTCCAGTACCAGCGCATCGACGCCTACCCGGGCACGCGCCTCGACCGCGACATGGGCGCGGGCGTCGACGCCGATGGCTGGCTCGCCGAGGTCGCGGAGTTCCTCGAGGGACTCACCGAGCCGGCGCTCGACGACGAGACGCCCGCCGAGCGCCGCGCCGCGCTGATGCACGCGATGGAGGGCGCCTACGCCGCGCCCGAGGACTTCGGCCTGATCGACTGCGATGGGTTCGCGGGTGGCAACGCCTGGGGCCCCTGCACCCGCTGCGGGAAGCGCCTCGAGGACCACGACGCCTGACGCCGAAACCGGGCGATCGCCCGGTCCGCCGGAGACCCCGCCCGGCGCTGACGAGGCAGGGGACCAAGGAGCACGACGATGGCCAGCAAGAAGGACGCCACCACCCAGATCGCCAGCGGCCTGCGCCGCTGCATCGGCAGCACCACGTTCGGCATCGCGGCCCACGAGGCGCCGGTCGATGAGTTCCCCGTCCAGGCGAGCGCGAAGGATGGGCTGGGCCGGATGTGCAAGCCGCACTGGCGCCAGTACACCAACGCCCTCCGCAAGGCGGCGGTCTCGCGCAAGGCGGCCGAGTCCCCGACCGAGGCGGTCACGGATGACGAGGTCAAGGAGCCCGAGCCGATCGCGGAGGCCACTTCCGTCGCCGAGACCGAGCCCGAAGCGCCGGCGCCGCGGAAGGGCCGCCGGAACATGGTCGATGCGCAGACCGAGGAGGTCGCCGCCGCCTGACCCACCCGATCGCCCCACGACGGGCCCCGGGCGCGAGTCCGGGGCCTTCGTCTGTCCGGTGGTATCCGTGCGCGACCCGCGGGACACCGCGGCACGTGGGCGCCCTGTGGCGCCAGTGGGCGCCCGGCCGCGGCGCCCTATGATCGAGGCGTGAGCACCACGCGACTGCGGGACGAGCTTCTGCGATACGAGGCGGCCCTCGCCGACCGTCGACCGGACGGTCTTGCCGAGGGACTCATGGGCCTCATCGCCGACGACTTCGTCGAGTTCGGCCGCAGCGGCAGGGTCTGGACGCGGGAGACGATCCGCCAGCTGCTCGAGGGGCCGCCCGGCGATGCGGTCCTGATCGAGGCGTTCGAGGTCGCCCTCCTGGCGGACGATGTCGCTCTCGTCACCTATCGCGCCGCGGGGGCCAACCGCTCCTCGATCTGGGTCCGACACGACGGCCGATGGAAATTGCGGTTCCATCAGGGGACGCCGATCGATGGATGACGGGCGGCCCTCCGATCCATGACCGACCCCGAGCTCGTCGCCGCCTGGGACGAGGTCCATGCCGCCAACACCATGGGCTGGCAGGTCGGACGTCCTACTTCCACGACGAGCTCGACTGGTGGGAGCAGTACGCCTTCGACCCCAGGGAGAAGCCCAAGGTCGGCAAGCGATCCCGCGAGTGGACCGCGATCGGCAAGACCGAGGTCGAGTGCGTCCGGGAGATGGCCTACTGCCTGCGGGAGCTCCGGGAGGGGCGCTGGCCCAAGTAGGGCGTCCGGACCGGGAAAAATGGCGAAACCCGGCCGCGCGTACACGCTACCCGCGGCGTCATGGCGGGGTCCAGGCCCGGCCATCGAGGTACCCCACCTCCGGTCAGAGGAACGCCGTCCTGTATCGTTGACGGTCCACGAGGGCGATGGAGCTCCGGAGGTGCCTGATCGATGACCGGACGGATCACGAGGATGGTCGTCGTCGCGCTGACCGCGATCGGTCTGCTGATGGTGTCCACTGGCGCTAGCGCCTGGACCCCGTATCTCACCGTCGAGGTCTCGCCACGCGATCCGTGGGCCGGTGAGCCGATCACCGTCGTCGTCCGCACCTGGGCAGACACCGACTACACGGTGCCCGGTCGGGACGATGAGTGGGCCCGCTCCTTCGGGACCGCGATGCCGACCATGGACAACCTCCTGGTCGCCCGGGCTGAAGACTCGGCCGACGTCCCGGTTGAGCTGCGACGAGTGGAGATCGACCGGTTCGAGGCCACGATCGCCCTGCCGGCCGGGGCGTGGTCCCTCGAGCTCTTCCCAGGGCGGACCGGCTGGTCCTCTCCCTCGCTCCCACCCGGCTACCCCGAGCCCATCCGACTCACGGTGGTCGACCGTGATGCGATCGAGGGCCTCGACGAGTGTCCCGTCACCCGGCCGATGCCGGTGCCGGCGAGCTTCGCCGAGCGCCTGTTCGGGTCGGCCGCTGCGTTCGGGAACGAGGATCTGTGGGTGGGCGGCATCGGCCGGGATGGCGTGATCGTCGCGGACCCACGGATGGTCGCAGCGGACGGCACGATCGGCTGGAAGCTCGGATGGTGGCGAGTCACGCCGGGAGACCTGTCGATCACCGGGCGCCGGCTCGATGGCGACGCGGCTCCGCTGCGTGCCTCCGTCCCCGACGGCTACGGGGCGAGCGGCTTCCAGGCGAGCGGCGTGGACTTCCCGACTGGAGGCTGCTGGGAGATCACGGGTCTCGCTGGGGGCGCGCCGCTGTCCTTCGTCACCTTCGTGGCGGTGCGCTGAGGACGGTCGGCTTGCGGTCGCTTCGCCCGGCGAGGCGATCCTCCCCCATCGGCGGTCCTGCGTCGCGGTCTTCTCCCGATGGTGGCGAGCGCAGAGCGACTGTAGGTTGCCCGTCTCGTCGCTCCCGCCGTGGACCTTCGGAACCACGTGGTCGACGTCCGTCGCTGGATGTCCGCAGGCTCCGGCGTCCGATGCCCGCTTCCACTGGCACGCTGGATGCCGCAGCAGCTGCTGTGCCCGACGCCGACGCCAGTCCGAGCCGTACCCTCGCTGCGTCGTCGTCCCGCCACCGCACGCGACGCAGCGCCCGGGCCGCGACGTCACCCGCAGGCAGCCAGGGCAGGGATGCGCGGTCACGAGCCCGGCTTGTCCTCGTCGTCGAGCAGCCCGCTGACCGTCGCGGGGCTGAACACGCCGGCGCGAATGACGACGCCCGCGATGATCAGCGCGACAGGCCCGAGGATGGCGAGGTCGTCGTCGGTCAGCTGGAGGTAGCGGGCGACGATCGCCAGCAGCACGGCGGCGAGGAAGCTGGCGGTGAGGGCGGGCTCCTTCTGCGTGGTGTAGCGCAGGAAGCGATCCATCAGTCGGTCCTCAGTTCCGGATAACCGCGAGCACCGCGGTCGCGATGCGTTCGCGCTCCGCGGCGATCGCGCCGGTGCAGTCAGGGGAGGGGACGGGTGCCGGCCGGATGTCGGAGACCGCCTTCATGCGCACCCACGCCGTCCGCGAGCGTCCGTCGAGCTCGGAGCTGATGAGCGCCCAGTCGCCGCCCGTGTCCTTGCCCAGGTAGTCGCGCACGAGCGGCGGGTTCACCTGGCCGATGACCGGCCCACCCGGGAAGTCGTGGAGCTTCGCGTCGTCGCGCACGGTGCAGATCCGCCCGCTCTGGTAGTCCCGGCTCGACATCTCCCGCACCTCCGTGTGGCTCGTCCCGTGGCCGCCCATGGCCGCGAACGCCGCCTTCATCGCCGGCGTCCGACCAGGGCACGCCTTGACGTCCTGGAAGTCCCGATGGCCAAGCGGCACGACCTTCGGGTATCGCTCCTTCAGCTCGTCCCACAGCGCGACCATCGAGCGCACCTGCGCCTCGGTCGGGCCCTCGGCCGCACGTCCGGCCACCTCGACGCTGATCACCAGGCAGTTCGGGCTGGTGTCCGGCCAGTACGTGCCCAGAGCGGCCTTGGCGTGGGATGCGCCGTAGTAGCCGCCGGGGTCGTCAGAGTGGCGGATGGTCCGCGGGTTGATGGAGCCGCTGATGCGGTCCTCCGGCAGGCAGCGGACCACCTCGCCGTCCTTCCAGCGGTCGCTCGCCTGCTCGACCGTGTAGTGGACGGCCACGCCGCGGAGCGGATCACGCGCGAGGTACTGGGCGACGTTCCGGCCCTCCGCCATGTGCCAGACGACGGCCAGGGTCGGCCAGCGATCACGTGGGCCGTAGTCCTTCGCCGCGGGGTAGGGGATGGGCTGGGTGGCGTATCGGCTCATGGCTTCAGCCTCGGCAGGTCGACCGAGAGCAGGCCCGCCACCGTGAGCAGAAGGGGGACCAGCACCGCGGTGGAGACGTCGTAGTCGTCGACCAGGACATCCAGCAGCAGGATCACGACGACCACCCCGATGAGCAGCAGCGCCGCCACCTGGCGCGCCCATCGGTAATCGGACGACGGTCGGCGTTCATCGCTCATCTCGACCGTCGTGATGGGGGCGGACCGTGAACCAGCCGCGGTCGACGAGCCAGGGGATGAGTCGGGCGCCGGAGATGAGGCCGAGGACGTAACAGGCGGTCCCGTAGGCGGCGAGCAGCAGCAGCCCGTCGGGCGTCATCGGGCAGACAGGGCCGGGCGGGCGAGGGGCGATTGCCCGGCCCGGCGCGTGATGATGGGGGACGTCAGCGGCTGCACTCTCGAGGGTATAGCCGCGAGCGCGGGGTGCCGTCTACGGGTCGTGGTGCGGATGGATGCCCTTGTGCGCCGTTGTCAACCGACCCTGGTGACCGGGGACTGCCGAAGCCGAGGAACACGTCATCCCGGAGTCACTGGTCGCTGACGCGATCGCGTGGCCGTTGGGGCGATCCGACCGGGAGCCACCAGCAGGAGCCACACGCCGGCTCACAGGGCCCGGGAGCCATTCCCGAGAGCCAAGGTCTGCGCATCCCTGCGCTTCCCTGCGCATCGCGAGACGCCGGACCACGCGCGGACCCGCCGTCCTGAGCCTGAGTGGTGGGGTGGCCTACGGGGCTTGAACCCGTAACCTTCGGAGCCACAATCCGATGCTCTGCCGATTGAGCTAAGGCCACCATGCGCGTCGGCGCGCGAGCGCCGCCGAAGTGTAGCCCACAACCGCCCGGGTCGCGGACCGCCCAGCTACAAGGGCGGCCGCGCCGGGCCGCGCGTCGCGACCGCCCGTGGGAGCGATCCGCACGGGCGGTCCGTCGGCACGCAACCGCTCGAGCACCCGCGCGTGACCTTCCGTACGTCGAATGACGTAGGCGCCATGCGACAGTTGGCGGATGCGACGGGCGGGGGTCCGGCCGCAGGATGCGTGAAGCGGTCGGACCACATCAGCCCCCAGGTCCGACCGTTTTCCACTGCCCGCCCCAGGTCGGTCCGCCGCGCACACACCGGTGCCCGTCCGGGCATTGCAGCTCCCGCCCCGCACGCCGCGTCCCCCGTCCGCCCGGGCTACCCTTCGTCGATGCGCGTCCCAACCTTCCTCGCCCGGCAGTTCATCGTGGCCGGGTCGCTCCGGAACACCCCGACCGGGTTCAGCGTGGATGCCCGCAACCCGATCGGCGACGGGCAGCTCGTGGGCATCGGCCACCTGCGCATCGACGGCGAGGACGTGGCCCCCGGACAGATCACCGCGACCCGTGCCGGCGACCCCACGATCCACCGCGCCGCGGACGTGTCGCCCGCCACGCCCGTCTCCTTCCGGAAGGGGGACCAGGTCACGTTCCACGTCGCGGGCCTCCGCCTCGATCCGGGTGACCACCGCCTGGAGGTGGAGCTGGTGGAGGCAGGCATCGGTCGACTGACGGTCGCCATCACGGAGCCGTCGACCACGGATCCATCGACCCACTGACCCGACCCCGGCGCCCAGACTCCCGTCGACCGCCTCGTGTCGGCCCCGCCCCCGCCGCCCGCCGACTGCTACGATGGCGTCCGTGACTGCCATCCAGCTGCGCCGCGTCCCGCCGTTCGAGCTCGGGCTCACCCTCGGCGACTTCCTCATCCCGATCCGGCTCGGCGAGCGCTTCGCCATCTGGCAGCGCAACCTGCTGCTGATCGTGGCGGGCACGGTCCTGCTGACGATCGGCGCGTACGTCTCGTTCAGCGTGCCGTCGTTCGCGATCGGCAACCTGTATCTGCCTGCCAACGAGTACGTGCCGTTCTCGCTCCAGACCTTCGGGGTGCTGTTCACCGGTGCGCTCCTGGGCGCGCGGCGCGGCCTCGCCTCGATCGGGCTGTACCTGCTGCTGGGCATCGTGGGCCTGCCGCTGTTCGCGACCGATGCCCAGGGCGTGCACGCATCTGGCATGGACACGTTCGCCACGGTCCACGACGGCCGGATCGTGATGGGCACCACGGGCGGCTACCTCCTGGGCTTCCTCGTCGCGGGCGCGCTCGTGGGTCGGCTGGCGGAGCTGGGCTGGGACCGGCGCCTGGCTGGCTCGGTGGCGGCCATGGCCATCGGCTCCATCGTCATCTACGCGTTCGGCGTGACCTGGCTCGCGATCGCCGCGGACCTCTCCCCGGATCTCGCCCTCCGGTACGGGCTCTACCCGTTCCTGCCGGGAGACCTGCTCAAGCTGGTGGTCGCGGCCGGGCTGCTGCCCCTGGGTTGGCGCCTGGTGTCGCGACGGGATCACGACCTGTAGGCGCTGGCCGCGGCCCGCGCTGTCGGCGCGTCCCATGCCCCCACCCGGCACGCCCGGCGCCATCGCGGTGACCCAGCGGTCGACCTCCACGGTGGCGCACGAAGCCGACGGCGCCATCGTCACCAACGGGCTGGGCAAGGCCTATGGCACGAGACGGGTGCGCCGGGGATCGCCGGTCGTGGCGCTCCAGGACCTCACGATCGCCGTCCGACGCGGCGAGATCTTCGGGTTCCTGGGCCCCAACGGCGCCGGCAAGTCCACCACCATCCGGATCCTCCTGGGCTTCCTCCACGCCACGGCGGGCAGCGCGACCGTGCTGGGTCGGGACGTCGCGTCGGACGACGTCGCGATCCGGGCGGACGTGGGCTATCTCCCCGGCGGCATCGCGTTCCACGACTCCATGACCGGCGAGGCGACCCTGGACTACCTCGCCGCCCTCCACGGCCGCCCGACGCCGCTGCGGGACCACCTCATCGAGCGCCTGGAGCTGTCTCGGACCGACCTTCGGCGCCTCGTCCGGGACTACTCGCGGGGGATGCGCCAGAAGGTCGGCATCATCCAGGCGATGCAGCACGACCCGGAGCTGCTCATCCTCGACGAGCCGACCGAGGGACTGGATCCGCTCATGCAGCGCGCCTTCTACGAGCTGCTCGAGGACCGCCGCCGCGCCGGACGGACGGTGTTCTTCTCGTCGCACGTCCTGTCCGAGGTGGAGCGGGTGTGTGACCGCGTGGCGATCATCCGCCAGGGCAGGCTCGTCGCGCTCTCGGACGTGGAACAGCTCCTGGCCCGGCGCCGGCGGCACGTGGAGGCGCGTCTCGCGCCTGGCGCGCCGCCGCCGGCGCTCGAGGGTGTCGCGGGCGTCTCCGCGGTGTTCGTGCGGCAGGATGTGCTCCGCTGTGACCTGGAGGGGGACGTGGGGCCCTTCCTGGCGGCCATCGGCGGCGCGCGCATCACCGACCTGACGATCGAGCCGGCGCGGCTGGAGGAGGCGTTCCTGGAGTACTACGAGGCGGACATCGCGCCGGACGCGCGGGTGCCGGGCGGCCCGGGTGGGTCCGAGGACCCCGCCGCATGAACGGACCGCTGTTCTGGCGCACCGTGGCCGCCAACCGGGTGCGTCTGGTGATGTGCGCCCTCGGCCTCGCGGTGTGGGGCCTGGTGCTGCCCATGATGTACGCCACGTTCGGCAGGGACATGGCCCGCCTGATGGGTTCCAGCCCGATGCTCGAGCAGTTCAGCCGGTTCGGCGGCGGCGACCTGCTCAGCCTCAACGGCGCCATCGCGCTCGGCTTCATCCACCCGTTCACGCTGCTGCTGGTGGGCATCATGGCCATCGGCTTCCCGGCCATCGCGATCGCGGGAGAGCGCCAGCGCGGCACGCTCGAGGTGATCCTGGCACGGCCCATCAGCCGCCACCGGCTGTACCTCACGCTGCTCGTGGCCGGCCTGCTGTTCGTGGGGGTGCTGCTCGCGGTGGAGCTCGGCGCGAACGCCCTGAGCGCGATGGCGATGGGTGTGGGCGCCGAGCTGGCCATGGACCGGATGCCAGTCCTGTGGCTGAGTGGCTGGCTGCTGTTCAGCGCGTACCTCGCGATCGCCTTCGCGGCGTCCGTCTCGTTCGACCGGCTGCCGCCCGCGCTGGGGGTGCCGCTGGTGTTCCTGCTGCTGAACTACCTCGCGGACGTCATCGGTTCGCTGTGGCCGGATGCCAGCTGGCTGCGGGACTGGTCGATGTTCAGCCTGGTCAAGGCCCAGCCGGTGCTTTCGGGCTCGACATCGATGTCGGATCTGGCGATCCTGGCCGGGGTCGCCGTGGCCGCGATCGGCTATGCCTGGGTCGTGTTCCCGCGCCGGGACCTTGCGGCGCCCTCCTGACGGACGGTCAGCCCGCGGCGGGCGCCGCTGACCGCAGGCGAGTCGCGATGCCGCCCAGTGCGCCGCTGGCCCCCGCGATGCCCAGGATCACGAGGAGTCCGCCGACCATCTCCAGCGGCGTCGCCTGCTCGCCCAGGATGGCCATCGAGACGGCCGCGCCGGTGAGCGGCGTGAGCAGCAGCGACGCGGCGGATCGGCGCGCGGGCACGCGCCGCACGGACGCCATGAGCAGCAGCTGGCTCAGCAGGCTGGGCAGCAGCACCAGGCCCACCATCGCCACCGCGGACGCCGGGGGCACGTCCCCCGGGAACACGCCCGCGGGATCGATGGCCAGCTGTGCCAGCAGCAGCACCGGTCCGCGTCCCACCAGGTTGGCCATCGTGATGGCCGTGCCGTCGAGGCCCGCCGCGGTGGTCCATCGGCGCGACAGCACGAGGTAGAGGCCGAAGCTGACGGCCGCGCCCAGACCGAACAGGATGCCCATGACGTCCGCGTCCAGCGGCTGGAATCCGGCCAGCAGGAGCGTGCCGGCGAGCGCCAGCGTGAATGCCGCGATCGTGCCGGCCCGGAGGCGCTCGCCCAGGATGGGCACCGCGAGGAGCGCCGCGAACACGGCGTACAGCGTGGCCACAAAGCCGGTGATGGTGGGTCCCGCCAGCTGCACCGCCAGGTTCATGCAGCTGATGAACCCGACGCCGCCCAACAGGCACAGCACGGCGAGCCGGCGGAGCCCGGGGCGCGTCAGCGCGTGCGCGGAGGGTCGCGGCAGCACGCGCGCCCACGCGAGGATCGCGATGAGGCCCAGCGCGAGCGTGCCCTGGATGGCGGCCACGCCCAGGGGGGACCAGGTGCGGAGCGCGACCGCGGTCATCGGGTACGAGAGCCCGAATCCGATCGCCGCGCCCGCCGCGGCGAGGATCCCGATGCGCTCGGTCCCGCGGCGCGCATGGGCGGTGGCGTCTGCGAGGGTCGGCGCGCCGACGGTCCGCGGCTGCCTCCCAGGGCGCGCCGGCGGGATGTCAGCCAGGGAGCGCCTGCACGATCTGGATCAGCACCGGATCGGTCGCGGACACGGCCCAGACCGTGTCCCCGATGGGCACGAGCACCTCGTAGATCCCGTCCGGCGCGTACGGCCCGTCGCTCACGCGCGTGAGCTCGCGGCCGTCCACCGTGACCGTCTCGCTCACCACATCGGCGTACTCGATGGTGATGAGCGGCAGCAGGCCGGACAGCAGCGTCGCGGCGTCTCCGCCCCTGACGCGGAACGCGGTGATGCTCGCGCCGAGGCCGTCGTCCGTGGGCACGTACGTGAACGCGAGGCTGACGTCGTCGATGGAGAAGCCGTGGCCGTCAAGGAACGCCTCGAGGTCCGCCAGTCGAGCCTGGCCGACGGCGTCGGCCGGGTCCTGCGCCGCCACCAGCTCCCGGCCGGTCCGCGAGGCGACCTCCACCGGCACCTCGCCGATCTCATCGGGGAAGCGCTCCATGAGCTCCGCATCGCCGTGGAAGGTGGGCTCCGGGGTCGGCGGCTGGATGCTGGCGTACGGCGCCGGGCTGGGGATGGGCACGCCCGCACAGTCAAACCCCGTCGTCTCGCGCAGGCTGGCCTCCTCCGTCTGGAGCCGCAGCCACGCGTCGTAGGCCGCGACCGTGCTGCCGAGGGCGGTCCGCAGCGCATCCGCCTCGCCGAGGCTGGTCTCGGCGAGCGCGACGCCCACGTCCACGAGCGCGAACCCCAGCGCGGACAGGTATCCGCCCATCGATGCGCCCGGCGCCCACGACTCCGGGAGCGCCTCGAGCGCGCGCAGTGCCTGATCGCCGGCGAGGCCCGCCGTGATTGCCGCGATCGCCACGCCGTCGGCATCTCCCGCGAGCGCCGACTGGCCGAGCGCTGCGAGCACGTCTGGGATGTCCCGGACACGGTCGCGGGCGGTGCACACCGCGCTGGCCCAGGCGTCCGGAGGCAGTCCAGGCGCCGCGCTCACCGTCGGGCTCGGGTCGACCGATGGTCCGGCCGACTGCGCCTGGCCGGCGGCGGGCGCCAGCAGGACCAGGAGGCCCAGGCCAGCGACGGCGGCTCGACGTGACGACCATGTGATCACGGGCGCTCCTCGGGTGCGGCTGACGTGCGGCGGGGGCGCCGGATCATGGCGGCCATCCTACCCGCGCGGGGCGGCCGAGGCAGGCGCCGGGCAGAGCGTCTGATCAGTCCGGCGCGCGGACCAGGGACCAGGCGCCATCCTGGAGGATCTCCGGATGCCGATCGCTGGCCGGCAGCCAGCGCACCAGCTCGCCTGCCGCCTCGTCGGTGTCGGGGACGACCCAGGTGTCGGATGCCCCCGACGAGGCCATGCGCAGCGAGACCCCGGCGCCACCGCGCCACACCAGCAGGTCGGTGCCATCCAGGCGAGCCTCCAGGGCCAGCCCGGCGCCACGGTGCACCCATCGGCCCGTCGGTCCCGGGGGCGTGTTCGAGGCGACCGCGGTCGTCGGCATCCCGTCCGGCGTCGCCGTCTGCGCCGCGGTCGCGTCCCCCTCCGTCGCGCGCGTCCGATGGGCGGCCAGGAGTGCGCGCGCGGCCGCGTGGGCGACGGCGTTCGGCCGGTCCGGGCCGTTCGTGAGCGAGGCCACGCCCAGCCCGTCCGCCGCACGGAACAGCAGGATGGCCCGGAAGCCGTCGATCGAGCCGGTGTGGCCCTGCCAGACATCGTCGTCCACCCGGAAGCTCGCGAACCCGAGGCCCTGGGCGGAGCGCCAGCCTGCGGGGTCGACCAGGACCTGGGGCCGCCCGAGCTCCACGAGCGTCCGGTCCTCCAGCACGCATGGGACGCCGCCGCAGTGGTCACGGCCGGCCGTCCGGCACTGGATCTCGATCCAGCGCGCCAGGTCGCCCACCGTGGACCACAGTCCGCCGTCACCCAGGTGCGTGTCGGAGTCGTGGTCGCGAGCCTGCTCCCAGGTCCGCCCGGCGACGCCGGGAAGCATCCCCGGCGCGGCGCGGCGGGCCAGGTCGGGGCCGGGATGGTAGGCCGTCTCCGCCAGGCCGCCCGGCCCCAGGATCGCGGCGGTCACGGCATCGGCCGTGGGGACGCCCGCCAGTCGTGCGACCAGCAGCCCCAGGAGCTCGTAGCCCAGGTTGGAGTAGTGCCACCGGCTGCCCGGCGGCTGGACGAACCGGGCGCGCGGCAGCGCGACGACCAGGTCGCCCTGGTGGAGACCCGGATCGGCGCCCGGCTCGGTGGGGACATCCCGCTGGAGCCCCGCGGTGTGGAGCAGCACCTGCGCCACGGTCACCCGGTCTGAGCCGCCGAACGGATCCTCGATCGCGGCCAGGTCCGGCAGGTGACGCACGAGTGGGTCGTGCAGCGCGAGCCGGCCCGCGTCCCGCAGCTTCAGGACGGTGGCGGCGACGAACGTCTTGGTGATCGAGGCGATCCGGAACAGGCGGTCCCCGGTCATCGGGGTGCCCGACAGCGGATCGGCCAGACCGAGCCCGCCGCTCCACGCGTGACGGCCGTCCCGCACCAGGGAGACGGCGATGCCGGGGGTGGTGCCCGAGTCGAGGAAGTCCGCCGCCGCGTGTTCCGTGGTGTTCACGATCGGAGCGAGCGCCGGGTCCATCGGCCGATGATGCCAGAGGCCGCGGCTCCATCGACGCGTCACGGAAGCGGTGCCGGGTCGCGCCACCTTGCCTGCCCGGGACCTTGGTCCGGGGGTCCCCGTACGGTAGGGTGGCAGAGTCGCCGCCTCAGCGGGAGGTCAGCCACATGTTCGATCCGACGCCCACGACGCTCATCGCCTTCGCGGTGGCCGCGTTCGTGCTGCTGCTCGTCCTCACGGCCCTCACCAGCCGCGAATAGCCGAGGTGGTCCAGCGGGGTCTGCGGGGCACGCCGCACGACGCCCCCGAGGACCCCGTGTGACGCCCGACGGGGCGCTCGCGCGGGCGTCTGGGACCTCCTGCGCGCCCCTCGGGATGGCCTCGGCGGTACCCGGTCCTATCGCTCGTAGGCACCCGCATCGGGCGCGGCGCCGGTCCAGCCGTCATTGACTCCCGGCAAGACCATGCCCAGGTCGATCGCCGGGGACCCCTCGGTCAGATGCAGGTCGTCGCTGGACACGAACGCGGGGTCGCCCCACCGACCGTGCTGCTCGTAGCCCGTGGTCGCCGTGAAGGTGCCCAGGCTGGCGGTGGATCCGCCGGGCCAGGTCGCGATGGTCCCCGTCCCGTGGACCAGGTCGTGGTCGATGACGACGCTGGCCGGGAGTGCGGTCACGATCCCGAAGGGCTTGCCACCTCCCAGGTCCAGGATGTTGTTGACGATGCGCAGGCCGTCGGTCTTGCCGGAATACGTCGCCGAGTCCGACCCGATGGAGAACCCGAAGGCGAGCCCGCGGAACGTGTTATGCGCGACGAGCATGTTCCGCGCGCAGCGCAGGAACATCCCGAATGACCGTCCGACCGTCGGGAACCCGGTCACGACATTCCGCACGAATCGATTGTTGTCGCAGGGCATCCCGGAGTCCGTCCCGGTCTCCAGCACGTTCTCGTTGTCCCAGGCGACGTTGCCGGTGATCGTGGCGTTGGAGGCGCCGTAGATCGAGAACGCGCCACCATCCCAGCCGTAGTCCGAGCTCAGCGCGCGGTTGGCCCAGGCCCGGTTTCCCGTGATGAGCACGTCGCCCGAGGTCTTGTGGAGCACGATCGCGTCCCCGCCCGCGTCGTCGTTCGCGGGGATCGTGGTGTTGCGCAGCATCCTGTCGGTGTGGTGCACGCGATTGTCGCGGACGACCGTGCCCTGGCCTGCGTAACTGAGATAGACCCCGGCCGCATTGTGGCTGATCTCGTTGTCTTCGATGAGCACATCGGTCGCCGTGTGCGCGATGACGCCGAAGCTCTGATTCTGCGTGATGAGGTTGCCCCGGATCTCCACCCTCGTCGAGCTGTTCTCGATCCGGATGCCCGAGCCGCTGAAGACCCCGCCCTGCGCGTTCTGAACGGTCAGGCCCTGGATCCTCACGTCGTGGACCGAGGAGAGCTTGATGACATCCATCCGGGGCACAAGCGCGCCATCCACGATCGGGCGCGCGTCGCCTGGCCACCCGGCGAACACGATCGGCGCGCCGACATCGCCCGATCGGGTCATCGTGAATCCCGCGTAGGTTCCGCCGCGCACCCAGACCGTGCCTCCCGCAGGCACGCCGTTCGCCGCGCGCTGGAGCGTCCGCCAGGGCCGTGCGGCGCTGCCGTCGGCGGTGTCGTTGCCGTCGGGGGAGACGATGCGATCAAGCGGTCCCAACTGGGGAATCGGCAGTCCCGTGGGCGTCGGGCTGGGGCTCGGGCTGGGAGTCGGGCTCGGGCTGGGCGACGGGCTCGGGCTGGGCGAGGGGGACGGGCTGGGCGAGGGGGACGGGCTGGGCGAGGGCGACGGGCTGGGCGAGGGCGACGGGCTCGGGCTGGGCGCGGGTGTCGGCGCGGGTGTCGGCGCGGGTGTCGGCGCGGGTGTCGGCGCGGGTGTCGGCGCGGGTGTCGGCGCGGGTGTCGGCGCGGGTGTCGGCGCGGGTGTCGGCGCGGGTGTCGTGACATCCATGACAGACCAGTTGTCGAACTCGAACACCGTCTCGACCCGCCCAGCGACCGACGGGCCGTCCGCGACCGATGCCACAATTCCGGCCGCCCCAGATGCGGGCAGGGTCTGCGACGCGTCCTTGGCCGACAACGCCCACGCCTTCGGCTCCTTGGCGCCCGCCAGCCAGGCTCGCAGGCGCAGGCGGACGGGCGCGACGCCCGTGACGCGGCCGCGCAGCATCAGGAAGGTTCGCGGCCGCAGGCGGACGCGGGTCAGCCGAACAGGCACGCCGACCTGGGTCACCTGAGAGCCGGTCACGCGCTGGGCAGAGAGCGTCACCCTGCCCGAGCGCGCGATCGTCACACGGAGGCGGTAGTCGCCGATGTCCGATCGTCGCGCGACAATGGAGACGCTTCCCGGCCCGGCCATGGGCAGGGCAGGAAGTCGAACGCGGACGAGCACCTCCACGTCCTGTCCGTCAAGCGCCTGCTGCACGGCCGAGTGCTCGCCGCCGGCCATGGCGACCCGGATGCGCCCCACGCCACCAGAGACGGCGAACGCGTCGGCATCGGACGACGACCAGCGGCCGCCGCGCTGGGCTTTGCCCCACGTGCCGGTGACCGATCGCCCGAACGAATCACGGCCGAGTTCCTGGTTGCCGACGGTCGGCCAAGCGACGACAGCGGCCAGCATCAGTGCGGCGGCGGCAGTCACGGCGAGCCCGATTCGGATGGTCACTGATCATCGTCCCCCAACTGACCGGCGTATCGTGACGGACGACGGCACGCGATCTCGTGCCCCCGAGGCACTTGGTGTTGTCAGCCCGCACCGAAACCGTGCCTTGCAGCCGCATGCGATGGCCACCGAGGTGGGGTCGGTGCGCAGCTCACCGTTTCCGGACGGGATGCCATACTTCCCGACGACGCGCCCGTAGCTCAGTGGATAGAGCATCTGACTTCGGATCAGACGGTCGGGAGTTCGAATCTCTCCGGGCGCGCCACGTTCTCCGCCAGCCGCGGTCGCCCATCTGTGGACGTGTCGCGCCGCTTCGCTGAGATGCCGCACGGCTGCCAATCTGATTTCGCCGTGAAGAGCCACGTCGTCTCCGCGGGACGATCGCGCTCCCGTCCGAGCTTCGCCGCCGGCTGCACCTCGATGAGCCGGGAGCACAGGTCCGGCTCGTCGAGCGTGAGGACGGCGTGGTCGAACTCCGCCGGTTCTGCCCATCCCTGCGGACCGGCGATGGTTCTGGTCGGCGCGATGGCGGTCGATGGAGCGCGCGGTCGACGTCCACATCAATGCGGGTCGCGTGACCACGCTCGACAGCGTCGAGGTGCTGTTCGAACATCTCGACCGCCCGCAGCCTGGGTGAAGCACGAGACCACTCCGGCCTTCGACGCGGACCGGGCGCGACTGTCAGCCCAGGAGCGCGAGCTGTCTCGCCGCACCGTCCGGAACGGGTTCCACACGGCCTGCGAACGGTCTCGATCCCACCCATCGACGCCGTGGCCTCGTGGGCTCCGCGTGAGGGACATCGAGGGGGCACCCGGGGTCTGGGAGATGACCTGGTGCTTCACCGGGCCCGACGGACGGGGCGACGTTCGAGTGGACCACCATCGACGGCGACCTTGCCGTGCGCTGGCGACGAGTCGGGGGACATGCGGTCTTCCGATCGCCGCGGAGGCGGGATCGCTCGCGGGACCGGGACCCTCGAGCGACGCAGCCCGTGCGAGGGCCCGCCAGGCGGAGAGCGCCATCGATGAGCGACGCGGACGGGCGCGTTGACGATCGTCGATGCGCAGGCCGTGGTCGCCCTGCTCCTGGGCGAGCCAGCGGCGGGGGATGTCGCAGCGCTGCCGAGGGATGCGGAGCGCGGCACCTCCATCAGCGGACGGCGACCCGGCTGACCGACGACGATTCCATCACGACCGGACCACCATGCGTGTCCGGCCCGGAGCCTGGGCCCGGCGATCGAGGAATCGGTCGTCGTCCGTACGCTTCCGTACGGTACCGTACGCATGGGCTATGATGGCAGGCATGACCCGCATTCGAGCCGAAGACGTTCGCATCCCGCAGCGCGCGAGGGAGGCGGTCGCGCGACACGAGACCGTCGTCGTCCTCAACCGGGAGCGGCCCGTCTACGTGATCGTGAACCCGCAGGACCACCCATCCGGGATGGACGTGCCTCGCCTTGGACGGCCCCTCCATGAGGCGGTCCGACTGATCGCCCAGGCCGCCTTGCCAGACCCCGCCTTCGGCGACGACATGGAGGCCGTCCTCGCTAGGGTGGGCAGCGGACCGGTCGACCCGTGGGCACGCTCCTAGACACCACAGTCTTCATCGAGGTGGAGCGAGCGCTCCGCGGGCTGCCCGCGGATGTCGCGCTGGGGACCGCGGGGCGCCGGCTCGAGGACATCCTGGGCGCGGGTGAGGACGTCGGCATCGCGACCATCACCGCCTCGGAACTCCTCCACGGTGTCCATCGGGCGACTCCCGAGCACCGACCACGACGTGAGGCATTCGTGGAGGCCGTGCTGGCGGCGTTCCCGGCCCTCGCGTTTGACGCCCGGTGCGCCCGCTCGCATGCGCGACTGTGGGCGGACCTGGTCGGATCCGGTGTGGACATCGGCCCGCACGATCGACTGGTCGCCGCGACGGCCATCGCCGCCGGATGGCGTGTCGGCACGGCCAACGTCCGCCATTTCGATCGCGTCAGCGGTCTTGCCGTGGTGGAGGTCAGGCTTGCAGAGCGAACCCCCGATCGGGTGTAGCGGCACGATCGCATCGCCAGTGGGACCCGGCTGGCCATCCCACTGGTGGTTGGACGACACCATGCGCACGGTGAAGGTCTCCGTCACCCTGGACGCCGACCGCGCGGCCGAGGCGACGACGCGTGTCCGCGAGGGTGGGTTCTCCCGCTTCCTCGCCCGGGCGCCGGTCCACGGGTGAGTCGCGCATCCGATCGCTGAGCCCATCCCGAGTGCCTGACCTGGGCGGACAAGCCCGACACGGAATGGCCACCACAGGGGCTGATCGGGCGGGACATCGAACAGGCTGCGACCTCTCGCGTCAGCGTGGGCCACCATCCGGCCCGTTCCAGCGACCCTCGATCCCGACGGGTCGGTCATTGCCGCTGAGCGGCCCGCACCGGTCCCAGGGGCATGGCGCCGTGCGGATGGCGCAGGCTGGACCCCCAACGCGCGCGACACGATGCCTCATCGGCCCGGCACCGCGTTCATCGCCGCTCGAGGCGCCGGCGATCGTCAGCCGTCTGCATCGTCACGAGGATGGCCCGGACACCGTCCTGCACGGTCAGGCGATCGACCGAGGCCCGCACGAGAGCGGCGACCGCCGCCCAGCGCGTGTCGGAGCTTGGTGATCAGGGCGCTTCGTCGCGCAGGCCCACGGCGTCCGCCTCCCAGAACAGGTCCGGGTAGACGAGCGTGCCGGTCATCCACGGCTCCCATGCGGGCAGGCGCACGACCTGGAACGCGGCGTCCGGTATCCGCAGGGATGGGGCCCTGAACCCCGCCGCGCCCGCGGCCTCGAAGCCCAGCCGCCCGTAGTACCCCGGCGATCCCTCCAGGAACACGGCGCTGCCGCCCTGGCGCCCGATGTGCGCCACGCCCTCCCGGACGAGCGCGCCGCCGATGCCCCGACCCTGCCGGTCGGGGGCCACGGCCAGCGGGCTGAGCACGTGCACATCCACAAGCCGCCGCGGCGCATCCAGCCAGGCGTGGGTGACCATCACGTGGCCCACCACCCGGCCATCCTCATCGGCCACGAGGGAGACGCCGTTCCGTTCCGCGGCTCGTCGGCGCAGCGGCGGGATCAGCGCGGCCACCTGCTCGCCGTGGTCCCCGAACGCGACGCGATGGAGCTCCTCGACGGCGTCGTGGTCGGCGGGTGTCTCAGCGCGGATGTGCATGAGCCCACGGTAGCGGGCTATGGCCACGGTCGTGCCCCGGTCGGGATCAGCCGCGATCGCCCAGCAGCGCCAGCTCGGCGGCGTGACCCAAGTCAGGAGCCGTTCGCGCGGGGTATCGGTTCGGCTGACGGCCCCAAGGCCCGGATGTGACGCCCGGGGCGTCACCGGCGGGCGGCAGGCGCGGGCCGCTGGGGCGGCTCAGCCGCGCTTGATCGGCTTGTATCTGATGCGGTGCGGCTGGTCCGCGGCGGCGCCCAGCTCCTTGCGCCGGAACGCCTCGTAGTCGCTCACGTTGCCCTGGAAGAAGCGCACCTGCGAGTCGCCCTCGAACGCGAGGATGTGGGTCGCGATGCGGTCCAGGAACCAGCGGTCGTGGCTGATGACCACGACGCAGCCGGGGAACGACTCCAGGCCCGCCTCCAGCGCCCGCAGCGTGTCCACGTCCAGGTCGTTGGTGGGCTCGTCCAGGAGCAGCACGTTGCCGCCGGTCTGGAGCAGCTTGGCGAGGTGCACCCGGTTGCGCTCGCCGCCGGACAGCTGTCCCACGAGCTTCTGCTGATCCGTCCCCCGGAAGTTGAAGCTGCTCACATACGCCCGCGCGGGCACCTCGCGGTTGCCCACCTTGATCTGTTCCACGCCGTGGGTGATCTCCTGGAACACCGTCCGGTCCGCCTGGAGGTCGTCGCGACCCTGGTCCACGTGGCTCATCACGACCGTGGAGCCGATCGTGACGCCGCCTGCGTCGGGCGCCTCCTGGCCCACGAGCATCCGGAACAGGGTCGTCTTGCCCGCTCCGTTGGGGCCGATGATGCCCACGATGCCCGAGCGCGGCAGGGAGAACGTCAGGTCCTCGATGAGCAGCCGGTCGCCGTAGCCCTTGCGCAGGCCACTGACATCGATGACCTGGTCGCCCAGGCGCGGTCCGGGCGGGATCGCGATCTCCAGCTCTCGGGCCACGGTCTTCTCGTCCTGGGCCTCCGACAGCAGCTGCTCGTAGGCGGAGAGTCGGGCCTTGCCCTTCGACTGGCGGGCCTTGGGCGACAGGCGCACCCACTCCAGCTCCCGGGCCAGCGTCCGCTGCTTCGCGTCGGCCTGCTTCTGCTCCCGGCTCATCCGCTCCAGCTTCTGCTCCAGCCAGCTGGAGTAGTTGCCGGAGAAGGGGATGCCCCGCCCGCGGTCGAGTTCCAGAATCCACTTCGCGACGTTGTCCAGGAAGTAGCGGTCGTGGGTGATCGCCACCACCGTCCCGCTGTACTCCGAGAGGAAGCGCTCCAGCCAGTCGACCGACTCGGCGTCCAGGTGGTTCGTGGGCTCGTCGAGGAGCAACAGGTCGGGGTGCTGGAGCAGCAGCCGGCAGAGCGCCACGCGCCGCTTCTCGCCGCCCGAGAGCGTTGTCACGTCCGCGTCGTCGGGCGGGCAGCGGAGCGCGTCCATCGCGATCTCCACGTTGCGCTCCACGTTCCACGCGTCGGCGGCGTTGATCCTGTCTTCCAGCTCCGCCTGCTCCGCGCCGATCGCCTCGTAGTCGGCATCGGGCTCCGACCAGCGGGCCATCACGGCGTTGTAGCGGTCGAGCAGGTCCTGGACGCCCCGGACCCCGTCCATGACGTTGCCCTTGACGTCCTTGGCCGGGTCCAGCTGCGGCTCCTGGGCCAGGTAGCCCACCGTGAAACCGGGCGTCAGGCGGGCCTCGCCCGTGAAGCCGTCATCCAGCCCCGCCATGATCCGGAGCAGGCTGGACTTGCCCGCGCCGTTGGAGCCGATGACGCCGATCTTGGCGCCGGGATAGAACGAGAGCGAGATGTCCTCGAGGACCGTCTTGTCCGGCGGGTAGTGGCGGGCGAGCTTGTACGTGGAGTAGATGAACTCTGCGGGCATCCGCAGAGCGTACCCCGACACCCGGGCGACGCGCGCCGTGTCGCCCGGACCGGGAGGGATGGTCAACCAGTTCGGGGGGACGGTCGCCAGGACCGGAGGAACAACGGAAGCGTCAGCTCACCTTCAGGTCCACGCCGAGCTCCGGCGCCGCGATGACACAGGCTGAGCCGAGGTCATGGACGCCGAGCTTCTCGTAGATCTCGTGCCGTCGATTCTTGGCGGTGCCCGCGGACACCCCGAGATGCCCTGCCGCCTCCGCCAGCGTCGCACCACCGCACAGCAGGCGCAGCAGGTCTCGATCCTGCGGCGACAGGCTGCGCCGCCGCCGACCTGCGATCGGCGTGACCGGTGCGACCGGCGCCAGTCCACGCGGCAGCGCGGCCCCGTCCACGACATCCGCGAGCTCCAACAGGGTGGGCGGCGGCAGTCCGGCGCGCCCCTCCGCCTGAGATCGGCCATCCACCTCCGGCCCCAGCGCACCGGCCAGGGCGACCCGATCCCGCCACAGGCTGACCGCGATGACCAGAGTCCCGTCACCGTCCGGCTGGCGGCCCACCGCGGACCACACCAGGCCGTCCGTGCGGCGGATGCCCGCGAACAACGACGACGCCGTCTCGGCCGTGGCAGCGGCGGCGTCCGGGGGCGTGCGGAAGTGCGCGACGCGAAGGATCATGCCTCTCCCAGATGGCATTCGGAGCGCGACGGGACCAGGGCCCGCCCACAGTCTGGGAGGAGCTTCCGGGCGACCCCTATACGTGATCCTGCTGATTGTTGGGCGGCTCGTCCGGGAGGGGTCGGCGAACGGTCCGGTGCGCGTCGCGGGCCGCCCGCAGGAAGCTCGTCACGTGCGCGATGGGCTGGATGTGGCTGGGCTCGCCTGCATAGATGGTCCGGATGGGCACCCAGTCGATCGGGATGTCCGCACGGATGGCCGTGGCGATCATCTCCACCTCGAACTCGAACCCCGTCTCCGAGCTGCCCAGCAGCAGGGGCAGCAGCCGGGAGCCGATGAGCCGATAGCCCGACTGGTTGTCCGGGATGTGCCGTCCCACCGCGCGGGAGAAGGTCCAGGTGCCCAGCGTGTTGGCGATGCGCCGGACGAGCGGCATCTCATGGAACGCGCGCCGGCCGATGATGAGCGGGGCGTGGCGCGCCTCCCATGCCGCCAGGAACGCGGGGATCTCCGCGGGGTCATGCTGGCCGTCCGCGTCCAGGGTCACCACCGCGGCTGCCCCGGCGTCGAGCGCATGACGAAACCCCGCGCGCAGCGCGGCGCCCTTCCCCTGGTTGGGGACCTGGCGCAGCACGGTCGCGCCCGCAGCCTCCGCGACGCCCGCGGTGCCGTCGTGCGAGCCATCGTCCACGACCACCACGGGCAGGTGTCGACGGGCCTCCGCGATCACGGGCCCGATGCGCGGCGCCTCGTTGTAGCCGGGGATGAGCGCGAAGACCGGGGCTGTCGGGTCGGACATCGGCGACAGGGTAGCGGACCGTCCCTCCGGCGCGCCCCCGTCCCGCCGGCGCGCCCTCCCGCCGGCGCCCCTCCCGCCGGCGCGCCCCCGTCCCGCCGGTGTCCCCTTGGCCCGCCCCGCAGACCGGCCCTGCGGACCGTGCTGCCGACGAGCCCGCCCGGTCCGGGGGTAGGCTGACCCCATGACCTGGGACCGCCCCGCCAAGATCGCCTTCACCGGCTCGCACGGCATCCGCAAGACCACCGCCGCCCACGCGTTCGCGGCCGTGATGCAGCGCGCCGGACACGCCGTGGAGTTCGGCAGGGAGGTGGTGCGCGACAACCCGCTGGGCATCAACGAGGGCGCCACCGGCGAGGCCCAGTTGTGGGTCCTGATGTCACAGATCCGGCGGGAGCTGGAGCTGGCGCCCAAGGCGGAGGTGCTGGTCACCGATCGCGGCGTGATGGACAACTATGCGTACTACCTGCGCGCCGCCCGCGGCGACCCGTTCGCGGTGGAGCCGCTGATGCGCGCCTGGAGCGAGACCTACGACCTGGTGGTGCGCCTGACGCCGGACGTGACGCTCCGCGCGGACGGCACGCGGTCCACGAGCGACGCGTTCCGCGACGAGGTGGAGATCATCCTCGACCGGGTCCTGCCTGACCTGCTGCGTCCCGAGCAGCTCGTCGTGATGCCCGCATCGTCGGTCACAGACCGCTTCGACTGGTGGCCGCTCGCCGATCGCCTCGCCGCGCGCATCGGGCAGCCGCTGCTGGCTCCCGGCGTGGAGCCGCCCCGCCGCCGATCGCGCACGAGGCGCGCCGCCGCCTCCCGACCGCAGGCCGACCCCGCGCCGCAGCTCCGCCTGGACCTCGACGAACGTCCCTGAGCCGCAGGGAGCGCGCCGCGACCCTGCCGGCGGACGCTGTGACGGGCTGAAGCCGCCGGCCCGGCTAGACTCCCGGCGATGGACCCCTCTCGCCCCGGGCCCCTGGACCCGCAGGTCGCCATCGGCCTGCTCCAGCGGGGCCAGGCCCTTGCCGCCCAGGGCGACTGGGAGCCCGCGGCCGCCACGTTCGCCCGCGTGGTCGGGTCACCCGACCCCGACCTCCACGTCGCCGCGCTGCTCGGCCTCGGCGAGTGCCGCTACCGGATGGATGACGACCCGGGCGCCCTCCAGGCCTGGATCAGCGCGACCCAGGCCCCCGAGACGCCCTTCACCTGGCGCGCCTGGAAGCAGCTCGCGGCGGCGCGCGTCCAGGAGCGGGACCTGCCCGGCGCGGCGCGCGCCTACCGCGAGGCGGAGCGGCGGGCGCCAGCCGAGGAACGCGCGGAGATCGCGTCGCGGCTGGGCTGGCTGACAAAGGAGATGGGTGACACGGGGCGCGCGGAGCGGCACTTCCGCCGATCGCGCGCCGGATTCTCGCCCGACCCGACCGTGACCTACGCGATCATCGGCATCACGGTCGCGATCGGCGTGGCGGGGCTCCTGTCCGAGGCGCTGGACGCGTGGTTCTTCACGAACCTCGCGCTCATCAAGCCGTATGTCGCCCAAGGCGAGCTGTGGCGGCTGCTGACGGTGGTGCTGGTCCACGGCGGCGTGCTCCATCTGGCCTTCAACATGTACGCGCTGTTCATCGTGGGGCCGATCATGGAGCAGCTGTACGGGCACGCGCGCTTCCTGCTGGTGTACGTCCTGTGTGGCATCGCCGGGTCCGCGGCCAGCTTCGCCTTCTCCGACACGATCGCCTCGGTGGGCGCAAGCGGCGCGGTGTTCGGCCTGTTCGGGATGCTCCTGGTGGCCGACCGCGTCCACAAGCCCGCGCTCACGCGCAACGCGCGCAACCTCACGGGCCAGATCGGGATGCTCATCATGGTGAACCTCGCCATCGGACTCGTGGCCGGCAACATCGACAACGCCGCGCATGTGGGCGGCCTGGTGGCGGGGCTGCTGCTGGGCCTCATCATGGTGCCCACGGCGCCCACGATGGCCTCGTTCTGGGCGAACGTCGCGGGCACCCGGCTCCAGTCGGGCCTGAGCCGCCTGGGATGGCTGCTCGGCGCGGCGATCGTGCTGGGCGTGGTGGCGCTCCTGGTGGCGGCGGGCCCGGCGGCGTTCTCGCTGGGCTGACCGGCGGCGACGACCCCGCGGGGTCGACCGGAGCCCCCGCGCTCAACGGTCCGACGGGCGCGGCGAGAGGAGCTCCGGGCGGCCGTTGAACCGGTCGATGACCCGGTACTGGTCACGCTTCGCGCGGCGTGCCGCCTCCCTCGCGTCCACCGGCTCGACCCACGGGGGGACGGAGGAGGAGCCGTCGATGGGCAGGTCCAGCGCCATCGCCCGCCGCGGCTCCCAGGGGGGCAGCGCGGCCGCCTCCTCGGGATCGTCCGGCCATGGCGCGTCCGGACCGTCGCGAAGCACGAGGCTCCACCATCGATCGACCTGGGCGTCCGTGAACAGGCGCTCGTCGAGCGGACCGAGCGCCTCGATCTCCTCGCGCCGGAAGGCGAGCAGCGTCCGGTCGATCGCGTCGGCATCCCCGGCCCCCCCGGCCTCCAGGTGGCGCAGATCCGTGCCGCGCAGCGCCACGGCGCCCGCCACCGCGACCGTCGGATCGGCCAGCGCCTCCAGCAGCGGCGTCACGACGTCGCCGGTCACCGTGGCGCCCGTCGCCACCCAGGCGATGACCGCGCCCGCGGCACGCCGGGCACCCGCGTTCCGTGCCGCAGCCGGGCGCAGCGCCACCGACGTGCGCACCACCTCCGGAGCCGCGCCCGCGACGGGCATCAGCAGGTCGTCGCCGGTGATCGCCGCGTCCAGCACGGCGTCCGGCCCCGCGACGAGCACCACCTGGGTGCCCTCGGACGCGTGCGTCCGCAGCCCTGCGAGGGTGCGCCGGGCCGGACCCGGGTCGCCGTCGACCAGCAGCAGGAGGGTGATGCGGGCGCCGGCGGGCGCATCCAGCCGCGAGGGGACGGCGCCGCTCCATCCGTGACGGATGCGGCCGTCGGCATCCGCCGCGTCGGCTGGGTGGGCGGGCAGGATGGTGAACTCGCGACCGCGGTCCACCACGCGGTAGCCGACCGCCTCGATGGCCGCCTTGAGGCGATCGGCCTCCGCGTAGTCGCGGGACCGCCGGGCGGCCGCCCGGGCGTGCCCGAGCGTGAGGATCTCCGAGGGGATCGTGGGTCGCATCCGGCCGATGATAGGCGAGGCTGGCCGGGTACCATCCCGCGATGCAGCGCTCCCTCTGGGCCGTCCTCGTCGGCACGTTCACGCTCCGTTTCTCCACCGGCCTCACGGGCGCCCTGCTGGTGTACTACCTCGCGGACCTCGATCGGCACGGCGGCGTGGAACCCAGCGCGTTCGAGGTGGGCGTGCTGGCCGCGGCGTTCTTCGTCGCCGAGCTGGTGCTGTCGCCCATCTTCGGGGTGCTCTCCGACCGCTACGGACACCATCGGATCATGCAGCTGGGGCCGCTGTTCGGCCTCGTCGCGGTCATCATCACGGGGCTCACCACGGACCTCTGGATCCTGGGCTCCACGCGCGTCCTCGAGGGCGCGTCCACGGCTGCGAGCGTGCCCAGCATCCTGGGGTTCATCGCCATGGCCACCGCTCATGACGAGGCGCTGCGCGGCCGGACATCGTCACGCTTCGAGGCGGCCACCATCGCGGGCATTGGCGTGGGCGCGGTCGCCGCGGGACCGCTGTGGAACGCCATCGGGCCGATCGCGTTCTTCGCGAACGCGGGCGTCTACGTGGTGTCGCTGCTCATCTATCGCTATGGCGTGGCGGCCCCGGACGCTCCCGCCGGACCGCATCATCGCCCTGACTACGGCTGGCGGCGCTACCTCGCGCTGCTGCGCCGCTCCCACATCTGGCTGCTGGCGCCGACCTGGATCGCCATCAACGCGGCCCTGGGCCTGTACACCACCCAGACCCTGTTCCAGCTGGTCAAGACGCCCGACCCGCGCTTCAGCGAGCAGGCCCTCGTGGGTGGCTTCGACCCGATCCTCATCTCGGCGGGCCTGGTGGTCATGGGCGTGGTGTTCTTCGCGGGTCTGTGGTACTGGGGCAACCGCTTCGCGGACATGCGCCGGACCACGATCATCCTGTACGGCATCGGGGGCGGCGTGCTGCTCGTCCTGGGTGCGCTGCTGGTCAATCACAGCCGCTCGCTGGGGGACCTGGCCGCCATCGGCGGCGCGGCGGTCGCCGCCTTCGGCCTGTTCGTGCTGGCGGGCGCCACGCCCGCGGCGCTGGGCCTCCTGGCGGACATCAGCGAGGCGTTCCCCGACGACCGCGGCGCGGTCATGGGCCTGTACTCGGTGTTCCTCGCGGTGGGCCAGATCATCGGCGCGATCATCGGCGGGGCCGCGGCGGACCAGTGGGCGTTCGACGGGATCCTGGTGGCCACGCTGCTGCTGATGGGCGTGGCGGTCGTGCCCCTGTCCCACCTGCGGCGCTTCGAGGCCGCGTTCGAGCCGTCACCCGCCGCCGGACCCGTGGTCGTGGAGCTGCCCGACGGCACGTTCGTGGCGCCGGGCCTGGATGATGGGACGACGGTGCCGACCCCGATCCCGGGCCTGCCGGATGATGGACCCGGCGGGCTCCCCGCGGCTCCGGGCACCGAGGGGCCGGGTCGACCGGGCGGACCGGGCCGCGCATGACCGGGCCGACCGGGCCGCACATGAGCGGGTCGCCGAGCGGCCCGCGGGTGGCCAGCCCGGGGTCTCCCGATGAGCTGCCGGGGCTGGCGGAGCGCTGGGGCCTGCGGGGGACGGGCCCGGTGGTGGTGCTGGTGGGCGGCGCGGACTCCATGGACGCCGAGGCCGCGCGATGCGCCCGCCATGCCATCGAGGCGGCCGTCATCCCGGCCGTGGAGGACGTCGGGGCGGTGGTGGTCACGGGCGGCACGGACGCGGGCGTGATGCGCCTCGTCGGGGAGGCGCGACGTGCCGGGTCGGGGAGCTTCTCGCTGGTCGGGGTCATGCCGGCCGACCTCGTGCGGGTGTCCGCGGATGCGTCGGCCGACGAGGGGGCCGGCGTGGATCCCATGCCTCGGGTGCAGCCCGACCACACCCACGCGCTGGCGGTGCCCGGCGACCGCTGGGGCGCGGAGACGCCCTGGCTGTTCGACCTCGCCGAGGCGGTCGCGGCCGGCCGGGGCATCGTCACGGTGGTCATCAACGGCGGGCGGATCGCGCGCGCCGAGATCGCCGCGAGCGTCCGGCGTGGTCATCCGGTGATCGTCGTTGAGGGCACCGGGCGCGCGGCGGACGAGATCGCGGCCGCGATGGACCCTGGCCGGCCTGCGGGGCCCGGGGATCCGCACGCCGAGTTCCGGGAGTCCGGGCTGGTCAAGGCCATCGGTTTCGCTGAAGATGGTCGCCTGCGGGCGCGCCTGGGGGACGCGCTCGTGGCACGAGAGCCGAGGACGCGCATGACCCAGCCGGCCACAGGGGACCAGGCGTCGGCCACACCGATGTCCTACGAGGACGAGATGCGGGAGCTCATCGCGCGCATGTCGGTGAGCGACGAGCAGCGGCGTTTCCTCCGGTCGCGCTGGCTCGACCAGGTGGACTACATGGGCCTGCGCGCGTCGGAGGCGAAACGCCGGTTCTACGGCCTCCGCCTGGCCACCGTGGTGGGCGGCGTGGTCGTGCCCGCACTCGTGTCCATCAGCCTCGCGGGCAGCGGCCGGTTCGATCCGAACGTGGACTTCCTGCTGCGCCTCCTGACGTTCCTGGTCAGCGCCATCGTGGCCGTGACCGCGTCCGTGGAGGGGTTCATGCGGTACGGCGAGCGGTGGCGCCACTTCCGGGTGAACGCGGAGCTGCTCAAGAGCGAGGGCTGGCAGTACCTCACCGGATCGGGTCCGTACCGCAGGCTGGAGGACCCGGACACCGCGTTCCAGGCGTTTGCGGCGCGCGTCGAGGAGGTGCTCCGGGACGATGTGGACGGGTTCCTGTCGCAGGTCACCCGCTCGTCGCCAGCCGAGAAGTACGACGTGTTCACCAAGCTCTGAGCGTTCCTGTGTCGCCTGTCTTCGATGTCTTCCTGTCGCACAACGGCCAGGACAAGCCCGCGGTCCAGCGCCTCGCCGAGCGACTCCGGCGCGCCGGGCTGCGCCCGTGGCTCGACGTGTGGGAGCTGACGCCCGGCGGTCGCTGGCAGGAAGAGCTCCACCAGGGTCTCCAGCGATGCCGCGCGTTCGCCTACTTCCTGGGGCCCAACGGGGAGGGTGACTGGGCCCGGGAGGAGCTGGACGCCGCGCGGAGCCGGGCGGCGAGCGATCGCGAGTTCCGCATCTTCCCCGTGCTGCTGCCGGGCACCCCCGATCCCTTCGACCGGACCACGATGCCGCCATTCCTGGGTCATCGAACCTGGGTGGACCTGCGGCACGGCCTGGAGGATGCGCGCGGCCTCCAGGCGTTCATCAACGCCATCAAGGGCGTGCCGCTGGGGGCCCCGGCGGAGGCGGCGCCGTCGGTGGCGGAGGGCCGCGACGCGATCCCGTACCGCGGACTCGATGCCTTCGACGAGGCCGATGCGCGCTACTTCTTCGGGCGCGAGCCGGACATCCAGCAGCTGCTGGAGCAGCTGAAGGGGAGTCGATTCCTGGCGGTGCTGGGTCCGTCGGGCAGCGGCAAGTCATCACTGGTCCGGGCCGGTCTCGTGCCGGCGCTGCGCGCGGGCGCCGTGGCGGGGAGCGCCGACTGGCCCATCGCGGTCGTCAAGCCGGGCGCGCGTCCGGCGGAGGCGGTCGCGGCGCGGCTGCTGGCGCTGGGTGGCGATGCCGCCACGGGCATGGCGGCCACGCTCGACGGCCTGCTGGGCGACCCGCGCACGCTCCATCTGGCCGCGACGCTCGCCCTCGGGGATGCGCCCGGACGACGGCTCGCGTGGGTGATCGACCAGGCCGAGGAGATCTGGACCCTGTGTCACGACGAGGGCGAGCGGCGGGCGATCATCGACAACCTCACCTACGCGTCGACGGTGCCCGGTGGCCGGACCGTGGTGATCCTCGCGATGCGCGCGGACTTCTATGCCCGGACCGCCGCCCATCCGGACCTCGCCGCCCTCATCGCGCGCACCCAGCACCTGGTGGCGCCGCTCACCAGCGATGGCATCCGGGATGCCATCGAGGAACCTGCGCGGGTGGTGGGCCTGGAGTTCGAGGAGGGCCTCATCGGCCAGATCCTGGACGACCTCGAGGGGCAGCCCGGGTCCCTGCCCCTGCTCCAGTACGCGCTCCTGGAGCTGTGGAAGCGACGCCGCGGCACGATGCTCACGCTCGAGGGCTACCGCGAGTCGGGCGGCGTCCAGGGTGCCATCGCCCAGCGGGCGGAGGCGATCTACGCTGCGTTCACGCCCGACGAGCAGGCGATCGCCCGTCGTGCCCTGCTCCGCCTCACCCAGCCGGGCGAGGGCACGGAGGACACGCGCCGTCGGGCCGCGCTGCGGGAGCTGGTCACGCGCGTGGATGAGCAGGGCGAGGTGGAATCGGTCATCGGCGAGCTCACCGATGCGCGCCTGCTCACCGCGTCCGCGGACCCGGCCACCGGTGAGGGGCTGGTGGACATCAGCCACGAGGCGCTCATCCGCGCCTGGCCGCGCGTCCGCCAGTGGCTGGACGAGGACCGCGCCGGCCAGCGGGTGCTGCGGCGCGTCACGGAGGCCGCCACCGAGTGGATCCGCCTGGGCCGTGACGAGGGGATGCTGTATCGCGGCGCGCGGCTCGCCGAGGCGCTCGAGTGGCGCGACGACCACGAGGTGCTCCTCAACGACGACGAGCGGTCGTTCCTGGACGCCTCCGCCGGGCTCGCCGCCCGCGAGCGACTCGCGCGGGACCGGGCCCGACGCCGGGTGACGATCGCAGCGGGCGCCCTCGCCGCGGTCTTCCTGGTCCTGGCGGGGATCGCGGGCATCCAGTGGATGGGCGCAGAGGCGGAGCGCCGCACCGCGGAGCGGCAGCGCGCGGACGCCGAGACCGCCCGAGCGGAGGCGGAGGCTGCGCGAGAGGACGCCCTGGGCCGAGCCGTCGCGTTCCAGGCACTCGAATCGGAGGGCCAGCGCGATGCGGCACTGCTGCTGGCGCTGGAGGCTGGCCGCCGATCGAGCGCGCCGGAGATCCAGGCGCTGCTGCTGCGGGAGCTGACCGCGGAACCCCGGCTGGTGCGCTATTTCGGTGCGCCCGGCGAGGCGGTCACACGGCTGGACATCCGGGCCGGGCCGGATCGGATCGCCTGGATCGACGGTGTCGGGACGGTCCGTGTCGCGGCGCTCGACGATCCCGACCGGCTGATGCTGGAGCGGAGCGCCGGAGGCGGCCCGGGTGCGGGCGTGTCGCTGGCATCCGACGGCGCCTCCGTGGCGGCCGCCGTGGGCTCCACCGTGAGCGCCTGGGACGTGGCGACCGCGACCGAGCGCTGGTCCGTGGACGTGCCGGGGTCCAGCCCCATCGTCCAGGTGAAGCACGTCGATGGCACCCCGTCCCTGGTGGCGCTGGCCCGCAGCGATGGCTCGATCACGCTCCTGGACGCCGCCACCGGCGCGCTGACCGGTCAGCCGATCGGACCGGAGACGGTGCCTGCGGGCCAGGCATACCTCAACACGTTCGCGATCAGCTTCAACGAGGCCGGCACCCAGCTCGCGCGCGGCGAGCAGGACGGTGCGCTGGGCATCTGGGACGTGCGCACGGGTGCTCCCGTGGTGGCCCCGTTCAGGCGTCCGGCGCAGGATCCGTCGCTCGTCGATGCGCCCTACACCGTCAACGACGTCGCGTGGTCGCCAGTCGGCGGCCAGGTCGGCATCCTCTTCGGCGATGGCTTCGGTGTCCTCACGCTGGACGGGGACCCGGAGCAGCTGGGTCCTCTCAGCCCCGGTGTGCCCGACGCCATCCGGATCACGTACGCGGGGTCCGGTGACCGCAGCGGTTTCCTGGTCGCCTCGGCGAACCGGGGGCTGCGCTTCCTGTCCTTCGCGGCCTTCGACCGGCTCGCCTGGGAGCCGGTCAGCGCGCGACCGCTCCCGATGGTGCTGGAGCCCGTGGGCACCAGCGACAGGCTGGTCGCCGGATACCCGGATGGCAGGCTGGCCATCTATGACTTCGGCGATCGCTGGAGGCTGGCCGAACGCCTGCCCGTGACCCCGCCTGCCGGCGGCCCCGTGATCATGGACCAGGCGAATGCCATCCGGCGGGACGGACAGGCGATGGCGTGGTATGAGCAGGCTGGCGACCGGGTGCGCATCCAGGACCGGGCGGGCGGGACCGAGACCGATGTGGCCATCGAGCACGGCACCTGGGTGGAGGCGCTCGCGCTGTCCGACGACGGGCTGCGCCTCGTGACCGTGGAGGCGGAACCGCAGGACGGCACCTGGACGTCGTGGCTGCGAGTCCGCTCGCTCCCGGACGGCGCGATCTCCCACGACGAACTCCTGGGGCCACCCGGCCACGATGTGGCCCTCGCCGCGGATGGGCGGCGGCTGCTCATCGGTGATGCGCGTGGTGGCCTGCGCCTGCGGGGGCTCACGGATGGCACGATCGTCTGGGAGGCTCCGGCGGACCCCGACCGTCGCGCCGTCACGGCCGTCGAGCTGGCCGCCGATGGCCGTTCGGCGAGCGCGGGCGTCGTCCTCGGCACGGGGCCGTACGGGCGGACCGCGGTGCTCTCGTGGGACCTCGCCTCGGACGCGCCGGGCGACCCAGAGACCATCCTGCTGGACGCGGACCGGGTCTCCGCGATCGCGACCGCGCCCGACGGCCGTCGGTTCGTGGCCGCCAGCGACGCTCAGTCAGATGCGGACGGGCGCCTGCTGGTGGTCGATCCCGGGCGATCGCGTGCGACCGGCGAGCTGGGCGACCCGCACGACAACATCGCGGCGCTGCGTGTGGCCCCTGACGGCAGACTGCTGAGCGGCGGGCCCCAGGGCTGGTTCGCATGGACCATCGACCCCGATGCGTGGACGGCGCTCGCCTGTCGTGTCGCCGCGCGGGAGCTGAGCCCTGCGGAGTGGCGGGCGGCGCTGGGCGACGAGCCCCAGGTCCCGACCTGTGCCGCATCGACTGCGTCGGGTCCCACGCCCGGCGTGTCGCCGCGGCCATCGGGCCAGTCGCCACTGCCGCCCGGCCCGTCGCCCCTGCCATCCCGCCAGCCGGGCGGGTAGCATCGCGCTCATGAGCCAGACCCACGACGCGCCCGCCTGGGCCAACTTCATCGACGGTGAGTGGCGGCCCGTGGCATCGGGCGCCACGTTCGTCTCGCGGGACCCTGCGGACGAGCGCGCGATCATCGGCACCTTCGCTGCCTCCGGCCCGGAGGACGTCGCCGCGGCCGTCGCCGCGGCGGGCCGCGCGTTCCCCGCATGGCGCGCCACCCCGGCGCCGCGTCGCGGGGAGATCCTCTACCGCTTCGGGGCGATCCTCGCCGAGCGGAAGGAGGATCTCGCCCGCCACATGACGCGTGAGATGGGCAAGGTGCTGTCGGAGGCGCGCGGCGACGTCCAGGAGGCGATCGACATCGCGTTCCTGATGGCGGGGGAGGGGCGTCGGCTGTTCGGCGACACGGTCCCCTCGGAGCTGCCCGACAAGTGGGCGATGAGCGTGCGCGAGCCGATCGGCGTGGCCGGGCTCATCACGCCCTGGAACTTCCCCATGGCGATCCCCATGTGGAAGGCGATGCCCGCGCTGGTCGCGGGCAACACGGTCGTGCTCAAGCCGGCCTCCGACACGCCCGGCTGCGCCGCACTGCTCGTGGGGCTGCTGCACGAGGCGGGCTTCCCGGCGGGCACGGTCAACCTGGTCACGGGCAGCGGCGAGGCGGTGGGCGACGCGCTCGTGGAGAACCCGGACGTGCCCGTGCTGAGCTTCACGGGCAACGGTGACACGGGCCGGGGCATCGCCACGAAGGCCGGTGCGCGCCTCAAGCGCCTGAGCCTGGAGCTGGGCGGCAAGAACGCGATCATCGTCATGGACGACGCGGACCTGGACCTCGCGGTGGACGGCATCCTGTGGTCCGCGTTCGGCACCACGGGGCAGCGCTGCACCGCGTGCAGCCGGGTCATCGCCCACGAACGGATCGCCGACCGCCTGGTCGAGCTGCTGGCGGACCGGGCGTCCGGACTGTCCATCGGGTCGGGCCTCGATCCGGCGGTGGAGGTCGGTCCGCTCATCAACGCCCGCGCCGTGGAGAAGGTGGCCCGCTACGTTCAGGTGGGCCGGGACGAGGGCGCGCGCCTGGTGTGCGGCGGCGAGCGGGCGACCGGTCCGGGACTGCAGCACGGTCACTTCTTCCAGCCCACCCTGTTCGATGGGGTGGATCCGATGAGCCGGCTGGGCCAGGAGGAGATCTTCGGGCCGCTGCTGTCGGTCATCCGGGTGGCCGACTACGGGGCCGCGGTGACCGCCGCCAACCAGGTGCGCTACGGCCTGTCGTCGAGCATCTACACGCGCGACGCGAACACCGCGTTCCGCGCGATGCGCGACCTGGGGACCGGCATCGTGTACATCAACGCGGGCACGATCGGTGCGGAGACCCACCTGCCGTTCGGGGGCACCCGCCAGACCGGCAACGGCCACCGCGAGGCCGGCCACGCGGCGCTGGACACGTACACCGAGTGGAAGTCCGTCTACGTCGACTTCTCCGGGAGGCTGCAACGGGCCCAGATCGATAACCAGCCCGCGGCGGGCGACGCGCCATGACCGGTCCCGCCGACCGGCCCACCGTCGATGCCATGGCCGCCGCCACCCCCGCACCCGCCGACCGGGAGGCGGTCATCGGTCGGATCATCGAGTCCGCCGCCGGCATGGGCATCGAGATCGACCGCCCCGAGGCGGAGGACTGGATCGCCGCGATGGAGTCCGAGGCGATCGGGGGGCGGATCCAGGTGGACGTGGATACCGGGGTGTACGGCCACAAGGTGACGATGGCCGACTACTCCGCGGCGGACCTGGCTCGATTCCGGGCGATGGCGCCGATCGTGGGCATCGCGGATGACCCTCCCGCGGTGACCACGGCGCTGGCCCTGTCGGGCTCCGCCGCCCAGAGCAAGATCCAGCGCTTTCCGGCCGATGCGGACTTCTTCGAGCGGGTGCACATCCGGGCCGCCACGCGCGAGGAGGCGGTGACGATCCTGGGCGCGCTGGTGCGCGACAAGGCGCTGGCCACGCTCCACGGACCCGGCTACCGGCTGTGGGCGGTCAAGTGGGGCGAGCACGACGAGGCGGGCACCGTGCGGGGCCGCGAGGTCCACCCGCGGTCGGGTATCTCGTGGTCGCCCGAGGAGGTCGCTGCGGGCGTCCAGGAGCTGGCCCGCCCGGATGGCTCGGTCCGGATCATCGCCTGGGAGGATGCGCCCGGTCGACCCGGCTGGGCCAAGCTCGACTGGGTCATCGCCGACGCGGCGCGGGGCGTCCTGGCCAACGCGTCGAACGTGCTCGATCCCACGTGGGAGGCGCCGGACGGCACGATCGTGCCGCTGGACGGGTTCCTGGAGCCGTATTTCCAGGAGGTGTACCTGGAGACCGACTCCATCCCGCTGTTCAGTCGCCTCGTGAAGGAGCTGGGCGCCGATGCGGTGGACGACTACGTGGACCAGCTGGAGCACGAGGTCTGGAAGTACACCGTCCGCGAGCACAACCACGGCAAGGCGGCGCGCCGGTTGTACAACGTGTTCCGGCTCACCGGCCGGTACCACGAGGCGGCGTATCTCCGGGAGCTGTTCGACGAGCCGGTCACGGCGCTGTACCAGGTGGCGGCGCTGCTGATGACCGTGGACGATGCGGCGGGCTCGGGGGACGTGTTCGACCAGGAGCTGCTGCTGGCCCAGGTGGACCGGCTGATCGTGGCCTCGGTCGACGCGCTCGAGGGGAGGGACGAGGCGGAGATGGTGGCGCGCCTCAACCGGCTGCGCGCGGCGATCGTGGAGCGGGAGGATGCGGAGGCGCGCGGCGCCGAGGTGGACGCGGCGCGTCTGGCGGCGATGACCGCGGTGGACGACTACTTCCAGCGCGCCCTGGAGCTGGTGCCCACGATCAAGGCGTATCTCGACGAGCTGGCCGCGCGCGGCGCGTAGGGTGTCCGCTCACGGTCGGCCGATCCGGCCGCGCCGGTTGCGTGCCGGGGACACGGTCGCCGTGCCCTCGCCGTCATGGGGCGGCCCGGCGGTCTTCCCGGCCGTGTTCGATCATGGCCTCGACGTCCTGCGGGGGTGGGGCCTGGAGGTGCGCGAGCTGCCCTCGACGCGGGCGGGCCGGGACGACCCCGCGCGCGACCCGCGGCGGCGTGCCCAGGAGCTGAATGCGGCGTTCGCGGACCCGGGCATCGCGGCGATCGTCGCGTCGATCGGTGGAGACGACGCGATCTCGCTCCTGCCGTGGTTGGATGCTCCGCTCATCCGGGCGAACCCGAAGATCCTGATGGGCTATTCGGACACCACCGTGCTGCTGGCCGCGGTCCGCCAGATGGGCCTGGTCACGTTCCACGGTCCGTCGGTGATGGCCGGGCTGTCGCAGCTCCCGGCGATGCCCGCGGCGTACGGCCGGCACGTTCACGCGATGCTGTTCGAGCCGGCACCGCGCCACCGGTACGAGCCGTTCGGGGTCTTCGTCCGCGAGTTCCCGCGGTGGGAGGACCCCGGGAGTGCCGGGCGCGCCGGACCCCTTGAGGCAGACCCGGGCCCGCGCGCGCTCCAGGGATCCGGGCGCGTCGAGGGCGAGCTGTTCGGTGGCTGCCTGGAGGTGCTCGCCTGGATTCGCGGCACCTCGGCCTGGCCGATCGGCGCGGAGTGGGTCGGCCGCCTGCTGTTCCTGGAGCCCTCCGAGGAGAAGCCCTCCATCGGGCAGTGGACGCGCATCCTGCGCTCGTTCGCGGCGCTCGGTGTGTTCGATCGGATCGCGGGCCTGCTCCTGGGCAGGGCGATGCTCCACACACCCGACGAGACGGCCGAGCTGGAGACGGCTGTCCGCGAGCTGGTGGCGGGCGAGCTGGGTCGGCCCGACCTGCCGATCCTGGCCAACCTGGACATCGGCCACAGCGACCCGCAGTGGATCGTGCCCATCGGCGTGCGAGCGGAGATGGACCTGGATGAGCGGACGCTGACGCTCGTCGAGCCCTGGCTGGCATAGGCCCGGGGGGTCCCGGCGCTACAGGCCCAGCGAGCGTCGCGTCCCGTCCACGAAGCCGCGCACCGCGGCGTTGAAGATCGAACCCTCGTTGGACAGCGACAGGAACGTGTAGCCCGCGTCGCGGTACCGGGACGCGTCGTCCGGCTTCCAGAGCATCACCCCGGCCGCCTTGCTGGCGCTCCGGGCGGCGTCCGCCACGCGGCGGATGGCGGCGTCGAACGCCCGGTCGGTGATGTTCCCGGGCATGCCCATCGCGTGGCTCAGGTCCGCCGGCCCCACGAACAGCACGTCCACGCCCTCGATCGCGGCCAGCTCGGGAGCGGCGTCCACCGCGGCGGGCGTCTCGATCTGGACGATGCCCGTCAGGTCCCGGTGGCGCTCCTTGACCGAGCCGTGTCCGCCCGCGCCCCAGTCGAGGCCGCGCGAGAACACCATGATGCCGCGCTGGCCGCCCGGCTGGTAGCGCAGGTATGAGGCCAGCTGCCGAGCCTCATCCGGCCCTGCGACCTGCGGCGCCATGATGCCCAGCGCACCCATGTCCAGGGCCCGGCCCACGCGCAGCCGGTCGGTCCGCTCGACCCGCACGATGGGCGCGGCGCCGGTCCCCTGCGCCGCCTGGAGCAGGCCCAGCAGGTCCGATTCGCCGGCCAGGCCGTGCTCCAGGTCGATGAGCACCCAGTCGAGCCCCGAGCGCGCCGCCAGCTCCGTCGTGGCCGTCGATCCGAGCATCAGGAAGGTGCCCAGGAGGGTCTCGCCCGCGAGGACGCGCTGGCGGAAGGTCGGGGTCTCGGACGGCATGCGGTGCTGGCTCCTGAGCGTGACGGTGGACCGCCGAAGTGTGGCACGAGGACCGGGACCGGGCCGTCTCCGCGGGGCATCGGTGGCCGGTTCTTGCACGAAGCGCTAGAATGGCGCCTCGCGTGGGCCGCTAGCTCAACGGTAGAGCAAAGGACTCTTAATCCTTTGGTTGAAGGTTCGAATCCTTCGCGGCTCACCAACCCCCACTGCTCCACCCACCGCGCCGCGGCATGTCCGCCCGGCCCGCTGGAGGACCGCGATGGCCGCCCCTGAGAGCGTCGAGGCGTACCTGGCCGAACTGGCGCCAGACCGCCGGGCTCGATTGGAGGACCTTGGCCGGGTCGCCCGCCAGGCCGCGCCGGAGGCTGTCGAGACCATCGCCTACAGCATGCCTGCGCTGCGCCTGGCCGGGCACTTCCTGGTCTCATGGTCCGCGTTCAAGGCCCACGACAGCCTCTACCCCGCGAGCGACGCGGTGGTCGAGCGCCTGGGCGATGATGTCCGACCCTACCTCGCCGGGAGCGGCACCATCCGCTTCCCCGCGTCCCGGCCATTGCCGCTCGACCTCATCGGGCGGATCGTGGCCATCCGCGTCGAGGAGGAGGCCGCCGCGCGCGGGCGATCCGTCAGGGCAACAGGACCGCGCTGACCCAGGAGCCGCCGAGGCTGTCCCACACCGGATCCGCGTCGCTCCACGCGACGGCGGTCTGGTCGCCGAACATCACCACGTTCGGCTCCATCGTGGAGCCCGTTCCCCGGTCCGCCCCGGTGTCCTCCGGGGGCGACCACCCGGCTCCACCGTCCCCGCTGCGTCGCAGCAGCACCCGGGTGCCCGCGCGCCAGACGGCGCGGACCTCCTGACCGGCGGCCGCCAGGTCGACCTCGCCGCTGGAGCCGCGCGCCCCCGTGAGCGCCGTCGAGGTGAAGCTGCGGCCGCCGTCCAGCGACCGGAGCAGGCGGACGCGTCCGTCATTCGTCGTGTGCAGCACGAACGCCCCGGCGTCGGTGGCGACCAGGGACGGCGCGCCAGGTCGCTGGATCGCGGTGCTGGGGTCCGTTGCACGCTTGAAGGTCCTGCCGCCATCGGTGGAACGACGGACCCGGATGCCCTTCGGTCGGAGACCCTTGGACGTCCTCGTGGAACCTGGATGCCATGCGACGTAGACGTCCTGGCCGTGGATCGCCACCTGGACCCTGCCGTTGCGCTGCCGACCCTCGTAGCGATCGCCGATCATCGTGGCCCGGCCGAGCGTGACGACCGGCTTGAAGGTGACGCCGCCGTCCGTGCTGCGGCGAAGGACCACGTCCCCGTTCCTCCCATCCGTCCACGCCGCGACGACGAGCCGGCCGGACACCGCCACCGTGGCGCTGTTGGCGGTCATCCCCCTCGACCCCTGGATCGCGACCGGCCGGCTCTGGGTGTTGCCGGACACGCGGAACAGCAGCAGCGCATTGGACCATGCCTGCCACGGGGCGATGCCTCGGCTGCACAGGACGATGACCCGATCGCCGTCCGCCGCGATGGCCTCCTCCCACTCGCAGCGCCGGGTCAGGGTCCGACCGTACTCATCGCCGGTGAGCCTGGACCGCGAGTATCCGGTGGAGACATCGAGCTCGAAGTCCTGGGCCTCGAACAGCGAGTGGAGCACGCGGGGGGTGACCGCGACGCCGTCATTCCCGCTCAGGCTGGCGCGCTGGAACCCCTGGCTGACCTTGTATGGACCACCCCCAGCCACCGCGGCACCCGAGGACGCGGCCGACCAGGCCAGGGCGACGGTCGCCCCCAGCGCGAGGGCCCGCGCACCTCCCGCCCTCATCCTGCGCACCGTCAGCATCTCTGGACCCTCCTCTGTGCCATTGGAAGGCATACCGTGGCTGCCCGGCGTACCAGCCGCGTACCAGTCGGCGCGGTGCGGGTCACCGGCATCCCTGCGGCGCGTCAGCCCGCCGGGGCGACAGGTGAGAAGGACGGGTACCCGACGGGACCGATCCCGGCGAGCACCGACACATCCGAGCCGTCGGCGTTCATGATCCAGAGCGTGGGCCCGCCGTACCGATCGGACTGGAAGGCGATCAGCGAGCCGTCGCGCGAGAACGTCGGGTACTCCTCCGCGCCGGGGTGGTCGGTGAGCTGGCGCGCCTCGCTGCCGTCGGCGTTCGCGATCCAGATGTCCATGCTGCCGGCGGCGGCCGTGGTGAACAGGATGTGCTCGCCGTCCGGTGACCAGCGCGGGTCGTAGCTGTCGGCGCCGTTGTCGATGAGCCGCACCGGGTCCGACCCGTCCGCACCCATGGCCCAGATCTCCGACAGGCCGTCGGTGACGCGCCGGAACAGGATCCGTGTGCCGTCCGGCGAGTGGCGGGGCGTGGCGTCCCGACCGGGGTGGTCCGTGATGGGCGTCCCGACCACGGCAGGGTCCGCGTCGGGCGGCCGGACCATGATGTCGTATTCGCCTGAAGGAACGTCCGAGATGTACGCGAGCGCGCTGCCGTCCGGTGCCACCGACGGCCCGTCCTGCCTGCCCGGACCGGTGATCAGCGGGCGCGCGTCGAGGCTCCCGTCGGTGGAGACCCGGTAGACGTCCACGTCCGTCTCCGACAGCTCGGCCGCGAACAGCAGCGCCGAGCCGTCCGGCAGCCACGCCGGAGCCCCCAGCAGCTCGGTGGTGGCGTCGTCGGTCAGCCTCAGGACCGGTTCGCCCGTGCCGCCGTCCAGGAGCCACAGGTCTGAGGTCTCCTCGGGCTGCCGGTAGACCGCCAGCTGCTCTCCCGGTGCCCGCAGATCGCCGCTCGTCGCCGTCCCGATGAGCTCGCCGAACACGATGCAGGCGGCCACGCGGACGCCGGCCTGCCAGTCGGCCGCATCCGGCCAGACCGTGAACGGGTAGAGCTGCACCTCCGCGATGGGGCGGCCCAGGAACGCGGCGTAGGCCTCGTCGCACGCTGCCTGCGAACGCCGGTCCACGTCAGCGGGCAGATCGCCGTCACCCAGCGACGGGAGCGCCACCACCTCGCTGTCGTGCGGCTGCTCGCACGGGATGATCACCGGTTGCGTCGCGTAGTCGACCTGGCCCTGGTCGTCGAAGGCGAGCGCGAAGCAGGCGCCCGGGGTCAATCGGTCGAACCAGGTCCCGGTGGCGGCAGGTGACTGGGCGCCCGCGACGGCAGGCAGCGACCCGAGCACCAGGGCGGCCACCAGGGCGGCCACCAGGGTCGTCGGCGCCATCGGAAGCGACGGCGCCGACTGACGCCGGGATGCGCGCAGGGCCATCGGTCTCCCTCCATCGTGTGTGGCGGGGACTGTACCGGAGCGGGGAGCATCGCGGGGGTCGATCGACACGGGTGAGGACAGGCTGGCGTCCGACTCCGCGCCGACGGACCGGTCACCAGGGCGCAGGAGTCTGGATGCTGGCGTGCGCCGGATCGCGCGCCGGATCGCGCGTCAACGGCGATGCGGCCCTCGCGCCGGTGCGTGAGCGCCACACCCGCGAGGGTGCCGGTGGCAGAGGGGCGTGCCTCGCCGGTCCGGTCAGGCGCCGTCGAGCGGCAGGCGTCGCAGGAGCACCAGCAGCGGCCGGGTCTCTGCCGCCGCGGGCGCCAGCACCGGCAGCCGCAGGTATGCCTCCGAGGCCCCGCCCGTCTGCCAGCGCCCGGAGAGGCGCCGCGCGCTGATGGCATCAAGGCCCATGGACGCCACGGCCGTCGCAAGCGTCCGGCCCTCGCCGCGCAGGCCGCGGCTGGCCATGGCCCGGTCGCCGTCCGCGAGCAGTTCCAGGAGCCGGGCGCGTCGCTCGGCGAAGGGCGCGGCCGCCAGCGCCCGGCCATCGGCCCATGGCAGGTCCGAGGCCAGGAACGCCCCGACGCCCGCGCGGGCGCTCCGATCCGCCAGGCGCGCGCGCAGCAGGTGCGCGTCGGGTCGCCCATCGCCGTCGAGCACCAGCAGCGTCCCTGCGAGCGCGGCCCCGTCTCCGGCGACCTGGTCGACGATCACCCGCAGCTCGGGGAAGGCCTGGGTGGGGTCCGCGATCTGGTCCATCGCGATGCGCAGGCGGCCGCCCTCCACGATCGCCATCGCGGAGCTGCCCGGCCACCACGGCTCGAAGAACCAGTCGTCATCGTCGAACGGCGCGGGGCCGTCCGAGGGCATCATCGGTGCGATGCGCCGGGGCAGGCGAGTCCCGACCGGTGGCGCCTCGAGCCCGAGCGGCAGCTGGTCGGGCGAGACGGCGTGCCGGACGGGCACCGGGTCAGGCGCTCCTGCGTCGGCGCGCCGGAGCCTTGGCTTGAGCCGGTTCGGAGGCCGTCGCGGCGACCGTGTCGGGAACCGTCGCGGCGACCGTGTCGTGGGCCGTCGCGCGGGCTGCCTCGGGTGCCGCCTCGGGTGCGCCGGGGACCGCGCCCTTCGACGTTCCGGCAGCCTTCGCGGCCGGCTTCGCGCCAGCGGCCCGTCCTGTCCGGGCCTTGCGCGCCTCGTCCACTGACACCGGCTCCGTCGCCCCGTCCCCGTGCTCGGTGGACACCGCCGCGGGAGCCACCCCAGCCACCCCCGCATCCCCAGCTGCCCCCGCACCCTTCCGGCGGGCGGCCGCGACGCTCGCCTCCAGCACGGCCATCAGGTCCACCAGGCCCCTGGTCTCCACCATCGGCTCGGGCGCGCTGACCTCCAGGCCCTCGATCTTGGCCTGGATGACCTGGAGCAGCGCCTCGCGGTATTCGTCACGGTATTGTGCCGGGTCGAACTCGCCGGTCATCGCCCCCACGAGCTGCCTGGCCATCGCGACCTCGGCGGGCTTGAAGCTGACGTCCGCGTCCGACAGGTCCAGCTCCTGGACATCGCGCACCTCGTCCGGCCAGTAGAGCGTGGACAGGAGCAGCGTCTCCCCGAACGGGTCCAGCGCGCACAGCACCTCGCGGTCCTTGAGCACGATCTTGCAGACCGCCTGGAGCCCGTCGTCGCGGAGCACCTGGCGGAGCAGCAGGAACGCCTTGCGACCCACCGGCTCCGGTTCCAGGTAGTAGGCCTGTCTGACGAACGTCCCGGTGTGGCCGCCACGGTCGGCGGGCACGAACTGCTCGATCTCGATGGAGCGCACGGTCTTGAGCGGGACCTTCTCCAGATCCTCCTCCTCGATGACGACGTACTGGCCCTTGGACCACTCGTAGCCGCGCACCGTGTCCGAGCGGGAGATCTCGCCGTGCTCCGGGCAGTGCGTCTTCATCTGGATCCGCTGCAGGTCCTCCTTGTGCAGCAGGTTGAACGACAGGCCCCCGCGCGACTCGGTGGCCAGGTAGAGCCTCACCGGGATGGTCACCAGGCCGAACGCGATCGCGCCGCGCCACATGGAGCGCGCCATGGATGTCTCCTCTCTCAGGCGGACCGCTGCCCCCGGAGTCGGCTCGCACAGCGAGGATAGTCCGCCCCGGCAAGCAGGGTCTGCCTCAGGTGGCCGACGACGGCCGCTGCGACGGCGGCGCGGAGTGGCGCCGCCGCGCGACCGCCATTCCCCGCCGCGCCGCCCACGCCGCGACCGCCACTCCCCGCCGCGGTCGACATGTCGTCCGACCAGGCGGTTGGTCGTCGATCGCGGCGATCGTGCCGCGGGTCTCCGGTCGACATGTCGCCCGACAACCGGTTGTCCTGGATCCGTCACGCCCGACACCCGCCATCGCGGTCGACATGTCGACCGCCGCACGCCACGACCGCGGCCCGCGCACGCCACCGCACGCTGCGCCGCCCGCGCCGCACCGCCACTCCCCGCCGCGGTCGACATGTCGTCCGACAAGGCGGTTGGTCGTCGATGGCGGCGATCGTGCCGCGGGTCTCCGGTCGACATGTCGCCCGGCAATGGGTTGTCCTGGATCCGTCACGCCCGGCACCCGCCATCGCGGTCGACATGTCGACCACCGCACGCATGACCACCGCACGCCACGACCGCCGCCCGCCACGACCACCGCGCGCCACGACCGCCGCCCGCCACGACCGCGGCCCGCGCACGCCACGACCACCGCACGCCACGACCGCCGCACGCCGCGCCGCCCACGCCACGTCACCATTCCCCGCCGCGGTCGCCAAGCGCGGGAGGCTGCCCCAGGACGTCGTCGCCCGTGCCGAGCGTCGACCGCGGGCCGCGCCGTGGCCCCGCGCTATGCTCCGGGACAGCCATGCGACGCCACCTGCTGCCGGCCGCCGCCGCCGCCCTGCTGCTCGCGGGGTGCGTGAACGTCGGCGCCCCTCCCGCCACGCCTCGGGTCCGGGTGGCGACGCCCGAGCCGACCAACCCGCCCCGGCCCATCCGGTACGTCGCCCTCGGCGATACCTATGCCATCGGCTACGGGCTCCCGCGCCAGGTCGATCGCTGGCCCAACCAGCTGGTGCGGGCGCTTCGACCGGAGGTGCCGCTGGACCTCGTGGACAATCTGGCCGGCCAGAGCGCGGGCACGTACGAGGTCATCGAGGATCAGCTGCCCGTGCTGGAGGATCTCGATCCCGACCTGGTGACCCTCCAGGTGGGGGTGAACGACATCGTCATCTCGCGACTCTCGGACGAGGAGTACCGGGCGAACCTCGTGACCATCCTCGACGGGCGGGACGGACCGCCGGCGAGCCGGGCGCGCTCCGGCATCCTGGACCTGGTGCCGCCCGGTCGGGTGGTCCTGGTGACGACGCCCGACTACACGCTCCTGCCCGAGCAGCCCTTCGTGCGACCCGGTGACGCCGAGACGGTCGACCGGTTCAACGCCATCCTGGCCGACGTCGCCGCGGAGCGGGGCATCGCGGTCGTGGACATCGCCCCGATCGCCGACCTCGTCCCGCGCGACCAGACCCTCCTGACCGACGACGACCAGCATCCGTCAGCCAAGCAGTACGCGGGCTGGGTGGAGCTGATCGCGCCGGTCGTCCTCCGGAGCGCGCTCGGCGAGCCGTCGCCATCACCATCGACGGGCCCCCGACCCGCGGTGATGGGATGATGTCCGGGACGCCCCGTCGCACCGCACCGCCGCCCGGCACCACAGGAGACCGTCCATGACCGCCGTCGCGCTCCCGATCGACCTCGCCCGGCTCCGCGACGCCGTGGAGCGCCTGGACCTGCCGGGTCTCGACCTCCGGTCGCTGGATGTCCGGACCATCGATCGCGGCGACCTCGAGGCGCTCCGCCGGGACCTGGCGCGCCGGGTGGCGGACATCGGCATCCAGGCCGACATCCAGCGGATCATCGACGACGTCGACCGCTCGGTCGACCTGCCGGCCATCGGCCGGATCCTCGGTGGACGGCGACCCGGAGGGGTGCCGCGCATCTCGGGCGGGACGCTGTTCGTGGGGAGCGTCGCGCTCCTGGGTGGCCTGGCGCTCGGCGGGATGGTCGCCTTCTTCCTGCATCCATCCAAGGGCCCGCGCCGTCGTCGCGCGGCGTTCCGCCGGCTGGGTCGGGTGAAGCGTCGTCTGCTAGGCTAGCGTCCTGCTTGCTCGACCGGTCCCGTGAGGCCGGGGATGCGGCCCTGAGAGGCCGGCAAGGAGGGAGACCCTGATTCCGCCGTCCGTCGACCACCGCCGCGGTCCGTCCGCCGGTGGTCGTTCCATGTCCGCCGCAGGCCGCCGAGGGATGCCCAGATGACCATCCTGCCCGGGCGACCGACACGCTCCCTGGTGATGCCCGCGGACGCGGCCGTGGACCCTCGCATCGGCAGTCACGGACCGGCGCTGCTGGCCCTGGAGGACGGCACCGTGTTCGCGGGGATCGCGTTCGGGGCGCCCGTCCAGTCGGGCGGGGACATCGTGGTCAACACCTCCCAGACCGGCTACCAGGAGGTGTGCACCGATCCGTCGTATGCGGGCCAGATCGTGGTCATGACCTACCCGCTCATCGGCAATCACGGACGGGTGCGTGACGACGACCAGTCCGAGCGGCCCTGGCTGCGCGGCCTGGTGGTGGGCCATGCGACGGCCGCGGTCATGGGCAAGGCGCGCCAGATCACCCATCTGCTGCGGGCGAACGGCGTGCCCGCCATCGCGGGTCTCGACACGCGCGCGCTGGCGCGCCACCTGCGAGAGACCGGCTGCCAGCGCGCGCTCATCACGGCGCCCGGCCAGACGGACCCCGAGGATGCCGCGGCGCGGGCCCGGGCGGTCGTCCGCTGGGAGGACCAGGACTTCGTGGGCCAGGTGTCCGCGGCCGCACCCTACGAGGTGGGTGATCGGGGGCCGCTCGTGGCGGTCGTGGACTACGGCCTCAAGACGAACATCATCCGCTCCCTCCGCCGGCGCGGCGCCAGGGTGCGGGTGCTGCCGCACACGGCCACCCCGGAGGACGCGCTGGCTGCCGACGTCGATGGCGTGGTGCTCTCGCCGGGTCCGGGCGACCCCGCCCGCCTGGACGGGCCGGTGGCGCTCGCGCGCGCCGTGATCGACGACGGGCGGCCGCTGCTGGGCATCTGCCTGGGTCACCAGGTCGTGGCGCGCGCCGCGGGCATGGAGACGCGCCGCCTGCGGTTCGGGCATCACGGCGCCAATCACCCGGTGGCCGACCGCGGCACCGGGCGCGTCCAGGTGACCGCGCAGAACCACGAGGTGACCGTGGTTGGCGAATCCCTGCCGCCCGGCAGCGGGTTCTACGTCAGCCAGACGAACCTCAACGACGGCTCCGTGGAGGGCCTGCGGCACGCGACGCTGCCCATCGAGACCGTGCAGTACCACCCCGAGGGATCGCCCGGCCCGCTCGATGCGGTGGAGGTGTTCGACCGATTCCTGGAGCGGGTGCGCGTGGCGAGCGCCGGGGACGGCTCGTGACCGCCCCTGCGAGGCCCGCCCCGTCGAGGCCCGCCCCTGCGGGGTCCCGCTCGTGACCGCCCCGGCGAGGCCCGCCAGCGTCCTCATCATCGGCTCCGGGCCCGTGGTCATCGGCCAGGCCGCCGAGTTCGACTACGCGGGCACCCAGGCCTGCCGCGCGCTGCGCGAGGAGGGGGTCCGCACCATCCTGCTCAACAGCAACCCGGCCACGATCATGACCGACCCGGGCGTCGCGGACGCGGTCTACCTGGAACCGCTCACGGTCGGGTCGATCGATCGCATCCTGGAGCTGGAGAAGCCCGAGGGCGTGCTCGCGGGGCTGGGCGGCCAGACCGCGCTGAACCTGGCCATGGACGCCGCGAAGGCGGGCATCTTCGAGAAGCACCGCGTGCGCATCCTGGGCACGCCCATCGCGGCCATCGACATGGCCGAGGACCGCGAGGCGTTCCGGGACCTGCTGGACCGCATCGGCCAGCCGTACGCGCCGTCGGTCATCGTGGAGGGCGCCACCGACGAGGAGCGCCGCGCGATGGCGGATCTCGCGCTCGCCGAGATCGGACTGCCCGCGGTCATCCGACCGGCCTTCACGCTGGGCGGCACGGGCGGCGGCATCGTGGCCAGCGAGGAGGCGTACCGGGAGCGGGTGCGCTCCGGCCTCCGCCTCAGCCCCATCGGCCAGGTGATGGTGGAGCGCTGCCTCGTGGGCTGGCAAGAGATCGAGTACGAGGTGATGCGCGACGCGGACGACACCTGCATCGCGGTCTGCTCCATGGAGAACGTGGACCCCCTGGGCGTCCACACGGGCGACTCCATCGTGGTCGCGCCGGTCCAGACGCTGCCCGACCCGGTGCACCAGCGGCTGCGCTCCGCGTCGCTCGCGATCATCCGGGCGCTGGGCGTGGAGGGCGGCTGCAACGTCCAGTTCGCGCTCTCGCCGGACGCCACGGAATACGCCGTCATCGAGGTCAACCCGCGCGTGTCGCGCTCGTCCGCGCTCGCGTCCAAGGCGACGGGCTATCCCATCGCGCGGGTGGCCGCCCAGATCGCCATCGGCCGGAAGCTCGCGGAGATCCCCAACGCGATCACCCGGACCACGGTCGCCGCGTTCGAGCCCGCGCTGGACTACGTGGTCGTGAAGCTGCCCCGCTTCCCGTTCGACAAGTTCCCCACCGCCGACCGCTCGCTGGGCTCCCAGATGAAGGCGACTGGCGAGGTGATGGCCATCGACCGGACGTTCGGCGCGGCCCTCAACAAGGCGCTCCGCGGCCTGGAGCAGGCGGGCGCCGGCTTCCTGGCGGAGGACCCCAGCTGGGCGCCGACCCTGGACGTGCTCGCGGGAGCCGCGCCGGGCGGTGCCGGCCTGGCCCGGGAGGACCTCCTGGGCGAGGTGTCGGTGGGCGCCGACGGGCTGGTCTGCCCCGATCGCTCGAGCGCGGTGGCGTTCGGCCGACCCGTGCTCATGCGGCGGTTCCTGGAGCCGTCCGACTCGCGCCTGTGGCGGCTCCTCGCCTTGCTGCGGCGGGGCGTGCCCGCGGCCGAGCTCCAGGCGGTGACCGGCATCTCGTCCTGGTTCCTGGGCGAGATGGAGCGCCTCGTGGAGCTGGAGCATCGGCTGCACGAGGAGGCGGGCGCGCTCTCCGAGGCGACCCTGGTGTCCGCCAAGCGCGCCTCGTTCGGCGACCGGGACATCGCGGCGCTCACCGGTCTCCCGGTCGCGGAGGTGTCCGGGCGACGCGCCGCGGCGGGGATCCGGCCGGGCTTCGCGATGGTGGACACGTGCGCCGCGGAGTTCGCCGCCGAGACCCCCTACTTCTATGCCACGTACGCCGCCGCCGGATCGCCTCCGGAGGCGCCGCCCGTCAGGCGTCCGGCTGCGCTCGTCATCGGCTCCGGACCGGTGCGCATCGGGCAGGGCATCGAGTTCGACTACTGCGCCGTCCAGGCCGCCGACGCGCTCCGTCGCGAGGGCTGGGAGGCGGTCATGGTGAACTCCAACCCGGAGACCGTGTCCACCGACTTCGATGCGTCGTCGCGGCTCTACTTCGAGCCCCTGGACCCCGAGAGCGTGCTGGAGGTCATCGGCGCGGAGACGGGGGAGGGGGATGCGCCGCTGCCGGCGCTGGTCCAGTTCGGCGGCCAGACGCCGCTCAACCTCGCCTCGCCGCTGGTCGCCGCCGGCGTGGACCTGCCGGGCATGTCGCTCGAGACGATCGATCTCGCGGAAGAGCGCACGCGCTTCGCGAACCTCGTGGAGCGCCTGGGCATCCCGCAGCCCCAGGGCGGCATGGCCACGTCCCTGGAGGAGGCGCTCACGGTCGCCGACCGGGTGGGCTACCCGGTCATCGTGCGGCCCTCGTTCGTGATCGGGGGCCTGGCCATCGACTTCTGCTTCGGGCCGGCCGACCTGGCGCGCCAGCTCGCCCAGGCGACGCGGGTGGACGAGGATCGGCCGGTGCGCATCGACGCCTACCTCGAGGGACTCGAGGTGGACGTGGACGCGGTGTGCGACGGGGTGGACGTGCTCATCCCGGGGCTCATGGAGCACGTGGAGCGAGCGGGCGTCCACTCCGGCGACTCGGTCGCGGTGTTCCCGCCCCAGCACCTGTCCGCGGCGGAGACGAGCCTCATCGTGGACGCCATGACCCGGTTCGCCCTGGCCATCGGGGTCCGGGGGCTCATCAACGCGCAGTTCATCGTGCGCGATGACGGCGTCTACCTCCTGGAGGTCAATCCGCGCGCCAGCAGGACCGTGCCGTTCCTGAGCAAGGTCACCGGCGTGCCCATGGTGCACCTCGCGACCCGTGTCGCGCTGGGGGCGAGGCTGGCGGACTTGGGCTGGGATGGGGGCCTGCGCACGCCGCCGCCGGTCGTCGCGGTCAAGGCGCCCGTGTTCTCGACGACCAAGCTGCGCGGTGTCGACCCGCTGCTGGGCCCGGGGATGCGCTCCACGGGGGAGGTGATCGGGCTGCACACCGATCCGGGCGTGGCGCTCGCCAAGGCGCTCCAGGCTGCCTCGCTCCGACCGCCGGTGCCGGGTCCGGAGGGTGCCGTGGCGCTCGTATCGATCGCGGACCGGGACAAGGCGCGACTGCCCGACCTGGCGGCGGCCCTGGCGCGGGTGGGCTATCGCTTCGCGGCCACCGCGGGCACGGCGGCCGCGATCCGTGGGCTGGGCCACGAGGTGCGGGAGGTCTCGCGGCTGGGCGACGGCGAATCCGACCTGCCCCGCATCCTGGACGTCATCGGCGGCGGCGAGGTGTCGCTCGTCGTGAACACGCCGGCGCCGCGCTCCGGGCCGGTGCGCGACGCCGCGGCCATCCGCCACGCCGCCGTCGCGGAGGGGATCCTGTGCCTCACCTCCATGGACACCGCGATCACTGCGGCGCGATCCCTGGACCCGGTGGTGCGGGAGCAGATCACGGACATCCGGTCGCTCGACCGCTGGGTGGGTGTCGCGGCAGGAGCGGGCGCCGGCTGACCGCGGTCCGTCCCCGCGGTCGTGCCGGGTGCGGCTCTGGGGCGGGGGATCGCGCCCGGCCCCGGCGCCCGTCGCAGGGGCGTGGCCGCGTGGCGCCTCCCCGCCCGGTCCGGTGGCTCAGCGGGCGAGGATCGCGACCGCGTCCAGGTCCACGAGCCAGCCGGGGGTCTCCTCCAGGGGCGGCCTGACGCGCACCTCGATGGTGTGTCGACCGGGTGTCAGCGCGACCGCCGCGACGATGGTGCGCCCGGTCGCATCCGCGGAGCGCAGTTCCACGGTGCGCCGCACGCGTCCGTCGACGCGGACCACGAGCCGGCCCGCGAGCGGTCCGCGCGCCGCCACGATGCCCACCTCCGCGGCTCTCGTCCGGAACCGCAGCCTGGCGCCGTCCGCCGTGGCGCGTCGGAGCGTGCGGCCGAGCGCGCCGGCGTCGGTCACGCGCGTCCAGCCGCCGCGCCACGAGAGGCCGGCGGCCCGATCGTCGCTCAGCCGGGCGGTGCGGGCGGCTCCTGTCAGCCACGGCGTCTCGACCCCGCCCGCGTCCACCGTGCGGGCACGGAAGCGGGTCGGGACACCGACGCGCAGCGTCGTGGCCGCGCTCGTGCCGTCGGTGGCCCGCACGACCCGCCAGCGTCCCCGCGCGGCGCGCCGCTGCGCCTCGATCGACTCCAGGCCGCCCAGCGCCGCCCGGGTCGCTAGGGTCGCCTGGACGGGCAGCCGGGTGTCGCTGACGGCGCGCCCCTCGACGAGTGTCGGCACCGGCGCCTGGACCTGGGCGACCGAGTCTGCCAGCCATGGGCTCCGGGCGGCGTTCCAGTGGCTCGCCAGGTACGAGCCGGGCCGTGGGTCGGTGTGGAAGTAGTCGTCGTTCCCGCAGTCGAACTGGGCGTCGAGCGCCCGATCGGGACAGGCGACCGTCAGCTCCACACCCGGCGCGTCCCGGTAGCACATCACGTCGTAGTCGTCGGTGCAGTGGGCGAATGCGCCGGGTGCCTTCTGGTAGGTCGTGTGGGGCGCGCTGTTCTGGACCGCGCCCAGGGTGTGCATCAGCTCATGCGACTCCGCCCACCCCCAGCACGGCGCGTCCACGCGGCCGTACCCGGTGCGCGCGGCGCTGGCGTTGTCCTGGCCCGGCCGGTCGTCGCCCCAGAACGTGGCGATGCCGCAGTACACCGACGCCTCCCACCACACAAGGTACTTGCGGTCCGGCCGATCAAGGCCCAGCGAGGCGAGTTCCCGGATGGTCTGATTGAAGCTGGTCCGGGCCGCGTCGCTGAGGGTGACCTCGATGACCGACAGGGCGCAGTCGTCGTCGGTCACCCAGCGCGGCCTGCGCACGCCGTCCGTGCGGGCGGCGCTGGCGAGGAACGTGGCCTGGACGCCCGCCGCCGCCGCCCGGATCCGGGGGATGACCGCGCTGCCATTGCTGGTGGTGCCCTCGAGCCGGGCATAGACGGCCTGGACGCGCCTCCCGCTGGTGCCGTCGCCATCGCACAGGACGGCGTCGGGGAGGGGACCCTCGATGATCGCCGCGAGGTCGCGCGCCGCCGCCGCGGGGCGTCGGCCGGCGGGCCGCGCGTCTGGACCGTGGGTGCAGAAGTCGGTGCCCACCACCCGGTAGCCGCCGGCGCACGGGCCGCTGGTCATGGCGCGGAGCCCGGTGCGTGGAGACCGGTCGCCTCCACGAGTGGAGGCGGAGCCCGGGGCACCCGGGGAGTCTGGCGCACCGGCCGCGCTCGACGGGCTTGGTGCTCCGGCCGTGCTCGTCAGGTCGCCGGAGCCGGCGGGGCCGGGAGCGCGATCGTGGGCCGTGCTCGGCGCCGATGCTCCGGTGAGCATGGCCAGGGTGGCGGTCGCCACCAGGGCGAGACGGCTGATGCGGGCGTCCGGGCGTCGGGTCACGGAGCGTATCGTCGCCCAGTCGGGCTGATGGCGCCATGGGGCGCTGGTACGGGCGCCCGGGGGCGTCTTCTCCGTGCCTGCGGCCATGGGCCCGCGCGGGCGGCCGGGATGTGTCGCGATGTCGCAGTCGCATGTGTTGACCGCCCCTTCACCGGCAGCGGATCGGTCGGACTGTCCGTGGCCATGCCGCTTGCGGCATCGGGGGACCGCCCACGGGCTGGATCATGTCGGTCGCGCCTGACCGGGCCGCCGAGACCGTCATCGCTCGTCGCGCCATGTCGCGGCGACATCCGCCGGGCCGGTCAGCCGGGAGCGGCGTCCGGCGCCTCGGGCGGTGAATCGGACCGCAAGTCGCCCCTGTCAGCCGCCTGGTGTGCGCCCACGCGAGTGTGCCCCCGGCCCGAGCTACGCTCCCCCGTGATGACCCGCCCTCGTCCGCGCGACCGGACCCCCCCATCCGATCGCCCCTCATCCGATCCCCCCGCGCGGGGCGAGCTGGTGCTGCTCGTGGGGCCATCCGGATCCGGCAAGAGCACCTGGGCGGCGCGCCATCACGCGCCCACGGAGGTCGTCTCCTCAGACGCGCTGCGCGCGATGGTCTCCGATGACGCCGCGGACCAGGAGGCCACCGCGGACGCGTTCCGGCTGCTCCACGCGATCGTGCGGGCACGGCTCCGGCGCGGCCTCACGACGGTGGTCGATGCCACGAACCTCACCGATCGGGCACGCCGGCCGTTGCTCAGCGTCGTCGCCGCCACCGGTGGCTCGGTCACGGCGGTGGTGTTCGACGTACCCATCGAGGTCTGTCTCGCACGCAACGCGGCACGCACCGACCGGGTCGTGCCGGCAGATGTCGTCCGGCGACACCACGCGCTCCTCCCCGGCGCCGTCGCGGCGCTGCGTCGCGCCGGGGTGTCCATGCGCAGTCCGTGACCGGCCGCGTCACCGGTCCCCGTTCCCGGTGTGGGTCAGGGGTTCCGCGGCGGGTGCCGCCTCGTCCGCAGCCGGGTCGTGATCGCGTCCTGGATGGCGTGGCGCTGGGTCGCCTCGCGGAGCGAGCTCCGACGGTCGTGATCCCGTCGGGCCAGGTCCACGCTGGCCAGCGTGTCGAGCGGGTGCATCGTGTCCTCCCATCGGGCCCCGGGGGCCCATGCGTGTCGACTCCGGGGGCCCGCGCGTGTCGTGCCCGGGGGCCTATGCGTGTCGGATGACATCCATCTGTGAGCCATCCATCTAACTCTCGGCCGACCAACGAACCGGTCGGCCTGACGGCCGTGTTCAGGCCAGGAACTGGGTGAGCTGCGCGCCGGCCTGCTCGATGCGGTCCCGGCGGATGCTGTAGTAGGTGAGGTTGCCCGCCTCGGTCACCGTCACGAGGCCTGCGGCCCGGAGCAGCGCGAGATGGTGCTTGGTGGTCGGCTTGGACAGGTCCAGCTGGGTCGCCAGCTCCGTGAGATACCAGTCGCGGTCGGCGAGAAGGCGCAGGATGCGCATCCGCGTGGCATCACCCAGGGCGCGGTGGAGGCGCACCATGGCGGCGGGCGGCGCGCCCCGGTCCGCGGCCTCCAGCACGGAGTCGCCGATGGGATAGCAGAAGAGGCGCCACTCCGGGCCCTCATACACGTAGTTGAAGGGTCGCGCGAAGTACGACGGGGCGAGGTAGACCCGGCGCACGCCGGCGTCCGAGAGCCACCGGATGCCACCGGTCACCCGTTCGATGAGCGCCGCCGGGTCCGCGGCGTCCCGGTCATCGGCGTGCATCGCGAGGTCGGCGGCCTGAAGCCGGGCGACACGCGCCTCCACCTGGACGAAGTGGGGGAGCCAGGCCGACAGCGCGCGCTGTGCCCGCACCCATGCCGGACCCGGTTCGCGCAGGAACCCCATGATCTCGACGCACTTGTCGGCACCCGTCTCGCTGACCACGACCTCCTCCACCTGGGCCATCGCCGCCCGGTCCCCGGCAAGGGCCCGTGTGGCCAGGGCGTCCCCCTCCGGTCCACGCAGCACGTCCGCGAGCATCAGGCGGGCGACCTCCAGGGCCGACATGCGCTCCGTGGCAGCCACGAACGACGCGGCATCCGCCAGCTCCGCATGGTCCACGACGAGCGCCGCCAGGCCGTGGAACAGGCCATCGGAGCGGTCCCCGAAGGAGAGTTCCAGATCCTCTCGCCGGTCCGGATGGAGCGATGCCCGCGCGCCCGCGAGCCAGGCGCGATCCTCGGGCAGCAGGTCTGACTCGGTGCCGTCGCAGATCATGAGGCTGATGAGGAAGTCGTGGCTGGTCCGTGCCAGGAACTCCACCTCGTAGCCGCGGCCGCCACGCGTCAGGTCACGGATGGGCGGCGTGGAGCGCTCCGTGACGCCGCCCGCCGATCGGGTGCGCCGGAACTCCGTGTTGCCTCGTGCCATGATCAATCGCCTCATCTTCCGTCTGTTAGATAAAATGCTAACTCGTCGCCGGAGCGCGTGTCAAGGGTCCGATCGCGGGGGTGTGAACGGATCCGGTCATGGGGGTGGCCGTCCAGCGGCCATCATCGACGTGAACGGACCGTGGCGCGTCACGTCAGGCCGCTCAAAGGACCGGACGGACCGTGGCGCGTCACGTCAGGCCGCTCATGGGACCGGACGGACTGTGGCGCGCGCGATCGTCCGCTGGACGGCCATGACCGACGTGGACGTGGGCACGAGCGGTCGTTCTCGGCCGTTCACCGGCCGATCGGTCGGGCCGCGGACGCCCGAGACGGACCGGCACATGGCCCGGACATGCGCGTCGGCCGCCCGGTGGAGCCGGACGGCCGAGACGCGAGGGAGGAGGGAGTGCCGCGAGTGCTCGCGGCGTGGCTCAGCTGGCTTCGGTGACCGCGAACGCGGCGAGCGCCTGCGTGAGCGATCGCTCCCGGCCATCGGACGGCCGGTTGCTCACCTTGATCCTTGATGCGCCCGGCCGACGGGTGGCCATCACCGACGAGCCGCCGCCGTCCAGGTTGAACGCGTGGACCGCACCCAGCGACAGCATCAGCTCGCCCATCTCGATGAGGTCCATGCCCACGCTGTAGCCGCGCTGGCGTCCGTCCACCACGACCATCAGCACGATGCCGTCCGCGGTGATGCCCACGTTCGTGCGCGGGGCGGCCACGCCGCCCTTGGCGTACTCGGCGTAGGTCGGGGCCACGTTGCGGCCGTTGCGCACCGTGAAGTAGTTGCCGCCCAGCGCCTCCTGGGTGTCACCCCAGCCGGACACGACGTCCGGGCCGGAGCAGCCGTTGTCGGTGCCGTCGCCGAACTCGGTGAGGACCGAGACCTGGTCGCCCGGCTTCAGCAGCTCGAGCGGCCTGCTCTTGGGGCCCCGCCCCACGAGCACCCATCCGTCCGCCGGGATGGCCGTGTTCTGGGCGCCCCGCCGGACTTCGACGACGGTCGCTCCCACGCGCCCGGCAGCCGGGACCGGTCCGGCCGGATCGAGGATGACGTCGATGCTCGGTGACGTGGTGAGCGTGGACGGGCCGAACCGGGGCGTGTACAGGCTCAGCTGGTTCTTGTTGGGGGGTCGATTGACGCCGCGCAGGATCCGCAGGCCCCTGAATCCGGGTGCCACGGAGGTCATGTCGAAGGTGATCCGGTTGCGCACCCAGCCGATGCGTGCCGCGCCGTCCGCGTCCACGCCCAGCGTGGGCCGGCCGCAGCTCGTGCCGACGGCGAGCTCGCCAGCGTGGGCGTGCATCGAGGGCATCACCGCGCCGGCACCCACGTCACCCCGGATGGACACGTCACCGTTCGTGGCGAGCATCGCGAGGCGTCCGGGCCGGCTGTTGCGGTTGGCGTTGCGGCTGGGTCGCTCCAGGTTCACTACCGTGTCGTTGGACAGCAGCGCCTCGAGGCTCACCCCCGGATGGCGCGTGTCGATGCGGCCGATCTGGACCGCCTGGATGCCGCTGGCGGTGCGCGCCGTGCCCCGCTCCCAGGTGATGCCGGGTGCCAGCTCCACGACCGAGGTCCTCGAGTAGGCGGTCGTGATGCGCGCCTGGGCGGGGATGGTGGGCAGGGCGACGACGGCGAGCAGGGCCAGGGCGGCACCCAGACGGGGGGCGCTGGACCGGCGCCGCGGCGGCGTGTCGGGGTGCGAGATCATGGTCAGGCGTCTCCAGGGATGATGGCGCGCTCGGGTGATGCTGGCACGGTAGGGCGCCGCGCCGACCGGCCACACCAGCCCGATGGTCCCGCCCCCCCGGCGCGACTGGCATGGTGTCCGTGGGCACCGC
>DAOTUU010000036.1:0-7146 GCA_034436555.1 Chloroflexota bacterium | reverse complement strand
GGATACCACACCCCCGCCTCGGTCCACCTCGGCACCGCCACGCTCGTCCGCGACCAGCGGGCCCTGGTCCTCGACGCCGCCTATGCCGCCCATCCCGAGCGCTTCGCCAACAAGCGTCCGCAGCCACCGAGGCTGCCGGGCCCCGCCTGGATCAACAAGCCGAAGGAGCCGCCTGCACAGAGCTGATCGCGATCCCGTGTCTCACTGGGCTTGACAGGTTCCGCGATCGCTCGCGTCACAGTGCACGGCGAGGGCCCACGACGTACAGGAACGGCCCACCGTGGAGTCGGAACGGCCCACCTGGACACCCGAACGGCCCATTTCGTCGTCGCGTCCACGCTCAGATGGGCCGTTTGGGACGATTGGGCCGGTCCTGGGAGTGGAGAGAGCCGCAAGCTCAGGCGACATCCCGCAGTGCCGCGGCGATGTGGTCGGGAACGATGATGCGAGTGATGGGACCGGGAGGTTCAAATCCTCTCGCCCCGACCAAACTCACCGATCTGACCACCGACCTCGAGGACCGCGGGCAGTGCTGCGTTGAGGCCGAGCTCGATGGCTTCCGGCGTGAGTGCGTAGTACATCCTCTGGTACCCCTCCACCTCGGTCTTGGCGAACAGCGCCGTGGCCAGCGCACGGCGTCCCTCCGGACCTGCATCGGTCCACATCGCCGGCAGCGAGCGCAGGTACTCCACCACCTCGGCGGGCGCCAACCGTCGGTCCTCGCGTGGCTGCCGCGCCAGCTCCGCCTCCGCATCGAGGCGCAGCATCGCGGCCTGCCACTCCCCGATGTCCCGGGTCTTGGCGAGGCGCTGTGATGCCTCCTCCCGCTGGCGCTCGATCCGTGCCAGGGCCAGCTCGTCCACGCCACCCGGATCCTCGCCGTACAGCGCGACAGCCTCGGTGATGGTCACGTCGTCGAGGCCGCCGATCTCGGCCAGGAGCGCGCCGATGGCGTCCTCGTACCAGGCCTGCGGGTAGGAGTGCCCCTTGATGCGGTTGTCATGCTGGCCGCGGTCGCGTCGGCGGTGTCGGGCGACGAAGGGCGCTGCCGCGAGGAACGCTTCGCACGTCGGCGCGGGATGGCGATACCGGCCGATGTCCCCGTAGAGGTACCTGCCGCAGCCGACGCACCGCAGCCGGAGCGCGTAGGCGCGCTTCACGATCCGTCCAGGTGCTCGGGTCCGTCGCCGCTCCCGCATCGACTGCACCGTCGACCACAGCGCCGGATCCACGATCGGCGCGATGCCGGCCGCCTCCCCCGTCCGCAGGCGGCCCGCGTAGATGGGGTTCGTCAGTAGCTCCCCGACGTGGGTCTTGGCGAGCCCCGTCTGGGTGGCGACCTCCCAATCGGTCGACCCCGTCGCTGCCAGCGTGTAGGCCTGCACGACGATGGCGGCCCGCTCCTCATCGACCCTCAGCACGGATGGCCTGCCCTCGCGGATCATGCCGAACGGCGCCCGGTTGCCACCCGGGACCCCGAGCCGCCGCCGCTTGGCCGCGTAGCCCTCCGCCACCCGCTTCGAGAGCTTCCGGCTGTAGGCCTCCGCCTCGTGCGCCTCCCGGATGAACTGATCCCAACTCCCGGGGTCCGAGGAGAGCAGCCGCTCGTCGGCGAACAGGACGACGACACCAGCGGCGTGGAGGTGGTCCTCGACCGCGATCAGCGTCTGCTTGAGGTTGCGCAGGAAGCGGCTGACGTAGCCGACGACGAGGACGTCGAAGCCTCCGGCCTTTGCGGAGCCGATCATCTGCTCCCACGTCTCCGTGCGCCAGGCGCTCGTCCAGCCCGAGGAGGCCACCGACCACTCGAGCCCGGCATCGACGAGGCCGTACCGGGCGATGGCACGGTCCTGCTGCTCGCGTTGGGCGTCGGGCCCGAAGTTGTCCCACTGGCCCGCGGTGGATTCCCGGAACCAGCGCGCCGCCCGCATCCCGCCGACGTCATCGAGCGAGCGGGGAAGGGTGCGCTTCATGCGGGGTGGCTCCTGGCGGTGCTGGAAGGGCCCTGCACATTACCTCGACCCCGCCGCTCCTCGATGTCCCGAAGTGCCACGACGAGCGCCAGGACGACGGGGTTCACCGCGACAGCCGGTGCGGCTGGGCGACGATCGCCCGACGACGGCGCGAGGAGCGTGAGGGTGGGCGCGGGCCTCAACCCGGGAGCTCCCCGTGGAGGTCACGCCAGTCCTCGAGGTCCAGGACCACGACCGCACGACGCCGGCGGCCCGGGCCCGGCGCATCGCCGACGATGAGCACAGGGATCCGCCCGTCGGCACGGGGGATCGCCGCCAGCCAGCGCCAGTAGCGCTCGCTGAAGCAGCCACCGACCTTGGCCTGGATGGCGAACAGCGGGGTCAGCACGTCGGTGGGTCCACCGAGGTGGCCGATGCGCCGACCGCCGAGGCCACCGGCGAGGGCGCGCTCGAAGTCGTTCCCTCGCCGGCGGCTGGTCCGTCCGCGCCGGGCGCGGTCGGGGTCGATCATGCCGCAGGCTCCAGGAGCGCCCGTCCCACTGCCGCCAGGACCGCATGGGCGGCCACAAGGCGCAGCTCGCAGACCAGCCATCGCTGGCACGGCTCCGAGACCGCGGCACCGCACTCGCCACAGGGCAGGGAGCGCAGCACCGCCCAGTCGTTCGCGCGCCGGGGCAGGCCCTCGGCGGTGAACGCGGTGATGGTGGTGATCGGCTCCCTCGGGATTGTCACGCCGCGGCCTCCCTCCCGGACCGTGACGCCAGCGTCACGGACGCCATTGCGGTGTGCTCCGCCATCCAGGTCGCGAACGAGAGCAGGCCCCGGAAGGCCGACCACATGCGTGGGTCGGAGCGGACCGCCAGGAACTCCCAGCCGTCGTCGGCGAGGTGGAGCACCGCCATGCCCTTCACAGCCCGCAGCAGCTCGGTCGCCGGCTCGTCGACGACGTCGTCGGAGCCGACGAACTCGGCCATCGAGTAGGCGAGCAGCTGGAGGGCGTGCTCCGGATAGGCCGCCTTGCCGGTCTTGATGTCGACCAGCCAGATCGTGCGGTCGCGGAGCCGGACGAGGAGGTCGAAGGTGCCGGCGTAGCCCAGCGTCAGGTTCCACACCTGGCGCTCCGCAGCGAGCACCTCCGCACCCGACATTGCCAGCCAGTCGAGGTACTGACGGAGGCGGGGTGCGACCTCGGCCGGGACGTCCACCGGCGAGCGACCGGATGCTGCGGCGTCGTGGACGGCGGTGCCCAGCTCCGCCGCCCGGTCCCGCTGCGCCGTCGCCGCGGTCCGCAGCTCGTGACGCACGAGCTTCAGCTGCGCGGGGTCCCCGGAGCGCAGGCGCTCGGCGATCGCGGGCAGGTTGTCAAGCGCGTGGCTGATGACCTGGGAGACGGTCCAGGCATGGAGTCCGTGGGGGATCCCGGCCATGCGCCGGATGCTGGTGACCGACGGCAGGTCCCGGCCCTGCCAGCGATAGAAGCGGAGGCCGGTCTGGGGGTCGGTCCGGGCATTGCGGGGACCGGGGACGACGGTGATCCTGGGCGTGCTCACGATGGGTCCTCCTCCTGCTGGCAGACGAGACAGACGAAGCCGGCGCCGGAGCGCACGTGCTGGAGCTGATGGGCGCGGTAGTCGCGGCAGGCGATGGTGGTGCCGGTCTCCGTTCCCTCGCGTGCGCACGCACGCACGCGGGAAGCGCCGGATTCTTCGGCGTCTTCGGCTTCTTCGGCGGGCCCGTCCGACCCAAGACGCACCCCGTCCTCCCCATCCGACCGAAGGGGTGAAGGGTGGATACGCGAAGGAGCCGAAGGATCCGAAGATGTCGAAGGTTCTGGCTCTGCTCCGCGGTGCTTCTTGGCGTCCGGCCCCGAAGGCGCCGAAGGATGCAGGGGTGCTTCTTCGGGTGCGTCTTGGGATGCTTCTTCGGCGTCGTCGGCCTCCGGCAGGCTCCAGGTCCAGCCGCTGGTGAAGCTCTGCTTGGCCTTGACGACCCGGAGGCGCCTCGCCGCCGAGGTGACGCTGCCCCGCCCGAAGCCGGCGGCGCGCATCCTCGCCTCGACGATCGGCGCCCCGACCGGCCCGTCCCGGAGGATCTCCGACAGCAGCGCGACGGCGGCCGCGATGTTCGGGCGGTCGCTCATCAGCGTCCCGATGGACACCGCCGACTCGCCCAGCCACTCGATGCCCGACACGGAGCCGGTCACCCACCCCGGTGGCAGCCGGTCGACGACCCGGTAGCGGAGCGGGCGTGGCGGACGGGCGTAGTTGAGCTTGGCGACGCCGACCGCCTTCGTCTCGCCGGTCTCGTCCTCCGGGTCGAGGGTCACGTTCCAGGACGCTCGGGCGGCGCCGATGATGCCGCCCAGGGATCCGGCGCCCCGGCTGATGGGGCTCGCCTGGGTGTTCTTGCTGAAGTGGCGCACCACGAGCAGCGCCACGCCCGCGGCCTCCGCCGCGCGGCTCAGGGGGTTCATGACGCCCTTGCGCATCTCGGCGTCGGCGATGGTCCTCACCGACGCCTCGATGTGGCTGAACAGCGGGTCCAGGATGACGAGCACCAGGCCCAGAGGCTCGGTCGCCCGGCGCACCAGCAGCTCGTGGAAGGCCGACGCGCCCGAGGGGAAGACGACCTCGCTCTTGACGAAGCGCACCAGGCTGGCATCGCCGCCGGCGGCCTCGATGCGCGGGCGCAGGACGCGTCCGGGGTCATCCTCGGTGGTCACCCACACGACCCGTCCGGGTGTCCGTCGTCCCGGCGTCCCGTCCGGCCAGTCGCGGCCCGTCGTCACGCGCGCCACGAGGTCGGCGACGAGGGTGCTCTTGGACACGCCCGGGTCGCCGTCCATGATGGTGACCACGCCCCGCGGCAGCCAGCCCGGCCACAGCCACTCGACGGGCGTCGAGTCGTACTCCGTGAGCGGCGCGTCCTCGAGCGGCCCCGCCGGCGCGGCCTTCGCGCCGATGCCCCGGGGCGCCCCCAGCCGGCGCGTCATGTCCTTGGTCGCGTTCTCGAAGCGCTGCCGCAGCTCCGCCTCGGACAGGCGCGGCGTGAACAGGGGCGCGAGGATCGTCACCACGAGCGGCCACATCTCCTCGACCGCGAGGCCCCGGTTGTGGAGGTGGGCGGTGTACGAGACGATGGCCCTGTATCGGCCCCCGATGCCGACGCTCGTCGGCAGCTCGTAGGCGCCGCCGGTCAGGGTGATGAGGGCGGGGGCGACCTCGGTCACCTCGGCCAGCCGCGCGAGGATGGCCTCGGGCAGGACGGGCACCCAGCCCGAGCGCCGGACCTCGTAGTGCCTGCCCGTGGCGTGGACCGAGGGTGCCGCGACCACGTAGCCCTTGCCGAAGCCCTTGAGCTCGACGCCCGGGATGCGGTTGCTGACCTTGACCTCGTTGCCCCGCAGGCCGTCCCAGCCCTCGGGTGCCCGGTAGAAGAAGTGACGGCCGCCCTCCGCCCGTCCCGTGAGCTCCCAGGGGCAGCTGGGCAGCGTCAGACTCGCCTCGACGATCGCGCCCAGGCGGTCCTCGTCGACCAGCACCGAGTCCGCCGATGCGAGGCCGATGTTCGAATCGGGATGCTCGCGCCACCAGGCCGTCAGCGCGTTGGTGTCCGTCGACGCGCAGTGGAAGCCGCAGTCGTGCGCCTCGGCCCGTCCGCAGAACTCGCCCGTCCGGTAGGGCGTCTTGCCGCGGGGCACGATGGGGAACACCGGCCACCCCGCGGCCGCCCAGGCGAGCGCGCCGTCCGCGAGCGTCGTGAGCTGCTCGGGGAGGGGCACGGTCAGGCGCGCCATCAGCGGACGACCCGGTAGACCGACTGCTTGAGCGGGGCGTCCTCGGGCCCCTTGAGGTGGGGCGCGATCCAGACGAGCCGGTGCGATCGCTCCTTCGGATACCACTGCGCCCGGGTGTGGCCGCGCACGAGCCAGCGCACGTGGTACCGGTGTCCGTCGCCGCCGTCGGCGGGGCCCTCATCGGCGGCAGCCGGCGCGGTCGGCCGGAGGTCGACGAACCGGACGGCCTGGTCGACCCGGTGACTGCCCTCGCGCAGCATCGTCCTGCGATACCGGCCCGACAGCGTCCGCTCCTCCTTCGGGATGTACGGCGAGTTGAGGAACGAGCTCAGCGCCAGCCACAGGTCGACCTTGCGCCGTCCCTCGGGTGGGAAGTCCTCGGGCCAGTGCCAGCCGTACGGCAGCGGCAGGAGGTCGATCCTCCACTCGGAGACCCCGGTCTCGCCGGGCGTCGTGACCGTGATCACCGAGACGAGATGACCGTCCGGCCCCGGCCCGTAGGGGAGGAGCAGCATCCCCGCGACGCGGAGACGCTCCGGGGCATCAAGGTCACCGACGGGCGCACCGAACAGCCAGAGCATGTCGGGCGTCGGCCACATCGCCGGCCCGACCGTGTGGCTCGGCAGCGACGAGCGCATCGACATCGCCGGAGCGAGCACGTCATCGGTCCAGAGGCAGGGCACGGCACGGAGCACCGCGGCCCCGAACAGCGCCGGCAGGTACGCACCCGGGACCTCGGGGAAGAAGGCGAGCTGCTCGGGCGTCGGCGTCCAGCGCAGCGAGATCCGCAGGGCGAGGAACGCCGCCAGACCGAGGACGTCCTCGACCGACGTCGGCGAGAGCAGCGTGTCGGTCCGGTAGCCGAACGGGACACCAGGACGGGTCCGTGGGATCCCCTTCCGTCGTCGCCAGTCGAGGTAGATCGGGTCGCGCTCGGCCTGCGCGAGCGCGTCCATCGCGGCCCGGATGTCGGACCCCGGCACCGGGTCGACGGTCACGCCGTCCTCGCCGCCGACCCGGTAGACGCGGGGCTGCATCGTCGGCTAGAAGGGCAGGCCGTCGGACGGCTGCTCGACCTGCTCGCGCAGGGTCTGCGGAGCCGGCCGGGTGCCGTTCACCGGGCGGGCCGGCGTCACGACCCGCGGAGCGGGCCTCGGCGCGGGTCGCGGGGACGGCGCAGGCGCGGGGGCGGGAGCCGGCGCCGTGGGTGCCGCCTGCATCTGGCGGGGCAGGGCTCCCACGTTCTCCCTGTCTGTCAGGATGAGGTGAGACACGGGCACCGACCCGTCATCCCACAGGGGCGAGAAGGAACCAGCCTGACGACCATGACCCTCACCACGCTGACCATGGAGCGCGCGCAACATGCGGCCATGGACG
>DAOTUU010000035.1:0-106086 GCA_034436555.1 Chloroflexota bacterium | reverse complement strand
GCCTCGCGGTGATGGTGGAGCTGCCGCTCGTGGTGGTGGACGTGCAGCACGCCGGTCCGTCCACGGGCATGCCCACGAAGATCGAGCAGAGCGACCTGCTCCAGGTGCTGTTCGGTCGCAACGGCGATGCGCCCATGCCGGTCGTGGCCCCCGCCACCCCCGCGGAGTGCTTCGACTACGCCGTGGAGGCATGGCGCCTCGCGCTCAAGTACATGACGCCCGTGGCGTACCTCTCGGACGCGTTCCTGGCCACCGGGTCGGAGCCCTGGAAGGTCCCCGCGGTGGAGGACCTGCCGTCCATCGCGGTGGACGGCTGGACGGACGCCGCCACGTTCCGGCCGTACCGGCGCGATCCCGAGACGCTTGCCCGCCCGTGGGCCGTGCCCGGCACGCCCGGGCTGGAGCATCGCATCGGCGGCCTGGAGAAGGCGGACGTCACGGGCAACGTCAGCTACGACCCCGACAACCACCAGCGGATGACGCTGCTGCGCCATCAGAAGGTGGCGGGCATCGCCAACGACATCCCCGATCTCCAGGTGTTCGGCCCGGACCGCGGCGATGTGCTCGTGCTCGGCTGGGGCTCCACGTACGGCGCGCTGCGCTCGGCGGTGGAGCGGCTCCAGGCGGATGGCGTCGCCGTCGCCCACGCCCACCTGCGCCACCTCAACCCGTTCCCGCGCAACACCGGCGACGTCCTCGCGTCGTTCCGGCGCGTGCTCGTTCCCGAGGTGAACATGGGGCAGCTGCGCATGCTCCTGCGGGACCGCTTCCTGGTGGACGCGGTCGGACTCAACAAGGTGCGCGGCAAGCCGTTCCGCATCACCGAGATCGAGGAGGCGGTCAGCCTGCTCGTCGCCGAGGGCCAGACCCGATGACCGACACCACGCTCCCCGTGCTCACCAAGAAGGACTTCACCTCGGACCAGGAGGTCCGCTGGTGCCCCGGCTGCGGCGACTACTCCATCCTCGCGCAGACCCAGAAGACCATGCCGGACTTCGGCGTGCCGCGCGAGAACATCGTGTTCATCTCCGGCATCGGCTGCTCCGGGCGGCTGCCGTACTACATGAACACGTACGGCTTCCACTCCATCCACGGCCGTGCGCCGACGCTCGCGACGGGGCTCAAGGCGGCCCGCCCGGAGCTGATGGTGTGGGTCATCACCGGAGACGGCGATGCCCTGTCGATCGGCGGCAACCATGTCATCCACGCCATGCGCCGCAACGTGGACGTGCGGCTGATCCTGTTCAACAACCGGATCTACGGCCTGACCAAGGGCCAGGCGTCGCCCACCTCGGAGATGGGCAAGAAGACCAAGTCGTCGCCCGCGGGCACCGTGGACACGCCCATCATGCCGCTGTCGGTGGCGCTCACCGCGGAGGCCACCTTCGTGGCGCGCTCCGTGGACACCATCACCGACCATCTCCAGGAGACGCTGTTCGCGGCGGGCAACCACCGCGGCTCGGCGTTCGTGGAGGTGCTCCAGAACTGCAACATCTTCAACGACGGCGCGTGGCGCATGTTCACGGAGCGGGACGTCCGGGATGACCGGATGCTCATCCTCAGGCACGGCCAGCCGCTCGTCTTCGGCAAGGACCACGACAAGGGCATCCGCCTGCGCGGGCTCCAGCCGGAGGTCGTGGAGCTGGGCGGCGAGCACGGCGTGGCGGACCTGCTGGTCCACGACGAGACCGACCCGATCCTGGCGTATGTCCTGTCGCGGATGTTCTATCCGGACTTCCCGGTGCCCATCGGGATCCTGCGCCGCGTGTCGCACCCCACCCACGACCAGCTGGTCCAGGCGCAGATCGACGACGCGGTCTCACGCAGCGGCGCGGGCGACCTCAGGAAGCTGCTGTTCGCGGGCGAGACCTGGACCGTCAGCTGAGCGATCGCGAGACCCGGGCGGGAGGCGACGTCCTGGTCCTGGCGGACGACCTCATCTGGGCGTCCCGACTTGAGGACGCGGTGCGGCGGGCGGGCGGGCGGCCGGTGCGCCTCGCCACCGGTCAGGATCTCCAGCGGGTGCTGGACGCCATGGGACCCGCACGGCCGGAGCCGGATGGGGATGCCGGGCCAGCTCGGCCGGGTGACACCCACCCGACCCCGCCGCCGCGCGCGGTGGTCGGCGCGATCGTGGACCTGTCGGCGCGCCGATACGACGGCGTGGCCGCGATCGGGCGCATCACCGACGCGGGCCTTCCCGTGCTGGCGGCGGCGGAGCACGACGACGCCGCGCTTCGCCGGGCTGCTCTCGACGCGGGTGCCCTGCGGGTGTTCGCCTATCGCAAGCTGTTCACCGACGGCCCGCGCCTCATCGACGCCTGGCTGTCACCCAGGGGAGGTCGAACGTGAGCACAGGCATCAGCGCGGCGCGCCACGCCGAGCGACTGGGTCGGACGGCGGAGGCCGTCGGGACGGGCGGGCATGGCGCGCTGCTCATCGGCGTGGGCGCCGACCTGGAGTGGCTGATCGGGTATGACGCGGTGGCGCTCGAGCGGCTCACCCTGCTCGTCGTCCCCGCGATCGGTCGGCCCACGCTCCTCGTGCCCAGGCTCGAGGTGGGTGCGGCGAAGGCGGCACCCGGCGTCGCGGCGGGGCTCGTGGACCTGGCCGCCTGGGCGGAGACCGACGATCCGTTCGGTCGGGTCGCGGGGCTCGCGGGTCCGGCGGGCGGGAGCGCGAGCCTGCTCGTCTCCGACGGTCTCCGCGCCGCGTTCCTGCTGCGGCTCCAGGCGGCCATGCCCGGCGCTCGATTCGGGGTGGCCTCCGCGGTCGTGAGCCCGCTGCGACAGGCGAAGGACGCCGAGGAGGTGGAGTTGCTGCGCGCGGCCGCCGCCGCCGCCGATCGGACCGTGGAGGGGATGATCGCGGGCCGTCTGGTGGGCCGCACGGAGGCGGACCTGGCACGCGAGGTGAAGGAGCGGCTCGTGGCGGAGGGTCACGACACCGCGGAGTTCTGGATCGTGGCCGCCGGCCCCGACTCGGCCTCGCCGCACCATGACGTGTCCGACCGGGTCGTCCGGGCGGGCGAGCCGCTGCTGTTCGACATCGGTGGGCGGCGCGCGGGCTACTGCTCGGACATCACGCGGACGGTGTGGGTGGGAGGCGCCGCGGGGATCGGTCCCGATGACGCGTTCCGGCGCATCCACGGCCTGGTGGAGCAGGCGCAGGCGGCCGGCCGCGCGGCGATCCGCCCCGGGGTGCCCCTCCAGGATCTGGACCGTGCGGCGCGCGCGGTCATCGATGCGGCGGGTCACGGCGAGCACTTCTTCCATCGCCTCGGTCATGGCATCGGCCTGGAGGTCCACGAGGACCCATACCTCGTGGAGGGCAACACCGCGACGCTGGCCCCCGGACACGCCTTCAGCGTGGAGCCCGGCATCTACCTCGAGGGGCGCTACGGTGTGCGCATCGAGGACATCGCGGTGTGCACGCCGACCGGCGGGGAGACCCTCAACCGGGTGGATCGGACGCTGCTGGTGGTGGCGGGGGAGTAGGTCCCGGGGCCGTCCGGAGCGGTTCTCGGTGTATCATCCCGGCCACGCGCGGGCCCTCCCGGCTCGCGGGTCTGACAGACGGTGACACCCGGCGCGGGGCGCCGGTGGAGAGGACGACATGGCCGAGCTGGCCGCGGCCCCGGACGTGCCCGCTGCGGATGCAGCGCCGGCTCCGTCCGACGTCCGCGCACAGGCCGCACCGGTGGAGCCCGCCGATGGCGGTCGCTGCACCCAGGCGCAGCTGCGCCGCTTCATCAAGTCGCGCCCGTACATCCCCATGCACGAGCTGCGCCGTCGGTTCGAGCTGAACGGCGGCCCGGACGATGTCAGCCCGGTGCGCCTGGAGGACGGCCTCACGTGGGTCGGCCTGCCGCCCCGGGAGGCGAGCTTCATCGGCGACCTGGCCCGCAGCGGCGAGATCGGCCTGGAGCTGTGCCACGACCCGGTCGTGCGCATGGTGGTGGGCGTCTACGCCATGCGACCCATCGCCCGGTGACCCGCGGCTCGTGACCCGGGCGCCCGGCCGATCGCTCAAGGTCGGGCTGTTCCTGCCGCTCATCGAGGGCACGATGGCCGGTCGCTCGGCCGGCTGGCGGGACCTGGTCACCCTTGCCCGACGCGCCGAGGACCTGGGCTTCGACTCGCTGTGGGTGCCCGACCACCTGCTGTTCCGGCTGCCGGGCCGGGAGGACCACCCGGTGGGCATGTGGGAGGCGTGGTCGGTGCTGGCCGCGCTCGCCGCCGCGACCCAGCGGATCACCCTGGGAACGTACGTGGCGGCGCTCGGCTTTCGCAACCCCGCGGTGCTGGCCAAGGCCGCCGCGACCGTGGATGAGATCGCCGACGGCCGGCTGGTGCTGGGCGTGGGCGCCGGCTGGCACGAGCCGGAGTACCGCGCGTTCGGGATCCCGTTCGAGCGCCGCGTGAGCCGCTTCGAGGAGGCGTTCACGATCGTCCGGACGCTGCTCCAGGAGGGCGCCGTGGACTTCGCGGGCGACTACCACACCGCCCGTGACTGCGAGTTGCTGCCGCGCCCCAGACCCGGCGGCGTGCGGCTGCTCATCGGCAGCAACGGACCACGCGTCCTGCGCATCGCGCTGCCCCATGTCCAGGCCTGGAACTCCGACTGGACCCATCGGCCGGCGGAGCTCGCACCGCTGCGGGAGCGGGTGGATGCGGCCTGTGCGGACGTGGGACGTGACCCGGCGACCGTGGAGCGGACCGCGGGCGTCTTCCTGGACCTGCCCATCCGCGACCCCGCGGTCGATGGCCGTGCCTCAACCCTGGCAGCCGCCGCGTCCGATCGTGCGGCTCCCCGGCCGATGAGCGGCCCTCACGCGGAGGTCGCGGCGTTCCTGCGCGGCTACGCGGACGCGGGCATCGACCACGTGATGCTCTGGATCGACCCGAGCGATCTCGCCGGCCTCGACTGGTTCGCGGGCGTGCTGGAGATCCTGGACCGAGGCTAGCTCGAAGATTCCCCCGTTGCGGCGTGGCGCACCCGGCTGTTATACTCCGGTCCAGTATCCATGACGACACCCGCACCCGCTCCCACGATCATCATCGGCTCCACCGCCACGTCGCCCATCGAGCTGTCGCTGGGCATCGAGGGGATGACCTGCGCGTCATGCGTGAACCGCATCGAGCGATTCCTGCGCAAGGCGGACGGCGTCCTGGAGGCGAACGTCAACCTGGCGACGGAGCGTGCCACGGTCCGGTTTGACCCTGCCGTCGCGGGCCGCGGGGACCTGGTCCGGGCGATCGAGGCGGCGGGCTATGACGTGCGCCCAGAGGCTGCCGCGACGGTCACGGAGGGCGCCGCCTCGCTGACCGATGAGACGGACGCCGAGACGGCGGAGCGCGCCCGCGAACTGCGCGAGCTGGGCGTCAAGGCCGTGGTCAGTCTGGCGGTCGCGGTGGGCATCATGGTCCTGATGTTCTGGCCGGGCGGGTCCGGGCTGTCCATGGAGGACGTCAACAAGCTGGCGCTGTGGCCCGCGACGTTCGTCCAGTTCTGGGCCGGTGGCATGTTCCTCCAGCGCGCCTGGGCCGCGGCGCGTCATCACACGGTCACCATGGACACCCTGGTCGCGGTCGGCACCCTCGCCGCATGGGGCTACAGCGTGGTCGTCACGATGTGGCCGATGCTCGTGATGCACGCGGGCATCGAGCCCGCGACCTACTTCGACTCCAGCGCCATCATCGTCGGCCTCATCCTGGCGGGCCGCTGGCTGGAGGCGCGCGCCCGCTCCCAGACCACGGGCGCCGTGAAGGCGCTCATCGGGCTCCAGGCGCGGACCGCCCGGCTGGTGCGCGGCGACGAGGAGGTGGACGTCCCCATCGAGCAGGTCCAGCCGGGCGACCTGCTGCGCGTCCGCCCCGGCGAGAAGGTGCCCGTGGACGGCGTCCTGACGTCCGGCTCGTCCGCGGTCGATGAATCGATGCTCACCGGCGAGTCCATGCCCGTGACCAAGGGCGTGGGCGATGATGTCATCGGGGCCACGCTCAACACCACCGGCACCTTCGTGTTCCGCGCCACGCGCGTGGGTCGGGACACGGTGCTCGGGCAGATCGTCCGGATGGTCCAGGCGGCGCAGGGCTCCAAGGCGCCCATCCAGCGCCTCGCGGACGCCGTCAGCGCTCGATTCGTGCCGCTCGTCATCGTCCTCGCGGCGGTCACGTTTGGGATCTGGTTCCTTGCGGGCCCGGAGCCGCAGCTCACGCGCGCGCTCGTCGCGATGGTGACCGTGCTCATCATCGCGTGCCCCTGCGCCATGGGGCTCGCCACCCCGACCGCGATCATGGTCGGCACCGGCAAGGCGGCCGAGGCGGGCATCCTCATCCGCGGGGGCGAGGCGCTGGAGTCGGCCGGCCGGGTGGACACCGTCATCTTCGACAAGACCGGCACGCTGACGCTGGGCAGGCCCGCGGTCGCGTCGCTCGACACGCTCGGCGCGGGCGACGAGGCGGAGGGCAGGCTGCTGCGCCTGGCGGCGGCGGTGGAGGTGGGGTCGGAGCATCCCCTGGGGGCCGCCATCGTCGCCGCCGCGCGAGACCGCGGCGAGGCGCTGTCGGCGGCGACCGTGTTCGAATCGATCACCGGCGGCGGTGTCCGGGCCCAGGTGGACGGCTCGACGGTCCTGGTCGGCAATGCCCGGCTGCTGCGGGACGCGGGCGTGGACCCGGAGCCGCTGGCGGCGGCCGCGGCGGCGGTCGCGGCGCAGGGTCAGACCCCCGTGCTGGTGGCCGCGGACGGCGCGTGCCTGGGGGTCATCGGCATCAGCGACCCGGTCAAGGCGGAGGCCGCGGAGGCGGTCCGAGAGCTTCGCGCGCGGGGCGTCGAGGTGTGGCTGGTGACGGGTGACAACCGGGTCGTGGCGGATGCCGTGGCGCGCCAGGTCGGCATCGAGCACGTCGCCGCGGAGGTGCTGCCGGGTGACAAGCAGGCGACCGTCCGGGAGCTCCAGGCGCGCGGCCGGCGGGTGGCCATGGTGGGCGATGGCATCAACGATGCGCCGGCGCTCGCCCAGGCGGACCTGGGCGTCGCCATCGGCACCGGCACCGACGTGGCCATCGAGGCGTCCGACGTGACCCTGGTGGGCGGGGACCCGCGCCTGGTGGTGTCGGCCATCGAGATGTCGCGGCGGACGGTGCGCATCATCCGCGAGAACCTGTTCTGGGCGTTCGCGTACAACGTGGTGCTCATCCCGGTCGCCATGGGCGTCCTGTACCCGTTCCTGGGCATCACCCTCGACCCCGCCCTGGCCGCCGGGGCGATGGCCTTCTCGAGCGTGAGCGTGGTGCTCAACTCGCTGCGCCTGCGTCGCGCGGATGTCCGTCCGGGTCGCGGCGGCTCGCGCGATGGCCGAGTGTCAGACGCGGTGGCCCAGCCCTCCTGACCCCGCGACCCACCGGGCCCGCCGGACCCCGGCGAGGGCGTGGCGCGACCATCCGGTGTAGGGTGACCCGGTGATCTCCACATCTCCCTTCGGGCCGCGCGGCCGTCGCGTGCGCGCCCGCTGGTCCGTGCCAGCCTCCCTGGTGGCGCTCGCCATCGCGCTCGGCGGCTGCATCTCCGTGACGCCGGCCCCGGGGTCCGGAGGTCCGTCGACGGTGCCCGTGGCGACGCCGAGCGCGGCCGCACCCACCCAGGCCGCGGCAGAGCCGACGCGCGAGCCCAGTGCTCCCTCCGGCACGCTCCTGCCCGGGCGGACGCCGCGGGCGACCGCGTCACCCACGCCACGACCCACGCCGCCCGCCACGCCCACGGCCGCTCCGTCCGCGAGCCAGGGCGCCGCGGGCTCGTCGGCGCCTCCCAGCGCGGCGCCCGCGACCGTGACCGCCGGCGCACCGGCATCGCCCGGCACGCAGGCGCCGGGCAGCGAGGCACCCGGTGCGTCTCCCCTGCCCACTCCCACCCCCGGGGTGACCGCGCCGGTCCTGACGCCCGGCCCACCGCGCGATCGCGCCCTGGCGTCGACGGAGGTCTACGGGTTCCTGCCCTACTGGGAGATGGGCAAGGCGGACACGCTCGACCTGTCGCAGCTGACCACGCTCGCCTATTTCGGCGTGGAGGCGAACGCGCGGGGCAACCTCATCCGGCAGGCGGGCGGCGTGGACACGCCGGGCTGGGCCGGGTTCAACGGCGAGACCTGGCGGGACCTCCAGGCGCGGGCCCAGGCCGCCGGCGTCCGGACCGTGCTGACCATCCAGCGCTTCTCGTGGACCGACTCCCAGCGCAGGCGCACGATCCGGCTGTTCAGCGACCCCGCCGCGCGGATGCGCCTGAGCGACCAGGTCATGGCGCTCGTCACGGAGCGCGGTCTGGACGGCGTGAACCTGGACGTGGAGCCGCTGCCCGCGGAGGTCAGCGCCGACTTCACCCAGTTCGTGCGCGAGCTGCGCGCCGCGATGAACGCCGTGGATCCGACGCTCCAGCTCACGTTCGACGTGATGCCGGGCGTGGAGAACTACGACATCGCCGCGTTGACCGCGGAGGACGCCGCCGACGCGCTGTTCGTGATGGGCTACGAGTACCTCACCGGCGCCGCCGCGCGGACCGGCTCCAACGCGCCGCTGGTGAGCGTCACCGGTCCGCGCGACCTGACCGGCGACGTCGCGAACATCCTGGCATCGGTCGATCCCTCGGTGGTCATCCTGGGGCTGCCGTGGTACGGCCGCGCCTGGTCCACCACCTCCCCGCAGCCGCACGCCGACACCCGCTCCGGTGCCCGCTGGCCGGTGTCGGTGACGATCAACTACGACGACGCGATCCTCCAGGCGGCCCGGACGGGCCGGCTGTACGACGAGGTGGAACAGTCCGCCTGGTCGCTTTACCCGTCGAAGCTGACGGACTGCCAGGCGTGTCGCGTCACCTGGCGCCAGCTCTGGTATGACGATGTGGACGCCACCCGGGCCAAGGTCGACTTCGCGCTCGAGCAGCAGCTGCGGGGCGTCGGCTTCTGGGCCCTGGGCTATCAGGGTGCGGGTCCCGAGATGTGGTCGGTGCTGCGGATGGCCATCGGCGGCGCGACGGACGATGCGCCGCCCTCGGGCAGCGCGGATCTCGATCCGGGCAGCGTGACGGGTCAGCGGCAGGGCCTGCCGGTCGTGGGCCCGCGGGTCCGGCTGCTGCTCACGGCGCAGGATGGCGAGGGGTCCGGGCCGGCGTTCGTGCGGGTGTCGCTCGCCGATGCGCTCGACGCGGACGGCCAGCTCGCCGACGGGACCACGTTCCCCGTCAGCGACGCGGTCACGGTGGACCTCACGACGGGTGGACCAGCCTACGACCTGGCCACCCCGCGCCCCGCCCGCCCCCGCAAGACGCCCGCCCCGACACCCTCGCCGCCGGCCGGGACGTCCGCGTCCGCCGCACCGGGCGCACCATCGACCGGAGCGCCTCCCTCGCCGTCGGCCGAGCCCGCGCCGACGAGCGGTCCGTCCTCCGTGCCGTCGGTCGCGCCGTCAGCGCCGTCGGAGCCGACTCCCTCGGGGAAGGCCGGCAGGCGCACGATCCGCGTCCAGTGGCGCGATGTCGCGGGCAACTGGTCGGCGCCGCTCGCGATCGACGTGTTCCTGCGTCCCGGCGCGCGGCCCCAGGCCACGCCCACGCCCCTGCCCAGCGTGTCGCCGACGCAGCCGCCCGTGCTGCCGGTCGATGAGCCCGACCCTGAGGATGCCGCGTCCCCGGCTCCCGACCTCTCGCCCCCGCCCGCCTGAGCGCCGCGGTCACCCGGGCCTCCCAGGAGCGTCGCGCGGGAGGCCCGTGTCAGCGGATGGGCGCGTCCGTGCGGCGCAGCACCAGGAGGTGCGACAGCCCGAAGGCGTGGAGCGGCGTCTGCTCTGCGGTGTACAGCGCGCGCCGAAGGATGGGGCCCAGGCGCGCATGGCGCTCGGTCAGGTTGTCGAAGCCCGGATAGATCACCCGGTGATGGACCAGGCGGACGGGCTGGCCCGCGAACAGTCGCTCGATGCCGCGCATGGTGTAGGCGCGCACATGGGGTGCCAGCCGATCGCGGATGGGATCGGGGAACCAGTTCACCAGCGGCACATTGCCGAACACGTACCGTCCGCCGAGGTACGCGCCGTGGGTCTCGAACGGGTACAGCCGGTTCGGCGCGAACACCACGACCAGGCCGTCGGGCCTCGTCACGCGCACCATCTCCCGGGCGGTCTGGCGATCGTCCTGGACGTGCTCGATGACCTCGTTGCTGAACACGAGGTCGAACTGGCGGTCCGGGTAGGGGAGCGCCTCCCCCACGCCCTGCACGATGTCGGGCAGATCCCGGCTGGCCTGTGCCACGCGCTCCGCCTCCACCTCGACGCCGTGGACATGGTCGGTGTACTGCCGGAAGCGCCGCACGTACGTCCCGATGCCGCAGCCCACGTCCAGCACCCGGGCGCCCTCGAGGTCGATGAATCGACGGACCATCTCGAGGCGCCGATCCTGGCCCGACCGCCAGGAGTAGCTGGGCCTGCCGCGCTCGATGGCCGTGGCGGAGTGCACGTCGTCGATGGGCGAGGTCAGACCGGGCGGCGAGTCGGGGCTGGATGGAGCGTGGGCGGGGGAGGAAGCCTGGGTCACCCGCGGATGGTACGAGATGGGAGGCGCAGGGACCCCGGTCGGGTCGCCACAGGCGCCCTGGCGATCGCGGTCAGGCGACCCGGTCGGGAAGCGACGTGCTCGGACGGTCGGCCTCCGTGTGCTGGCGGCGCTCCCGACGAGCGTCGCGCAGCCCGCCTGGCTCCGTGCCGAGGATGGGGACGCTGTTCGCCGCCCGGACGCCGTGATCGTCGCGGGCCTCGGCGGTCCACGCGGTCACGGGCTTCGCCTCGGCCGCTGGGCCCCGCCCGGGCCGCTGGGCCCCGCTCGGCCCACGCGCCGTCCGGACGCCGCGTGGGCCGCACCCGGGCCGCTGGGCCCCGCCCGGACGCCGCGTCCCGCCCGCGACCCCCGTCCCCCCAGCGACCGGCGCGGTCCGCCCAGCGGCCAAGCCTGACGCCTGCTGGGCCGGATCCGGTCGGATTCGGCCGCTGTCCGGCCCGCCCAGGCACGCACGGTGCGGGCCGGGCCGATGACCGGCCCGGACCGCACGCGCCGGCCCCTGCCTCGTCGGTCGTGTCCGTCCATCGGCCCGGGCTCCCGGCACGGCCGACGGTGCCCCGCGGCCCCGCCCCGCGGCCCCGCCCCGCGGCCCCGCCCCGCGGTCCCTCGATGGCCCCACCCCGGCTCCGCCCCGCCCCGCGGCCCCGCCCGCGACCCGCGCCGCGTCGCGCCCCGCCCCGCGGCCCCGCACGCGACCCGCGCCGCGTCGCGCCCCGCCCCGCGGCAACCATCGAGTCGGCGATGCCGCATCACGGCCCGTGCGTGACACGAGCGGCACTGGCGTGCGATAGTCACGCATCGCGTGCCGAGCGGCGCGCCCAGACCCGATACGGGAGGCCACGTGACCGAGGAGCGCGGATCGGACACGCCAGCCGCGGCGGACCGACCCACCATCCGTTGTGAGCAGTGCGGCCAGCAGGTGCCCGCGATGCGCGTCTGCATCCGCTGCGGCGATCCCTTGGAGCCGGAGCTGCGCAAGGGATCGGCCGGCCGGATGCGCACGGCGTACGCGGCCGCCCCGGAAGAATCAGCGCGCGCCGTCCGATTGGTGTCCACGCTCTATCCCGCGCTGCCGCGCGAGGAGATCCGGACGTTCCAGACGGCGCTCGTCGCGGGCACGATCCTGGTGGTGGTGCTTGCGGCGCTGGGCTTCTTCCCGGTGGCCGTCGTCGCGGCCGCCGTGCTCGTCCCACTCGTCACGGTCATCTACCTCTACGACGTGGACACCTACGAGGATGAGCCCGTCCGCGTCGTGGCCCTCACCTTCCTGTGGGGACTCGTGACGGGCGCGGTGTTCGCATGGGTGTTGGACCAGGTGGTCCCGGTCACCGCGGCGAGCGCCATCGGCGGGAGCGTGGTGGGTGGCGGCGGTGGATCGCCGTTCCCGTGGGAGCGGACCATCGTGGCACCCATCGTGGCGGGGGTCCTGATGGCCCTGGGACCGGCGCTGCTGCTGAGTCAGAAGCGTTTCAACGACGTCCTCGACGGGGCGACATTCGGGGTCGCGTCCGCGGTCGCGTTCGTGGGGGCCCAGACGATCGTGACCTCCATCAGCCTGTTCCAGTCGGGACTCCATCCCACCGGCGAGGTGTTCCCATGGATCGTGCGTATCGTGGCACTGGGTGTGGCGATGCCGGTCATCGCGGCGGGCGCCATCGGCGGCTTCGTGGGCGTGCTCTGGCTGCGCTATCGGGGCCCGGATGCCCATGAGGACATGCTCGGGCCGCTCGGTCAGCCCGTGGTCGCGGCGCTGCTCGCGGGGGCCCTGCTCGTGGCCGCCGGACTGGTCCAGGAGCTGGTAAAGCCCGTGGACGGGGTCAGCCAGCTCGTGGATCTGGCGGCGCTCGCGATCCTCGCGATCGTGGCGCTCGTCTGGCTGCGGCGCATCATCCACGTGGGACTGCTCCAGGAGTCGCTGGAGATCCCGGTCGGTCCGGACATCCGCTGCGCCAACTGCGGCCGGTCCACGCCCACGCACTCCTACTGCGGCGACTGCGGCGTATCGCTCCGGGCGCTGCCCAAGGCGCGGCCTGTGGCGCAGGCAGCAGGCGGGGTCGCCGCCGCCTCGGCAAGGGTCGGGGACATCGCCGCGCCACACGAGGTGCGCACCACCGATCGTCCTGCCGCTCCTGAGGCGCACGAGGCCCTCCCCTCGACGGTGACCGGCGGGTCTGTCGTCGCCCCTCGTCCGGCCAGCAAGGGCTGGCTGGGACCGAGAAAGCTGCTCGTCCTGTTCGCGGTGCTGCTCGGGGCTGTCACCGCCATCGCGCTCGTGGTCGCCTTCGTCGTGTCGCAGGGCCTGGATCAGCCCGAGTGCCAGGACATCGCGCCCTGCGGCGCGGCGGTGCTGGCACCCATCACGGGCGTCGCGGCGCGATCCTCGGAGATGCCCTTCCCGCCCATGGAGCGGTACACGGACACGACGACCGGGTTCGCCTTCGAATACGACCCGGACGCGCTGGCGATCAGCAAGTCGGGTCCGGGGTGGGTGCAACTGGCGGCACATGATGGATCGCTGTTGTATGTGGTGGAGGCGGCCCAGGCACAGGCTCTCGGGCCGGAGCAGCTGTTCAACAAGCGTCGGGATCTGACATCCCAGAACCTGCTGGGCTTCCAGCTCGACCGGGAGCCGGCGCGGCAGTTGCTGGGCACCCCGATCCTGGGTCATCGGTCGGGTGTCGCAGCCCTGTTCGGCGGCACCCTTGACACTCCGCAGGGTCCCGGCCTGGACCTGGCGGTCGCGAGCGTCGCGGCCACCGACGGCAGCATCAGCGCGGTCACCACCGTCTGGGTGGCCGCTCAGAATCGGCGATGGGGTCTGGCCATGGCTGACACCATGAACAACACGTTCATCTGGCCCAACGACCCGGTGGTGGAGTGATGTTGCGCACCCGACGAACCTTCCTGCTCGCCGGCACCACGGCACTCGTGTGCACGCTCGTGGCCGGGATGGCTCTGGGCGGTCAGACCAGACCGGTGCCAGCGCCGAGTCAAGCGCCGTCGGCGCCACTGCCCGTGGACCTCACCCCGGTCGCGGTGGGACCGGCTGACCCCGGCCAGGTGCTGGAGGTGGGCCTGGCGCTGCGCGGTCGCGATCCGGAGGGCCTGGCGCAGGCACTGGCGGGAATGTCCGATCCGACCAGCCCGACGTACGGACAGACCGTGTCCCCGGCGATGTTCGGTGACCGCTTCGGACTGCCTGCGGCCGACGAGGACCAGCTGGTCGCCACGCTCGAGGGCCTGGGCCTCAGCGTGACCCAGCGCGTCCCGCAGCGCACCAGCCTCAAGGTGCGGGGCACCGTGGCGGACCTGGAGCGGGTGCTGGGCCTGGAGCTGCAGCTGTTCCGCGACCCGGGCACCGGGTTCGACTACGTCGCGGCTGCGACACCCCCGATCGTGCCGGCCGTGTTCGCGACGACCGTGACCGGGATCGTGGGCGTGTCTCCTCGACCGACGATCCCCGCCCAGGATGCCGCGAGCGGACCGCCGTCGCGGGGTCTCGCGCCGCGCGACCTGGCCATCGTCTACAACTTCCTGCCCCTGTGGGAGCAGGGGATCACGGGCGGCGGTCAGAACGTGGCGATCCTTCAGTTCGGGGTGGACACCGACGCGGACCTCGCCGTGTTCGACCAGGCCTTCGGGATCAGCGGGCCGCCTCCGGAACGGATCGCCGTGGGAGACGGCCTCGCGGATGCGCCCGGCGGGTTCGCCATCGAGGCTGCGCTCGACACGCAGGTCATCCGCGGAGTGGCGCCGGCCGCCCAGATCCTGGTCTACGGGTTCTCCACCAACGAGAGCTTCGCGACGGCGGTGGACCGGATCGTCGGGGACGGCCGTGCCCAGATGATCAGCGTGTCCTACGGCTCGTGCGAGGTGGCGGATTCGCCGTTTGCGGCCACGACGGCGGAGCTCGGCAGGGTGTCGTTCGCGGCGGCTGCGCTCGCGGGTGTCTCCATCTACGCGGCGTCGGGTGACTGGGGCGCGTTCACGTGCCACACCTTCGACCCGACCGACCATCGGCAATCCACGTTCTTCCCCTCCTGCGCGGACAACGTCATCGGCGTCGGCGGCACATTCCTCGAGACGCGTGCCGACGGCACGTACCTCCGCGAGACCGGCTGGCAGGACTACCTGACGACGAGTGGCACGGGTGGGGGCATCAGCCCGTTCGCCCCGATGCCCGCGTGGCAGCAGGGCCCGGGCGTGCAGAACGACCGGTCCAACGGCAACCGGCAGTGTCCGGATGTCGCCGCCGCGGCCGATTCGGACACCGGCTACCTCATGTACGGCACCGACGGCGATACGGGAGTGGCATCCTGGTACGTCATGGGTGGCACGAGCGCGGCGGCGCCCCTGTGGTCGGGCATCCAGGCGCTGATGCAGCAGGCGGCGGCGGCCCAGGGCGTGGAGCGGCTCGGCTTCATGGCACCGCGCTACTACCGCATCGCGCAGGACGCTCCAGGTGCGTTCCATGACGTGACCCGGGGCGGCAACCTGGTGGATGCTGCGACCCCGGGCTGGGACTTCGCGACGGGCGTGGGTTCCCCGGACGTGGAGAAGCTGCTGCCGGCGGTGCTCGCCGACATCGCGGCGAACCCCTGAGCGGCCGGGCTCCGGGCGCGGACGAGCCGTTCCGCTACCGTCATCCCATCGAGGTCCGGTACGTCGACACGGATGGTCTGGGCCATGTGAACAACGCGACGTACCTCTCGTACTTCGAGATGGCCCGTGCCGGGTACCACGCCGCGCTCACGGGTCATCCGTTCGGGACGGGCCCGGAGGCGCACCGCCTCACGTTCGTGATCGCGGAGGCGCACATCGCGTACCGCGCGCCGGCGTACTTCGGTGAGCCCGTGGTCTGCGAGTGCCGGGTCGGATGGGCGTCGCGGTCCGCGTTCGGCCTGGAGTACCGCGTCGTGTCGGAGGGCGGTCCGATCGCCCCGGCGCGGCACATCGCGGACGGCTCCACGGTCCAGGTCATGTTCGATCTGACCACGAACCGGGTGACCCGGATGCCTGTCCAGCTGCTGACCGCGATCGAGGCGTTCGAGGGACGGCCGGTCCCGCGCGGGCGCCCCGGCACCGGGGGCGCCTGAGCGTCCCCTCAGCCCACGGTGGTGGCCGATCCCGGCGCCACCGGCAGCACCACCTCGACGCGCGTGCCGCCCTCGGGCGGCAGCTCCGCCGCGATCGTGCCGCCGTGGGCTGCCACCAGGTCGCGTGCGATGGCCAGGCCCAGGCCGGTGCCATGCGGGCCCGGCCCGGTGACGAATCGGTCGAACACCCGCGGCAGCAGCTCTGCGGGGATGCCCGACCCGGTGTCGGTCACGGTGAGCGACTGGTGGCCGGCATCCGCGGGCCGGACCGCCACGTGGATGCTCCCGCCGCGCGGGGTGTGGCGCAGCGCGTTCGTGAGCAGGTTGACCAGGACCCGCCGCAGGAGGGCCGGGTCCGCGGCGATCGGCGGCAGCTCCGCCGGCGACCCCGTCCGCTCTGCGGGCGTCACCGTCAGCCGGACGCCGGCCTCGACCCCGGCGGCGCCCATGCCCGCGACCACCGCGCCGGCCAGCGCGACGAGGTCCACCGGCTCCCGCCGCACCGCCAGCGCCCCCGACTCCGCGAGCCCCACCGTGCGCAGGTCGTCCACCAGCCGCTCCAGGGTTGCCGTCTGTGCCAGCACCGGCGCCAGATGGGTCGCGTCGGCCGGGTAGACGCCGTCGGCGATCGCCTCGAGCTGGCCCCGGATCACCGTGAGCGGGGTGCGCAGCTCATGGCTCACCTCTGCGAGGAACGTCCGACGCGCCGCGTCCGCGGCTTCCAGGCGTGCGCTCATCCGGTTGAAGGCGCGTTCCAGGTCGCGCAGGTCCTGCGGGCCGTCCTCCGGCACGCGCGCCGAGAGGTCGCCCGCCTCCACACGGCGTGCCGCAGCCACGAGCCGGTCCAGCGGCCGCCGCGCCCGGTGGAGCGCCCGGAACGCGAGGCCCATGGCCACCGCCAGCGCGACCACCACGAGCGCGCCGAGCGCGACCGTGACCGGGGGCGCCGTTGCGATCCCCGTCACCGCCGCGCCCAGGTATCCCAGGATCGTCACGAACGCGATGGCCAGGAGCAGGAACCCCAGCGCCCGGACGGCGATGCCCACCAGGAACGCCGGACTCTGCGGGTGCCGACCCCAGCTGGGGCCCCAGGGTCCGTGCCCGGGTGCGGCGCCGTCGCCGCCGGTCCCGGACCAGCGCTGCGGCGGCCACGGCTCGTCGGCGGGCCACCACGGCGGTCTGCGGCGTGGTGGCATCAGGATCCGGGGCCGTCCGCGACGCGGTAGCCCACCCCGATGACGGTCTCCAGGTAGCGCGGTGCGCGCGGGTCGGGCTCCAGCTTGCGCCGGATGTTCTTGACATGGGCGTCGATCGCCCGCTCGTACGCCTCGAACGCCTCGCCGTGGATCGCGTCCAGGAGCTGGGCGCGCGTGAACACCCGCCCGGGTTGCGCGACCATCGCCGCGACCAGCGCGAACTCCGTTGCGGTCAGCTCCACGCGCCGGCCGCCAGCGGTGACGCGCATCGCGTCGCGGTCCACGATGAGGTCTCCCGCGTGCAGGACGCGAGCGCCGGCGCGCGCACTCTCCGCGCGGCGGAGCACCGCCCGCACGCGCGCCACGAGCTCGCGCGGGCTGAACGGCTTCGTGAGGTAGTCGTCCGCGCCCAGCTCCAGCCCGATGAGCGTGTCCGCCTCGTCGGCACGGGCCGTGAGCATGATGATCGGCAGGTCGCCGGCTCGGTGCAGCCGACGGGCCACGTCCAGGCCGTCGATATCCGGCAGCCCCAGGTCCAGCACGAGCAGGTCGGGCCGGCGGGTGGCGACGAGCTGGAGCGCGCCCTCGCCGGTGGTCGCGGACAGGGTCGCGAACCCGCTGTGCTCCAGGACATCCCGGGCGATGCGCAGGATCTCGGGGTTGTCGTCCACCAGCAGGATCGTGGCCATCGGTGTGCATCCTCGCACGGCGCCGCGCCCCGGGGTCGCTCCCGGGGCGTGGGTGGCTTCTGGTCAGGCCGGGTCGGTCGGCGCCAGGTCCGGCGAGCCGGTCGAGCCAGCTGGGTCCGGCGAGCCCGCGGGCGGCGCGCCATGGGCCTCCGCGTGCCAGCGCGCCAGACACTCCTGGACGAACGGCGGCACCGGTCGGTCGTGAGCCCATGCGCCCGGGCCACCGTGGGCCCACGCCGGTCCGCCCATCCACGGGCCGCGTCCGGGCCCGCCGCGACCCCAGGCAGCACGCCCGATGCTCCCGATGACCGCCAGGAACAGCAGCCCGAAGAACAGCAGCCCGATGACCGGGAAGAACCCGAAGCCGGCACCCCAGGGTGCCGCGTAGACCACCGTGGCCCCACCTGCGACCGCCGCCGACGCGGCACCCGCCGAGACACCCAGCTGGTAGGCGATGATGCCCACCCCACCGAGTGCGAGGGACCCCAGCAGGAGCCCCATCAGTCCGATCCGACGCATCCTGCGTCTCCTTCATCGCTCAGGGTCGCCTCGTGCGACCGATGGATCCAAGATTCAGGCCGCGGTATGCACGCGGTGTGAACGCGCCGTGGTGTCGGGGTGCAGCCCGCTGCCGGGTAGACTCGGGTCCTGATGGATCCCGCCCCTGACGTCTTCCCGCCCATCGCCGACCTCGCGTTCCTCGCCGACGGCGAGACCGCGGCCCTGCTGGGCCCGGACGGGACGGTCGAGTGGCTGTGCCTGCCGCGCATCGACAGCTCCAGCCTGTTCGGGGCGCTCCTGGATCGCGCGGCCGGTCGCTGGTCGCTGCGGCCGGAGGATCCCGCTGCGACCGCGACCCGCCGCTACCACGCCGGCAGCCTCGTGCTCGAGACGACCTGGCAGACCGGGAGCGGGGATGCCGTCGTTGTCGATGCGCTGCTGTCGGATGTCTCCAGCGCCCGCCGCGCGCTCGTGCGGTGGGTGGCCGGCAGGCGGGGTGCGGTGACGTTCCGGAGCGAGTGTGCCCCCGTGGCCGACTACGGACGCTCGCCGGTGGCCTGGCATTCAGCCGGCGCCGGGTCCTGGATGGCCGATCTGCCTGACGGCACGCCGGTGCGGCTGACGGGCCACGCTGGACCGGACGGCCCGCCTGCTCCGGCCACCATGACGGTCCGCGAGGACGAGGTGCGCGCCCTCGTGCTCGCGTGGGGTGACGGAATGGACCGCGCCCCCGTGGACGCGACGGCGGCCCGTGCGGCGATCGACGCCACGGATCGTGCCTGGGCGGCGTGGCTGGCTGGCGGACGGCTCCCGGAGGGACCGTGGCGCCAGCTGCTGGAGCGATCCGCCCTGGTGCTGCGCGGCCTGACGTACGCGCCCACCGGCCTGCCGGTCGCCGCAGCCACGACATCGCTGCCGGAGACGCCCGGCGGCGAGCGCAACTGGGACTATCGCTATACCTGGCTCCGGGATGGCACGTACACGCTCGCGGCGCTCCAGGACCTGGGGTTCCCTGACGAGGCGCGGCGGTTCATCCGCTTCCTGGCCGCTGAGCATGCTCGGGGCGTCCCGCTCCAGCTGATGGTCCGCGTCGGGGGCGAGCTGGACCTGCCGGAGGAGGAGCTGGACCACCTCAGCGGCTACGAGGGCGCCCGTCCCGTGCGCATCGGCAACGGCGCCGCTGGCCAGGCCCAGCACGACATGTGGGGCGCGCTGCTGGATCTGGTGTGGCGGGACGTGTCCGCTGGCGGTGCCCTGGACGATGCGATCTGGGCCCTGTGCGTGCCCCAGGTGGAAGCTGCTGCGACGGCATGGCGCCTGCCCGACCGGGGCATCTGGGAGGTCCGTGGCGAGCCGCGCCACTTCACCAGCTCCAAGCTCTATGGATGGGTCGCGCTCGATCGGGGCGCCCGGCTGGCGCAGGTGCGCGGGGAGACCGCCCTGGCGGCGGCCTGGGCGGCGGAGGCAGCCGCCGTCCGCGCCGACCTGGAGACACACGGCACGGACGCCCGCGGCGTGTTCACGCAGTCGTACGGGGTCGCGGCGCTGGACGCGTCGGTACTGCTCATCCCGCTCCTGGGGTTCCTGCCCCCAGATGACCCGCGCGCGTGCGCGACGGTCCATGCCATCGCGGACGAGCTGACCGAGGACGGCCTGGTGCTGCGCTACCGGACCGACACCGCGGACGACGGGCTCCGGGGCGAGGAGGGCAGCTTCATGATCTGCTCCTTCTGGCTGGTCCAGGGGCTCGCGCGGATGGGCGAGGTGGACCGGGCACGCGCGCTGTTCGAGCGGCTGGCGTCCTACGCCTCACCGCTGGGGCTGCTCGCGGAGGAGGTCGACCCGGCCACCGGCGGGCACCTGGGCAACACGCCCCAGGCGTTCAGCCACCTCGCGCTGATCGGCGCGGCGCTGGACCTGGCGCGCGCATCGCGGTGACCGCGGTCGATCCTGGTCTGCGCGCCGCGGTGCGACTGGCGGTCGCCGAACGCATCCCCATCGACGAGGACGAGCGGACGAGCCTCGCGACGTTCCTGCGGTGGTACGACGCGCTGGCGCGGCCCTTCGACGAGCATGCCGACCCGGTGCATGTGACGGGCTCGGCCATCGTGGTCGGTCCTCGGGGCGTGGTGCTGCTTCGCCACAAGCGGGTGGGCATCTGGCTCCAGCCGGGCGGTCACGTGGACCCGGGCGAGACGCCGTGGGACGCGGCGCTGCGTGAGGCGACCGAGGAGACCGGGCTCGCCGTGGCGTTCGCGGACGTCCCGCCACGCCTCGTCCACGTCGACGTCCACCCCGGCCCGCGCGGCCACACGCACCTCGACCTGCGGTACCTCATCGACGGCGGCGAGGCCGACCCCGCCCCTCCGACGGGTGAGAGCCAGGCCATCGGCTGGTTCGCCTGGGACGCGGCGATCGCCCGCGCGGACGATCCGCGGCTGGCCGTCGCGCTCCGGTCCCTGCGACCGTCCGTCGAGGGCCGCTATCCGCCCCGGAACGGGCTCTCCACTCGCACCGAGCCGTAGGTCGCGCCGTCCGCCAGGTCCTCGGTGAGGAATCTGGTCACGCCCGCCGTCCGCGCAGCGACGGTCACGTGGAACTCGCCCTGGACCTGGGTCGACAGCACGATCCCGGAACCTGCCGCCTGTTCGATGGCCTTGATGGCGCGCTGCTGCTTGCGCGGGTCCGCGCCATCGACGGCGTGCACCCAGACGTTGGTGTCGATGAATGCGCCACCGGTCACCGATTGTAGAGGTCGTCGCGTCGCCAGGTCCGACCGCCTGGGCCGCTGGTCGCCCGCGCCTGCCGCGCGACCTCGAGAAACTCCGTGACGGCCTTCCGGGTATCGCCGAGATCCGCGTAGCTGGTCAGATACTCCGCGACCAGCGCATTGACGGAGGTCCCCTGCTCGAGCGCCCGGATGCGTGCCTTGCGAAGGACGTCCGGGTCGAGGGTGACGATCAGATTCGCCATCTCTGCCTCCCGTGTAGCACGATTCAGTGTGGCACGGGACATCGACCCCGTCGCGTCCGTGTTGCGACGTTGACGGGAGCCCACCCGACCTGATCTGGCCCCACCCCATCCATGGGTGGTCCTGGTTTCGGCCATCACGGTGGGACCGATTCCCCCCTGACATTCGCAGCGGTCCTGGGAGCCGCTCAGGAGACGATGAATCGGGGCATCGCAGAGCTTGCCCGCGAGGTCCCACAGCGCGATGTCCGCCGGCGCGTACGCGATCCGCGCTTCGCAGGGCCCGGTTGACGTCGGGAACAGCCGTCCTTGTTCGAGCGCGTTCCTGCCGAAGCGGTACCCGACGAACATCAGCGACGCGGCGTAGTACCGGTTGAGCTGGCAGCCGCGGCCGCCGCCCTCGACACGCTCCGCGCGGTGCTGATGGGCGAAGACCGTGCCCGGATCGTGTTCACCCTCGACGAGGGGAGGGGTGGGTCGTCGGGTAGCGCCCGGGCGCGTCACCCAGACCACCTGGGGAGCGACGATCGCCGGGGAGCTGCCGCCCGGCCCCTGAGGACGTTCAGCTGCCGAACCCGAGCTCGCGGGCGGCGAGAGCGGCCTCCAGGCGCGTCTCGACCGCCAGCTTCGCCTTGATGTTCGCGACGTGCACGCTCGCGGTCTTGGGGCTGATGACCAGCGTCTGCGCGATCTCGCCATCCGAGCGGCCCTGCGCCAGCAGGCCCAGGATCTCCACCTCCCGGCGCGTCAGCTCGCCATGGCGGACACGACGCAAGTCGCGACCGACTGCGCGCGGCCGATCAGCCACCAGGGCTTCCGCGACGCTCCTGACGAGCGCCTGGGGGTCGTCGCTCGCTCCGTTCCGGATGGCAAGCGCAGCGGACACGGCGCCCATCCGGCCTGTGGCGCGGCGGACGGCCGCCTCGAGCAGCGCGCGCTCGGTGGGCGAGAGCTCCACGCGCAGTTCGCCGCGAAGTCGATCTGACGCACTATGCGCGCGCAGGGCGAGCTCGTCGACCCCGCACGCCGCGAGCACGACCACGGCGGTGTCCAGCGCGACGACCAGCGACCACGGAGCGGGATGCTCGATGACGAGCGGCATCACCCGGGCGAGCGCTTCCCGTGCCGCGTCGCCGTCGCCAGCTTCCGCGAGCGCGAGGGCGAGGATGCAGGACGCCCAGACTCGACCCATGGGTCGAGTATCATCAGCCAGGAGATCGACGGTGCGCCGTGCCGTGACGACAGCCGCGGACGCGTCGCCCTCGGCGATCTCTGCCAGCGCGAGGTTCGTGAGCACCTGGGCTTCGGTGCCTGGGTCGGCCACGAGTCGCGCGGTCGCAGCGGAATCCGCCAGTGCCCGGCGTGCCTCGGCCATATCGCTGCGTGCCATCGCCTCCAGCCCGACGGCCATGTCGATGCGCACCAGCCAGCGGTCAAAATCCGGCGGCCGCCGCTCGCGCGCGTGCCGCCAACAGGCAGCCCCGAGGGTCTCCGAAGCGCCGCTCGATCATCGGGAAGGCCGCGTATACCAGGCCTCGCACCGCGGCGGGCGCACCTCCGGCAGCACCCGCTGCCGCCACCAGCGCCGCTGAGTCCTGCTCGATGCGGTCGCTCCAGTCGAGCGCCAGGTAGACGCGCGTGGCAAGGGCGTGGACGCGCAGGTCTGGGTCGGCGCCGGCATCCGCGAGCGCTCGGTCCAGCCACCCGACGCCCTCCGCCACCGCCGTGGCGTGGAACCAGTAGCCGCCCAGCCTGGCCGTGAGCTCGAGCAGGAGCATCCGGTCCTCGCGGCCGTCCACGGTCGCGAGCGCCGTCCGGATGCCGTCCCGCTCCCGATCCAGCGGCGCGAACTCGAACGCGTCGCCGTCCTCGAAGCGCCACCCGTGGCGGCGCACGAGCGCGACCATCAGGTCGACATGGCGCTGCGCGAGCGCGACCAGCGTTGGATCCGGGGTCCGCGCGCGGACCGCCGCGCGGATCGGTTCGAGCAGCGCGAACCGTGGCGCCGTGCCATCGTCGGTCCGACGCACCAGGCCGTATGTGATGAGCGCGTCCAGGGAGTCGATCGTGTCGTCTGCCTCGGCGGTCGGCACGAGGGCGGCCAGCGTGTCCAGGTCGAATCCCCCGGGGCAGACGGATGCCGCGGTCAGCGCCCGGAGCTGCTCCGGCGAGAGGAGCGACAGGCTCCAGTCCAGGACGGCGTCGAGCGATCGCTGCCGTTCGGGTCGATCCGGGTCGCGCAGGAGCGCGGCATCGCCCGTCTCCAGGCGGCGCCGGACCTCCGGCAGTGCCAGTACGCGCAGCCGGCGCGCGGCGAGCTCGAGCCCGAGGGGGATGCCATCCACCGCGCGGCACAGCCGTGCCACGTCGCGCGCGTTCGGCTCGTCCAGCGTGCGGAGGGCACCGATGCCCCGCGCCCGCCGCAGGAACAGCGCCCCAGCCGGCGATCGCTCCACGTCGTCCGGCGCGTCCGTGGCCGGGAGCTCGAGCGGCGCGAGCGGCACCTCCACCTCGCCCCGGACGCCGACGGGCACGCGGCTGGTCGCGAGCACGCGCAGGCCCGGGACACGCTGCAGGAGCGCGTCCACCACGGCCGCCACCCCCTCGATCTGCTCCAGGTTGTCCAGGACGAGCCCTCGCTCGGAGCCGTCCAGGGCCGCGACGAGCGCCTCGAGCGTCGGCAGCGCGGGGTCCAGGCGCAGCTCGTGCGTCCGCGCGATCTCGGACGGGACGAGCCGCGCATCCGTGACCGCCACCAGGTCCACCACCACGCCGCCGTCGGCGAGCGCCTCGGCCAGGCGCGTCTTGCCGATGCCGCCCGGACCGGTGATGGTGACCATCCGGGTGTGGCGCGACCGCTCGCGCACGAGCGCGATGGCCGCGTCCCGGCCGATGACGTCGGAGCCACCACCCTCGATCGCCGCGCCCCCAGCATCCGTCCCCACCACGGCCGGTCGCTCCGCTCCGCACCGCGCGCGTCGGAACCCGGGCGCCCCACGGGCGATGCATGGGGATTGTCGCAGGTGAGCGGCGGGCCAGCAGCGGACCCCCGGCGGGCGCCTGTCCACCGGGGGTCCCGTCCGAGCGGATGGCGGGTTCGGACCCGGCACACATCCTTGATCTGGGTCGACCACGCGTCCTGCCAGTACCAGCGAGTCCAGTCGGTGGCCTTGTACCACCGCCCGTTCGTGTTCCACCAGTACTCCGTCGCGACCATGTAGCGGCCTGGGCCCGGACGCACGGTGCGGGCGGGCGCGCCACCGCCGTTGAAGGCGCTGGTGAAGGACAGGTACCCGTTCCGCGGGATGGGAGCCTGGTACATGCGGGTGTCGAGGTTGTAGACCCAGATGCGGTACCAGATCGTCTGGCTGTAGAGGCCGTCCGCCGGGAGCGCGTACGGCGTGTGGCGGAAGCTGTGGTCGTACGAGTTGCAGTTGATCGTGGCTCCAAGGTGGTCGCCATTGGTGGCGAACGTGGGGCGTGCCTGCCGACCGCCGGGGGTGGCGTGGGCCGTGGCGCCGCCGGGCCCGGCGCCCAGGGCCGGCAGATGGCCGGGGGTCGCTCCCCGAGCCTGCGCACCGCCGGCCGTCGCGCCGAGCGCTGTCATCGCGGACAGCGCCAGGATCAGCAGTCGCCCCGCCCGGATCCCGGTGCGGCGGGTCGTGCGGCGGTCGATCGGCCAGTGGTCGCGGGTGATGGCAGCAGACTCGCCGGTGAGGACACGCACGCCATCGGGAGTCTCCTCAGGCGCCTCCTCATTTCCTCAGGCGGCGCCAGGTGTCGCGGAGCTCCAGCCTGATCACGGAGTCCGGGCCGTCCACCAGACCGCGAGCCGGCCGCGGTCAGCGACCCGCGGGGGAACTCCACGATCGACAGCCCTCGCTCAGGACGACCAGGGAGTCACCGATGAGGGGGCCCCGGACCAGACATCCCGCGGCGCTGCCGGTCGTGGCCACCCCCGCGGTGGCATCCCGGGTGCCCCTGATCGTCCACGAGTGCGATGGCTGGCCAGCCGTTCGCCGGTCAGGCCTCGAAGCGTCGGAAGACCGCGACGGCGTTCTGGCCGCCGAACCCGAAGCCGTTGATGATCGCGGTGTCCACGCGCTTCTGGCGCGCGACCACCGGCGTGTAGTCCAGGTCGCAGTCGGGGTCGGGCTCGCGCAGGTTGGCTGTGGGCGGGACGATGTTCTCCCGGATCGCGCCGATCGCGGTCAACGCGCTCATCACGCCGGCCGCCCCCAGCAGGTGCCCCACCATCGACTTGGGTGACGAGATCGCAACCCGTCCCGCATGGTCGCCGAACGCCCGCTTGATGGCGCGTGTCTCGGTCACATCATTGAGCGGCGTGGACGTGCCGTGGGCGACGATGTAGTCCACCTCGTCCGGCGCCACGTCCGCGTCGCGCAGGGCCTTGGTCATCGCCAGCGCCGCGCCGCGACCCGTGGGGTCCGGTGCCGAGATGTGGAACGCGTCCGCGGTCAGCGCCGCGCCGATGACCTCGGCCTGGATGGCCGCGCCGCGGGCCAGCGCATGCTCCGCGCTCTCCAGGACCACCACGCCCGCCCCCTCGCCGAACAGGAACCCGTCCCGGGTCCGGTCGAACGGTCGGGATGCATGCTCCGGGTCGTCGTTGCGCTTGGACAGCGCGCCCATGTTCGCGAGCGCCGCGAACCCCACCGGCAGGAGCGGCGCCTCGGAGCCGCCCGTGATGACCACGTCCACCTCGCCCCGCTGGATCATCCGGAGGCCGTCCAGGAACGCGATGACGGAGCTGGCGCAGGCGGCCACCTGGGTGATGACGGGTCCCGTGAGGTGGTACTCCATGGACAGCATGCAGGCGGCCATCGAGCCCGACAGGGCCGGGATCGCGAACGGGCTGACCTGGCCGGGGCCCTTGGCGTTGAGCACGGCGGTGCCATCGATGACCTGCTCCTGGCCACCACCCGAGGTGTTGACCGCGACCGCGACCCGGTCCAGCTGCTCCGGGGACCAGCCTTGGAAGTCCAGGCCCGCGTCGCGCACCGCCTCCTTGCCCGCGGCCATCCCGAAGTGGATGAAGCGGCTCATCCGGCGCGCCATCTTGCGGTCCATGCCGGTGGTCGGGTCGAACCCCTTGACCTCCGCCGCGATGCGCACGTCATACGCGTCCGCATCGAAGTGGGTGATCGGACCGCCGCCGCTCACGCCGCCGACCAGGTTGCGCCAGAACGTCGGGTGATCGTTGCCGATGGGCGTGACGGCGCCGAGGCCGGTGACGACGGCGCGGCGGGAGAGATCGGACGGTGGCACGGGGCGGCGTCTCCTGGTCGGTGGGGAGGGCCCGATTCTAGCGGCCACCGACGAACGGGGGCGTCCGGTCCGTTCCGGTGCTCGCCCGCGCGACCGCCCGTGCCCGCCGGAACGCCCGCCGTGCCGGCGGCATCGAGCGCCAGTCCGCGGGAACCGCGTGTGTCCAGACGCGCACGCCACTCGCCACGAGCGCCGCGGTCCGTGCTGCGCGCGGGGTCCAGGGGATGGCGTACGCGTCGCGGATCCGGGGCGGCAGCAGCGCCAGGCCCGGCAGCGCGAGCAGGTCGACCAGGCCCGCCGGCGCCAGCGGCAGCGCGGGGCGCAGGATGAGCGGTGCGAGGGTCAGCGCGGTCGGGGTCACCTGGATGGGCCCGTCTGCGGCCAGCATCCGGTCCCACCACGCGAGCAGGTCCGACCAGCTCGACGGTGACCGATCGAGCGGGATCCCCATCCGGACGCCGACCCTGCGCGCCTCCGACCAGAACGCGTCCCGGTCACCCGCGGACAGCGGCCGCACCCAGCGCGTGTACGCGTCCACGCTCGTCACGACCAGGGTCGCCTGGACCCACAGCAGCAGGTCTGGGTCCATCGCCCGGTAGTGGTCGGCGCCGGTCGCCGCGCGTGCCACGGAATCCATCACGGGCCCGCGCACGCCACCGTGGACCCGGTTCAGCCTGCGCACCGCGCGCTCTGCCGTGGGCCCGTCGCCGAACACCATGTCCAGGGTGGTCCGAAGCGTCCGCCGCAACCGCCCGAACGGATCATCCGCGACGCGGCTGTGCTGCGCCACGCCCTCCGCCACGAGCGGGTGCGCCACCTGGAGCAGCAGTGCCGCGGGGCCCGCGCCCAGCAGCACCGCCTCCCGGTTGATGCGCCACATCCGTGACGCGGGACCGTAGAACCCGAGCACCGGGTCCGGCTGCGGCCAGGGACCCCGGGTCACGGCAGCGGCAGCTCCTGGAGCGGAACGTCCCAGTGCGCCTCGAGCAGCTCGAAGCGTCGCTGCTCCTCGCGCCGGAACGTCTCCTGGTCGGGGTAGAGGCGCTCCTTGATGGCCTCCTCGCTGTGGCCCTCGAGCGCGGCCCAGTCGCGATACGTGATGGTGACCATCACATCCCAGTCGGCGCGCCCATCACCGTGGAAGCGCGGCACGGACAGCCGCACATCCGTGAGGCGACCGGTCGACAGCTGCTCCCGGAGGACCGGCCAATGGTTGCGCCGGAACAGCTCCAGCCACTCATCGTGATAGCCCCATCGGACCTTGTAGAAGTAGGCGGCAGTCAGGGTGGCGGACGGGTGTTCGGACATGTCACCATGGTGGCGGGTGTCGGCACATGCTGCATCTGGCCCACGCGTCGCCAGCCAGCACCCCCCGAGGCCGGAGCCCGCCAAGGAGGCGATTCGTGACCCAGCGTCCCATCCTCGCCGCCGTGCTCGCGAGCGCGGCACTGCTGGCCGCCGCCCCCGTGAGCGCCGGCACGTTCGGCGCCACGCGGGTCATCCGGACCGCCGCGTCCGGCACGGAGATCCGTGTCGGTGACATCGCCGCGCGCGGGTCCGGCGTGGTCGTGGGCTGGCAGGAGAACGCGCCGGGTGGCGTGAAGCGGGTCTGGGTGCGCCGCAGTGCAGACGGGGGCGCCACGTTCCGCCCGGCGGTCCGCCTGGACGACCGTCCGTCGCGCGACATCGAGGTGGAGACCTGTGGCGGCTGGGCCTTCGCGGCCTACACCTTCAAGGAGTCAGGTGCCTGGCTCGTGGGCCTGGACAAGCTGCCGCTCACGGGGCCATCCCACGAGCAGAACGCCATCACCCTCGATGGACAGTCGCGCAGGCCGGATGTGGCCTGCGCCGGCGAGCGACTCGCGGTCGCCTGGTTCCAGAAGGTCGGCGGTGACTGGCATGTGATGCTCCACGCCCGCGGCGTGAACGACGAGGCCAAGGGCGACTCGCTGCCCGCGATCGACCTGGACCTGGGCGAGGGGTCGATGCAGAAGGGTCTCGCACTGGCCGGTTCTGGGGACGACCTGCACCTCGCCTGGTTCGATGAGGAGGAGGTGCGCCTGCGCCACTGGAGCATCGGTGCGGGACCGGACCACGACCTGTTCGGCGTGCCCACGCCGGTGCTGCCGGACATGGAGTACGGTCAGACCCCGGAGCTGGGCGTGGACGGCGACCGGCTGGTCTTCGCCTACATGAACCGGGCCGACCTGCGCGCCCGCGTGAGCACGGACGGCGGCGTCAGCTGGGGACCGGAGCGCATCCTGGAGAACATGCCGTTCCCGGGTGAGGTCGGTGCCTACCCCACGTCCGCGGATGTCATGGGCACCCGCTACCTGGTGGCGGGCACGATCGTGGGCGGCATCTTCGACGATCTCTCGGGCGAGGGGTTCCTGCGGCGCTCCAAGAACGCGGGCGGCACCTGGAAGCGCGTGCCCGGCACGACCGTCGCGAACGGTCAGGTCGTGGGCGCCTACCGCGGCTCGGCGGGCAACCCGCTGCTCGTCCAGGCCTGGGACCGCTGGATCGCCGATCCGGCCACGGACAAGCTTCGCTTCCGGCGCCAGAGCTGACCCTCGCCCGGCGCCCCCGCGCCCCGCGCTCCGCGCCCCGCGATCGAGCCCCGCGCCTCGCGCCCCCGCGCCCCGCGCCCCGCGATCGAGCCGGTCAGTCGCCGTGTGCTGCGCGCCCGGCGCCCCTCGCCCCGCGATCTCGCGATCGAGCCGGTCAGTCGCCCAGGTAGCGCTTGAAGATGACGGCGCCGTTGTGCCCCCCCAGGCCGATGTTGTCGGACAGGGCGTAGCGGATGCGCATCTCCCGGGAAGCGCCGTGGACCACGTCGAGGTCGATCTCCGGGTCGTCCTCCTCGTAGTTCAGGGTCACCGGCGCGATCTGGTGGTGGACCGAGAGGACCGTGAGGACGCTCTCGACGGCGCCCGCGGCCCCCATCAGGTGACCGGTCACGGACTTCGTGCCGCTGATGGCGACCTCCCTGGTCCGATCGCCGAAGACCGACCAGATGGCCTGCGCCTCCCGCAGGTCGCCCAGGGGCGTGGATGTGCCGTGGGGATTGATGAGGTCCACCTCGTCGCGCGGCACGCCGTGGCGCTCGAGCGCCATCTCCATCGCGCGACGAACGCCATCGCCCTTCTCGATGGGCTGGATGAGGTCCCACGCATCCGCTGCGGAGCCGTAGCCCACGACCTCCGCATAGACGGTGGCACCGCGTGCCTTGGCCATCTCGAGGTCCTCCAGGACCAGGGCACCGGCGCCCTCGCCCAGCACGAACCCGTTGCGCGAGCGGTCGAAGGGGCGGGAGATGTCCGTCAGGTCACGACCCTCGCGCGGCGTGCCCATGCCCCGCATGTTCGTGAACCCGACATACGCCACCTCATAGAGGGGCGTCTCGGTGGAGCCGCAGACCACCGCCGTGAAATCGCCGCGTCGGATGCCCTCCGCCGCCTCGCCGATGTTGTGGGTGCCGGTGGAGCAGGCGGTGACCACGCACATGTTGGCGCCGCGCGCGCCAAGCTCGATCGCGATCTGGCCGGAGGCCGTGTCGGGGAGCATGTTGGCGATGAAGAATGGGCTGACCGAGCGCGGGCGCGACTTCATGGTCTCGATGGCATCCGCCATCAGCCCCGGACCGCCCACCCCGGACCCGAAATAGACGCCCACATCCTCGCTGGCGTGGTGGGTCCCGATCTCCAGGCCGGCCATCTCCACCGCCTGCTTGGCGGCGGCCACGCCGAACACGACGTTCTTGTCCGTGCGTCGGACGGCCTTGAAGTCCATCCAGCGCGTCGCGTCGAAGTCCCGCACCTCGCCCGAGGCACGGCAGTCGACCACGTCCGGGTCCCAATAGGTGACCTCCTTGAGGCCGCTCCGTCCGTTGATGAGGTTGTCCCACGCGGTCGGCACGTCCGTGCCCACGGGGCTCACGATGCCGAGGCCGGTCACGGCCACGCGGCGGGAGAAGTCGGGTCGGCGCATGGGCGGGGGATCTCCTCGGATGTGTGCCCGGGACCGGGCGGTCAGTCGGTGAACGGGAGGCGGATCGCGCCGGGAGCGGCCGGCTCGTCGAGGGCGATGGCGGTGGCGTCGGGGGCGATGCGCTTGATCAGGCCCGTGAGGACCTTGCCGGGGCCCACCTCCAGGAAGGTGCCCACCCCTGCCGCCCGCATGGCCTCCACGGCTCGGACCCAGTCCACGCCGCGGGTTAGGTGTTCCACGAGCTCGCCACGACACGCGTCGGCGGTGACGAGGGGGCGGGCATCGGCGTTGGCGAGGAGCGGCGAGCGGGGATCGCGGAACGTGACCGCGTCGATCGCTGCGCGCATCCCTGCCGCCGCCTCCGCCATCAGCGGCGAGTGTGCCGCGACGCTCACCGGCAGCACGATCGCGCGCTTGGCGCCCAGGCCCCTGGCTGCCGCCGCGGCCGCCTCGACGGCCGCTCTCTCGCCGCTCACGACGACCTGGCCGGGGGAGTTGCGGTTCGCGATGGTGAACGTGCCGTGGGTCGCGCCTGCGGCCTCCAGGTCCGCCAGACGGGCGTCGTCCAGGCCGATGATCGCGGCCATGGCACCGTCCGGTGCCGCCTGCATCAGCTGCCCGCGGCGCCGGACCAGCCGGAGCGCATCCGCCAGGTCGACCGCACCGGACGCGACGAGGGCGCTGTACTGGCCCATGGAGTGGCCGGCGTAGAAGGCGGGGACGGGTGCGGTGATGCCGGCGGTCCTCCATCCCGCGCCCAGGGCGCTCATGATCGCGATGGACGCGGCGAGGATGGCGGGCTGCGCGTTCTCGGTCAGGTCCAGCTGCTCCGCCGGGCCCTCCCAGGCGAGCGTCGAGATCCGATCGCCGAGCGCGGCATCCGCCTGCTCCCAGATCGCCCGGGCCTCCGGTGACGCCTCCGCGAGCGGCCTGCCCATGCCCACCGATTGCGAGCCCTGGCCGGGAAAGATCGCCGCGACCGTCAAGCCATGTCCCTCCTGCGCACCCGTGTCGCGAGAACCCTACCAGCCGGCGACGGACCCGTGCCCTGAATGCGTGCAATCATGCACGCATGGATGAACTGCTGAGCCCCGTCGTCCAGGCCGCCCGGGACGAGCTCCAGAACCCGCGCCTGCTGTCCGACCGGATCGCGGTGGGGCGGGCCCTCTGGCGCGAGCTGGTCATCGGGTTCGCGGCGGAGCTGGGCCAGCTGGACCTGGGCTTCACGCAGCTCGCCGCGCTGTACGCGGTGAGTGGCACGGAGACGCTCTCGGTCACCGGGCTCGCGGAGCTCATCGGGCGGTCGCCGTCCGCCACGTCGCGCATCGTGTCGGAGCTCGCGGAGCGGGGTCTCGTGGAGCGGACGACGGAGTCGGCCGACAGGCGCCAGCGCGCCCTCGCCCTGACCCCGGCGGGCGCCACGCTCCTCGCGGGCGTGGATCGCGGCCGCGCCGACCAGTTCCTCGCGGTGGTCCGGCCGCTGCCCATGGCGGAGCGCGCGCTCGTGGCGATGGGCGTGGCGGCACTGGCGTCCCACGCCATGACCCGGCGCGGCAGGCTCATCAAGGCGGCTGGCTGACCCCTCCGGGTGTCCTGCGGCGTGCCGGTGATGCCTGGCGCACCGGTGATGCCTTGACCGCCACGGCACGGTGGTGCACGCTTGGCCGGTCGGAGGTCGTTCGGAGGTCGCACCCAATGAGGCCGCGAGTCGCAGCCGTTCTCATCGCCTCGCTGGCCTGCGTGGCGATCGCCGCGCCCGTGTCGGCGGACTTCGGGCCCACGCAGGTTCTGCGGAAGGCGGACAGCGTGCTGTTGCAGGACGTCGCCGCGAGGGGGAGCGGCGTGGGCGTTGTGTGGCAGGAGGAGCCCGCCGGCGGCCCGGCGATCATGGTACGCATCTCGCAGGACGGTGGCGCCACGTTCGCGCCGCGGGTGCGCCTGGATGGTCGACCGAATCGCTCCGCGTCCGCGGCCATCTGCGCAGGCACGCTGTGGGTCGCCAGCGAGCTGCATGTGCCGGGCGAGCCGGCCGACCGCTGGGACATCGTGGTCGACGGGCGCAGCCTGGACGGCACCATCACGAGTGGTCACCTCCTGACCGATCCGTACGCGTCCGTCACCGCGCGCGATCCGGCCATCGCGTGCGTCGGGAATCGCTTCCTCGCGGTGGTGTGGCTGGAGAAGCTCGCGGGGGCGCCGTGGCACGCGCGGCTCTCCGTGTTCGATCCGACCCCGAGCATCGAGCCTGCCCTGCCCTCCAGCGGTGCCGAGGAGGTGCGGCTGGATCTGGGGACGGGGATGCGCGCCGTGGAGCCTGCCGTCGATGCGACGAACGGGCGGGTCGTGGCGGCGTGGGGCCGCAGCGGGAAGACGGTCCTCCAGCGGTTCTCCGTGGCGCCTGGCGCGGGCGTCTCGCTCAGCGCGTCAGCGCGGCAGGCCATCGACCTGGATCCGGACTACTCGGTCAAGGTCGCCATCGCCGGGCAGCGCGTGGTGGTCGCCTACACCCGCGACAACGACCTGTACACGCGCCGCAGCACGAACGGCGGATCATCGTTCAGCGGACGGGTGAAGCGTATCGATGGCGACGCCACCTGCTGCTTCGTCGGCTATCCGAACTCGCTGGACATCGTGGGCGCCAGGGTCCTGCTGCTGGCGGGCAAGGCGTACGGGGACGTGGATGTCTACACCGAGCAGTGGCGGTTCCGCAGCGCCGACGGCGGCGCCACCTTCTCTCGCAGGAAGGTCGGCACGAAGGGCGAGCGGATGGGGGCGTATCGCGGCTCTGCGGCGGCCCCGCGGATCGTGGAGGCGTGGGACGACTGGACCGACTGGGAGGGCCCCAATCGCATCCGGTTCCACCGCGAGTCCTGATCGCGATCCGCGGATGAAGGACGATGCCCGCGGGTCGTTCAGCGGGCACCCGGCGTGGTCACCGCGCCCTTGGAGGCGGACGTGACGAGCGCCGCGTACTTGGCGAAGACGCCCTTCGTGTAGCGTGGCGCGGGCGCCGTCCAGCCGGCTCTGCGCCGCTCCAGCTCGGCCGCGTCAACTTCGAGGTTCAGCTCTCGCCGGTCCACGTCGATGGTGATCGTGTCGCCCTCCTGGACGAACGCGATGGGGCCGCCCAGCGCCGCCTCCGGCGCCACATGGCCGATCATCAGGCCGCGCGTGCCGCCGGAGAAGCGGCCGTCCGTGAGCAGCGCCACGGTCTCACCGAGGCCCTCGCCCACGATCGCCCCGGTGACCGCCAGCATCTCCTGCATGCCCGGGCCTCCGACGGGTCCCTCGCAGCGGATGACGACGACGTCGCCTGGCTTGATGTCGCCGTTCTTGACCGCCTCGAAACAGCTCGTCTCGGAGTCAAAGACGCGCGCCGGTCCGGTGTGCGCCCGCCGCTCGTGGCCGGCGAGCTTGATGACGCAGCCATCAGGCGCGAGGCTGCCCTTGAGGATCGCCAGGCCACCCGATGACTTGAACGGTGCGGCGACGGGCCTGACCACCTGCTGGCCGGGTGTCTCGGCCGCCGACACACCGATGTCCGCGAGCGTCCTGCCGTCGACCGTGGTGGCCGACCCATCCACCTTGCCGCCCGCGACCAGCTCGCGCATCACCAGTTCGATGCCGCCCGCATTCTGGAGATCCGCGGCGCGGTAGCGGCCGCCCGGGCGCATGTCCGCGATGACCGGGGTCGCCTCGGAGATCCGGTCGAAGTCGTCGATCGAGAGCGGCAGGTCCGCCTCGTGCGCGATCGCGAGCAGGTGCAGCACGGCGTTGGTGGATCCACCGGTCGCGGCGACCGACGCGATCGCGTTGCGCAGGGCCGTCTCGGTCACGATGTGTCGGGGCCGGACGTCTCGGCGCACCAGGTCCATGACCAGCTCGCCGCAGCGATACGCGGCTGGTCCCTTGGCGGGATCGGTGGCCGGGATGCCGTTGAGGCCGGCAGGGGAGAGGCCCAGGAACTCCAGGACCATGCTCATCGTGTTCGCGGTGTACTGGCCACCACAGGCGCCGGGGCCGGGGCAGGACGCCGACTCGATCTCGTACAGCTCATCCAGGCTGATCTTGCCCGCGCGATAGGCGCCGATCGCCTCATAGATGTTGACGATGTCCATGTCCTGGCCGTTGTGGCGGCCGGGCAGGATCGTGCCGTTGTAGAGCACGACCGCGGGACGGTCCATGCGCATCAGCGCCATCGCCGCGCCGGGTCCGGTCTTGTCGCATCCCACGATGCACACGAGTCCGTCGAAGCTGTGTCCCCGCGTGACGGTCTCGATGGAGTCCGCGATGACCTCCCGGCTCACCAGCGACGCCTTCATGCCCTCCGTGCCCATCGTCACGCCGTCCGACACGGAGATCGTGTTGAACTCCATGGGCGTGCCGCCCGCGGCGCGGATGCCCGCCTTCACCTGCTCCGCCAGCTCCCGCTGGTTGTAGTTGCAGGGCATGGTCTCGATCCACTGGGTGGCCACGCCGATGATGGGCTTGGCGAGATCCTCGTCGGTGAAGCCGATGGCCTTGAGCATGCCCCGGGCGCCGGCCCGGTCGGGGCCCTCGGTGAGCACGGCGGAGTGCCGCTTGGCAGGGTCGGTGGGGCGGTCGTAGGGCAGCTGGGACATGGGATCCTCGTCGGTGAAGCCGCGTGCGCGGCGGGCGTGTGGCCAGTGTAGGCATGCGCCCGGGGTGACGTCGGTGCCGGTCGCATGCGGGCCGCGCTCACGTCGGCGGCCGCGGCCGCGTCGCCGACCGGGGGTGTCGCCATGATCCGACGCACCCGGCGCAGGTCATCCGAGACGAGACCACGGTTCAGTAGGGCGGCCGCAACCCGGCGATCGTCGGGAAGTGCCGGACGTTCAGCGTCGCGAGTCGAGCGCCGTGGAGCTCCGCGGTCGCCGCGATCACGTAGTCCACGAGGTCGACGCCGGGGTGCGATCGGCGATGCTCGCGCAGCATCGCGCCCGCCCGCCGCGCGATCGGATCGGTCACGGGCAGCAGCCGGATGAAGCTGAAGAGGCTCGAGACGGATCGCCGCTCATCCGAGCGCATGCCACCTTCGATCTCGACGCGGGTCAGCACGCTCGCCAGACGCGCGGAGGTCGGCGTGTCGAGCAGCAGCTGGGTCGCCCGGTCATCACCCCGCAGATGCGCGATCAGGACCGAGCTGTCGAACACGATCACCCGAGATCGTCCAAGCGTGCTGCGGCGGTCCGGCCGCGGACGGTCCGCTGCCACTCCGGCCAGTCCGGGTAGTCCTCGAGCAGGCCGGCGGTGGCCAGGATCACCGCGCGCGCCTCCGCCTCGACGTCCCCGGTCTCCAGCACCGAGTCCAGGGCCCAGCGGAGGGCGCCGGCCCTGGACGTGCCGCGCTCAGCTGCGATCTCGGCCAGTCGCCGATCCTGCTGTTCGGTGAGATAGACCTGTGTGCGCTTCATATGTCAGGAGCATACATCGCGCGCGACCCGGTCGGGCGTGTGCGGCCTCAGACCGGCGTGGCGACGTCCCCCGACACGAAGGCCTCGACCCGCTCGAGGGCGACGGTCTGCCGCTCTCCCGTGGCGCGGTTCGTGACCTCCACGCCGCCGGCGGCCAGCGAGCGCGGGCTGACCGTGAGGATCCAGGGCATGCCCAGCAGCTCCGCGTCCGTGAGCTTGACGCCGGGCGACTCGTCCCGGTCGTCGAACAGGATCTCGTTCCAGGAGCCGCCCGCGGCCGCGAGGTCGTGGAGTCGCTCCGCGATCTCCTTGACCCGCGGCTCCTTGTTGGCGCCGATCGCCACCAGGTGCGCCCGGTACGGCGCCACCTCCGCGGGCCACGCGATGCCCTTCGCGTCGTGGTGGCCCTCCACGATGCATGCCACGTTGCGGCCCAGGCCGATGCCGTAGGAGCCCATCACGATCGGATGACGCTCGCCGTCCTCGCCCAGGTACTCGGCGCCCAGTGCGACCGTGTACTTGGTGCCCAGCTTGAAGATGTTGCCGATCTCGATGCCGCTGCGCAGGATCACGGCGCCGCCGCAGGTGGGGCAGGCGTCGCCCTCCTGGACGTTCGCGATGTCTGCGACGATGTCGGGCGTGTAGTCGCGGCCCACGTTCGTGTCGCGCAGGTGGTATCCGGGCCGGTTGGCACCCGCGACCAGGTTCGGGCTGGCCGCAGCCAAGGCGTCGACCACGACCAGCGTGTCGGTCGCGCCGATGGGCGAGCCGTAGCCCGCCTCCATGCCGCGGGCCTTGATCTCGTCCACCTGGGCCGGCCGCAATCCGCCCACGGCCTTCACGACGTTGACCAGTTTGGTCTCGTTGACGTCGTCGTCGCCACGCACGACCGCGGTCACGAAGCGACCGTCGCCGGTCACGAAGAACGCCGCCTTGGCGGTCCGCGACGCGTGGATGCCCAGGAACCGCGCGAGGGCGTCGATCGTGGTGGCGTCGGGCGTGTGGACCTCCTCGACCGGCCGCAGGTCCTCCGCGTCCGGGGCGGCGGTGGTCGTGGGCGCCACCTGGCGGTTCGCGGCGTAGCCGCACGCCTCGCACAGCACGAGCACGTCCTCGCCCGCGGGATTCAGGAACATGAACTCGTGGGCGAGCGAACCGCCCATCATGCCCACGTCGCTGGACACAGCGATCGCATCCAGGCCCAGCCGCTCGAAGATCCGGGTGTAGGCGCGGTGGTGCGCCCAGTAGCTCCTGTCCAACCCTTCCTCGTCCCGGTCGGCCGAGTAGGAATCCTTCATCACGAACTCGCGCACCCGGATGAGGCCGCCGCGCGAGCGGGGCTCATCGCGGAACTTGGTCTGGAAGTGGTAGATGATCACGGGCAGCTGGCGATAGCTGCGCACGATGTCCCGCAGCAGGTCAGCCACCACCTCCTCGTGGGTCATCGCGAGCACCATGTCCCGGTCCCCGCGATCCTTGAAGCGGGCCATCTCTGGACCGATCGCGTCGTAGCGGCCGGTCTCGCGCCACAGCTCCGCCGGGTGGACCACGGGCATCTCCATCTCCTGGCCGCCGATGGCATCCAGCTCCTCGCGGATGACCTGTTCGACGCGCGCATTGACGCGGAAGCCGAGCGGCAGCAGCGAGTAGATGCCCGCGCCGAGCTGTCGGACGTAACCGGCTCGGAGCAGCAGTCGATGGGACGGCATCTCCGCTTCGGAGGGGTCGTCGCGGAGGGTGGTGAAGAAGAGGCTGGAGAGTCGCATGGGAAGGACAAGACTACGGGGAGTGGCGCCGTCCCGTGGCGAATGGTGGTGCACCGCCTCCGTCCCTGCTAGAGTGACCACCGAGGTGGTCACCTGAAGGAGTCGAGGCGATGGCCGAGATCGGGGTCAAGGAGTTGAAGGCGACCGCATCGGCGGTCATCGACCGTGTGGAAGGCGGTGCCTCGTACGTCATCACGAAGCGCGGCCGCGCCGCGGCGGTGCTGCTGCCGATCGAGGAGGCCGAAGACCTGGTCCTGGCGAACGTGGATGAGTACGTCCGCATGCGCCGCGAGTCGCGGGTCGCCCACGCACAGGGCCGAAGCATCAGCCTCGGCGACCTCGGCTGAACCCGTACGAGGTCCGGCTGTCCCCAGCAGCCGCCCGGGCCTTCGAGGACCTCGCCCCAGAACTGCGGGCGCGGGTACGCAGTGCCCTGCTCCGCCTCGCCACCGAAGTCGCTCGGCCTGGTCGGATCGCCGGGAAGTCGGTCAAGTCGATCAAGGGAGTGAGCGACTCGTTCCACCGCCTGAGGGTGGGCGATCACCGCGTGATGTACGACATCATCGAGCCCGAACGGGTCGTCCTGATCCTCGGCATCGTCGACCGGGGTGACCTGGAACGCTGGCTGCGCAGCCGCTGACGCCGTTCGGCGTCGGGCCAGATCGTCCGAGGAGGTGGACGCAGCGCGCGTGACGGGTGACGCGGCACCGCGCTCCCGGGGCCTGGGCCCGGATGCGACGTGGGCACGACGCTGGATTCACGGCCGCCGGTCTTGGCTTCGCAGGTCCTCGGCGATGTCGATCCCGGCAGGACCACTGGCAGAGGCTCTGTCCGAAGTGGATCGAGTTCCTGGGCGAATGGATCGCCTCGTGTACGGCGTTCATCCGTACATGGGCGATGCGCACCCGGCCGCCCGGTCAAGCGGCTACCCGCGCATGAACTCCGAGACCGCGTCGGGGTCCTCGGCGGTGTAGAACCAGACCTCGACGATCTGGCCGTCGCGCACCTTGAACACGCCGATCTCGCGACCGCTCATGCGGCCTCCGTGGCGCTCCGCCGAGAAGTCCACGAGCGCCACGACGTGCTCGTCCGAGGCGAGCAGGTCGCTGACGCGGAGGCTGAACGTGTCATGCGTCTCGGCCATCGACTGGCGGATGGCGCTCATGACGGCATCGCGGCCGCGCAGCGTGCCCAGGTACTCGTACGGTTCGTGCCACACGACGTCCTGGGCGATGAGCCGTGCCGTCGCATCCAGGTCGCGGGCCTCGCGTGCCTCGTAGAGGCGACGGACGACGCTGGCATCGGCGGGCATCGAGGGCTCCTTGCGGTGGCGAGGGCTGGGCGGCTATCCGGCGGCGGCCGGACTGGTGCGGGTGTCGACGCGTGCCGGGTGCGTCGACTCCCAGGCCTCGATGGCCTCCGCGCGCTCGAGGACCCAGCCGATCTCGTCGGTGCCCGCCAGCAGCATCGAGCGGGCGAACGGGTCGATGTCGAAGTCGGTCGTGCTGCCGTCCGGCAGCAGCAGGCCCTGCTCCACCAGGTCGACGCTCACCTCCGCGTCCGGATCCGCGTTCAGCATCGCGAACAGGCGGGCATGCGTCTCGGGGTCCACCACGATCGGCAGCAGGCCGTTCTTGAGCGAGTTGTTGCGGAAGATGTCCGCGAAGCTGGTGCTCACGATGGCCCGGAAGCCCCACGCGGTGAGCGCCCAGGGGGCATGCTCGCGCGACGATCCGCAACCGAAGTTGTCGCCCGCGATGAGCACCCTGCGACCCTGGTTCTGGGGCTGGTTGAGCACGAAGTCGGGGTTCGGCGAGCCGTCCGCGAGATAGCGCCAGTCGTTGAACAGGGCATCCGCAAGGCCGGACTTCTCGGTGGTCTTGAGGAAGCGAGCGGGGATGATCTGGTCGGTGTCGACGTTCTCGTTCGGCAGCGGGATGAGCTTGCTGGTGAAGTTGCGGTAGGGCTCGGGCATCGGGCTGGCTCCTGGTCGCTCGTCGTGATCGCGTGGCGCGTGTCAGCGGCCGCCGACGGTGGCGGGCGCGCCGTCCACGAGGGGCCGCGGATCGCTCACCGCTCCCGCGATCGCGGACGCGGCGGCAGTGAGAGGGGAGGCGAGGAGCGTGCGCGCGCCCTTGCCCTGGCGCCCCTCGAAGTTGCGGTTGCTGGTGCTCACGATGTACTGGCCGGCCTGGCCCATGTCGCCGTTCATGGCGATGCACATGGAGCAGCCCGACTCGCGCCACTCGGCGCCGGCGGCCCTGAAGATCTCCGAGAGCCCCTCCCGCTCCGCCTGGGCCTTCACCTGCTGACTGCCGGGCACGACCATCAGGCGCACGCCGTCCGCGACGCGACGACCATCCAGCATCGCGGCGGCCTGGCGCAGGTCGCTGATGCGGCTGTTGGTGCAGGAGCCGATGAACACGATGTCGACCTTCTGGCCCAGGAGCGCCTGGCCCGGCTGGAGGCCCATGTAGGCGAGCGCGCTCTCCAGACCCCGGCGTGCGCTGGCATCCGCGGCGTCCTCGGGAGCAGGCACCCTGCCCGTGATGCCGATGCCCATGCCGGGGTTGGTGCCGTAGGTGACCATGGGTTCCAGGGCGGACGCATCGATGTCGATCGAAAGCTCGTGGGCCGCACCGGGGTCCGAGGGGAGGGTGCGCCAGCGGGCGACCGCCTGGTCCCAGGCCATGCCGGTCGGGGCATGGGGTCGGCCGTGGATGTAGTCGAAGGTGGTGTCGTCGGGAGCGATCAGGCCCGCCCGCGCGCCACCCTCGATGGACATGTTGCAGATGGTCATCCGCTCTTCCATCGAGAGCCCGCGGATGGCGTCGCCGCCGTACTCGAAGACGTGACCCGTGCCGCCGCCCACGCCGATGCGCGCGATGAGGCTGAGGATGATGTCCTTCGCCGTGACGCCCGGATGCAGGCGGCCGCTGACGTTGACCGCGTACGAGCGCGGCGGGCGCTGGAGCAGCGTCTGGGTCGCCAGCACCATCTCCACCTCGCTGGTGCCGATGCCGAAGGCGAGGGCGCCGAACGCGCCGTGCGTGGCGGTGTGGGAGTCGCCGCAGACGATGGTCATGCCCGGCTGCGTCAGGCCCAGCTCTGGACCGATGACGTGGACGATGCCCTGCGTGTCCGAACCTCGTGCGTGGAGCGGCACCCCGAACTCCGCGCAGTTGCGCTCCAGCTGGGCGACCTGGAAGGCGGCCTGCTGGTCCAGGATGGGCAGCCCGACGGGCGTGGTGGGCGTGCTGTGGTCCATGGTGGCCACGGTCCGCTCGGGGTGGCGGACCCTGAGGCCGCGGCGGCGCAGGCCCTCGAACGCCTGGGGGCTGGTGACCTCGTGGACGAGGTGGAGGTCGATGCCGATGACGGTGGGCGCCCCGGGCTCCTCCAGGACGACATGGTCATCCCAGATCTTGCGCACGAGGGTGCGGGGTCCGGTGGTGGGGGTCGAGGGGAGAGGGGTCGGGTGCGTCATCGGTCCCTTGGGTGGTGGGCGGGGTCGCACGGACCCGCGCGGGCGGTCGGGGAGGGTCGAGCGTAGCACGCGGTCGCGCCGGGGTGGTCCGCGGCGGGCCCGTCGCCCCCCCCCCGGGGTCTGCGGCTCCCGGCGAACCGTCATCGGCCGAGGCGGATCCCCGGGGGAGGGTGCTTGAGCACGCGCGCGACGCCCCGCCCGCGGCCGACATGTCGACCGGCGCCCGGCCCCGCGGCGCCCGGCAACCGTCATCGGCCGAGGCGGATCCCCGGGGGAGGGTGCTTGAGCACGCGCGCGACGCCCCCGCCGGTGGCCGACATGTCGACCGGCGCCCGTCCCCGCGGCGCCCCCCGGGGTCTGCGGCCCCGCCTCCCCCGTCCGCGGCCGACATGTCGACCGGCGCGGCCCCGCGGCGCCCCCCGGGGTCTGCGGCCCCGCCGCCCCCGCCGGCGGCCGACATGTCGACCGGCGCCCGGCCCCGCGGCGCCCCCCGGGGTCTGTGGCCCCCGGCGAACCGTCATCGTCCGAGGCGGATCCCCGGGGGAGGGTGCTTGAGCACGCGCGCGACGCCGCCCGTCACATCCATCCAGATGATGGCCGCCCCCGGCCATGGTCTGTCCGGGTCACGGAGTGCGGCCAGGGCATCTGCCATTCCAGCAGGGAACGCCTGCGCGAACAGGTCATGCGCCAGTGTCACGGCCTCCCGGTTCTGGCGTGTGGAGCGCAACAGGAGGATGCGGGAGACGGGCATGGGGCGGCCATCCTCCGCCAGCCGCGTCTCGAGCGCATCGGACTTCGCATGGATCCAGCGCAGCGTCTGCTCGGCACGCTCGAGGATGGAGTGCGACTCCACCGCCACTCCGATCGGGTCGGCACCGCGCTCCAGGGCGAGATCGATGTAGCCGCGGATCGGTCGGAAGACTGGGACCTCCAAGGATCGATGCCATCCCGCTCCGACGTCCGGCAGGAATCCCTGGACCATCGCAGTCTGGAGGTGATCGCGGAGCGCCGGACCCGCGCCCGGGTGGAGACGGAGTCCGACCCGGCATCCGAGCACCGAGCTCACGCGCGCGACTACCTCGACGGTCGGGTCGAAGGTCCCTGCCTCGAGGGCGAGCAGCGTGGAGTGGCTGATCCCAGCCGCCTGTGCCACGGCGCGAGCAGAGAGTCCGGCGTCCATCCGCATCCGGCGGATCTCGCGTCCGACGTCATACCGCAGATCGCGGCCGAGGCGTGCGCCCGCGCGTGCGGGTCGGGTCCGTGCTTGTGTGATCGCAGGCATCCGTCGATCGTGCACGGTGGCACTCATCTCGGACTTCACCGGATGTGGATAGGTGGGGGGCGGGACGGTCGACATGTCGACCGACACCCGGCCTGATGGCGGAAGGTGCATCCCGGGTACCGCTCCCGGCCGACATGTCGACCAGGGCCGCCGGTGGCAGATGCCCGACGCCGGGTCGGGGCCGCGCCGCACCCCGCTCCCGGTCGACATGCCGACCGACACCCGGCCTGATGGCGGAAGGTGCATCCCGGGCACCCGCTCGCGGTCGACATGTCGACCAGTGCCGCCGGTGGCGGGCGTCGCCGGGCGTCGGGACCGCGCCGCACCCCGCCCCCGGTCGACATGTCGACCACGGCCGCGGCCGGGTCGGCCGCCCCCGACCAGTGCCGCCGACGCCGGGTCTGGGCCGCCGGGGCCGGGCGTGGGAGTGCCGCCGCCCGCGCCGCACCCCGCCCCCGGCCGACATGTCGACCACGGCCGCCCGCCGGTGGCAGCGGCCATCGCGGGCACCCGTCGCGGGAACCCAACCCTCCGAACCGAACCCCACCGCACCCACCCTGACCATCGTCGGAGCCAGCAGGGACCCCCGTCCATGCTGGACACGCAGGCGGAGAGTCGTGTACAGTCGCCGCACACCTCCATCAGGAAGGAGCGCTCTCGGCCAATGGGCCAGACCGATCGGAACCGCAAGCTCGCCGCCATCGCCATCCGCGCTGACGGTTCTCGCGTGCCCGTTCGCCTGCCCGATCCGGCCGAGGTATCCATCCTGGCGAAGCTCGAGCTCGTAGCGCTCGGGCTTCTCGCCCTTCTCACCGGCTCCCGGCGGGAGTCTGGCGGAAGGCGGAGGTAGGGCGCGCCGCGAGCGCGGACCCGACACCGCGAACCACCAGCGGACCCTCGCCGGGATGGCGAGGGTCTTTTGTTTGTCCCTCACCCCGACGAGCACCAACCACGGCAGCGACGACACCAGAGAGGGAACGATGACCACCGAGCAGCAACCCAGGTCCGGGCGGGCGCCCGCGACCGGCGTCGGGCGCCACGTCCCGAACGCAGGCACGGAGGCGGCCGCGGAGATCGAGCGCGCCCGCACCGCGATGCTGTCCGACGCGCGGCCGCGCAACCGCACGCGCATCGGTGCGGACGCCCTGTGCGAGGCGCTCATCCGCCAGGGCGTCGACACGATCTTCGGCTACCCCGGCGGGGTCATCCTGCCGCTCTACGACCTGTGGCAGGACTACCCCCAGATCCGTCACGTCCTGGTGCGTCACGAGCAGGGTGCCGCACACGCCGCCGACGGCTACGCGCGCGCCAGCCGACGGGTCGGCGTGTGCCTGGGCACGAGCGGTCCGGGCGCCACGAACCTGGTCACCGGCATCGCCACCGCGCAGCTGGACAGCATCCCCATGGTCGCCATCACCGGCAACGTGCCCGGAGCGCTCATCGGCAAGGACGCCTTCCAGGAGATCGACATCACCGGCATCACGCTGCCGATGACCAAGCACAACTTCCTGGTGCGCAGCGCCGACGACATCCCGCGCGTGATCGCGGAGGCGTTCCACATCGCCCAGACCGGACGTCCGGGTCCCGTCCACGTGGACATCACGAAGGACGCGCTCACCTCCGAGACGCGCGCAGGCCACCCGGACTCCATCGACCTGCCGGGCTTCAAGCCCACCTTCGACGGGCACCCCCGCCAGATCCGGGTCGCCGCGGCGGAGATCGAGGCGGCGCAGCGCCCGATCATCATCGCGGGCCATGGCATCCTGCTGGGCGACGCCGTGGCGGAGCTCGCCGCATTCGCCGAACGGACCCAGATCCCGGTCGCCCACACGCTCCTGGGCGTGGGCGCCATGGACGAGCAGCACCCGCTGTCCTATGGCTACCTGGGGATGCACGGCTGGAAGCACGTGAACCGGGCGATCCAGTCGGCCGACCTGCTGATCGCCCTGGGCATGCGCTTCGACGACCGGGTCACCGGCAAGGTCTCCACGTTCGCGCCCCAGGCCCGCATCGTCCATGTCGACATCGACCCGTCCGAGATCGGCAAGAACGTCGCGGTGGACGTGCCCATCGTGGGTGACGTCAAGCGCGTCCTGCGCGCCCTGACGCCGCTGATGCGCCAGCGCGAACCGGCCGAGCGGGCCGATTACCGCGCGCAGCTCGCCGAGTGGCGCACGGCGTCCGAGAGCGCCAGCTGGCACGGCTCTGGTGCCTGGCGGGACGGCCTCCTGTCCGCCGACTACGTGATGGCGCGCCTGGGCGAGCTGACCGACCACGACGCCAACCTGGTCGCGGACGTGGGCCAGAACCAGATGTGGGTGGCGCGCTACGCGGGGTTCCGGCGACCCGACTCGCACCTCTCGAGCGGCGGCCTGGGCACGATGGGCTTCGCGCTCCCCGCGGCCATGGGCGCCGCGCTGGGCCGGCCCGACAAGGAGGCCTGGGCGGTGGCCGGGGACGGCGGCCTCCAGATGGTCAGCCAGGAGCTGATGACCTGCGTGGCGGACGGCATCCCCGTGAAGGTCGCCCTCATGGACAACAAGAAGCTGGGCATGATCCGCCAGTGGCAGGAGATCGTGTACGGCGGCAACTTCCACTCCTCGCACCTGCCCGGACCGGACTGGGCGAAGCTGGCAGAAGCCTACGGGCTGCCCTGCTTCCGGGCGCGCACCCCGGCCGAGGTGGACCCGGCGATCCGCGCCGCCCAGGCTCACGATGGCCCCGCGATGGTCTGGTTCGAGATCGCTGAGACCCAGAACGTGTTCCCGATGATGCCTGCGGGCAAGGGCCTGTCCGACCTCATCGAGGAGCAGCAGCCGGACGAGGAGGCTTGATCATGGCGGCCATGAACGATCCCCTGGCGGCGCCGTCCGCGACCATCGAGCGCTACGTCCCCGGCACGGGACAGCAGCATCGGCATACCATCGTGGTGCTGGTCAACGACCGCCCCGGCGTCCTCAACCGGGTCGCGAGCCTGACCCGCGCGCGCAACTTCAACATCGAGTCGCTCGCCGTCGGACACACCGAGCGGCCGGGCATCAGCCGGATGACCATCACGCTCCGCGGGGACGACTTCGCCGTGGAGCAGATGGCCAAGCAGCTGTACCGGCTCATCGACGTGCTCAAGGTCCAGGACCTCCCTGCCGAGGGGGTCGTGGAGCATGAGCTGGCGCTCATCAAGGTGCGGGCCTCCGCCGCCGTCCGGGCGGAGGTGCTCAAGGTCGTCGAGCTCTACAAGGGCCGCGTCCTGGACATCGGCAGCGACACGGTCATCGTCGAGCACAGCGGCACGGTCCAGGAGATCGACTCCCTGGTCGCGCTGCTGGGCGGCTTCGGGATCCGCGAGATGGTGCGCACGGGATCCGTGGCCATGTCGCGCGGCTCGGGCGTCGTCGACATCGAGAGCATCCTGCGGTCCGGCAGCGTGCCGGTCGCACCCGTCACCACCCAGGTCCAGGCCAACTCCCAGGAGGAATCCCGCTGATGCCCGCCAAGATGTACTACGACGCCGACACCGACCCGTCGGCGCTCGCCGGCCAGACCGTCGCGGTCATCGGCTACGGCTCCCAGGGCCACGCGCACGCGCAGAACCTCCACGAGTCGGGCGTCGACGTGGTCGTGGGCCTGGCGCCCGGCAGCAAGAGTCGCGCGCATGCGGAGGCCGCGGGCATCCGGGTCGCGGACGTGGCGGACGCCGTGAAGGCGGCGGACGTGATCATGGTCGCGGTGCCGGACACCGTCCAGAAGGCGGTCTATGACGCGGAGATCGCGCCGAACCTGCGGCCCGGACAGCTGCTGATGTTCGCTCACGGCTTCAACATCCGGTTCGGGCGCATCGTGCCCCCCGCCACCGTGGACGTGGGCATGGTCGCGCCCAAGGGGCCCGGTCATCTGCTCCGCTCGGTGTACGTCGCGGGCGGCGGCGTGCCCGCCCTGTTCGCGGTGGAGCAGGACCCCAGCGGCACCGCCCGGGCGCGCGTCATGGCGTACGCGCGGGGCATCGGCTCCACGCGCGCGGGCATCCTCGAGACCACGTTCGCGGAGGAGACCGAGACCGACCTGTTCGGCGAGCAGGCGCTCCTGTGCGGCGGCGTCTCGGCGCTCATCAAGGCGGCCTTCGAGACGCTCGTCGAGGCGGGCTACCAGCCGGAGCTGGCGTACTTCGAGACGATGCATGAGCTCAAGCTTATCGTCGACCTGATGTATCGGGGCGGTCTCAACTTCATGCGCTTCAGCGTCAGCGACACCGCGGAGTACGGCGACTACGTCTCCGGCCCGCGCGTCACCGAGGGCGCCAAGGCAGCCATGAAGGACGTGCTCACGGACATCCAGACCGGCCAGTTCGCGGCCCAGTGGATCGCCGAGATGGATGGCGGCGGCGATGGCTTCCGGCGACTCCGGGACCAGGACCGGGGACACCAGATCGAGCAGGTCGGCGCGCAGCTGCGCGGCCAGATGGCGTTCCTCAACCCGGTCGAGGTCAAGGCCGGGCAGGCGCAGGCATCCGCCGAGGGTTCGGCGGCGGGAGGACAGCGATGAGCACGGCCGACGTAGCCGGCCCCCGCTCGGCGGGGGCCAAGGGCAGCATCCGCATCTTCGACACCACGCTGCGGGACGGTGAGCAGGCGCCCGGTGCGTCGCTCACGATCCCGGAGAAGCTGGAGGTCGCGCGCCAGCTCGTCCGGCTCAACGTGGACGTCATCGAGGCAGGCTTCCCGGCGGCGTCCCCGGGCGACTGGGAGGCGGTCAACCGCATCGCGAAGGAGACAAGGGGCGTGGCGGTGGCCGGTCTGGCGCGCTGCCGCGACGGCGACCCCCAGCGGGCCGTGGAAGCCCTGCGCGATGCGGAGCGGCCGCACCTCCACGTGTTCATCTCCACGTCCGAGATCCACCTCCAGCACCAGATCCGGATGTCCCGCGAGGACGCCCTGGCGGAGGCCGTGCGGTGGGTCCGCTACGGCCGCCAGCAGCTGGGCCGCGACGCGGAGCTGGAGTTCAGCGCCATGGACGCCACGCGCAGCGACCCGGACTACCTGATGCAGGTGGTCGAGGCGGTCGTGGAGGCGGGCGCCACCACGGTCAACCTGCCCGATACCGTGGGCTACGCCATCCCCACCGAGTTCGGGCCGCTCATCAAGCGCGCCGTGGACCTGGTCGGTCGAGACGCGGTCATCAGCGTCCACTGCCACAACGACCTGGGCCTCGCGGTGTCCAACACGCTGGCCGCGATCATGGCGGGCGCGCGCCAGGTGGAGGTGACCATCAACGGCATCGGCGAGCGGGCCGGCAACGCCGCGCTCGAAGAGGTCGTGATGGCCCTGGCCACGCGCTCCGGGGCGCTGGGCGGCCACACCACGGGCGTGGTCACCGAGCACATCGTGCCCACCAGCCGCATGGTGAGCTATCTCACCGGGTTCGCGGTCCAGCCCAACAAGGCGATCGTGGGCCGCAACGCGTTCGCGCACGAGTCGGGCATCCACCAGGTCGGGATGCTCAAGAACCCCCTCAACTTCGAGATCATGACCCCCCAGTCGGTGGGCCTCGCGGGGACCCGTCTGACGGTGGGCAAGCTGTCGGGCCGGCGCGGCCTCCAGAGCAAGCTCAAGGACCTGGGCTTCAGCGTGGAGGGCGAGGCGCTCGATGTCATCTACCGGGCCGCGATCGCGCTCGCGGACGTCAAGAAGGAGGTCACCGACGCGGACCTGATGGCGCTCGTGGGCCAGCAGGCCGCGGGCACCGTGGAACTGCCGGACGCACCGGTCGCCCTCGAGGGCTGGAGCGTCACGAGCAGCCACGGCGGCACGTCCAAGGGCAACGTGGCGCTCCGCCTCCAGGGTCGCGACGTGACGTCCGAGCAGAGCGGCAACGGTCCCGTGGACGCGCTGTACGGCGCGGTGGATGCGGCGGTCGAGCCGGTCATCGGCTGGCATCCCAAGCTCGTGGACTACGAGATCCGGGCGGTGTCTGGCGGCGAGGATGCGCAGGGCCAGGTGCTGGTCCGGGCGCGGCGATCGACCGACACGCAGGGCGCCGGTGAGACGGTGAGCGGCCACGGCCTCTCGACGAACATCATCGAGGCGTCCCTGGAGGCCTATGTGAACGCGCTCGAGAAGCTCCTCGCGGAGGAGCCCGTCGCGGCGCCCGTCCAGGTCACCACCCCGTGACCGATGCATGGAAGATCGTCGCCATCCCCGGCGACGGCATCGGACCGGAGATCGTGAGCGCCACGCGGTCCGTCGTGGACGCCGCGGGCGCGCGGTACGGCTACGCGGTCGACTGGTCTGAGATCCTCATGGGCGGCGTCGCCATCGACGCGTACGGGACCGCCCTGCGGGACGAGGACCTGGCGGCCTGCGCGGACGCGGACGCGGTGCTCCTCGGTGCCGTGGGCGGGCCGAAATGGGACGACCCGGCAGCGACCGTCCGCCCCGAGCAGGGGCTCCTGGCGCTGCGCAAGGGCCTGGGCCTGTTCGCGAACCTGCGCCCGGTCGTGGCGGAGCCGTCGCTCATCGACGCGTCCCCGCTGCGGCCGGAGCTGGTCCGCGGCGTGGACCTGATGATCGTGCGGGAGCTCACGGGCGGCCTGTATTTCGGCGAGCGGAAGGAGGCCCACGACGGCCCCGGCGGCCGGACGGCCATCGACACGCTCACCTACACGGAGACCGAGATCCGCAGGGTGGCGGTCCTGGCGTTCGAGCTCGCGCGCGGTCGCCGGGGCAAGGTCTCCAGCGTCGACAAGGCGAACGTCCTCGCGTCGTCGCGCCTGTGGCGCGCCACGGTCACGGACGTCGCGACCGCCTTTCCGGACGTGGCCCTTGACCACCGCCTGGTCGACTCCTGCGCGATGCAGCTCATCACCCAGCCCGGCGAGTTCGACGTGGTGGTCACCGAGAACATGTTCGGGGACATCCTGTCGGACGAGGCCTCGGTGCTGGCGGGTTCTCTGGGCATGCTGCCCTCGGCGTCCCTGGGCGAGCGCAGGACCGCGTTCGGCACCCACGGGGTGTACGAGCCGGGTCACGGCTCCGCGCCCCGCAAGGCCGGCAAGGGCACGGCGAACCCCGCCGCCACCATCCTGTCCGCCGCGATGATGCTGCGCTGGTCCTTCGGCCGGGGCGATGTCGCGGACGCGCTGGAAGGCGCCGTGCGCGGTGCCCTGGCGGACGGCGTCCGGACCGGCGACCTCGCCTCGCGCGACCCGGCTGCCGCGGGCGAGACGGTCGTGGGCACGGACGGGTTCCGCGACGCGGTGGTGGAGCGGCTCCGCCGATGATCGACGCCCCGGTCATCCTGTACGACACCACCCTGCGCGACGGCACCCAGGGCGAGAACATCACGCTGTCGCTGGCCGACAAGCTGCGCATCGCGCGGATGCTGGACGAGTACGGCATGCCCTACATCGAGGGCGGCTGGCCGGGGTCGAACCCCAAGGACATCGAGTTCTTCGCGGCTGCACGGGGCATGCGCTGGCAGACGGCGCGACTGGCCGCGTTCGGGTCCACGCGCCACCGGGCGAACCGGCCGGAGGCGGACCCCAACCTGCGAGAGCTGGTGGCCGCGGAGACCCCCGTGGTCACGATCTTCGGCAAGAGCTGGCTGCTGCACGTCGTGGAGGTGCTGGGCGCCACGCGCCAGGAGAACCTGGACATGATCGCGGAGTCGGTGGCATTCGTCGCGGACCGCGGCCGCGAGGCGGTCTACGACGCGGAGCACTACTTCGACGGCTACCGGGCGGACCCGGGCTACGCCCTCGACACGCTGCGTGCGGCGCGCCAGGCCGGTGCCCGGCAGATCGTGCTGTGCGACACGAACGGCGGCACGCTCACCGACGAGCTGGTGCGCATCCTGACCGCGACGCGCGCGGCCCTGGAGGGCGACCAGGACGCACCCGCGGTGACCTGGGGCATCCACACCCACAACGACGCCGAGCTCGCGGTCGCCAACTCCATCGCCGCGGTCCAGGCGGGGGTGCGCCACGTCCAGGCCACCATCAACGGATACGGCGAGCGCTGCGGCAATGCGAACATGGTGAGCATCCTCGCCAACCTCGCGCTCAAGACGGAGCTGCCGCTGCTGCCCGTCGGTGGCGGCGACCTGGCGGGGCTGACCTCCCTGTCGCGCGGCGTGGCGGAGATCGCCAACGTGGACCCCAGCGAGTGGCAGCCCTTCGTCGGTCGCTCCGCGTTCGCCCACAAGGGTGGCGTCCACGGTGCCGCGGTGGCCAAGGTGGAGCGCTCCTACCAGCACGTGGACCCGGGCCTCGTGGGCAACGAATCGCGCCTCGTGGTGTCAGAGCTGGGTGGCCGCGCGAACACGCGCATCCGCGCGGAGCAGCTGGGGCATCGACTGGACGGCGTGGTCGACCCGCGCGTGCTGTCACAGGTCATCAAGGAGCTGGAGGCCCAGGGCCTCGCGTTCGAGGGCGCCGAGGCCAGCTTCGAGCTGCTCATCCGGCGCCGCACGCCCGACTATGCCGCGCCGTTCCGGATCGTGGACTTCACGGTGCTCTCCGAGCAGCGCGAGGGTCGCGACCTGCTGGCCGAGGCGACCGTCAAGGTGGAGGTGGGTGGCCAGGTGCTGCACACCGCCGCGGACGGCAACGGTCCGGTCAACGCGCTGGACGCGGCCCTGCGCAAGGCCCTGGGCGCGTTCTACCCGGGCCTCGACGGCGTGCATCTGGTGGACTACAAGGTGCGCATCCTGGACGGCTCCACGGCGGCCACCGCTGCACGAACCAGGGTGGTCATCGACTCTGCCCTGGGCGAGCGGACCTGGTCCACGATGGGTTCCGCGGGCAACATCATCGCGGCATCCGCGGGCGCCCTCGTGGACTCCCTGGAGTACGCCATCTGGAAGGGTGGGGCGGAGCCGCAGTCGCCGGAGGGCCGCTGGTTCTCGGCGCCGGCTGGCGCGCGTCGCTGAGGCCCACGATGTCCCACGACCGCCCGGTGGTCATCTTCCCGGGCGAGCCCGGGTCGTTCGCGGAGGACGCGGTCCTCGCCGCGTTCGGCGATTCGGTCGTGGCGGCGCCCGTGCCCACGTTCCGGGACGTCGCGGTGACGCTGGACGCGGATGGGGCGCCCGCGGGCGTGCTGCCCATCGAGAACGTCCTGTTCGGCACGGTCCGCGAGAACTACGACCTGCTCGCCGAGTCCCGGCTGCGGATCGTGGGCGAGGTGATCGTGCCGGTCCGGCTGTGCCTCGCGGCGCTGCCGGGCGAGCGCATCGAGGGGATCGAGCGGGTCTACTCGCACATCCAGGCGCTGGGACAGGCGGAGGCGTTCCTGCGCACGCGCCCGTGGAGCCTGCTCGCGTCCACGAACACCGCCGGAGCGGGGAAGATGATCCGCGAGCGCGACGAGCGCGGGTCGGCGGCGGTGCTCTCGCCACGCGCCGCCGCGCTGTTCGGTCTGGAGGTGCTCGCAGAGGACATCCAGTCCGAGGCGCGCAATCGCACGCGCTTCCTCATCCTCACCCGGCCGGACCGCGAGGCGCCGCCGCGCGTCCATCGGGCCAGCGGCACGCCCGGCTCCACGCTGCTCGTGTCGGTGCGCAACGAGCCGGGCACGCTCCATCGCGTGCTGGGGGTCCTCGCGGACCATGGCCTGAACATGTCCAAGCTGGAGTCGCGGCCGAGCCGCTCCCACGCCTGGGAGTACGTGTTCTGGATGGATCTCGATGCGGACCTCGCAGCGCCCGCAGCGGCGCCTGCGCTGGAGGCCCTGCGCGCGGCCGCCGTGGACGTGCGCGTCATGGGTTGCTACCCGCGCGCCGCGGAGCCGTTCCAGGCCTGACGCCGACGCACCCGTCGCCGGAATGGGAGTAGGATCGAGACCCCGGTCCCCCGGCCGGGTCATCCACAGGAGGAACCGCTCATGCGCCCCTCGCTCCGCCCCCTGCGCCCCTCGCTCCGCCCCCTCGCGGTCACCACGCTCGCGATCGCCGCCCTGGCCCTGCCCAGCGGCGCCGCCCTGGCCGACCATCAGGTCTCACACACCGGCTCGCCGGGCACCTGGACCCTGAAGGACAGCGCATCCAACCCCGCGGCGGACTGCTCCTATGACGGGGGCGGCACGGCCGGCGGCACGTACCTCACCGGGATCCGCCTGCGCAACCCCGTGAAGATCAAGGGGACGAGCGCGTCCGTCCGCTCGGTGGGCTACCGGCCGATCATCCAGCACAAGATCGGTCATGCGTGGGTCACCGTCCGCAAGGGAGCCCTCATCAGCGGCGGCGCCACCTCCGCCCATGCGGCGACGCTGCCCGGCGGTCTCACCACGTTCGGCCCCAAGGACCAGCCGAAGCGGCCCTTCCGGCTCGCCCTGAGGCTGATCTGGTATCGCGCGGATGCATCGGTGCAGGGGACGCGCACCATCCTCGTGGACTACCACGCCAAGCGTGACGGCGGCGTGGCCAATCGCTGCGCCGGATTCGTCTCGGACGTCGTGCCCTCCTGAGCGTCGGGCGTCAGGAGCGCCGCGCGAGCTCCATCGCGACGTCCACGATCATGTCCTCCTGGCCGCCCACCACCTTCCGGCGACCGAGCTCCAGGAGGATCTCCCGCGGGTCCACGCCGTAGCGCTCCGCAGCGCGCTCCGTGTGGAGCAGGAACGAGGAGTACACGCCCGCGTAGCCCAGCGTCAACGCCGGCCGGTCGATGATCTGCTCGCGCGGCATCACCGGCCGGACCACGTCCTCCGCCACGTCCATGATCCGGAGCGGGTCCACGCCCGTGGCCCAGCCCAGCTTGTCCGCGACCGCGACGAGCACCTCCGTGGGGCAGTTGCCGGCTCCCGCGCCCAGGCCGCGGGAGCAGCCGTCCACGTGGTCGACCCCCTCCTCGAGGGCGCCGATGGTGTTGGCCACGGCGAGGCTCAGGTTGTTGTGGGCGTGGATGCCGACCAGCGTGGTGGGTCGCAGCCCGGCCTTCAGCGCGGCCACCCGCGCGCGTGCGTCATGGGTGGTCATGGCGCCGGCGGAGTCGACCACGTAGATGGTGTCCGCGCCCGCGTCCTCCATGATGCGCGCCTGGGCCAGCAGTCCGTCGGGCTCCAGCATGTGGGACATCATCAGGAAGCCCACCGTCTCCATGCCCAGGTCCTTCGCGGTGCGCAGGTGCTGGACGCTGATGTCCGCCTCCGTGCAGTGCGTCGCGATGCGCGCGATGCCCACCCCGATCTCCGCGACCTCGTGGAGGTCCCGCGCGACGCCGATGCCCGGGATGAGCAGGACCGCCAGCCGAGCCCGGCTGACCGCCGCCGCCGCCGCGCGCAGCAGCTCCCGCTCGTCGGTCCCGGAGAACCCGTAGTTGAACGACGAGCCGCCCAGCCCATCGCCGTGGCTGATCTCGATGACGGGCACGCCCGCAGCATCCAGGGCGCCCGCGATCGCGGCCGCCTGCTGCGGGGTGAACTGGTGTCGCAGCGCGTGCGACCCGTCGCGCAGCGTGGAATCGGTGAGGCGGAAGGTGCGCGGCGAGGCCGGCGGCGCGTCGGGCAGCGACGTCGACGGTCCGGTCATGCCGCCACCCCGAACCGCGCGGCGGCGAGCGTCTCGCCGACCCGGACCGCGGAGGCCGTCATGATGTCCAGGTTGCCCGCGAACGGCGGCAGGTAGTCGCCGTTGCCGGTCACCTCGAGGAACACCGACACGCGACCGGCCGCCTCGCCCGCCGGCGTGTGGAACGGACCGTCATCGAACGTCACTCCCTTCACCCGGTAGCCCGGCACGTAGGTGGAGACCTCTGCGGCCATCGTGGCCACCGACGCCGAGATCGCGGCCTGGTCGGCATCCGCGCCCAGCGCGCAGTAGACGGTGTTGCGCATCAGGATCGGCGGATCGGCGGGGTTGAGGATGATGATCGCCTTGCCGCGGCCCGCACCGCCGATCGTCTCCAGGCCATGTGCCGTCGTCTCGGTGAACTCGTCGATGTTGGCGCGGGTCCCCGGGCCCGCCGAGCGCGACGCGACCGTGGACACGATCTCCGCGTAGGGGACGGGCGTCACGCGCGCCACCGCGGCGACCATGGGGATGGTCGCCTGGCCACCGCACGTGATGAGATTGAGGTTGGGCAGCTCCAGATGCGCCCGCAGATTGACCGGCGGCACGACCGCAGGCCCCACGGCGGCTGGCGTGAGATCGATCGCGACCAGCCCCGCGGCGTCGTAGCGCGGGGCGTTCTCCGCGTGCACCGCGGCGGACGTCGCCTCGTACACGATGGCGTAGCGGTCCGCCCGCGCCAGGAGCCAGTCCACCCCCTCCGCGGTCGTCTCGACGCCGGCGCTGCGCGCCCGTGCGAGTCCGTCAGACGCGGGGTCGATGCCGACCATGACGGCGGGCTCGAGGACCGGGGAGCGCAGCAGCTTCTTGAGCAGGTCGGTCCCGATGTTCCCCGAGCCGACGACGGCGACCGGGAGGCGGCGCATGGAGGACTCCCTTGATGGATACAGAACGCAGCCTATCGTAGACAGGATGGCCCATCCTGTCTCGTCCGTCCGCCTCCCGGCGTCAGTCCGCGGGAAGGGTCCGCGGAGACTCGCTCAGATGACCCGTCCGGCGGGTGAGGTGTCGGGGGTCTCCGACGCGTCGGAGGGGACCGGTCGCGGGCTGGGCCGCGGCGGGAAGGTGGCGGTGGGGTCGAAGTCGTCGGTGGAGGCATCGACCGTCAGCGTGTCGAGGAGCGCCTCCGCCTCCGCGGAGAACGTCTCGAAGTCCCCGCCCAGATAGGTCTCCCAGGATGCGACGAGCGTCCTCCCGTTCAGCTCGGCGAACAGGAGCGTGGCCTCCTCGCCGTCCTCCAGGACGAACCCGCCCCCACCCGGTGACGCCCAGATCCAGGTCCGGGGCAGTTCGCAGGCCATGGGCGACTGGGTGGCCACCTCGACGCGCAGGGCCGGCAGGCCGCCCAGATCCGCCACGACCGGCGCGGACACGATGAGCGATGGGTTCTGGCTGATGTCCGCGATGATCCCCTCGGGCGTGGCGTCGATGGCGAGGGTCTCCTCGGACGCCGCGAGACAGGGGTCCTGGAACACCAGTCCCTGGAAGTCGGTGAGCGACAGGACCGAGGGGGACGGCTCGCCGCCCCACACGAGCGCCAGCCCGAACCCCGCATCGACCGGTGTGGCCGCCCAGCAGCCACCCGCCGTGAACGTGAGGGTGGGTCCCAGGGACCAGTCCTGATAGGTCTCGCCGGGGGTGAGCCGTCCGCCGGCCGCCGGGATCGTGCCCTCCCGCACGGCCGGGGGCGGATCGCTGGGTCCGGGACTGGGCTGCGGCGGCGGAGTCGTGCCCGGTTCCACGAGGAAGCAGGTGCCCGAAGGCGCGGACGGACCCTCGCCGGGTGTCGGGCTCTGGGCGACGGCGGGAGCCGCGAGGGCAAGCGCGGCCGCGACCGATGCGGCGACGAGCGTCGGGAGACCGCGTCGGGGGGAGGGCATCATCGGGAACTCCGTGCGGTGGGGCGGTGGGGCGGTGGGGCGAGTCTAGCCCGTCCCTCGGCGCGCCTGGCGGCATACGATGAGCGCCCGCCCCTCGCGCGCCTGGAGGACCGACCATGCCACTCGCCGCCGACCTGCTCATCCGCGGCGGAACCGTGGTGTCGTCCATCGGCCGGAGGCGCATGGACCTCGCGGTCCGCGATGGCCGGATCGTGGCCCAGCTGGCACCCGGGTCCGTCGGCGTCGCGGCGCGCGAGACCGTGGACGCCGGCGGCCTGTTGGTGATGCCGGGCATCGTGGACGGGCACGTCCACTTCCGCGACCCGGGCTTCACCTGGAAGGAGGACTTCGGGTCCGGGAGCCATGCGGCGGTGATGGGGGGCGTGACCACGGTCCTGGACATGCCCAACACCGACCCGCCGACCGACTCCGTGGGCCACGCGCGGCTGAAGCGCTCGCGTGCCCTGGGTGCGAGCTGGTGCGACGTGGGGCTCATCGGCGTGGTCACCGAGGCGAACCGGGATGCCCTTGCGCCGATGGCACGGGCGGGCCTGGTGGTGGGCTTCAAGGCGTTCCTGGGACCCACCACGGGCGGCATCGACGCGCCCTCCGACGGCGCGATCCTGGACGCGCTGGCGACGGTCCGCGACCTCGGCATGCGGCTCGGGTTCCACGCGGAGAACGGCGCGATCGTGGCGCACCACACGGCGCGTGTGCGGGCAGCCGGTCGCACCGACCCGCTCGCCCACCTGGACGCCCGGCCCGCCCTCGCCGAGGAGGAGTCGGTGGGCCGGATGGCGCTGTTCGCGCTGCGCACGCGGTGTCCCATCCACATCTTCCACCTCAGTTCCGCGGAGGGGCTTGCGACCGTGGAGGCGTGGCGGGCGCGGGGTGCCGACATCACCTGCGAGGTGGGACCGCAGCACTGCTTCCTGGGCGCGGAGGAGATGCCCCGCCTGGGCGCCCGGATGCGCATCAACCCGCCCATCCGGGCGCGCGCGGAGGGGCACGCGGACGCGCTGCTGGACGGACTCGCGCGCGGCGCCGTCACGAGCATCGCCACGGACCATTCGCCGCACACCCGCGAGGAGAAGCTCCACGACGACATCTGGCGGTCGGTGTCGGGATACGCGGGGGTGGAGACATCCCTCGCGGTGTTCCTGACGCACGGAGTCCACGCTGGGCGGATCACGCTGGAGCGGCTCGTGGGGGCCACGTCGGAGGGACCCGCGCGTGCCTGGGGACTGTGGCCGCGCAAGGGCCACCTGGGGGTGGGCGCGGATGCGGACGTGGTCCTGGTGGACCCGGACCGCGAGGGGCGCATCGAAGAGGACGCGCTCCACGGGCGCGCGTCGGTGACCCCGTTCCAGGGCATGGCCACGCGCGGCGGTCCGGTGCTCACCGTGCTGCGCGGCCGCGTCGTGATGCGCGAGGGGGAGCTGCACGGCGAGCCGCGCGGCGCGTGGCTGCCGCGCGGGCCATGACGGTGCCTGCTCTCAGGCCCCTCTCATGAGCCTCCGGCACGCTCCGGAGCGACGATCGCTCGCTCCCACCGGCCAGGTCCCGATCACCTCGGCCGCACCGAAGGGCGTCCGGCGACATGGCCGGGCGCCCTTCCTCGACTCCGGGACGACGCTCAGGCCTCCGTGATGGTGATGCCGGTGATGCTCACCGGATCCACCGGCCGGTCCTGGGCGCCGGTCGCCGCGGTGGCGATCGCGTCCACGATCTCCTCGCCCTCGCTGAGCTTGCCGAAGATGGTGTAGTTCGGGGGCAGCGAGTAATCGGCGTGCATGACGAAGAACTGCGACCCGTTCGTGTTCGGTCCGGCGTTCGCCATCGCCAGCGTGCCGCGCAGGTAGCGTCGCTTGACCGGCTCGTCATCGAAGCGGTAGCCCGGTCCGCCGCGCCCGGTGCCCGTGGGATCGCCGCCCTGGATCATGAAGCCGCTGATGACGCGGTGGAAGATGACGCCGTCGTAGAAGCCCTCGCGCGCCAGGTTCACGAAGTTGTTGACGGTGCGCGGCGCGTCCTTGGGGAACAGCTGGACGGTCATCGAGCCGGCGGTCGTGGCGATGGTGGCGGTGTACGTCTTCGACGCGTCGACGGTCTGGGCGAACGGGCGGTCGTACTGCTTGGGCAACGGGCTCTCCTTCGCGTGCCGGCGCCGCGGACCGCGGGCCGGGAGGCCTCAGGGTACCCGATCGGCCGCGCTCACGGATCCGGGCGCGTCGGTCCGGGCAGGCTGATCGTGATCTCCAGGCCCTCGCCGCTGGTGCCGCGCACGGGCTGCGTCTCGCGCACGAGCTCGATGGCGGGCGGTCGACGCTGGAACACCTGCTGCTCGATGCCCGCCATGAACGACCCGACCGCGGCCGCGACCGACTCGCCCTGCACGGGGCGCAGCGCACCTGGCGTCCGCTCCTCCGCCTGGGGGGTCGATGGCCCGGGCGGCTGCGCCTCCTCCGGGCGCGGACGGGTCACGGGAGCGTCACCCAGCCCTCGATGACCGGGACCGTGGACCCGGCGACCCGGGCGGCGACGGCGCGTCCGTGGTCGTCGAAGTCGGCCTCGGCCACGAGGCGGCTGGGCCGCCCCAGCTCCGCCCCCTGCTCGACCACCACCCGGAACGTCATGTCCCGACAGCCGGCCACCTGGCCCAGGTAGACCGCGATGGGGCCGGCCGCGGCACCGGTCGCCGGATCCGCCTCGATGCGCATGGAGGCGGAGTCGAACAGCCGGACGCTCACCTCCGCACCCGCGATGGCACCGGACGACCCGGGCGCGACGAGCGCCGCGCTGTCGCAGTCGTAGGCGTCGGTCAGCTCGGCGACGTATGCCCTGCGCTCGTGGTCCACGTCCATCATCACCGCACGGTCGCGGAACGGGATGATGAGGTGCGGCAGGCCCGTGGAGATGACCGCGGGCGTCGCCGGCAGACCGCGTCCGCGTCCCCGCGTCCGCGCGATCGCCGGCCAGCCGATCTCGGAGGCGGCGACCTCCAGCGCCTCGGCGAGCTCCTCGGTCTCGTCGTCATCGAGGTCGTGGTAGCGCTCCGGGACGTCGTGGGTCATGGTCACGTCGCCGATGACCGGCGGGTCACCCGCGCCGACGGCGATCGAGAGCGGCAGCACGCCGATGGGCAGCTCCTGGTGCACCGTGGTCACGGGCGCCTGGACCGGGAAGCGCCCCTCCGTCGCGAGCAGCCACGCGGTGCCCACCGACGGATGGCCCGCGAACGGCAGTTCCATGCCCGGCGTGAAGATGCGCAGGCGGTACGCGGCCCCCTCGGCCGCGCCCTGCGGCGTGGGCGAGAGGACGAACACCGTCTCGCTGACGTTCATCTCGCGCGCGAGCGCCTGCATCTCGTCGTCGGACAGGTCGTCGGCCTCCGGGAACACGGCCAGCGGGTTGCCCGCGAGCGGTCGGTCGGTGAACACGTCCACCTGGCGGAATCGAAATCGTCGGGTCATGTCACGTCCATGGTAGGGCGCGGGCGGGCCGGCGGGGGACCACCCGGCGCCCCGCCCGCCCCCGGAGCCCCGCCCGCCCCCGGAGCCCCGGCGGTCGGACCGACCCATCACCCCGACGGTCGACCCACCCAGCCGCGAGGGCGTCAACCCTCGGGCGCCGGGACGGCCAGCGGATGGGGCAGGTCAGGATGGCGGAGGAGGAGCATCGGCACCTCGAACACGCGATCCAGCAGCTCCGGCCGGAGGATCTCGTCCGGAGCGCCGACCGCGGCGACCCGACCCGCGGCGAGGACCACGATGCGGTCCGCATGGGCGGCGGCAAGGTTGAGGTCATGGAGCACGATGAGCACGCCCGCGCCCTGTGCCGCCCGGGCGCGCAGCAGTCGGAGCGTCATCGCCTGGTGGCGCAGGTCCAGGTTCGAAGTCGGCTCGTCCAGCAGCAGCCAGGCCGGGGCCGGGTCCACCGTGCGCGATCCGGGCCCCGGCCACGGGACTTCGGGCGCGAGGGCGGCTGGCCAGACCTGGGCGAGGGCCCGCGCGAGCGCGACCCGCTGCCGCTCGCCGCTCGACAGCGTGGCGTGGACCCGGTCCGCCAGGTGCCGCGCGTCAACGTCCGCGAGGAGCCGGGCCACGATGGCGTGGTCCCGCGGACCCGGGTTCCCGCCGTGCTGCGGGATCCGGCCGAGCGTCACGAGCTCCGCGACCCGCCACGAGAACACCGGCTCGTCGTCGGCGCCCACGACCGCGCGGCGGAGCGCCCGTTCCGCGAGTGACCAGGACCGCAGCGGACGACCGTCCATCTCGACCGATCCCGCGTCGACCGGCCGGTCGCCGGCGAGCGCTCGGAGAAGCGTCGACTTGCCCGCGCCGTTGGGGCCCACGATCGCGACGACCTCGCCCGCCTCGACCGTGATGTCCACGCCCTCGAGCAGGGTCGCGCCGCCCGCCCGCACCACGACGCCGCACGCACGCAGGGTCATCGCGCGAGTGCCCCCCGGTCGCGCATCAGCAGCCACAGGAACATCGGCGCACCCGCGATCGCGGTGACCAGCCCGACCGGCGCCTCCGCGGGCGACACGACCATCCGGGCCACGAGGTCGGCGAGCACGAGGACGGTGGCGCCCAGGAGCGCCGACCCGACGACGACGGAGCGGGCGGAGGCGCCGAGCAGCCGGCGCGCCGCGATGGGCGTGACGAGCGCGACGAACGCGATGACCCCCGCCTGGCTGACCGCCACGCCCACCAGGACCGCGACGAGCACGAGCACGAGGCGCGCCTGGCGCCGCACGTCCACGCCCAGATGACCCGCGCCCGCGTGCCCCAGGGACAGCGCATCCAGGCCCGGACCGGCGCGCCACAGCAGCATCACCACCGGGATGAGCACCACCACCAGGATCGCGACGGCCCGCCAGGTGGCGCCGGTCAGGCCGCCCAGCGTCCAGAACGAGACGTCACGCAGCTGGGGATTGCGCGTCGCCAGCACCACCAGTCCGGTCAGCGCCCCGAACAGGGCATCGAGCGCGATGCCGCCCAGCAGCATCGCGGCGACGATGGTCCGGCCGGACGCGGACGCCACGCGATGGATGAGCCCGCTCGCGACCACCGCACCCGCGATCGCCAGCAGCACCGGTGCGAGCGTTCCCGCGATCCCCAGGTCGCTGCCGCCCGCGGTGACGCCGGACACGGCCGCGGCGCCCGCCAGGAGCGCCACCACGATGCCGATCGCGGCGCCCAGGGCTGCGCCCGCGCCGATGCCCACGAGCGCGGGGTCCGCCAGCGAGCTTCGATACAGGCCCTGCATGCCCGCACCGGCAAGGCCCAGGGCTGCGCCCACGAGCGCTCCCAGCACGACCCGAGGCAGCCGGATCCCGGTGAGCACCGATGCCTGCTGCGGCTCGAACGTCGAGACACCCGTGAGCCCCAGCCGGTCGGCGAGGATGCCCACGATGGCCACCGGATCGATGGTCACGGCACCCAGCGCGAGCGACAGGGCCATCGCCAGGACCAGGGCCACGACGAGCATGCCGACGCGCCGCCGCCGGATGGCGGCGACCCGTCGAGCTGCGGGGATGCCGGCCGCGGGGACCGGCGCCGGACCGCTCAGGTGGTTCTCGTCCCGGACGCGGCGTGGCGTCGCCCGGCTACCGGGCGAGCTCCGGGTGCAGCTGGACCGCCAGGGCGGCGATCGCCTGGCCGGTGCGCGGGCCGAAGCTGAGCAGCTCCAGGTCGTCCATCGCCACGATCGCCCTGGCCGCGCCCGCCGGCGTGTCCGAGATCCCGGGCAGCGCCAGGAGCCCGTCGATGCCGCCCGCCGCCTCGAGCGAGGCGGTCGTGGTCAGGATGATCTCGGGCGCGGCCGCGACGGCGGCCTCCGGCGTGAGCGGCACGTAGCCGGGGAACGCGCTGACCGCGTTGGTGGCCCCCGCGAGGCCGATCATCGTGTCCGCCTCGGTGCCGGTGCCCGACACGAGCAGGGGGGCGCCCGGCGGCAGCAGCAGGAACATCACCGTGGGCGACGCGGTGGCGCCCGCCACGAGGTCCCTGGCCGCTGCCAGGTCGGCGTGGAGGGTCTCGATGAGCGCGGCCGCCTCCGCGTCCCGACCGAGCGCCCGGCCCACGGCGGTGATGAGCGCGACGGTGCCGTCCGTGGTCAGCTCCTGGGGCAGCAGCAGCGTCGGCACGCCCGCGTCCCTGATGAGCTGCACGACATCGGCCGGACCGACCTCATCGGTGCCCAGCACGAGCGTGGGGCCGAGCGCGATCACGGGCTCCGCGGAGAGCATCCGGTAGTAGGGCACGACCGTCCTCGTGGACGCCTGGTCGTGGGCCTGGGTGCTCGATGCGTCGACGCCCACGATCTGGTCGCCGGCGCCGAGCGCGAACGCGGTCTCGGTGATGACGCCACCCAGGGTCACGACCCTCGAGGTGTCGCCGATCGTCACGGGGTTGCCGTCCGCGTCCGTGACGGTGATGGCCACGGCCGGCGACGCGGCCGTCGGCGATCCGGCGGTCGGTGACCCGGCAGGGCTCTGCGCGACGATGGTCGCCGGCACGAGCGTGAGGGCCACGGCGGTGATGCCCGCGACGAGGCGGGCAGGGTGGGAACGCACGGGTTCGATCTCCTTGGGGGGACTGGGGATGTGGCGGTCAGGTCGCCGAGCGGTGACCCTCGATGAACCGCAGGAGGCACGCATCCAGCGCAGTGGACGCCGCGCTGAACAGGTCCGCCAGCTGCCGGGCATCCATGGCGCGCCGCTTGCCCAGGCTGCCGATCTCGCTCAGGAACGGCTGGCGGGCGGCCACGAACAGGGCGACGGCGTCGGTCAGGCTGCTGCCTGAACGGGCCAGGCGCGCACCCTGGGACGCCGCACCCCGAGACGCCTCCGCGAGCGCCGCCGCCCGCTCGTGCGCATCGGAGGCGTCGAGATGGCGCACCAGCGCGGCCACCAGGTCGCGCCCGGAGTCCCGCCACGCCGGTCGGTCGTCCTCGGGGACCGCCCGCACCGGGTCCGGCACCGCGGCTCGCGTGGTCCGGTACGTCCGGCGATACGCCGCGGTGAGTCGCTGCGGCGTCCCCCCCAGGCGTGCGAGCGTCGGGCGCTCGTCCGTGCCGGCACGCAGGAGCCGTTCCAGGGAGCGACGCTGGAAGCGGCGGTGCCCGCCGGGTGTGACGGACACATCGACCCGCCCGTCGTCCGCCCAGCGTCGGAGGGTGTCGGGATCGACCCCCACCAGGCGACTGGCGGGCCCCAGGGACAGGAGGTCGGCGCCGGTTGGCGCGGGACGTTCCGGGGGCATCCGAACTCCTTGGAGACTATCGAGGTGCGGAGAATCTAGGCAAATCTGGGTCCCGCATGGTCCCCGGGACGGCCGCATTGTGGAGGGAGCCCGCTCGGGCTGTCAAATGGCGCGGGCTGTCAAATGGCGCGGATCACCCGCCCGTCGCTGTCCGCCACCGTCGGGGACCATCGACGGCCGGGGGGCGTCGCGCGTCGGGGCGACCGCTGGACTGGGCCCCTGGGCCATCGGTACCCCCGGATCGGCGCAGGCATCTGGGACGTCCGGCCCATCGTCGGGCGCCCCCGGGCGTGGTGTGATGCCTCGGACCTCCCTGCCACGCCCCGACCGAGAGGAGCGTTCGAAGGTGCGATCGCGCGCCAAGCCCGGGAATCCGCCCGCATCCCAACGTACGACCGCGTCTCCCGCGCCTGCTGCCGCGCGCCGACTGCCGCTGCTGCTGCTGCTGATCCTGCCCATCGTCCTGGGCGCGGCGCTCCTGAGCGTGGCCCTGGCCCCACCGGGCTCGCGACCTGATGCCACCGACGCGGCCACCGCGGGCATGCTCGCCGATGCGTTCGTGCGCGGCCAGGATGTCGTCGCCCGTGGCGCCGCCGACGCACCGCTCGCGCGCGTGCTTGCCGATCCGCGAGCCTCCGCGGCGGTCGTCCAGAGGGCTCGCGGCGCGCTCGGCGCGGTCAACGCCGCCCTCGCCGACCACGCCGGATCGGTGGCCCTGATCGACGCGTCGGGCCGTGCGCGCGTCGCCGTGGGCGGGGATCCGGCGGGTGCCGCCGCGCTCCTGGCGGGCCGCGATCGGGACCTCGCGCGGGTGCTGGAGATGCGGTCGGGCGTGCTCATCGAGAATGCCGGCGCGGACGGTCGGTCGATCCTCTTCGCGGCGCCGGTGCGCGCGGGCGGGACCGCCGCGGGCGCCCTCGTGGCGAGCGTGCCGATCGATGCGCTCATCGGCCCCGGTGCCGCGACCAGGGCGATCCAGCCCGCCGACGGCCGGGCCGACGCGGGTCCGTCGCCAGCCGCGACCGGCCTGTCCGGGATCCTGCCCGTTCTCTCCCGACAGGCGCTCCTGGCGCTCGCCGCGCTGTCCCTGCTCGCCGTGCCGCTCGTGCTGCTGGCCCGCCGACCCGCGCGCCGCGGCGCGCCCGCCGTGCAGGGTGCGGGCTCGACCGCGGCGATGACGTCGACCGCGGAGCGGCCCGCTCCAGCCGTCCCGTCCGGCCCGCCCATCGACCTGGCCGTCTCGGGCGCGGGCGACCCCATGGCGGCACCCGCCCAGCGGCCGGCCGCCCAGCGGCCGCCAGCCTACGCGCCGCCAGCCTACGCGCCGTCCGTCCACGCACAGCCCGCCGGTGCACCGTCCGCGACCGGCGTCCCGTCGGGAGTCGCGACAGCCTCCGCGGCGTCGCAGGCGATCGCGCCGACCGGCTCGTCGCTCCCGGGGCCGATCGCGTCCGGCGTCGGGGACGGGGGAATCGCATCGCCGAATGCCGCCCGGAGGGGCAGGTTCGGGTGGGCTCGCCGGTCCCCGGCGCCGGCGCCGCTGCGAGCTCGCGACGCACAGGTCAGCGCCTCGGTCGCGCCCGACCGCGCCGCCCATCCGCCGACCCCGGAGGAGCTGGTGGATGCGCTCACCGGGCTGGGCAACCAGCGTGCGTTCGGCGAGGAGGTCGACCGCCTGATGGCGGGATGGGCGCGCACCCGCATCCCGTTCGCGGTGCTGCTGATCGATGTCGACGACCTCAAGATCGTGAATGCGCGCTCGGGCCACGATGCCGGGGACGCGCTCCTGGCCACCCTCGGCCGCCATGTCCGCGGCGGCCTCCGGTTCAGCGACCGCGCCTTCCGGATCGGGGGCGACGAGGTCGCGCTGCTCCTCCCGCACACGGACACGACGGGCGCCGTGCAGCTGGGCCAGCGACTCCTTGCCAAGACGCGCGTCGGTGACGCTGGCCCGGCCGTCGCCTTCACCGCGGGAGCGGCGGGATTCCCCGGGCCCGCCCACGACCGGGACCAGCTCCTGGAGCATGCGCGCGCCGCCCTCGCATGGGGCAAGGCGCACGGACGCGCCAGCGTGCTCGCCTACGACCCGGTGACCCACGCGGGCCAGACCGACGCGGAGCGCGTGGCGCAGGCGGCCGCCGTGGCCCAGGTCATCGCGGAGCGATCGCTCCGCGCGGTGTTCCAGCCGATCGTGGACATGCACACCGGCGAGGTCGTGGGATTCGAGGGCCTCACGCGGCCCGGCCCCGGAGCGCCGTTCACGAACCCCGGGGCGCTGTTCGAGGCGGCCGAGGCGGTGGGCCGCACCGTGGAGCTGGACGCAGCCTGCTTCGAGACGATCGCCGCCGGTGCGCGCGCCATCCCCCGTGACCGCGTCGTCACCATCAACCTCTCGCCGCGCACGATGGAGGCCGCCGACTTCAGCGTCCCCGGCGTCCTCGAGGTGCTGCGAGCCCACGACCTGGACCCCGGGCGCGTGATCCTGGAGCTGACCGAGCGGGAGCAGGTCCTGGACCTGGACCGTCTGCGGGACAACCTCGCGGAGCTCCAGCGAGCGGGCCTGCGCATCGCCGCCGACGACGTCGGCGCGGGGAACGCGGGCCTCCGGCTGCTGTCCCAGTTCCGGTTCGACATCGTGAAGGTGGACCTGGCGCTGGTCCAGGAGGGTGCCAACAACGACGCCTCGAGAGCCGTCCTCCGGTCGCTCCGCGACCTGGCGCAGCGGTGGGGCGCCTTCGTCATCGCGGAGGGCATCGAGACGCCCACGCAGCTGAAGGTCGTTCGGGAGCTGGGACTCGCGGCGGGACAGGGCTACCTCATCGGGCGTCCCGGCTCGCTGGTCGATCTGCCACCCGTGGACCTCGACGAGCTCCAGGCGGGCGGCATGATGCTCCAGAACGCACCCGTGCCGACCGGCGGTCCGATGCCCCAGGGCAGTCCCGCGTAGGGACGCCGGTCCGACCCGGCACGGCCCGAGGGGCGTCCTAGGCGACCTGGTCGGCCCCGTCCGCGTCGTCGCCCGCAGCCAGCCCGGCATCGCGCGCGAACTGATCCTCGGTCAGCGTCTCCAGCCGCTGCTGGGGCACCCGGACGTGCTCCAGCACGAGCGCCGCGGCGCGCTCCACATCGCGCGACCGGACCGCGTCCAGGATGGCCTGGTGTTCCGCGATCGACCGCTCGAGGTTGCCGCGCAGGCGCGCGGAGGGGCGCCGGTAGGGTCCCATCTGGGAGACCAGCCGCCGGTGGATCTGGACCAGCTTGCGATTCCCCGAGGCGTCCATCAGCGCCCCGTGGAACGCGGTGTTGGCATCGAAGAACAGGTCCACGTCCCGGCGCGCGGCGGCCAGCTCCATGTCGCCGATGGCGGCGCTCATGGCCGCCAGCGCGTCCGCGGAGATGATGGGCACGGCCAGGCGCGCCCCGAGCGACTCCAGGACCTCGCGCACCTGGTACGCCTCGCGGAACTCCTGCTTGGTGAGCATCGTGACCACGGCGCCGCGCCGCGGCTTGATGGTCACCAGCCCCTCCGCGGCGAGCGCACCCAGCGCCTCGCGGATGGGTCCGCGGCTCGTGCCCAGTTGCTCCGCGAGGGGGACCTCCTGGAGCACGGTCCCCGGCGCGATCCGGTTGCCCAGGATCTCCTCGCGCAGGTGCGCCGTGATCCGTTCCCGGAGCGTCAGGTTGTCGAACCGGTCCATCAGGCGGCTCTCCCGCGGATTGGTTGGGTCTCGGTCGGGTTGCGTGTGTTGACTGTCAACAATCTGGCCTCCATACTAGCGCATGTGATTCTCGATAGCCACATGCACGTGGGGTCGTTCCCGCTCTTCAACGTCGCGACCGACGACGCCGGTCTCGTGGCGCTCATGCGCCAGCAGGGCATCGACGTGGGCATGGTGTTCCATCCGGACAACGAGCTCATCCGCGGGGCCACGGCCCGCTTTCCCGGACTGTACGGCCTGGTCTGGGTCAACCCGCGCCTGCCGGGGGCCGTGGACGAGGCGCGGCGGCTGCTGGACGAACCCGGATCCCGATTCCGGGGCGTGAAGCTGCACCCGCTGCTGGACGGCTATCACCCCGACGACCCGATGGTCCACCCGGTCATCGAGCTGCTCATGGCGCGCGGCCTGCCGGCGCTCATCCACTGCGGCCACCCCATCTTCACGCTTCCGTGGAGCATCGAGGAGTTGATCCGTCGCTTTCCGGCGGCGCGCATCATCCTGGGCCACATGGGTCATGGGAACATCATCTACATCAACGCCGCGATCGACGTGGCGGCGAGGAACCCCAACGTGTTCCTCGAGACCTCAGGGATGCCCATGCACGCCAAGATCCGCGAGGCGGTCGAGCGCGTGGGCCCCGACCGAGTCCTGTACGGCTCGGATGCTCCGTTCCATCATCCGGCGGTGGAGCTCGCGAAGGTGCGCGTGAGCGGACTGCCGCAGGATCTGGCTGACCGCGTCCTGGGCGAGAACGGCCGACGGCTGTTCTTCGGCGAGGACGATCCAGACACGATCGCCTGATCGTGGGCCAGGGAAGGGTGCCTGGCACCCGGGTCACGGGAGCCCGCGCCGCGGGGCGCTCCCCAGTCGGTCGCACCGGTAGGAGGAAGTCGATGTCCGAGGGACGGACCACTCGCATCCGGGCCTGGACGGCAGGCCTGGGGGCAGCCGCACTGCTCGTCGTCGCCGCGTTGCCGACGTTCGCGCAGTCGCCCGCGGCTGGCACGGCCATCACCACGATGGCCTACATCTCGCCCGAGGCGGCCACTGACTTCGGCTGGAACCAGCAGGGTCTCCTGGGCGCCCAGGCCGCGGCGGAGAGCGTGGGGGCCACGCTCATCGAGGCGGCCGGCTCCGGGTACGACGACCCGGCACCGATCCTCGCCTCGCTCAAGGAGGACGGCGCCCAGTTCATCGTCGCCCAGGCGTCGGGGTACACCACCACGGCGTCCCAGTTCGCGCGCGACAACGGCATCCCCAGCATCGTCTGGGATCAGCCGGACCAGACCACGCCCGGTCTCGTCGCCAACTTCGAGACCGACAGCCAGGAGGGCGGCTACCTCGCGGGCGTGCTCGCGGCGCACGCCACCAAGACCGGCACGCTGGGCATCGTGATCTCCGCGGACGACCTCAACTGGCACAAGCAGTCGGGCGGGTTCGTGGCGGGCGCCAAGTCGGTGAACCCCGACCTCAAGTTCCTGTGGGCCCAGGTGGGGCCTGCCGGCTACGGTGACGCGGCGGGTGGCAAGACCACCACCGAGACCGTCATCGCGGGCGGCGCGGACATCATCTTCGGCATGGGCGACGGCTCGTCGTTCGGGATGCTCCAGGCGGTCGAGAACGCCACCCCGCCGGCGGGTGCCGACAAGGTCTGGTTCATCGACGTCATCGGCGACAAGAGCTCCATCGACACCAAGGGCGTCCTGCTGTCCTCGGTGCTGTGGGACTTCTCCGGCCAGTACGTGCAGGCGCTGGCCGACCTGGCGGCCGGGACGTTCGGCTCCACCGGGTATTCCCTGGGTGCCGCGAACGGCGGCATCCACCTGCTCCAGACGCCCCACATCTCGCCGGAGGCCTGGACCGCCGTCGAGACCGCCAAGGCGGGCATCGCCGACGGCACCATCACGGTTCCTCTGGCGGGCAGCCAGGCGGACGTCGAAGCGCTCATCAACGGCTGATGGGGCACGGTGACCTGCGGCACGGTCGCGAGTCCGGCTGGCAGGCGCCATGACTGACGCCGTCCCGGTGCGTCCGGGTGCGTCGACCGCGGGGGCCTCGGTCCCCGCGGTCGAACTGTCTGCCATCACGAAGGCCTTCCCGGGCGTGGTCGCCAACGACCGCATCTCGCTCGCGGCGATGCACGGCGAGGTGCTGTGCCTCCTGGGCGAGAACGGGGCCGGCAAGTCCACGCTCATGAGCATCCTGTCGGGGCTCTACCAGCCGGACAGCGGGTCCATCCGCGTCGCGGGACGCGAGGTGCGCATCGATTCCCCCAAGGCCGGCCGCGAACTGGGCATCGGCATGGTGTACCAGCATCTGAGCCTCATCCCGACGCTCACGGTGCTGGAGAACCTGATGCTCGGGTCCAGCCCGGGACTGGTCCTCGATGAGGCCGCCGCGACGCGGCGCCTGGCGGAGCTGTCCGCCACGCTCGGGGTCACGGTGGACCCGGGAGCCCGCATCGGCCAGCTGTCGCTGGGCCAGCAGCAGCACATCGAGATCATCAAGGCGCTCTGGAAGGGCTCCCGTGTGCTCATCCTCGACGAGCCCACATCGATGCTCACACCGCAGGGCATCGCGGAGCTCCAGAAGGTGCTGCTGGGCCTCAAGTCGGCGGGCCTCGCCATCATCTTCATCACCCACAAGCTCCACGAGGCGATCGCCATCGGCGACCGCGTGGCGGTGCTCAAGCAGGGTCGCGTCGTGGGCCAGCTGGGGCCGCAGGACCTGCGCGGCCTGACCGCCCAGGGGCTCCAGGCGCGCATCGTGCACATCATGTTCGGCGAGGAGGCCGCCGCCGCGGCGGGCATCGCGGAGCTGCGCGAGGGCTTCGAGCCGGCGAGCGCGCGCGCCGCGGACCTCGGGGACCGGCCGGTCATCCTGGCGGTCGACGGCGTCTCCGCCGCGGGTGCTCGCGGACAGCACGGCATCGCTGACGCCACGTTCGTGGTGCGCGAGGGGGAGATCCTCGGCTTCGCGGGCGTCGACGGCAGCGGCCAGCGCGCCCTCGCGGAGGTCATCGCGGGGCAGCGCCGCGCGACCGGGGGCGGCATCCGCTTCCGGGGCCAGGACATCGCCGGGCTGTCGGTGTCGCAGCGGCAGCGTCTCGGCCTGCGATACGTCACCGACGACCGGCTGCACGAGGGGGTCGTGGGACGCTACCCGGTGAGCATCAACCTGGTCCTCAAGCGCATCGGCGACGCCCCCTTCTGGCGGCGCGGCGCGATCGACCGGGCGGCCATCAACGCGACGGCGCGGGAGCTCATCCGGGAGTTCGACATCCGCACGCCGGGCCCCGATACCTCCATCGGCAAGCTGTCCGGCGGCAACATCCAGAAGGCCCTCCTGGCGCGCGAGCTGTCGTTCGAGCCGCGCCTGGTGGTGTTCAACAAGCCGACCCACGGCCTGGACGTGCGCACCATCGCGATGGTCCGCGAGCGCATCCGGGCGCTCGCGGGGCGGGGCGTCGGCGTCATCGTCATCTCCACGGACCTCGACGAGCTCATCGACCTGTCGGACCGCGTCGCGGTCCTGTTCGAGGGCCGCATCACGGGCGTGGTGGACAACGGCCCGGACGCGGCCACGCGCATCGGCGGGCTGCTGGTGGGCGCGGATGCATCGGGCGCCCCCTCCGGAGTCGCCGCATGACCGGCCAGCCGCCGTCTGCCGACCCGGTCGACCGCACGCCCGCCGAGGACCTCGAGCGCCACGCGCTGGTCACGCCGGTGGAGATCGGGGAGGTGTTCGAGCCCGAGCCAGGCCGGGTGCGCACCTGGGTCGGCCAGCTCACGTTCACCCTGGGCCCGATCCTGCTCGCGTTCCTCGCCTCGGCCATCCTGCTCATCCTCCTGGGCCGCGACCCGATCGCGTTCTATCGCGACATCCTCCAGGGCGGGCTGCTGCGGGCCTCGGGAATCCAGGACTCGATCACCCGGACGGTGCCCATCCTGCTCATCGGGGCGGGCCTCGTGGTCGCGTTCCGAGGCAGCCTCTGGAACCTGGGCGCGGACGGCCAGTACCTGCTCGCGGTCGCATTCGTGGCGGGACTGGGCCCCGCCATCGTGACTGCCCTGCCCCCCGTCGTCGGCTGGATCGTCCTCGCCGCCGGGGCCATCGCGATCGGCGCGGCGTGGACCATCATCCCCGCCATCCTCAAGGCGCGCTACGGCCTCAACGAGATCGTGACCACGCTGATGATGTCGTTCATCGGCGTGGGCTTCGCGAACATGCTCGTGAAGGGACCGCTCAAGGGGCCCCAGATGGTGCCCCAGACCGCGGTCATCCCCGAGGGCGCGATGCTCTGGGACCTGCCCGGCACGACCATCCACATCGGCGTGATCGTGGCGCTCGTGGTCGTCCTGGCGGTCCACCTGGTGCTGACCCGGACGTCGTTCGGGACGCGCCTCGACGTGCTGGGCGCGAACCCCCGGGCGGCCGTCCACCTGGGCATCGACGTGCCGCGCATGATCGTCATCGCGTTCCTCGTCTCGGGCGGCCTCATCGGCCTGGCCGCGGCGATGGACATCCTGGGCGTGTTCGGCTTCATGCGCGCCGACTGGAACCCGGCCTACGGCCTGAAGGTGGTGCCGCTCGTGTTCCTGGCCCGGCTGAACATCCTGGCGCTCATCCCGCTCGCGCTGTTCTTCGGGGTGCTGTCCATCGGCGGCGACTACGCGACCCGCCGGGCCGGCCTGCCAAGCGACTTCATCCTCGTGTTCGTGGGGCTGATGCTGCTGTTCATGATCGCGACCCAGTACATCTCCGCCAGGCGGTCGCGCGGCGAGCACATCCTGCCGCGGCGCCGGGCGCGCGCCGGAGCGGGCGCGTGAACCTGTTCACGCCGGAGTTCCTGACCGCGCTGCTCGCCGCGGGCATCCTGATGGGCGTGCCGCTGCTGTTCGCGAGCCTGGGCGAGACCATCGCGGAGCAGTCGGGCATCCTCAACGTGGGTCTCGAGGGGATCATGATCAGCGGCGCCTTCGTGGGCTTCACGGTCGCGCTGCAGACGAACGACTACTGGCTGGCCATGGCCGCCGGGGCGCTCGCGGGCATGGCCGTGTCGCTCGTGATGGTCGTGTTCTGCGTGCGCCTGGGCCTGGACCAGATCGTGGTGGGCATCGCCATCGTGCTCACCGCGGAGGGAGCCACGAGCGTCCTGCACAACATCTGGTACTCCCGCACCTACCCGCGGCTGCCGCAGGTCCCCGCCTTCGAGATCCCGATCCTGCGGGACATCCCCGTCCTCGGCGGATCGGTGTTCGCGCAGCCGCTCGTGGTCTACCTTGGGGTGGCGCTCGTGGCCGTCGCCGCGTGGGCCATCCGGCGCACCCGCTGGGGGCTGGAGCTGCGCGCCGCGGGCGAGCGTCCCGACTCGCTGGACGCCGCGGGCGTGAGCGTGGTGCGCACCCGGACGATCGCGGAGCTGATGTGCGGGGCGCTGGCGGGGGTCGGCGGGGCGTATCTCTCGATCGCCGGCGCAGGCACGTTCGTGCCGTTCGTGACCCACGGCATGGGCTTCATCGCGATCGTCATCGCGATGCTCGCGCGGGGCCGGCCGTGGTGGTCGGTGCTGGGCGGCCTGCTGTTCGGGCTGTCGCTGTCCATGACCACGGCGCTCCAGCTGGTGGGCATCCAGATCCCGGTGGACATCGTCCAGATGCTGCCGTTCATCTCCGTCATCGTGGTCCTGGTGCTGTTCGTGCGGGATGCGCGCCTGCCATCCGCGCTCGGGCTGCCCTACCTCCGAGGAAGTCGCTGACGGCGACCGGTCCGGTCCAGCCGTCCCAGGTGAAAGGAGCACAAGCCATGCGACCCGCCGACCTGACGCTCACCGCCGGTCCCGTCGACGTCTCCGCGCGCGTCCGGGCCGCGCTGGGCGGCCCGATCCTGTACCACTACGACCCGGCGTTCATGGAGCGCTTCCGGGCCGCGGAGGCCGCCGTCGCCGCGCTCTACGAGACGACCGCGCACGAGATCATCCTGATGCAGGGGGAGGCCGTGCTGGGCCTGGAGGCGGCCGCCCGGTCCGTGGTCTCGCCGGGCATGCCGGTGCTCAACCTCGTGTCGGGCGTGTTCGGCAAGGGGATGGGCTACTGGCTGGCCGCGATCGGCGCGGATCTCCACGAGCTGGAGGTCCCCTACGACGAGTCGATCGCGCCCGACGCGGTGGACGCCTACCTGGCCGACCATCCCGACATCCGGATGGTCTCGGTGGTCCACTCGGAGACGCCCTCGGGCACGCTCAACCCGGTGCGCGAGATCGGTCCGATCGCGCGGCGGCACGGCGCGGTGACCATCGTCGACTGCGTCAGCTCGCTGGGCGGCATCGAGCTCAAGGCGGAGGCGTGGCAGCTGGACCTGCTCGTGGCGGGTCCCCAGAAGTGCCTCGGCGGCCCGCCAGGCATGTCGCTCATGGCGGTGAGCCCGCAGGCGTGGGCCGCCATCGACGCCAACCCGTCGGCACCCCGCGGGTCGTTCCTGTCGATGCTCGACTGGCGCGACACGTGGCACGGCAAGGGCCGCTTCCCGTTCACGCCCAGCGTGTCGGACCTGCACGGCGTGCTGGAGGCCGCGAACGCGCTGCTCGAGGAGGGACTCCCGAACGCCCAGGCCCGTCACTCCCGCGTCGCGGCGGCCATCCGGGCCGGGGTCGTCGCGATGGGCCTGTCGGTGTGGGCGCGGCCGGGGGCGCTGGTGGCCGACTGTGTCACCTCGATCAGGCTGCCGGACACGGTGGCCGACACCGCGGTGCGCGACCATGTGCTCGAGCGATACGGCGTGGCGCTCTCCGCGGGCCAGGGCGCGGGCAATCTCATCCGCATCGGGCACATGGGCGAGGCGGCTCGGCCGATGCTGCCGGTCGCGGGCCTCGCGGCGCTCGGCCGGGCGCTGCTGGACCTGGGCGCGAGCGTGGACGTCGGCGCGGGCGTGGCGGCCGCGATGGCGTCGCTCGCGGCGAGCGGGGGCCACGCGTCATGACCGCGCTGCCGCCGCTCGAGCTGCATCGGGTCCACAGCGTGGCGGAGGCGACCGCCACCCTCGCGGAACTGGGGGACGAGGCCGTCATCTACGCGGGCGGCACGGAGCTGCTGCTGCTGATGAAGCTGGGCCTCGCCTCGTTCCGACATCTCGTCGACATCAAGCCGGTGGCGGAGCTCCAGGGCATCGCGATCGAGGACGGCTGCCTGGTCCTGGGAGGCGGCGTGCGCCACCGGGCGATCGAGCGCTCGCCCATCGTGCTCGCCGGCTGGCCGGTCATCGCGGAGATGGAGCGCGTGGTCGCCAACATCCGGGTGCGCACCGTGGGCACCATCGGCGGCAATCTCGCGTTCGCGGACCCACACTCCGATCCGGCGACGTTCCTGCTGGCGTCCGATGCCACCCTCGTGCTGGGCCGGGGGGACCGGCGCCGGCGCGTGCCCATCGCCGATTTCGTGCTGGGCCCCTACGCCACGGCGCTGGAGCCGGGCGAGCTGGTGGTGCGCGTGGAGGTGCCCGCCGTGCCCGCGGGCGCCGGCATGGCCCATCTCCGGTTCGCGTTCCATGAGCGGCCCGCCGCGACGGTGTCCGTGCTGGCGCGCGTCGTGGGCGGCGTGGTCGCGGAGGCCCGGGTGGCCATCGGGTCTGTGGGCCTCCAGCCCATCCGCGCCGCCGCGGCCGAGGCGATGCTCCGGGGCATGAGCGCCGACGATCCCGATCCCGCGGTGCTGCGGGCGGCGGGCGAGTCGGCGGCCGAGGCTTCGGAGCCGGACACGGACGCGAACGGATCGGCCGGCTACAAGACCCACCTCGTGTCGGTCCTGGTGGGTCGGGCGTTCCGCCAGGCGGTGGACCGGACCCGGGCGACCGGGCTCGCGGCCTGAGGGTCCGGAGCGATGGACGATCGGCGGGACGCGTCCCTCCGGGAGGGAGTCGCCGCCCGGACCGAGCTGCTGCGGCGCGTGATCGAGGGGGTCCATGCGACGCCCGAGCTGGCCCACGCGGAGCACCGGACCGCGGCCTTCCTGGGTCGCACGCTGGGGGAGCTCGGCTGCGTGGTGGAGACGGGCATCGCGGGCATGGAGACCGCGTTCCGGGCCACGCTGCGCGGCGACCTGCCGGGCCGGACCGTGGGCATCGTCGCCAACTATGACGCGGTCCCGTCGGTCCCGGAGCCGGACACCATCGTGCCCATCCACTCCTGCGGACACGGCCCCAACAGCGCGGCCGTGGTGGGCGCGGTGGCGGCGCTCGCTGCGGACCGAGCCGCGCTGCGCGGCTCGGTGGTGGTCATGGGCTGCCCCGCGGACGAGATCCACTCCCCGGGGACCGTGGCGCGCGGTGGCGGCAAGGCGCTCTCGGCGCGCGCCGGCGCGTGGCGGGGCATCGACGTGGCGCTGTACGCGCACCCCGAGTTCCTCGACACCGCGTGGCGGGAGTCGGCGTGGATGCGTCGCGACACCGCCCGGGTGCACGGGCTGCGGGACCTTTCGGACACGGCGCCACGCCCGGAGCTGCGCGCCCTGGTGGCCGCCGCCGAGGCGGCCATCGAGGTGCCCGGCACGCGGCTGATGCTGGAGACGCTCCGGTTCGACGGGGACGTGGAGGATCGGACCGGGGTGGGCCTCCTGGCCCGGTTCCTGCTGTGGGCGCCCACCGAGGGCGCGCTGATGCAGCTGGTGACGTGGCTGCGGAGCGCGGTGCCCGCCGACTGGGAGGCCGGGATCCCGGTGCCCGGCATCGCACCCGACGATGGCGTCCGCGCCGTGGTGGCCGAGGCGCACCGGGCGGCGGGCCGGACGTACGTGGAGCCGCCCACGCCGCTGCCCTTCGCGGCGGACTTCGGGGATGTGACGCGGGTGGTGCCCGCGGCCCTCGTGGGCGTCGGCCGCCCCGGCGGCTGGGCGTTCCACACCACCGAAGGGTACGACCAGTTCGCCTCGCCCGCCGGACTCGCGGCCGCGGTGGACACGGCGACCGTGCTGGCCCTCGCCACCGAGCGGCTGACGGCGCCCCACTGAGGTGCGCGGTGGCGGCTGGGTCGCGACGGGCGGGCTGGTCGGCCTGCTCATCGGCGGCGCGTGGCTGGCGCTGGCCGCCGCGGCGTCTCCCCTGCGGGTGACCTGCGACCCGGCCGTCCCCCCGGACGTGTGCGCGGAGACCGCCGATGCGGGGCTCCGCCGGGGCATGCCGCGCATCCACCCGCTGATCACCGAGGCGGCCGTGGCGCCCGGCCCCGCGTTCCCCGACGGCTACGGCCACCGGGCGACGGTGCGCTACGCGCTGCTGCCCGGGCCGACCGTCAGCGAGCGGCTGTTCTTCGACGCGGGTGGGCACTGGGGGGCCATCCCGGACGCATCCGACCTTGCGCTGCTGGCCTGGGCGCTGACGCCCCTGGCGGCGGCGGTGGCGGCAGGGACGGCGGCCGGCGTGGTGGTCGCGTCGCGCCGGCGCTGAGCCTGGTCCGTCCCCGTCTGACCGAGACCCGCCCAGCGGGTTCAACCCTGCGCCGTTGCACGCTGGGCTAGGAGTCGGGCGAACACGAGGCCAGGATGCGCGCGAGTCGGACGTCGTCCTCGACGCCGGCCCAGGGATCCGGGCCGGGGAGGGCGCCGATCGCGCTCGCGTGGGCCCACATCTCCTCGTACACGCGCATCGCCTCCTGCACGGAGAGGGGGTGGTCGATCGCGAACCGGTCCTCCAGCGCCTGCACCAGGTCGGGTCGGCGGATCATGGTCGAAACCTCGTGGCCCGCGGCACGACGCTGGATCCGTCCGGGTCTCACAGCGGGTGCCCGACCATGACACCGCCCGACCCCGGGCCGCCGGCTACGGTACGAGCAGCACCTTGACCGCCTCGCGGGCGTCGAACACCCGGTAGGCCTCCGCGGCGTCCGTCAGTGGGAAGCGGTGGGTGATCGCCGGGGTGGGGTCGATGATGCCCGCGGCGAGCATCTCGAGGATGCGGTCCCGGTCGTCCAGACCGTGGCCCCAGGTGACCCGGAGCGTCAGCTCCCGCTCGAACATGCGCCCCATGTCGAGCGGGAAGTCCGGCTCGAAATGGGCGCCGATCACCGACACGGTGCCCTGGCCGCGCACGAGCCCGATGGCCGCCTGGAGCGCGCCCGGGGAGCCGGCCGCCTCGATGACGCCGTCCGCGCCAAGGCCGCCGGTCGCATCGGCGATGACCGCCGCTGCCTGGTCCGGCGCGACGGCCCGCGCCCCGAACCGCTCGGCGAGGGCGCGTCGATCGGGGATGCCGTCCACGGCGATGACCGTCCGCGCGACGCGTGCCGCGAACAGGATGGCCATCAGGCCCACCGTGCCGCAGCCCACGACCACAGCCACGTCACCCAGCGTCAGGTCCGCCCGGCGGACGCCGGACCAGCCCGTGGGCAGCATGTCCGCCACGAACACCGCCTGCTCCTCGGTCACCCAATCCGGGATGGCCTTGAGAGCGCGGTCGGCCATGGGCACGCGAACCCGCTCCGCCTGGCCGCCGTGGAGCTGGCGGTACACGCCGGAGTAGCCGAACAGCGCCCGGTCCGGGCACTGCGAGGATCGTCCGGCGCGACACGCGGTGCACGCGCCGCAGGAGATCGTGGAGTTGGACACGACCCGGTCGCCAGGACGCACGGCCCCGACGGCCGCCCCGACGGACTCCACGACCCCGGTGAACTCGTGGCCCAGGATGGTGCCCGGCAGGAACCCCGGCACATGGCCGTGGTAGGGGAACAGGTCCGCGCCGCACAGCGCCGTCGCGGTCACCCGGACGATCGCGTCCGTGGGTGCCTCGACCGCCGGGTCGGGGGCGTCGATGAGCCGGACATCCTCCGGCCCGAAGGCCGCGACCGCCCTCATGGCCGCTCCCCGAGGACCTCGAGGGCGGCGTCCAGACCGGCGCCGATGTCCGCGCGGACCCCGTGGTCGCGCAGGCCGCGGCCGAGCGCCGCGAGCGCGACCACGGGGTGGAGCGAGGTAGACGCCGGACCCATGTGACCCAGGCGGAACACCCGGGTGGTCATGTCCCCGTGCTCCCCGTCCGAGAGCATCACGCCGTACCGGGCGCGGATGTGGGCGATGACCGCCGCGTTATCCACGCCATCGGGCGCGGTGACCGCGGTGACGCAGTGCGAGGCGGCCGCCTCGTCCTGGACCCACAGCTCCAGGCCCATGGCGCGGATGCCGGCGCGGCACGCATCCGCCGCCCGGCGGTGCTGGGCGAAGGCGGCGTCGAGGCCCGTCTCGAACAGCTGGTCGAGCGCCGCGTCCGTGCCGTTGATGTCCGCGACGGACGTGGTGTGGGGGAACTTCCGGCGGCCGTCGTCGATCCAGCGGTCCTTCCAATCGAGGAGCGAGAGGTACGAGCCGCGGGGTGCCGACGGGTTGTCGCGCATCGCCGCCCACGCCCGGTCGCTGACCGCCACGAACGCCAGCCCTGGCGGTCCGCCGAGGCACTTCTGGGGGCCGCCCACGGTGACGTCCAGGCCCCACGCATCCTGGCGGACGGGCGTGCCCGCGAACGCCGACACCGCGTCCGTGATGAGCAGCGCACCGGCGCGCCGCACGATGGGCCCGATCTCCGCGAGCGGGTTGAGGGACCCCGACGGCGTCTCGGAGTGGACCACCGCCACGAGCCCCGTGTCCGGCTGGGCGGCGAGGGCGCGTTCCACCGCGGCCGGATCGATCGCCGCGTTCCAGGGCACCTCGATCTCGGTCACCTCCGCGCCCAGGTCGCGCAGCCAGTCACCGAACCACTTTCCGAAGATGCCCGACACCAGGTTGAGCGCCTTGGTGCCGGGCCGGGTCAGGCCCTTGGCCGCCGCCTCCAGGCCCAGGATGGCCTCGCCCATCATGATCACGACGTCGCCTTCGGTCTCGAACGTCTGCGCCACCCGTCGCTCGACCGATCGGAAGCGCTCCAGGTAGGCCGGGTCGTACTCGAACAGCACCGGGCGCCCCAGGCCCTGCTGCGTGCGGGTGGACACGGCGGCCGGTCCTCCCGTGAACGTGAAGGTGGCGCCGTCGTCGATGCTCATGGGCCGGGTCTCCTGTCCGTCGTGGACGGTGGCCTCCGGGAGGAGGGGAGGGCGAGGGCTCGCGGGAGGAGCGCGAAGCCTCGCCCGGGGGAAGGTGCTACTCCTGCGCGAACACCGTGGACCAGGCGTCCTTCATGGACACGCCCAGCCACTCGGGATCGGACTCCAGCGCCGCACCGCCCAGGGTGGGCAGGCGCTGGTAGTCGAACTCCCGGTCCGCATCGTCATGGACGACCAGGATCGACAGCCCCGGGTCGTCGTCCGAGGTGGCCCACTTCATCATCCAGTAGTCGCCGTCCGAGTTGCCCGCGACGAGGATCGGCTTGCGCCCGGTGGCCGAGAAGATCTGGAGCACCTTGTTCTCGCGCTCGTTGGCGATCGCGGTCACCGGCACGCGGGTGACGGTCAGCGAGCCGTCCTCGTTGGTGGTCACGACCCGCTCCATCTCGTTGCCGATGACCTGCTCGCGAGGGATGTTGAAGATCTCGTCGGACACCGAGCGGATGAACTGCTCCTCGGCCGCGGTCACCAGGTAGGGGGTGAACTCGTTGGCGCGCAGGTAGTCCAGCAGCTCCATCATCGGCTGGTAGGTCGTGGTGGCGATGGTCCGCCCGAGCGTCTCGTTGGTGGTGGTGGTGAACCAGTCCTCCACGACCTTCTCCCACTCGGGGTCGGTGGCGTCGCCGTAGGCCGCGTTCATGAGGCGGATGAAGTCGACCGCGGCGATGTGGTTGACCACGTCGTAATCGCCCGCCACGATCGGTGCGAAGGGCAGCTGGTCGGCCCACTCCGGGTTGTCCGCGGCGAGCGCCTTCACGCGGTCGGCGGCGAACAGCGCGTCGTTGTAGAACGGGCGCTCCGCCCAGAGGGTGCCGTCGATGTCGAAGGCGGCGATGCGCTCCGCGACCGGCACGAAGTCCGGGCTGTCGGGGGTGGTGACCGCGTCGACGAACGCGATGATGCGGTCCTTGATCGCGCCGTCGTTCCAGGACGGCAGGGGATCGTCCCCCTCGGCGGCGGTGACCCCGGCGACGGATGTCATCAGCAGGACGGTGGATGCGGCGAGGGCGATGGCGGTACGGCGCACGTTGTGCCTCCTGTGTCTGCGGGCGATGTGTCGGATGACCTCAGGCTCCTGTTCCATCCTCCTTTCCCAGCACCTCCAGTGCCGCGTCCAGTCCGGCGCCGACCGCCACCGGGACGCCCAGGTCGCGCAGACCCCGGCCCAGGGCGGCGAGTCCGACGATGGGGTGCAGCGACCGCGCGGCCTGGCCTCCATGGCCGATGCGGATGACCCGCTCGGTGAGGTCGCCGTGCTCGCCGTCGGAGAGCATCACGCCGTACCTCGCCCGGATGTGGTCGATGAGCGCGAGATTGGAGATGCCGTCCGGGGTCCGCACCGCGGTGACACAGTGGGAGGCCGCCCGCTCGTCGGTGACCCAGAGGTCCAGGCCCATCGCCCGGACGCCGGCGCGGCAGGCATCCCTGGCTCGCGCGTGCAGCGCGAAGGACGCGTCCAGGCCACCCTCGAGCAGCTCCTCGAGCGCCGCGTGCAGGCCGTTGATCTCAGACACGGACGTGACCTGCGGGAAGCGCACCCGGCCGCCGTCGATCCAGCGGTCCTTCCAGTCCAGCAGCGAGAGGTACGAACCGCGCGGCGCCCGCGGGTTGGCGCGCAGGGCCGACCACGCCCGGTCGCTCACGGCCACGAACGCGATGCCGGGCGGCGCCCCCAGGCACTTCTGGGGCCCGCCCACGGTGATGTCCAGGCCCCAGGCGTCGTGGCGCACCGGGATGCCCGCGAACGACGACACGGCATCCGCGACGAGCAGCGCGCCGGAGCGCCGCACGATGGGTCCGATCTCCGCGAGCGGGTTGATGGAGCCCGACGGGGTCTCCGACTGGACGACGGTGACCAGGCCGACCTCCGGATGGTCGGCGAGCGCGCGCTCCACCGCGGCCGGGTCGATCGCCTCGTTCCAGGGCACCGCGACCTCGATGACCGAGGCGCCCAGGTCCCGCAGCCACTGCCCGAACCAGTGGCCGAAGATGCCGGACACGAGGTTCAGACAGGTCATGCCGGGCTGGGTCAGGCCGCGGATGGCCGCCTCCAGGCCCAGGATGGCCTCACCCATCATGAGCACCACGTCGCCGGTCGTCTCGAAGACCTGGCCGACCATCCGCTCCACGTCCCGGAAGCGCGCCAGGTAGGCCGGGTCGTACTCGAACAGCACCGGGTCGCCCAGGCCCTGCCGGGTGCGCTCGGTCACCATCACCGGGCCGCCGGTGTATGTGAACACGGCGCCCCGGTCGTACGTCGTCATGTCCGTCTGGTCACGAGGCCGCCAGGGTCTCGAACTCCACCAGGAACCCGTCGGGATCGCGGGTGAAGAAGCGGCCGCCGCCCCATGGCGGCGACCAGGGCTCGCTGGCCATCGGCACGCCGCGCGCCACGAGCTCGCGATGGACCGCGTGCACGTCATCCACCCACAGGACCAGCCGGGCGCCCGGCCGAAGCGGGTCGCCCGGCACGGTCAGCGCCACGTCGGGCAGGTCGGGCGCCGGATGGCCCTGCTCGCCCACGCAGATCCGGACCGGCCCGTGGGACAGGATCGCGAACGGCGGGTCGTCGAAGCGTTCCACGACGGAGAACCCGAGGCCGTCCACGTAGAACGCCAGAGACGCGCTGAAGTCCGAGACCGCGAGGACCGGACCGCCGCTGGTCACCTCGAAGGAAGGCATCGCGTGATCCTCCTGATGGCGGGTGTGGCCGCCTGATGGCGGGTGTGGCCGCCTAGTGGCGGAGTGGCCGGCTAGTGGCGGGTGTGGCCGCCGTCCACGACGAGCATGGACCCGGTGACCCAGGCCGCCTCCTCGCTGACCAGGAAGGCGACCGCGGGCGCGATGTCGCTGGCGACGCCGCGTCGCGGGATCGCCTGGAGCGACTGGACGAAGTCGAACGCGTTCGCGTGCGGCGAGGCGAGGGTGCCCTCCGTCTCGGTCAGGCCCGGCGCCACCGCGTTCACGGTGATGCCGTGGCGACCCAGCTCGGTGGCCAGGGCGCGGGTGAACCCGAACACGCCACCCTTCGATGCGACGTAGTGCGCGAGGTTGGGCGTCCCCGCTACGATCACGTTCGAGGCGATGTTCACGATCCGGCCGTAGCCCGCCTTGCGCATCTCGTCGCTGGCGTGGCGGTTGGTCAGGAACGTGCCGTCCAGGTTCACCGCCATGATCCGGCGCCATTCCGCGAAGTCCACCTCGTCCCACGGTGTGAACGGCACGATCGCGGCGCAGTTGACCAGGATGTCGAGCTTGCCGTGGGCGTCCACGGCGGCCTTCACCATGGCCTTCACGGACGCCTCATCGGACACGTCCGCGCGCACGGCGGTGGCTCCGGGGATCGCCGCGGCGGCAGCCTGGGCGCCTGCCTCGTTGAGGTCCGCGATGACCACCCGGGCGCCCTCGGCGGCGAGCTTGTCTGCGATGGCCCGCCCGATTCCCTGGGCCGAGCCGGTGACGATCGCGACGCGACCTTCGAGCTTCATGTGCGTCTCCTCCGGGATGTCAGGGTCAGTCGTAGTACTCGGGAGCGTGCTTCCACGTCTCCCAGGGGCCCATGTCGTGCGACGGGAAGATCTCCGCGTCGTACTCCTTGGCCCACTGCTTGATGCGCTTGATGGCGCTGATGGACTCGACGGGGTCCAGGTGGAAGCCGCCGATGATCATCCGGTCCAGCGTCTCCTGGGTGTACACGGCGTCGCCACAGAAGATCATCGGGCGGCGGTTGTCCGGCTCCGCGAGCAGCGAGTAGTGACCGATGGTGTGGCCGGGCGTCTCGAACAGCGTGAGGCCCTCGGCGATCTCCACGTCGCCCTCGAGGAACTCCACCTTGGTCTTGCCGCGTTCGTAGAACGACAGGTCGCTGTAGCCCAGGCGCTCGAACGGCTCCGGCACGAGGCCCGAGCGCAGCTCCAGCTTGGAGGTCAGCAGCGTGGCGTTCGTGAGGTACTTGTTGCCACCCACGTGGTCGAAGTGGAAGTGGGAGTTGATGACGTAGTCGATCTCCTCGGGCCTGACGCCGACCTTGGCCAGCTGCGCGGGCAGCGTCTGCTCGGGCGACTGCTCGGGCAGCTCGAAGGGGAGCACCTTGTTGACGTGGTCCAGGTCGTATCCGGTGTCGAAGATGAACTTCCCCTCCGGGTGGTCGATGTAGACCCCGAACACCGGGAAGCGCACCGGCGTCCCGACATCGATGTGCCACAGGACGTCCGACCGGTCGATGACCAGCGAGCCCAGGTCCAGCAGGTAGATCTTCATCGGGACGCCTCCTCCTGTGCGTGATCGGGGAACGCGATCAGCTGAGCGCCTTGCGCACCTTGACGAGCGCCGCACCGCGCTGCGCCCGCAGTGCCCCGACCTCCTCGTCGGTGTAGTCGAACAGGCCGCCCTTCGTCTTCATGCCCAGGCGGCCCTGTGCGACGAGGTTCTTGATCGTCGGGCTGACCTCGGACGCGTTGGACAGGTCCGGGTTGAGGTAGCTCGCGACCGCGGTGTAGATGTCCATGCCCGCCATGTCCAGGAGGTGCATCGGCGGGATCACCGCGAGCTTGTAGCCGATGCCCCACTTGACGTTGAGGTCCAGCTCCTCGAGGTCCACCACGCCCTCGTCCACGAGCGCGAGGCATTCCCGCATGATCGCGTACAGGACACGGTTCTCGACGAAGCCGGGAACCTCCTTCTTGAGCAGGCAGGGGTAGTAGCCCACGTCGTTGATGACCGCGATGGTGGCGTCCACGGCCGCCTGGCTGGTCTTCTCGCCCGGCACGACCTCGATCATCGGGATGAGGTGGGGTGGGTTGGACCAGTGCATGACCACGACGCGCTCCGGGTGCGCCAGGTTCGCCGCGATCTTGGTCGCCGGGATGCCCGACGTGTTGGACGCGAGGATGACCTCGGGGCCCACGTGCTGCTCATACTCGGCGTAGACCCGCTGCTTCAGCTCCAGGTTCTCGGGGATCGCCTCGATCACGAACTCGGCCCCCGCGAGCGCCGCCGCGACCGTGTCGCAGTAGCTGACCGAGCCGCCCTCGACCGTGGGTGTCTCCAGCCGGTCGAGCACGCCCCAGGCCAGGTCGTAGCCCGCCTTCGCCCGCTCGAGCTGCTCCGCCGACGTGTCGAAGAGCGTGACGTGCATGCCCGCCCGCGCGAGCACCGCGCCCATGCCCGGGCCCATCGTGCCCGTGCCCATGACCGCGACGCGCTGGAACCTGCTCATGTCTGGGACCTCCTGTGGGGTGGGTTGGTGACGCTGGTGGTCGGGTCAGCCTGCCGGTGGACCCTGCTGGTCGATGGCGCGCCAGACGCGCTCCGGTGTGAGGGGGAGGGCGGTGACCGGCACGCCCGCATCTGCGACCGCCGTGGCGATCGCGGCGATGATCCCGGCGAAGGCGCCCTCGCCGCAGCCCTTGGCGCCGAACGGGCCGGGTCCGTCGGCGTTCTCCACGATCACGCACACCTGCTCCGGCGGCAGGTCGGCGATGGTGGGTACGCGGTACTCCAGGAGCGTGTCGTTGACGAGCAGGCCCTGCTGCCACACCATCTCCTCGAGCAGCGCGTTGCCGATGCCCTGCATCGTGGCGCCCTCATCCTGGCGCTCCACGAGCAACGGGTTGATGGCCGTGCCGACGTCCGCGATGGTGGCGGTCCGGGCGACCTTCACGACGCCCGTGTCGGGGTCCACCTGGACCTCCGCCGCGCCGATGCAGACCTCCCAGAAGACCGGACCCTCGGCGTAGGAGCCGGTGCCCTCCGGGTGCACGCCGCCCTCGCCGATGAGCTGGCCGCCGGACAGCCCGAAGCGCCGGGCGATGAGCTCCGGGTAGGTCCGGTGCTCGTCACCGTGCCAGGCGGCCCCGTCGCGCAGCTCGATGGCATCGCCCGCATCCGGCCAGACGCGCGCCGCGATGGCCAGCAGGTCCGCGCGCACCTCCGCGGCCGCGCGCTGGACCGCGAGGCCCGCGAGCGTGGTGGAGCGGCTGGCGCCCGTGGAGCGGTCGTAGGGCGTGAACGCGGTGTCGGTGCCCTTGCAGCGCACCCGCTCGGCGGACATCGCGAGGACCTCCGCGGCGATCTGCGCGAACGCGGTCCGCTGGCCCTGACCCATCTCCGTGGAGCCCACCAGCACGATCGCCTCGCCGTCCGCCTCCAGGCGCACGATGGCGCTCGAGACCGGATGGGCACCCGCCGCCAGCAGCCCCACGGACACGCCGCGGCCCACGTTGGCGGGCTTGTCACGGTCCCAGCCGAGCGCCTCGCTGACCTTGATGATGTCGCCCACGAGGTCCGCGTCGAGGGGCTTGCCGCCGGGCCGCACCTGCTCGCCCGGGTGGAGCAGGTTCAGTCGCCTGATCTCCACCGCGTCGATGCCCGCGCGGCGCGCGACCTCGTCCACCTGGAGCTCGCCGACCCACTGGATGTGCGACGCCCCGAACGCGCGATACGACCCGGACGGCGCGGTGTGCGTGTGGACGCAGTGCGCGTCCACCTTGACCGCCTCCCAGCGGTAGGGTCCGGGCGCGGAATCGCCGCCGGTGGCCGTGACGCGCGGGCCGTTGTCGGCGTAGGCGCCGGTGTCGAACCAGATGCGGCATTCGCGCGCCAGCAGCCGGCCCGTCCGGTCGGCTGCGGTGCGCATCCATGCCCGCGCGCCGTGGCGGCGGGTGGTGGCCATGGACTCGTCCACCCGGTTGACGATCTTCACCGGCCGGCCCGCCTTGCGCGCGAGGGCCGCGGTGATGGGCTCCATCTTGGTGTACGACTTGCTGCCGAAGCCGCCGCCCAGGTAGGGCACGATGATGCGCACCTTGCCCAGGGGGATGTCGAACAGCGCGGCGATCTCCGCGCGCACCAGGAACGGGTGCTGGCAGGTGGCGTGCAGGGTGACCTCGTCGCCCTCCCAGGCGGCGATCACGCTGTGTGTCTCCATGGCGTACTGGTAGATGCCCGGGAAGGTGTACTCCCCCTCCACCACGATGTCCGCGGCCGCGAAGATCCCGGCCACGTCACCGCGCTCGATGGCGTAGGAGTAGCAGATGTTGCCGTCGCGGGGCGGCAGGGTGCCCAGACCGTGGAACAGGCCGGGTCGGATGGGCGCGCTGTGGACCAGCGTCGCGTCCGGCGCGAGGGCGTCCTCCAGGGTGCCCACGACGGGCAGCGCCTCGTACTCCACCACGATGTCGTCGAGGGCCGCCTGGGCGGTCGCCTCGTCGACCGCGGCGACCGCGGCGACCGGCTCGCCCTGGAAGCGCACCACGTCGATGGCCACGATCGGGCGGTCCTTGATGGCGTGGCCCCAGTAGGGGTCGATGTCGAGGGTGTCGGCGCCCGTGAGCACGCTCACCACGCCCGGGCGCGCGAGTGCCGCCGAGACATCGATCGACGCGATCCGGGCGTGGGGCACGGGGCTCCGCAGCACCTTGCCCCAGAGCATGTCGGGCAGCCGCATGTCGCCCACGAAGCGTGCTTCACCACGGGTCTTCTCGCCCGCGTCCACGCGCTGAAGGCTGCGGCCGACCTGGGCCCCGGCGCGTGTGCCGGGCGGGCGCGTGGTGACGGTCATCGGGGGGTCTCCGCGATCGGCGCGTGGTCGGCACCCGGGGTGTCCACGCCCGCCAGGTCGCCCACCGCCTGGAGGATCGCGCGGTAGCCCGTGCAGCGACACAGGTTCCCCGACAGGCCCTGCCGGATGGCGTCCTCATCCGTGAACGCGCCCTCCTCCAGCAGCGCGTGGGTGGTGAGGACCATGGCCGGTGTGCAGAAACCGCACTGGCTCGCCGCGCGCCGGGTGAACGCGTCCGCGATCCGGGCGAACGACTCCGTCTCCCGGAAGCCCTCGATGGTCAGCACCTCGCGGCCATCTGCCTCCGCGGCGAGATAGGTGCAGGAGCTGACCGGCTGGCCGTCCACCAGGACCGTGCAGGTGCCGCACACCTGCACGTCGCAGGAGCGCTTGGCGCCGGTCAGCCCCAAGCGCTCCCGGAGCACGTCGAGCAGCAGCTCCTGGGGCTCCACGTCGAGTGTCCGATGGGCGCCGTTCAGGCGCAGGTCCAGGCGCATCAGGCACCACCTCCCTGGCTGGCACGCTGGCGTGCCACGCGGCGCTCCCACGACGCCCAGTAGTCGTCGAGCAGGAACTCCTGGTACTTCATGGGGCGAAGCGTCTCCGCGTCCGCGGTCGGGATGGGCAGCGGCCCGCCGAGCGTCGCCGCGATCGATTGGAAGCGGATGGCCCGCTCCAGGGTGATCGCGGTCAGCACCGCCCATCGGACGTCCTCGCCCGCCACCACGACGCCATGGTTGCGCAGCAGCGCGGCCCGCCTGCCGCCCAGCGCCTCGGCCACGCGGACGGCCTGGGAGCGCTCAGTGACCAGCGCGGGCCCGTCGTCGTAGATGCCCAGGCCGTCGGTGAACAGGACCGCGTCGTGGGTCATGCACAGAAGGGTGCCGTCCGTGGCGCCCAGGGCGGTGCCATAGAGGGGATGTCCGTGGATGACCGCGTTGACGTCCGGGCGGGCACGGTAGATCTCCGCGTGCATCACCGACTCGAGGTGGTAGTCGCGGTTCGCGGCGAACGCGTCCGGGTCGTCCAGGTCGAGCGCGATGACGTGCTCCGGCTCCACCTCGTCGAGGGCGAGGCCCTTGCGCTTGATCCAGACGGTCCGCTCGCCCGGCAGCCGTGCCGAGACGTGGCCGAGGGTGAGGTCGGTGTATCCCTCCATCGCGATGAGCCGCGAGGCCACCGCGACGCGCTCGCGGAGCTGATCGATGGTCACGGATGCCCGTCCTTGCTCATGCCGATCCCCCTCCTGCGGACGTCAGGCGCTCGTCTCGCCGTGATCTCCCGCGGGCCTCGAGCCGGGCCGTCGCTCGGTCGGCGGGTAGTCCGGTCCGGGGAACGCGAAGACCATGGTCACGGGCTCGGTGCCGGGATTCGCGACCACATGCCAGACCCCCGCCGGGATGAACAGGGCCGACTCGGGACCGTAGGCCACGACCTCATCCTCCAGCCACAGCTCGCCGTGGCCCGACAGGACGTAGGCGAGCTCGTCGGTGGCGTGATTGAGCGAGAGCGTGGCGGTGCCCGGCGCGAAGCTGGACACGCCGAGGGCCACGTCGGACCCCACACGCTCTCTCGTCAGCAGCACCCGGCTCCAGGAGCCCCCGGGCAGGTCGATGGGCGGGACGTCATCCCGGCGGACGACGTGCACGCCGCTCAGACGTCCCACTGGCCGTCCCGCACGATGTAGCCGCCCTTGCCGCCCTCCACGATCTCCAGCGTCGCGTTGCGCACGACGCCGTCGAGGTGGAGCCGGCACGAGTTCTGGCCGCCCGGATAGGCGTTCTTGTTGTCGCCCATGGCGAAGTGGACGTTGCCGATGCGTCCCTTCTCCGACGGCGATCCGAAGGGCGAGATGGAACTCGTGCCGAAGGCGAACTCCGCCACGATGTCCACGTTGGGCACGCCCTCGGTCACGCGCGCCAGCTCCTGGGCGTCGCGCTCACCCTCGATCTTGACGACCTTGCCGTCCTTCACGTGCCAGTAGATGGGCGAGCTCACCACGTCCACGCCGATGCCCAGCATGTTGCCCGTGATCGCGATGACCCCGTTCGTGGCGTTCTCCACCGAGGCATAGGCGACCTCGCCCCACAGGGGCAGCGGACCCATCATCCAGCCGCGCTGACGGATGGGTGTCACCTGGAGCGGCGGCCGCTCGGCGATGGACACGGTCACGTCCGTGCCCTCCGGGGTCCACACGCGGCACGTCCTGACGCCCTCGAGCTTCTTCATCGCCGCGACGGCCCGGTCGGTGGAATCGAGGATGTCCCCGACCTTGATGTCCCAGTCGCCCATGCCGCCCTCGACGCTGGCGATCTTGACGTTGTTGGCGCAGGACTCCTTCACCGCGCTCACGTGGGCGAAGCGGTTCGCCCACTCGAGGTTGGTCATGATGATGATCTCGTCCGCGGCGAGCATCGCGTCGTGGAGGTTCTTGGGGGGCGCCATGGGGAACAGCGTGTCGCCCAGGCAGCGCGCCACCTGGGTCTCGTTGTTCATGATCACGGGCCAGGCGCCCTTCTCCGCGGCGACCTCCGCGACCACCCGCGCGAGATGGGCGTGGTCATCATCTGTGATGATCGTGACCACATCACCCTGGTCCACCGTGAAGCAGGTGTTGACGATCAGCTCCGCGTGCTCGCGGATCTTGCCCTCTGACGGCATCGTGCCTACCTCCCTGCGAGAAGCGTGGCACCCTCGGCACGCAGCACGGGCAGGACGTCACGCGCGAACCGCTCCACCTGCCCGAACTGGTCGAGCGAGCCGAAGCGACAGATGAAGTGGTCCACGCCCGCCTTCGCGAACGTCCGGAACCACGCGATGATCTGCTCCGGGGTGCCCACCGGGCCCCAGTTGGACAGGTCCATGGCCTTGGACAGCTCCGGGTAGTACTTCCCGATGTACTCGCCGAACGCGGACCTCGCCGACTCCTCCGAGTCGCCGATGTTGAGCGTCACCTGGTAGCTGATCACCAGCCGCGACGCGTCGTCGCCGGTCTCGGCGGCCACGTCGCGCAGATAGCCCAGCTGCTCCGTGAGCTCCTCAGGGTGCTGCGCGCGGCAGCACGTCATCCAGCCCTCGCCGAATCGGAGGATGCGTCGGCACGCGGCCTTCATGGTGCGCACCATCTTCTCGTCCGCGGCATCCGTGACCAGGCGTGGATTGGACACGATCCAGAACGGGGGTGGCTTCTGGACGGGCATCAGGGGACCCATCTCGGTGCCCGAGTAGAAGCTGATGTCGTCGTACTGGTACGTGGGACCCTTGAAGCTGGTCTTCCCGTCGATCCACAGGTCGCGCAGGATCTGGAGGCCCTCCTCGAAGATCGCGAAGCGCTTGTCGAAGTCCAGGCCGATCGCCTCGAACTCGCGACGGACGCCCACCTCCGGGTTGCCCGCGCAGGGGCCGAAGATGGTACGGCCGTTGGACAGGTGGTCCAGCGTGGCCCACTCGAGCGCCAGGTACAGCGGGTTGCGGGGTGACGTGACGATGCAGGCGGTGCCCAGCCGGACCCGGCTGGTGCGCTGGCTGATCGCTGACAGCAGGGCCATCGCCTCATAGCGTGGCTTGGAGAACAGGGAGTCACCGACCCACACCGAGTCGAAGCCCAGGCCCTCCACCGTCTGCGACAGATCCAGCAGCTGGGGCAGCCCGTACTCGGGCGCGATCAGCGGTTCCCGGTTGTTGAGGTTGACCCCGAACTCGAGCGTCTTGGCCACACGAGCCTCCGTTGCTGGGTCGGAGCCGCCACCGGAGCTCCGCTGGGTGGCGAACGACCGTGTTGACTGTCAACACGACGGAGTGTAGCAGGATGGGCGCCTGGTGGAAAGCCCGATTCGATGACGGGTGCGCATCTCGACGGCAGTGACGCCGGGCGGTCCCCCGGTCGACCCGGTGATCAGGCGCCGGGTGGTCACCTCCGCCCCACGGGTCAGGTCGGCCCGGCGGTCAGGTCGGCCCGGCGGTCAGGTCACCCGGGCGGTCAGGTCACCCGGAGGTCAGGTCCATGATCGCCCCGGCCAGGAGCGCCGCGCGGTCAGGCAGCGTCGCGAGATCCAGGAACTCGTCTACGCCGTGCATCCCGCCCCCGATGGGGCCGAGGCCGTCGAGCACCGGCACGCCCATCGCGGCGATCACGTTCGCATCCGAGGCGCCGCCGGTCGCCAGGGCGCCCACCGTCAGCCCGAACATCGTCCCGACGCGTGCCACGCGCGCCAGGAGCGCATCGGTGGCGGGCAGGCGCTCCATCGGCGGCACGGCAGCGCCGGAGACCAGCTCCAGCGTCACGTCCGGCAGGGCCGGCGTCGCCACGACCTCCTCGATGGCCGCCTGCGCGAGGGCCATCGCCGCGGCCGTGGATGCCCGCAGGTCCAGCTCCAGCTCCGCGTCCGCGGGCACCACGTTCGGCCGGGAGCCACCTCGGAGCACGCCCACATTGACGGTCACCCCGGCATCCGGTCCGCCCAGGCCGGTGATGGCATGCAGCGCGATCGTGGCGTGGGCGGCGGCGAGCAGGGCCGATCGCCCTCGTTCGGGCTCCACGCCCGCGTGCGCCGCCCGACCATGCACCCGGATCCGCGCGTGGCGCATGCCCTTGCGCGCGACGACCAGCGCCCCGGACGGCCGACCTGGCTCCAGCACCAGGGCGGCGGAGCACCCGGGCACGAGGTCCCGCATCGCCACGCGACCCACCGGCGAGCCGACCTCCTCGTCCGGACCCGCGATGATGACCAGCTCACCGGCGGCCAGCGGCGTGCCGACCACGTCGCGCAGCACCTCGAGCGCGGCGATGATCAGCTGCAGCCCGCCCTTCATGTCAACGGCGCCGCGCCCGTACGCCCCTCCGTCGCGGACCACCAGTTCCGGGGCCGGGTCTTCCGGGATGCCCACCGTGTCCATGTGGCCGATCAGCGCCACCCGCGCCCCGGGCGTCGCGCCGCGCAGCGTGGCCACCAGCGTCGGACCGGCCGGCCCGTCCTCGCGCAGCGCGATCGTCGCGCCCAGGTCCTGCAGCGGGCCCGTCAACAGCCGGGCCACGCGCGCGACGCCCGGGGCATCGCCCGTGCCGCTGCGAGTCGCGACCAGGGCGCGCAGCCCGTCCAGGAACCGGGACGTGGCGACCGGGGCCGCCGCGGCCGCCCGGAGTGCGACGAGCTGCGCGGCATCGAGGGCGACGGGCATGTCGGGAGTCTAGGCCTCGCGCGATCGCGCGGGTTGACAGCGTCGCACCGGACCTTGGAGAGTGGTCGGACCGGCAGCCGTCCGGGAGCACGACAGGAGGGCACCACCACTCATGGCCCAGGTCACCGGCTTCTTCCACGGGGGCATCACCGTGTCCGACATGGACCGGGCGCTCCGCTTCTACCACGAGGGCCTTGGTCTGGAGATCCTGTTCGACCGGATCCTGGACGGGCCGTACCTGCCGGTGGTGCTGGGACTGACGTTCACGTCCATCCGCGCGGCGTACCTGGTCATCCCCGGCGGCGGGTTCGTGGAGCTGCTGGAGTACCGGGGCATCGAGCGACTGCCGGCGGCGTCGCGGCCGTGCGACTTCGGGGCGGGTCACCTGTGCCTGTACGTCGATGATGTGGAGGCCATGCACGGCCGCATCGTCTCCATGGGCTACCACTCGCGCGGGGGTGTGGTGGACATCACCCAGGGTCCCAACCAGGGAGCGAGGAGCACCTACCTGGCGGATCCCGACGGCTACTCGGTCGAGCTGTTCCAGAAGAAGCCAGGCGCCTGAGCCGATGGCCGGCGCGGGTGACGGTGTGGCCGGGGCGGTCGGGGTCGTCCTGTACGGGACGGGCCGCGTCGGCCGGGGGGTGCTCGAGCTCGCGCTGACCCGGCCCTGGCTGGATGTCCGGGGTCTCATCGCGCAGGCGCCCGAGCATGATGGGGTCGCCGGGAGCGACCTGGTGGCGGGTGCGCCGCCCGGGCTGCGGGTCTCCACCGACGCGGCGGGCGTGCTCCGGGACGCGCGGCCGGAGGCGGTCATCGTGGCGACCCGCTCCGAGCTGTCCGAGGTGGCGTCCCACCTCGCCCTGGCGGCCGCGTCCGGTGCGCGGGCCGTGCTGTGCACCGCGGAGGAGCTCGCGTTCGTCCCCGCGGGGGAGTCGGTGGCGGGCGACGCGATCGGTGCCCTGCCCGAGAGACATGGGACCGCGATCGTGGCCGCGGGGGTGAACCCCGGGTTCGTGCTGGACCTGTGGCCGCTCGTGTTGTCCGGCCTGGCCTGGGACGTGGATCGGCTGATCGCTCGCCGGGTCGTGGACGTGAGCGTCTTCGCACCCCACACCCGCGTGAAGCTGGGCATCGGGCACACGCCCGAGGCGTTCGCGGCTGGCGTGGCAGACGGGTCGATCGCGGGTCATGTCGGGTTCCGGGAGAGCCTCCGGCTGCTGTGTGCTGCGATGGGTCGCGAACCCGAGCGGCTGGTCGTGGAGACGCTGCCGCTGATCGCCCACGAGCGGCTGGTGCTGACAGACGGCGTGGTCGAGGCGGGCGCGACGGCCGGTGCCACACAGCGGGCCGAGGCATGGGTCGCCGGTCGTCCGTGGATCTCGATCGAGCTGCTGCTGCACGCGCAGCCCACCGCGGCCGGCCTGCGGACCATGGACGAGACGCACCTCGTGGGCCGCCATGAGCTGCGCGTGACGCTGGATCCGGGCTGCGGTGCGATCCTGTCCACGGCCGCCCTGCTCGTGAACACGATCCCGGCGGCCCTGCGCGCGGCCCCCGGGCTGTATCGCCCGGGCGACCTGCCGCCGGCGGCGCCCTGGCTGGCTGCGGGTCGCCCGCCTCGCACGTGAGCGTCTCTTGGCGATCGATCGGTGTCGCGCCACCACGCCCCGCCGCGCGCCGCCGCCGCGCGCCGCGCCGCGCGCCGCCGCCGCGCAAGCCCCGCCGCACCGGCGGTTCTGACGAGCTCGCCGCTGCCATGATGATCCGGTCGCGGGGACGAGCGGACGCGTGAAGGAGGCACCAGTGATGCGCAGGCCCATCGAGACCCTGGCAAGCGGGTTGGGTCATCCGGAGGGACCCGACGTGCTTCCGGATGGTCGGATCGTCATGGTGGAGACGTACACCAGCAAGCTCATCGCGTGGTCCCGCGAGCGGGGCATCCACGACTACGCCGACTGCGGCGGCGGCCCGAACGCCTGCATGCTGGGGTCGGACGGTGCGGTCTACATCACCCAGAACGGCGGCACGGTGGGTGCCTGGAGGGCCGCGGTGATGAACCAGCCGGGCATCCAGAAGGCGTGGCCGGACGGCCGCGTGGAGTACGTCGCCACGGAGGTGGACGGGTTCCGACTCCAGGCACCCAACGACCTCACGTTCGGGCCGGACGGCCGGCTCTACTTCACGGACCCCGCAGACTACCTGCCGCATGACCGCAGGCCCGGCCGGGTCTTCGCGCTGAACTCCGACGGCACCGGGGAGTGCCTGGAGGAGCTGCCCGCGGCGTATCCCAACGGCATCGTCGCGGAACCCGATGGCAGCATCGTGTGGGTGGAGTCCTACGACCGAGGCGTCTATCGCAGGCGCCCCGGCAGGGCCAGCGAGCAGATCCATCAGCTGCCCGAGGGCCACATCCCGGACGGCCTCAAGATCGACGCCGCCGGCAACCTGTGGGTCACCGCGTTCATGGCGGGCGGCGTGGACATCCTGCGCGCGGACGGCGAGGCGCTGGACTTCCTGGAGACGGGCGGCGTGCCGCTCAACTGCGTGTTCGTGGGCACGGACCTGGTGATCACCGACTTCGGCGACGTGACGGAGGTGACCGCGGCGGCGCCCATGGACGGACGGCTGTGGCGGTTCGAGGTGAGCACGGCGGGGATGCCGCTATTCCGGGGCGCCATCCGCGCGGCGGCAGGCTGAGCCGACGGGGTCGGCCCGCGGGGTGACGATGGGTGGTGCACAGTGAGCGTCATCCATCCATTCATGGCGGCATCCTGTGGCGCATGGCCATCGGCGTCGCCGGCATGACACCCGTACTGGGAGCCATTCGCTGATGTCCTCCACCGATACGCGCATCGACCGGGTCGAGGCGTGGCGCATCCCCGTGCCGCTCGCGACGCCCATCGTATTGGGCAGCCTGCGCATCGCCATCCGCGAGTTCGTGGTCGTGCGCGTCCGCACGGCTGGCGGCATCGACGGTGTCGCGTACTCGCTCACGCGCAACAGCCCGTTGGATCTCGTCATCACGGATGTCTCCGCGCCGTCGTTGCTGGGCAAGGACGCCCTTCTCAACGAGGCTCGCGTCGCGGAGATGACCAGCGCGGTGTCCCACCTGGGCCCGGTGGGGCTGGTGGGTCGGGCGATATCGCTGCTTGAGATCTGCCTCTGGGACATCAAGGGACAGGTCGCCGGATTGCCGGTCCACCGCCTCCTGGGTGGCGCGCGTGATGAGGCGCCGGTCCAGGTCGTCGCGCCCTATGCGCTTCCCGACGAGGATCACGTGCGCTACGCCGACCGGATCATCCCGGTCGCGGAACGCGGCTACCGGGTCATCAAGCTCTATCCGCTGTCTGACCCGCGCGAGATGACCAAGCGGCTGGCTGCCATCCGCTCGGCCGTGGGCGAGGATGTCGGACTGGTCGTCGACATGGCCTGGTCGTTCCCGAACGCACGCGAGGCGATCGACGCCGTGGCGCAGTGGGAGCGATTCGGTCTGACCTGGGTGGAGGATCCATTCCCGTCCTGGGAGCCGATCCCGATGCGCCTGTTGTCAGAGGCGGTCACGACGCCCATCGCGGCCGGTGACGAGGTGTCCGTGCCCGCCGTGATGGAGACTCTGATCACCGAACGGGCGGTGGATGTGGTGCGCCTGGACGCCACGTCCATCGGCGGGTTCAGCCGCTTCGGGGAGGTCGCCGCGAAGGCCCACCGCGCCGGGTACCAGGTGTCGCATCACGCATACGGCGAGCTGCAGCAGCATTGCGTCTTCGCGTGGCGCCACGTCACGCCCGTGGAGCTGTTCCTGCCCGGTAGCCCCACGTTGGGCACCTCCCAGTTCCTGGCCCAGGAGCTGGACCTGCCGCCGGGAGCGACGATGCTGCCCGCTCCGACGGCACCCGGCGTGGGATTGTCCGTGGACTGGGGGCGCGTCGAGACCCTGGCGACGCGTCACTCGACGACGGGCTAGCGACGGGGACATGACGGAGCATCTCGCGATCAGGGATCGATCGTGGAGCGGGGAGGAACGGACATGACCGAGCAGCGGCAGGTGGCCGTGGTGACGGGGTCGGCCAGCGGCATCGGGCTGGGGATCGTGGAGCGCGTGTCGGCCGGCGGCTGGACGACGGTCATCACCGACATCGACGAGGAGGCCGGACGAGCCCAGGCCGATCGCCTGTCGGCCCTCGGGCGCCTCGTGTCGTTCCGGCGCCTGGACGTGACCCGCGAGGAGGATGTGGACGAGGTGGTCCCCTCGATCGCCCGGGACCTCGGCGGCATCGACCTGTTCGTCAACAATGCCGGCATCACCACCCACGCGACCATCGACACGCTCGCGTTCTCGGACTGGCGCCGGGTGCTGGCGGTGGACCTGGACGGCGTGTTCCTGGGCATGCGCGCCGCGGGTCGGGTGATGCTCGGCCAGGGGTCCGGATGCATCGTCAGCATCGCGTCGGTGTCCTACGACCGAGGCGCTCCGGGGCGAGCACCGTACGTCACCTCGAAGGCCGGGGTCGTCGCCCTCACCAAGGTGGCCGCGGTCGAGTGGTCGAGCAGGGGGGTGCGCGTGAACGCCATCGCGCCGGGATACATCGACACTCCGCTGCTGCGCGGCGCGTACGAGCGTGGCGCGATCGCGGAGGAGGACGTGCTGGCGCGGATCCCGATGGGTCGCGTCGCGACCGTCGACGAGATCGCGGAGGTCGTCGCCTTCCTCGCCTCCCCGGCGGCCGGCTACATCACGGGTCAGACGATCGCGGTGGACGGGGGCTTCCTGGTCGACTACGGCGTGGGCTTCAAGCGGCGGTCCTGACGCCCCGTCGTCGCGCGACCGTGACCGCCTCCCACGATGGTATGCCCCGCGTGTTCGCCGCCGTTGCTCCTGCCGTATCAGCGAGCGCAGCTCGCCACCGAGGACCCCGCGTGGCATGCGGCCGATCCCCGGCCGGCCACGGTCCGACATGACCGGGAGCCAACTTGACAGCACCCGCCGGAGACACCTAGAGTCGGCCCCGGAGGGGGCTCGCGGAACGTTTCCAGAAAGCGTTCCAACCCACCCCACATCGAGGCAGTCCCGGCGGTCAGGCGCCGTGCGGGAGCAGGAGGATGCAGAGCGTGGATGGTTCGTTGAGGTCGCGGCGCTGGGTGGCGCTGCTGGGCGTCACCGCGATGCTCGCGGTGGCCGCTCCCGTCATGGCACAGGATGGGTCGCCCGCGGCCAGCCCGGCGGCGGCACCCGTGAATCCGTACTTCGAGACCGGTGCCGTGGAAGGCAGCGGCGCGGGCCTCAAGGTGGGCTACATCTCGCTCGGGGACAACGTCCCGTTCGTGAAGCTGGTCTCCGACTCCATCAAGGAGCAGGCGGCCGTCGCCGGCCTGGATCTCGCCTTCTGCGACTCCCAGGTGGACAACGCGAAGGCCCTCGAGTGCGGCCAGAACCTGGGCGTGCAGCAGGTCCAGGGAGTCATCAACTTCCAGGTGTACCAGGACTCCTCGCCCGAGATCTGCAACTCGTACAACAACGTCCCGACGATCGCCATCGACATCGTCCAGCCGCCCTGCCAGGTCACCTTCATGGGCGCCAACAACCGAGAGGCGGGCCGCCTGGCGGGATCCGCGATCGGCCAGTACGTCAAGGACAACTGGAACTGCGACATCACCGCGTACGTGTCGCTCGAGTCGACCGCCGCGGGCGCCGCGAACACCGACCGCATGGGCGGCTACCGCGACGGCTTCACGGAGCACTGCCCCATCACCAACGAGATCGTGCTCGACGGCGCGGACCGCACCGATCCGGCCCTGGAGCAGGTGTCCAACCTGCTGCCCTCGCTGCCCGGCAACCACATCGTCGTGGTGGCCATCAACGAGGACGGCATCCTCGGCGCCCTGGGCGCCGCGCGCACGCTGGGCCGCGAGGCCGATGTGATCTACTCCGGCCAGGGCACCGATCCGTCGATCTGGAAGGACGTCGCCTGCAATCCGCAGTACATCGCCTCGGTGGCGTACTTCCCGGAGCGCTACGGCAAGACCGTGGTGCCCGCGATGATCGACATCCTCAACGGCAAGGAGCCCTACAAGGAGCTGTTCACCGCCCACCAGGTCATCAACAAGGACAACATCCGCGAGATCTATCCGGACACCCCGGCCTGCGACGCCTGAGCGGCGGCATCCGGGGCCCCTCCCTGTAGCAGCGGACAGGAGCGACGAGTCGTGACCTTCGAGCTCAAGGCTCGTCGAATCCGCAAGTCCTTCGGCGGTGTCGAGGTCCTCCACGGTGTGGACCTCGATGCCGTTGGCGGCTCCGTGCTCGCCCTCCTGGGCGAGAACGGAGCCGGCAAGTCGACCATGGTCAAGATCATCGCCGGCGACTACCAGGCGGACGCGGGCGAGATCATCGTGGATGGCACCTCGTACGGGGTGCTCACGCCGCGCCAGGCGCGCGACCTGGGCGTGGCCATCATCTTCCAGGAGTTCCAGGACGCCTCCACGCTGAGCGTCGCCGAGAACATCTCGCTGGGGCGCATCCCCAACGCCCGCGGGTTCGTCAACTGGCGCGCCATGAACCGGCGCGCCAAGGAGATCCTGGACCAGCTCGGCGTGGACATCGATCCGGGCCGGACGGTCGGATCGCTGCGCGTGGGCGAGCGTCAGATCGTGGAGATCGCGCGGTCGCTCTCGGGCTCCGCGCGCCTGCTCATCCTGGACGAGCCCACGGCGGCGCTGTCTCACCACGAGGCGCAGGTCCTGTTCGAGTTCATCCGCAGGCTGCGCGACCAGGGCGTCGCCATCATCTACATCACCCACCGGCTGGACGAGGTCACCGAGGTCGCGGACCGGGTCCAGGTCCTGCGCGACGGCTCCACCTCGCTGCTCAAGCCGGTCGCCGAGTCCGATCGGCGCGAGATGATCGAGGCGATGATCGGCCGGCGCATGGCGGAGGTCGGCCGACCGGCCCCCTCCGGCACCCAGATCGTGGGCCAGCCGGTCATCCGCTGGAGCGGCGCCTCGTCCGGTTCGGCGTTCCACGACGTGTCGCTCGAGGTGCGCTCCGGCGAGGTCGTGGCGCTGTTCGGCAAGCTCGGCTCGGGAGCGGCGGACGTGGGAGAGACGGCGTTCGGCATCCGCGAGCTGGACGGCGGCACGCTCGAGGTGCAGGGAAGGGTCTCCACGTTCCAGGGACCCACGGACGCGATCTCCCACGGCGTCGGGTTCCTGCCGGCGGACCGCAAGGCTGGCGGCGCGTTCCTGGTGCGGCCGGTGGCGGAGAACGTGGCCATCGCCAACTGGCCGAACCTCTCGACGATGGGCGTCCTCTCGGACCGCACCGAGGCGAAGGCGTTCCAGCGCTGGCGCGACAAGCTCACCATCCGCTCCCGCAACGATCCCAAGCAGCGGATGGGGACGCTGTCCGGCGGCAACCAGCAGAAGGTGCTGCTGGCGCGCTGGCTGGAGCGAGACTCGCGGGCGCTCGTGCTCATCGAGCCGACGCGCGGCGTGGATGTCGGTGCCCGCGAGGACATCTATCGGTCGCTGCGGGACCTGGCCGCCCAGGGCGTCGCGGTGCTGGTCATCACGTCCGACTACGAGGAGGTGGTCCAGGTGGCGGACCGCTGCTACGTGATGGCCCGCGGCCGGATGGCCGCGCAGCTCGAGGGCGAGGAGATCATGACGAGCCGCCTCCTGGCGGCGGCAGGAGGGTGACGGGTGACGGACGAAGAGCTGACCGGCGGTCCCGGGAGGGCGGCGCCCGAGGCGCTGGAGACCGGCGCGGCAGGCGCGGAGGCGAAGGTCGCTCCTGCCATCAGGCCGGTCGAGTCTCGGTCGCGCGTCTCGGTCCCGGAGACCGCCGCGCTGTTCGTGGTCCTGGCGGCTCTGTTCGTGTTCTTCTCGGTCACCAGTCCGTACTTCTTCAACGCGGACAACCTGGTGAACATCCTCCAGAACGTGGCCCGCATCGGCATCGTCGCGTGTCCCGCCACCATCCTGCTGATCTCCGGCCAGTTCGACCTGTCGGTCGGCTCCCTCGCGGGTTTCACGGCGATGGTGATGGCGGTCGCCGCGGCTCCGGTGGGCGTGACCAAGACGCCCTTCGCCATGGGACTCCCCGTGGAGGTCGCCTTCCTCGTGGCCATCGGCGCGGCCCTGCTGGTGGGTGTCGTGAATGCGATCTGAGTCACCACGTTCCGCATCAACGCGCTCATCACGACGCTGGGCACGCTGGCCATCTTCCGGGGCCTCACCAAGGTGCTGGGTGACGGCCAGACCATCCGCATCGAGAACTTCGGCGGCCTGGGCATCACGCGCATCCCCGACGGCGGCATCCCCATCCCCGTGTACATCTTCGCGGCCGTCATCGTCATCTCCTGGTTCATCCTGCGCTACACCACCTACGGCCGGTCGATGTACGCCATCGGCGCCAGCCCCACGGCGGCGCGCCTCGCGGGCATCAGGACGGGCCGCGCGATCTTCATCGGCTTCATCCTGTCGGCCGCGATGGCGGGTCTGTCGGGCCTCATCCTGCTGTCGCAGGTGGGTGGCGCATCGGTCAACGCGGGCCTGGGCCTGGAGCTGTCGGTGGTCACGGCCGTGGTCCTGGGCGGTGCCAGCCTGGCGGGCGGTCGGGGAGGCATCGTGGGCACCATCCTGGCGGTCCTCATCGTCGGCGTCCTGGGCAACGGCCTCATCCAGCTGCGCATCCCGTCGTTCTGGATCGAGGTGTTCGGTGGCGTGCTGCTGCTCGCGGCGGTCGGGTTCGACCAGCTGCGCATCCGGCTGACGAAGTCGGCGACGTGACCGGCGCCGCGCGATGACGAGCCTCTCGTTCTCCGCGGCGATCGGCAAGCGGGTGCGGTCGGGCGACTGGCCGGACCAGGCGCGTCCCACCCTGGACAAGGCGCGCGAGGCCCTGGCGGAGGCGGGGGACACCTTCGGCCTGCTCGCGGGCAGGCGCGAGGTCGCGGCCCAGCTGGTCGACTCCTTCATGGAGGAGGCCAAGGTCGTCTATGTCATCTACAAGGTCTGGACCGCGGGCTTCCTGGACTGGCTGGCGGGTCAGGGGGTGACGGAGGCGGAGCGCGACGCGGAGCTGGCCCGACTGCGGACGCTCATGGCGTATCCCGACGGCACGCCGCTCGATCCGGTCGCCCGATGGGACGAGCTGGGGGTGATGGCCGGGCGCCTGGGAAACCGGATCCGCGCCTACGAGATCAGCGTGGCGGACGCCGACATCGCGCTCGACGACCTGTCGGAGGCGTGGCGGAGGCTCCATGACCGGTACGCGGATGTGATGTCCGGCGTGCTGGCGTTCGTGGCGCGGAGGTTCGGGGAGTCGGCGCTGGAGAGCTGCTATCGGGCGGTCCTGGAGCCCTACATCCAGGAGCGCTACATGCCCTTCGACACGCGGACCCACCCGTACGCGTCGACCCTGGAGCGGAACCTGTACCTGGTCCTGGAGGCGATGCGCGCCCACCTGTGCGGGCCGGAACGGGACGGGTCGCTGGAGTTCGAGGAGCACGACGACCGCTACGTGGTGCGCTTCGACCCGTGCGGCTCGGGAGGCCGGTCGCTGCGCGGCGACGAGATCGAGGGCACCGGCTCCCGGGTGCTCGCACCCTACGAGTTCGGGGTGACCCAGGAGCCGCACGACTGGTCCTGGGGGCAGACCGGGATCTGCTACTACTGCGCCCACTGCTGCCTTGCCCTGGAACTGCTGCCGGAGGAGCGCTGGGGCCATCCCGTGCGCGTCGTGGAGCCGCCCAGGTGGGGTGGGACGGCGGACGCCGACTCGACGCGTCGGAAGTGCAGCTGGACGGTGTACAAGTCACTCGAGGCGATCCCCGAGTCGGCCTATGAGCGCGTGGGACGGACGAAGCCCCAGCTGCCGGTGGTGGGTCCGGACGGTCAGCCCGCCTGATCTGGTCGCCGCGGCGACCGCGGGCGCCGCGACCCGCCGCCCGCGACCCGCCGCCCGCGCTGGGCCGCCCGCACCACCCGCGGCCCGCTCCTGAACGTTCACGGTCGCGGTCGCGCCGCGAGGGGCGCGGCTTGACACCGGCATCACCGTCCCACCACACTCGGCCTGCGGACGCGTTGACATCGTTTCCAGCGCAGCCTCCCGCGATTGGAAGGGCGCGTCCGCGGAGTGTCCGGCACGAAGGAGGGAACCTGTGCACCTGTCTCGCATGCGCCGCGCGGCGTCAACCATCGGCGGCGTCGCCCTCGTGGCGGCGATCGCCCTTCCCGCAGCCGCGCAGAGCCCCAGCGCCGCACCGGTCCCGGAGAACCCGTACGCTGCGACGGGCGCCGTTGAGGGCAGCGGCGTGGGCAGGAAGATCGGCTACATCTCGCTGGGCGACTCGCTGCCCTTCGTGAAGCTCGTCTCGGACAGCATCGCCGCGGAGGCCCAGAAGGCTGGTGCGGAGCTCATCTTCTGCGACTCCAAGGTGACCGACTCGGAGGCGCTCGCATGCGCCCAGCAGATGGCCGTCCAGGGAGCCCAGGGGGTGCTGAACTTCCAGGCGTTCGCGGAGATCTCGAAGGAGATCTGCAACGCGTACGACAACGTGCCCACCATCGCCATCGACATCCACCAGGCGCCCTGTGAGAAGGTGTTCATGGGTGCCAACAACCACTTCGCGGGCTTCGTGTCCGGCGAGGCGGTGGGCAAGGCGCTCCAGGCTGAGAATGGCTGCACCTACGACCAGGTCATCACCCTGGAGTCGCCCCAGGTCGGCGTGGTCAACGAGGACCGCACGATGGGCATGCTCGATGGGTTCACGAGCATCTGCGGCGACATCCCCGCGGAGAAGCTCCAGCGGCTGGGGGTGGGTGGCACCACCGACCAGGCGCTGACCTCGGTGGGTGACCTGTTGCCGACGATCCCGCCGGGCGGCACGCTCGTGGTGTTCTCGCTCAACGACGACATGGCGCTGGGTGCGCTGGCCGCGGCGCGCACGGCCGGACGCGAGGCGGAGCTGCGCATCGGCTCCCAGGGCGCCGACCCCTCCGCATGGAAGGAGATCGCCTGCAACCCCGTGTGGGTCGCCGACGCCGCGTACTTCCCGGAGCGCTACGGCAAGACGCTCATCCCGGCGATGATCGACCTGCTCGACGGCAAGGAGGTTCCCGCCCAGCTGTTCACGCCGCACGAGGCGGTCAACGCCTCGAACATCCACGCCCTCTATCCGGAGGCACCTGCCTGCGGCTGACGCGCGACGTCGCGCCTTCGAGGCGCATCCAGCATCCAGCGATGACGGCCGGGTCGGGGCAGCAGACCGCCTCGGCCCGGCCGTCCCGTCATCCCGTCTGCGCCAGACACAGGAGCCATCGGACCATGGGCGAGCCGACCTACGACGTCGATCTCGAGGGCGCCATCGTGGGCGAGGTGGACCGGAGCATCCCGTTCATCGACGCCCATCACCACCTGTGGGAGCTGGGTCGCTTCCGCTACGACTGGCTGACCGACGAGGTCCGCGCGGACGGCACGATCGGTCCGCGGCTGGATAACTCGGCGGTCACGGGCGACTACAAGATGATCCGCCAGGACTGGCCGGTCGAACGCCTGCTCAAGGAGTTCTACGGCTCCAATGTCATCGGCTCGGTGCACATCGAGGCGGCGTATGCGGGGCCGGACCCGGTGGAGGAGACCGCATGGCTGGACGAGGTCTCGCGGGCTGCTGGCTACCCCGGCGCGATCGTGGCGTACCTGGACGTGGAGGCGCCCGGTGCCGACGGGACGCTGGAGCGCCACCAGGCGGCCTCGGGGCTGGTCCGGGGCGTCCGTCCGCGCGGCCATCCCCGGGACTGGCGCACCCCGGCCTTCGCGGACGCGATGACCGCGCTCGCTCGGCGCGGACTCTCATATGAGCTGACGGTTCCGGACCTGTGGCGCGAGGGCCGGGATGCGGCCGCCGCGTTCCCCGACACCGCGATGATCGTGGGCCACGCGGGCAACCCGATGGCGCGCAGCCGAGAGTACTTCGCGACCTGGCGGGAGGGCATCAGCGGACTCGCCGCCCAGCCCAACGTGACCTGCAAGGTCAGTGGCTTCGGGATGGTGGACCATCACTGGACGGTCGACTCGATCACGCCCTGGGTGCTCCACTGCATCGAGGCGTTCGGGCCGGCCCGGATCATGTTCGGCACGAACTGGCCGGTGGACGTGGTGTTCTCGTCCTACCTGCGGCAGGTGGATGCCTACCGCGCGATCATCGAACGGGCCGGCTTCACGCGAGACGAGCAGGAGGCCATGCTGTTCCGCAACGCGCAGCGGATCTACCGACCGGGAGCTGCGGCGTGACCGGCGACCGCCTCACCATGGGCATCATCGGCGCGGGCACCTGGGCGGTCGCCGCCCATCTGCCGGCCTTCGCGAACCGGCAGGACGTGCAGCCCCTGATCGCGTGCCGTCGTGATCGCGATCGACTCGCCTACGTCCAGCGGACGTTCGGGTTCGAGCGGGCCACGGTCGACTGGCGCGAGGTCATCGACGCCCGACCCGACCTGGTCGTCCTGACCGGACCCGTGGGCCCCCGGGCCGAGCAGGCGCGCCTGGCGCTGGAGGCGGGCGCGCACGTCCTGGCGGAGAAGCCGTTCACGCGCGATCCGGCGGACGCCTGGGCGCTGGCGGAGCTCGCCCGGGAGCGAGGCCGGACGCTGATGGTCTGCTACGGCTGGAACGAGATGGGCATCGTGGAGACGGCCCGGACCCTCCTCCGCGAGGATGGCGGCGTGGGCACCGTGGAGCATGTGACCGCGGTCATGGCGTCGGGCGTGCGCGACCTGCTCACGGCGGGAGAGGCGTATCCGGGATCCGCCGAGGAGTCGCCGCCGCGGGCCGAGACGTGGGGAGACCCGCAGGTGTCCGGTGGCGGATACGGCCAGGGACAGCTGACCCACGGCCTGGGCATCCTGTTCCGGCTGCTGGACGTGCGTGCCACGGACGTGATGGCCTTCATGAACCACCCTGGAGGCTCCGCCGTGGAGCTGTACGACGCGATCGCGCTGCGTCTCGAGGGAGGCATCACGGGCACCGTGTCGGGGGCCGCGCTGCCGCCGAGGGTGCATGGGTACCACCACCAGATGCAGGTCACCGTGTCGGGCTCGCGCGGCCAGCTCCAGCTGGACATGGACCGTCTGTTCGTGCGTCGGTCGCTCGCCGACGGCTCGGACCTCCTGGCCGAGATCGCCGAGGAGGATCGCACCTGGTCATTCCAGAGGGTCATCGACCGATTCGTCGCGCTCGCCAGGGGAGAGCCAGGCGTCGAGAACCGCTCGCCGGGTGAGCTGGGTGCGCGCGTGGTGGAGGTCCTGGACGCGATGGCCCGCTCCGCCGAGACCGGCGGGAGGGTGGCGCTCCGCTAGCGGTGCCAGACGCGGACCCATCCAGACGCGTGCGGGTCCGGCCGCACCTGCCGCATCCGGGCGTGCCCGGCGTGCCGAGCGTCCGCGCCGCCTACCATCGGTACAGCGCGCCACTCGACTCGTCGCCCGTCCGACGCCGGAACTTCGAGGTCATCCAGATCGACTCGGCGTGGATGGGCGTCATGGGCGCCGCGTCCACGTTCCTGCCGGTGTTCCTCGTGCGCCTGGGAGGCGGCGCGATCGCCACGGGCATCCTGACCACGCTGCCTGCGCTGGGCGGTCTGCTGTTCGGGGTGTGGCTCGGTCGATTCCTCCAGCGGCGTGGGAACGTCGTGCGCTGGTACGCGTGGTCGCGCTTCGTGGTCACGTTGGCGTACGCGGGGTCCGCGCTGATCACCCTGGTCGTGGCACCGGGGCTGGTCGTCCCCATCGTGCTGCTGCTGTGGGCGCTGATGTCGCTGCCCCAGACGATGGGCCAGGTCACGTTCCCCATCGTGATGGACGGGGCCGCCGGACCCCAGGGGCGAGTAGACCTGCTGGGCCGGCGCTGGGCGATCATGGGTCTCGCCACCGCGATCTCCGTGGCGGTCGCGGGTGTCGTGCTGGACGTCCTGGGGATGCCCCGCGGATACGAGCTGGTGCTGCTGTCCGGGACGGTCGCGGGCGCCTTCAGCCTGTGGTACTCGACCCGGATCGTGCTGGACGAGGGGCGCCCCGATCCGCCCGCGAGCGCGAACACGGCACCCCTGCCGGCCCGCACCCTGCTGCGCAGCGAGCGTCCGTTCACGGCCTTCGTGGGCCGCAAGGCGGTGTTCCTGGCCGGGGTGCGCCTCGTGGCGCCGCTCCTGCCGCTCTACTACGTGCAGCTGCTCCACGCGCCCGACGCGTGGATCGGCATCATCGCCATGATCCAGGGGTTCGCGCTCGTCGCGGGCTACATGTTCTGGCGCCGCCAGGCCCGCCGGATCCGGCCGCGCACCATGCTCCTGGTCACGCTCGCGGTGTTCGGCCTGTATCCGGCGCTGCTGGCGCTGACCGCGAGCGTGGAGGTCGTCGCGATGGTGACCGCCGTCGGGGCGTTCTTCGCGGCGGGATCGGACCTCGCCCTGTTCGATGAGCTGATGGGCCGCATCCCGCGAGACCGGTCGGTGACCTTCGCGGGCGTCGACTACGCGATCAC
>DAOTUU010000034.1:0-56644 GCA_034436555.1 Chloroflexota bacterium | reverse complement strand
GAGTCGCCCAGGATCATCCGGTTGGTCCAGTGCATCGGATGCTCGTAGAACTCGACCCGCTCGTCGAACGGCAGCCCGTTGAAGTCGGAGAACAGATCGAGCTGCGCCTCGCGCCGTGACGCTGAAGTGGCTCGGAGGTCCTCGATGAGCGCCTTGGGGCTGATCTGCTCCTGGATGTAGACGGGCACGATGGGCACGGTGAGGTCGGCCGCGTCCTGCTCGTCCTTGCCCTTCCAGACGAGCTGGGGGTCCAGGCTCGGGTCACGCGGATACAGCTTGGTCTTGGGTCGTGCCTCGTCGGCGGCCGCGAACGACTCCAGCTCCGCCGTGGGGATGTTCACGCGATGATCTCCCGTGTGGCGGGTGGCCTCGACGGGGATGGACGCGGCGGGCTTCGGGTTCACGTTACGCGCCAAGACTTCGCTCCCACTTGTCCACAGTCATGCGATCGCCCCAGCCCAGTGGCGGAGGTTGGCGCGGATGAGGTTGGCGGCGTCCCACGGGTCAGTGATCTCCAGGAACGCCCAGCGCCCGAAGCGGCCGTCGTTATTGACGGCGGGGACCCATTGGCTGCGCGCGGTCTCGACCTTCGCCGCCTTGTCCTTCTTGCGCTCGCCGGTCACCTCGATGAGGAGGTAAAGCGGCTCGACACCGCCGTCATCGATGTGCACGAGGAGGTCCGGGAGGTAGTGGGCCGACTCGCCCTCCAACGTGTACGGGATGCGCAGGCCGAGGCCCTGGTTCTTCACCCATGACTGGACCTCGGGCAGCTCGTCGAGCACCTGGCCCACCTTGGCCTCCCAGTCGGAGTCCATGACCAGCCAGTTCAGGTGGCTCTTGCCGGCCGGGTACACCGCCTTGGTGGTCGTGAAGTCCACGTACCGCGTGGAGCCGATCTGGTCGTATGGGCGCAGGATCGGCAGCAGGCGCTTCTCCCCGGCGCTGCCGACGACGATGGCGCGGTAGACCTTCTCCGCCGCGTGGTTCTCCCACTCCGCCAGCAGGAGCATCTGCTTGAAGGTGCCGTCCTTCAGGACGACGCAGCGGTCGAGCCAGTCGGACGCGATGCGCACGAGCTGCGGGAACAGCCAGGGGCGGTCGTGACCCTCGTCCGTCCGGAAGAACCGATCGAGCGTGCGCTTGGCGATCCGGAACGCGACCTCCTGGAGGCGGCGGGTCCGGAGATCGTCGAGGCGATGGACCTCCGTCTCCCCGACGATGGGATCCATCTCCGTCCATGTCGGGATGTCCTGGGTCGAGAGGATCATCGTCGCGTCGTCATCGAAAGTCGCCGTGAGGCGCTCGGTGGGCAAGTCGAAGCGGTAGCCCTGTAGGTGGGGGAACGTCAGCTCGTACTCGGCCTTGTCGGGCTGCGCGAAGACCCGGAAGACCTCCTTCTGCACGACCGGCGTGGCTGAGCCGGTGGTCGGGATGAAGCTGAACGGCACGCCGTAGACCTCGGCGTACTCGGGCTCGAACATCCCGTCCGCGTCGCCCTCGTAGCTGACACGTCGGAGGCCCCGGCCCACGACCTGTTCGCACAGGAGCTGGGTGCCGAAGGCGCGCACGCCCAGGATGTGGGTCACGGTGTTGGCGTCCCAGCCCTCGGTGAGCATCGAGACCGAGACCACGCACCGGACCTGTTCGCCGAGGCGGCCCTTCTTGCCCACCGTGTTCATGACCTCCCGCAGGAGATCCTCGTCACCGATCTCCTCCTCCGCCCGATGCGGCTCGCGGGCGAGCAGCTCTCGCTTGAACTCCTCGATCTCGACGGCGGCGATCTTCTTGAACGCAGGGTCCATCGCATCGCCCGACTCCAGCTGGGCGGAGTCGATGAGCAGGCTGTTCGGGCGGTCGATCCAGCGGTTCTCGGAGGAGTGCGCGGCCTCCGCGACGTTCGAGAACAGGGAGAGGTTGCCTGGGACGAGCACGGTCGCGTCGTCCTTCAGCTTCCGCTCGTACCCCGCGATCCAGTCGAACACCAGCTTGCTGATCGCGGTGTTCTGACACACCACGATGAACACCGGGGGCGTCCCCTGGCCCGCGTCCTTCCAGGCGCGATGGGACCGCTCGTAGTTGGCGTAGAGCTGGCGCAGCGCGTCCTCCAGCTCGGCGGGGAGCTTGCGGTCGGCCGACAGCTCCTCCGCCTCTCGGCCCTTTCGTGGCAGATCGTCCCGGATGCGGGGCCACAGCTCCCGGAACACCGGGCCATCGGTCGCCATCGTGTCGTCCGCGACCGGAACCCTGGGCACCTTGACCACGCCCGCCTCGATGGCGTCGATGAGCGCGAAGTCGCTCACCACCCAGGGGAACAGCGTCCCCTCCGGGTAGCCCGAGCCCCGCAGGAAGAAGGGCGTCGCGGACAGGTCGAAGATCGCGCGGATGCCGAGCTTCCCCTTGACGGCGCGCAGGCCGTTCAGCCAGACGCGCGCCTCCTCCTTCGCCTTGGTGACCTCCGCCCGCTCGTCGGCGGACAGGGTCTCCTTCTCGGCCGTGGCGGGCGGTGCCGACTGGTAGCAGTGATGGGCCTCGTCGTTGAGGACCACGATGTTGCGCTTGTTGCCGAAGGCTCGGCAGACTCGCCGGACGACCTGGTCGGGAGTCTCCTTGAAGCGGTCGGTGTCTCCGCCCGGACCCGCCAGGAGCTTCTTCGTGGTCGCCGATGCCTGGAGCGTCTCGCGGGCCAGGAAGGCGTGGAAGTTCGTGACCAGGATGTTCGCCTGCTGGAGACGCAGGAGCTGGTCGGCGGTGACGAGGTCGCGCTCGGCGTAGTAGTTGCCAGGATCGTTCGGGTGGAGCACCCGGAGCCGGTCGCGGATCGTGATGCCGGGGGTGACCACCAGGAACGTGTCACTGAACCGCTTGTCCTGCGGGTTCGCCAGCTTGTTGAGCGCCTGCCACGCGATGAGCATCGCCATGACGACGGTCTTGCCGGAACCGGTCGCCATCTTGAACGCGATCCGGTACAGGCCGGGGTTCTTGTCCTCGTTCCATTCACGCAGGCGGGACTCGATCCAGGGCTCCCGATGGGCGGCCACCTCCGTGAGGTAGATGGCGGTCTCCAGCGCCTCGATCTGGCAGAAGAACAGGGGCTTGGCGCGTTCGCTGTCCGTCCAGTCGCGGAGCAGCTCGCGGGTGACGCTGGTAACACCTGGATACCCGGAGCGCCGGAACTGGGTGACGTACCGGCGCACGTCGTTGATGAAGCCGTTCTCCTGCTGCCGCTCGACCGTCCAGTCGCCCTGCATCCCGAGGTTGAGCTGGCCGCCACCTTTCTTCTTGGGAGCCGCGATCGGGACGAAATAGGACGACAGCCGTCGCCCCTCCACGATCTCCGACGTGATGCCGTCCTCGTCGAACCGGAAGTGGCGCGTCGGCTCCCGGAACGGCGAGTTCAGGATGGGGTTCGTGATCGTGGTGGGCATCGGGCTCCGGCGCGTCAGAGGGCTCGCGCGCCAGACTAGCGCACCGGCACCCTCGGAAGTGTGGGTGCAGGCCGTCGAGCGCCGTGCTGGGTCGCTTCCTGAGGCCAATGTGAGATCGCCGTGAGCCAGGCCTCCCCGAGACTGTCGAACTGTTCGCGGGTGAGATGCTCCCGTGCGGCCAGGGCCATCGCCATCTGCGCCGAGGCATTCCCCGCATCGGACCTGTATCGACGTTCAAGGCGAAGGAGGTCCTGCCATGCATCCTTCAGGGCTGCATCCACGACTTCTCTATCGATCCCATCGCTCCGGGAGAACTCCCACAACCTTGCCCCAGACTCCCAGCCGTCCCAGCTTGCGCTCACGGCGATGGACTCCTGACGGGACCGTTCGCGTGCCACGACCTGGAGCAGAGCATCGGCGGGCCCCCTGCCGGCCGCCTTCCCGGAGACGAACTGGGCATAGATCGGCGCGCTCCACGAGCCGTAGGTCGCCGGGGTCGCCTCGTGGATGTCGTCCCGAAACTCCTCCCATCGGAACCACGACCCCGTGCACACGGCGTTGTAGGCGCCCCTCCCCCTCGTCCTGGCCGCATCCCACGCCTCCCAGAACGAACTCGGGTGCTTCCGCCACGATGCGGCACGCCTCCTGGTGACCCGCTCAGCTTCGGCTAGTGCGACCAGCTGTCCGAGCGTGAGTCCACCAACGGCCGTGAGAACCGCCGCTGCAGCATCCTTCACGGTTGACACGATGTGAGTCTGGCCGACTGCGCCGAGCCCCTCCATCGCCCGATCGGACTAGGACCGGCGAAGCTCCGCGCGCGACGGGCGACCGTGCAACCTTGCCCTTCGGACATCCCGGCTCTTCAAGGCGAGTCGGAGCATGTAAGCCTTCCGGGCCGCCGCCGCCCTCGCTGCGCGATCCTCCGGGTCGAGGACTCCATCCGGGTCCACCTCCCGCTCGAAGCGGGCCATGAACGCCGCCCTGGCGGCCCTCGTGGTCTCCTCGGCGGGGTACAGGGCGTGGAGCCGGTAGGCGCCGATGCGCCCCAGGATCTGTGCGAGGTCAGGGTCCATGTCGTGGTCCTCAGCGCCTTCGATGGCGCGGATCACAGGCCCCGATCAACCGCCCTGGAGCGGGATGGGTTACCTCTGGTGGCGGCGGTGCTGGCCGCCGAACCTAGAGTAGCCCAGAACTGAACGCATGAGCTATACCGTTTCAGGCGGCCCTGTACGACGTGCGGGTATCTGTGAGGGGTCGAAGGGGTTCTCGTGACTGCTTGTTGATCCGACCCGCGCGGCAGCGACGCTCACGCTATGGACAGCACGGGTGGTCCGCCGAGCGCACGGAACGCACGGACAGCGCACTGGTGCCCACGGTCGCCACGGCGTCCACAGTGTGGGGACGGCCACCTCTGCTTCCCGGTTCACGGGCGTCGGCTGGGATGCTGCGTGCGGGGAGCACCGGGCACAGCGCAATACAGCACGCTCGGGTGCGTGGTAACCATGGGTTCCGATACAGACTTGGTGGCCTGCCAGCACACCATCCCTGGCGAATGGCGACCGGGGAGCCCCATCCTACGACCGGTGTTCATCCTCGGTCCGGTACTGCCTGCGCCACTTCGCGTGGGCGACGGGCAGGGCCTGAAGTACCACGGCCCGCACCTCGTCCACGGTGTACCTGTCCTCGCGTCCCTGGGCGGCCAGGTGCATGTTGAGCGCGCAGCACACGTCCGGGATCGACTCGCGGATGACGACGACTCGCCGGACGCACTCGGCGGCGAGTGGCCCGTGCGACCGCCTGAGGCTGCTCAACGCCTTGCGGAACGCCCTGGTATTCGCCACCTCGCGCAGGGACGCGAGCTGCTCGACGGCGGTCATGACCAACCCTCGGCGTCGTCATCCTTCGCCATCTCCGGGTCCCAAGGCTGCTCGTCTGTCACGCCTGTCTCGGCCTCTTGGGGCGGGAGATACCGGCTCCAGGCGTCCTGGAAGTCGGCCGCGTAGTAACCGCGCTTCCTCTGGTCGCCCATCCGTTCCTGGCGAGGTCCGATCCCGTACGGCTTCAGTTGCTTCGCCAGGGCCATGGCTGACATCGGCTTGCCGTACCACTCTCCCCACGGCGCGTCCTCCAGGTCATGGAGGATCTGGAGAAGGTCGTCGGTGGCGAGGTACGTCGCCTCAGCGAAGGCGTCCTTGATGTCACCCAGCAGGCGGGTGCCCGCCGTTGGCGTCATCACCACCCGCGCGCTCAGCGCGATCGCGGCGCGTCGTGCCGCATCCGGCCAAGTTCCTCCGGCCGTGTCGGCGATCAGGATGAGGGGTTCCCACCCATCGGCAGCCCGGTCCGGAAGCTCGTCCGGGACGTCCGGCTCTCCGGCCATCAGCCCCACGTCATCCGGGAACCGGATGGACTCCGCCTCGGCCTCCGCATCATGCTGACGGAACCGGGCCACGTGTTCATCGTGCCGTCGCCTGCGAAGACGGATCGGGATCGCCCGGTCCGCGACGGTATCGGGAAGGTCGCCGATACCGGCCACGACCTTCGGCCCGAAGACATCAAACCACTCGACCTCACGACGCCTCCCATCGAGCTTCACGCGCGGCACAGGTGACCCACGACCATGACCGCTGTTGAGGATGGCCCGCAGGCCCTCGTACCTGTCGGCGTTCCTCGGACCGAAGACGGCGTCCGCCTCGTCGAGGAGGAGCGTGGGGCGTGGTCGCTGAGACAGGATGGTGTAGGTGACCGCCTCGGAGGGGAGCACCATGCGCACCGGGTGCGGCACCAAGAGCTCCAGGACGTCCAGCGTGCGTGTCTTGCCGCTCTGCTTCTCCGCGCTGGTGATCGCCAGGATCGGGGCGATGTCGAAGCTCTCCACCAGCCACGCCATCGCCACCCAGAGCGCGATCGCTACGGCCTGATGATCGGAGGTGAAGGCGACGAACTTCTGGAAGAACGTGGTGATGGCCTCCAGGTAGCCATGGAGGTCCGCGTCCCCGATGGGAACCGTGACACGTGTGACAGGCGTGACACGATCGGGTTCGACGATCGGTCCGCGACGGTCCTCGACGTCCCGTCCCCGTGGCGCTCGTTGGCGGGGAGGAGGGCTGAAGACGTCCTCGAAGGGCCCGCTCAGCTTGTCCTCGTCGGCCATGTCGGACCAGGTGGGCTGGGGGCCCGCGTTGGTGGTCATCGCCGCCCGCCCGACTCAGCGGCCTCAGCGGCACGCTGCAGGGCCGCCACGACACGGCGGCGGACGTTGGGCATCGAGGCCAGGCGGGGGACGTCGAGCGCCTCCCACTCCTCCAGGGAGCGGATGAGCGTGTTCGTTCGCCGTGCTGTCTTGCCGAGGGCTGAGAGGGCGCGGGCCTGCTCCGGCGAGATGATGGGCATGTGGTCACTCCAGGAACCTCAACGAGAGGTCCGAGTGGTCCGTCTGCCCCGTCACACGACGAGTGGTCGTCTGGACGTTAGGCCGAGCGTGATGCCCGTCTTCGAGGACTTTGATGTGTGGGCTGCCTGCGGCCCCAACGGCGGCGGCAGGATCTCCGGTTGATAAAGATGCTAGGACCGGTTGATCAGGGATGTCAACCGCCGTACCGCCTACAATATTGATGAGCGGCCGCAGGGAGGCAACTGGGGCGCTGCCAACACCGGGGAGAAGCCTCCGCCGCCAGAGGAAGAGATATCCCTCTGGACCACCGGCGACCCGACCAGATCGAGCACTCGGCACCCAAGTCTCACAAGAGGGCTCTCTGACCATCCGCTGATCAGCGGGTGGGGAGGGCTCTCCCTTTGCAGAGATCGACCTCGGCGGTTCCCCAGGCTGCAGGACGCGCATCGCCCGCACCCGGCCAGCGTCGCCTTCCTTCGGATCGTCACCCAGATCCAGGCCAGCTCGCCTTCCTGCACGTCAAGTGCAGCGACTACACGGTTCACCAGCGTCACCACCGCCTGACGCCGACGGGATGGGTGTGCGATGCGTGTCCGGCCTGAGGGGCGGTCCGCGTCGGCCGCCAGTCGGACCCCTGGGACCCTCGACGACGACCACGACAGGGTCCGCCTGGATGCCCGAGACGGCCCCGGACCTGGGACGGCCTCATCGACCGGGCGGATCGCGCTGTCCGTGTCCGAGACGGCGGCGGCGCTCGGCATCGACGAGGAGACCGTGCGGCGCGCCCTCATCCGAGGGGAGTTGCCGGGGCGGAAGTTGGGTTCGCGGTGGCTGATCCCGACGCAGGGGCTGGCGACGTGGCTAACATCGAGCAGTGGGGAAGCGACGGATGGCAGGCGAAGGAAGCGTGTTCAAGCGCAGCGACGGTGCGTGGGTGGCGCAGCTCTCGATCGGCGGTCGGGGTCAGCGCCGGTACGTGACCAGGCGCGCCCGAACCAGGACGGAGGCGCGCATCAAGCTCGCCGAGCTGAAGGCGGAGCGCGAGGCGGGTCTGGACCTGTCAAGGCTGAGCCTTGGCGACTACCTCCGAAGGTGGCTCGCTGAGAGCGCCGGGCCCACCATCAGCGCCAACACGCTGCGCGGGTACGAGGACACCCTCGTCCATCTCCAGCCCATCACTGGCATCGCCATCGCCCAGCTCACCGCCGAGGACATCGAGCGGTGCTGCAACGGGATGACGACCCACCGCCACCGTGCGACCAACCAGCGGCCAGCGTCGCCCAAGACCATCAACAACGTGCTGGTGATGCTGCGGGGGGCGCTGGAGCAGGCTGCTCGGCGCGGGCACGTCCGGCGTAACGTCGCCAAGCTGGTGCCGCTCCGCAAGGTCGGCCGCTCGACGGTCGAGGCATTGACCCCGGAGCGTGCCCGCCAGGTCCTCGCCGCCATCAAGGGCGACCGCTTGGAGGCGGCCTACGCGCTCGGCTTCGTCGGGCTGCGCGCCTCGGAGGTCCTCGGCCTCGCGGGGTCCGATGTGGATCTCGATGCGGCCACCGTGACCATCCGCTACCAGCTATCCGGATCGGGTCGCCGAGCGACCCTCGTGGAGACCAAGACCGCCGCCTCGGTCGCCACGATCCCCCTCCCCACCTTCGTGGTCACGCGCCTGCGGACGCACATCGACCGGATCAAGGCCGAGCGCCCGTTCGTGCCCATCGATGACTGGCTGCTGTTCACGACCGAGGACGGCTACGGAGTGAACGGCTCGTGGTACACCAAGCACTTCAAGGCGCTGCTGGAGAAGGCCAAGCTTCCGACGATGCGGGTCCACGACCTTCGTCATGGCGCGGCGAGCCTGCTGGTGGACGCCGGAGCCCACCCCAGGGTGGCGCAGGAGCTGCTGCGCCACGCGCCGGGCAGCCGCGTCACCATGGAGCGGTACGCCCACGTCACCGCCCGCCAGCAGCGCGACGCCGCCGACCTCCTCGACGCCGCCCTCGCCGACGATCCGTTGACAGTCACCGTGACAGTCACCGAACCCGCCGATGGGGTCGTGGAGAGTGGCATGGAAGGGCCCGGAGAGGGCGATCCTGAGCGTGAAAATGGCTCCGGCGGTAGGACTCGAACCTACGACCAAGCGGTTAACAGCCGCCCGCTCTACCACTGAGCTACGCCGGAGCGAAGAACCGGCCGGAGGCCGATCTGGGCGCCATCGCGGCACCGGACGCGAAGGATAGCAGAGGCGGTCGGTCCACGGTCGATCGCATGGCCATGGCCAGGAGCCGGGCGAACGTCACGCGCAGCGCCTGGGACCCCGGCGACACGCGGGCGTCATGCTATGGTAAGGAGACAAGGAACTCACGGACGATGTATGGTAAGGGGGGTTAGGATGATCGTCATCGCGAAGGTCACCTCCAAGGGACAGACGACCATCCCCAGCGGCGTTCGCGCGGCGCTCCATGTGGGACCCGGCGACCGGATCGCCTGGGAGGTCTCGGATGACGGGACCGCCACGGTCCGGCGCGTCCTTCCCATGGACATCGAGTACCTGCGATCGGTCGAAGGGACGCTGGGCGAATGGGCGGACGCAGCCGACGAGGAGGCCTACCGTGACCTTTGACCGCTTCGCGGTGCTGCGGGTCCCCTTCCCGTTCACGGACCGCGTGAGCACCAAGCATCGACCCGCGCTGGTCCTGAGCGACGCCGAGGTCTTCAACGCCGTCGCCGGCCACTCGGTCATGGCGATGATCACCTCGGCCGGGAATCCTCCCTGGCCGCTGGACTGCCCGATCGAGGACCTTGAGGTCGCCGGGCTCCCCACCGCGTCCAAGGTCCGCTTCAAGCTGTTCACGCTGGACCACCGGCTGGTACGAGGCGAGCTCGGGGTGCTGTCCTCGCGAGATGCGGACCGGGTGCGTGACGGGTTGACTCGGCTGCTGGGCGGCTGACCGGATCACGCGAAGCCAGGGCCGGCAGGTCGATCCCCGCGAACAGGGGCTCGCCACGTCCCAGCAGCGCGGGTGCGATGGCCAGAAGCAGCTCGTCCACCAGACCGGCCGACACGCATGTTGCGGCCCATGATCAGGCGCCCAGACCCGCCATCGCCCGGGACGCGAACGCATCATCCACGCCCTCACGGCGCGGCGCATCCCCGCCGTGGTCGGACAGGAAGGTCCGGGTGTCCACCACCCATTCGTGGAGCGACTCGCCGCCCACGCCCAGCGGCGCCGCCACCGACTGGTCGGGCCCCGCACCGTATCCATCGAGGGACACGCTGAACGCGGCCACGCGCACCCTGGACATCGACGGCCTCCCTCCCGATCGTCAGGACGCGGCGGGCGAGGGCGACAACGCCGGGCTCGCCCCGCTCACGGTCAGCGTGCCGATGATCCGTGCCGCGTCCGCCAGGAGCGTGTCCGGGTCTGCCCCGGGAAGCGCCTCGGCCACGATCACGGCCACCCGGTCGCCCACGTCCAGCGCCACCACGCGCGCCCGCTCGCCATCCACGAAATGGAAGTCGCCCACAATGGGCAGGGCCCACAGCCAGATCCGCGGTCCCTCGGTGCACGATGCGGGCAATGCGGCGCCCAGGTCCACCTGCCACCCGGTGACGCCGCCCAGCTCCACGGCCGTCGGCTCGGCCAGCACGGTGAGCGCCGGGTGCGTCGCCAGGAAGTCGATGAGCGAGCGGGCCGACACCTCCCGATCCTCCACGGGCTCGGGGCCGCAGGGGTCGGTGAACACCTGGCCCGGGAAGGTCGTCATCGACAGCCCTGATCCGTCCGCCTGGGCGAGGTACAGGCCCACCTCCTCGAGCTCACCGGCATCCGGCCAGGTCTCGTCCACCGTGAACGTGAACGCCACGCCCGCGGCATCGCTGGTGTAGGTCCCCGGCGGTAGCTCGCCCGCGGACGGGAACGGCTGCACCCCCGCCGGCATGCTCGCGCCGGGCGCCGGGGGCGAGGACGCGTCGGGTGACTGTGCCGCGACGGGTGCGGCGATCGCGCCGGTCAGGACGACCGCGCAGAGGAGTGCCCTGGGTGCTCGCATCGACGGATTCTCCACCGTGAACCGCCGCTCCGCCAATCGGGCCGGCGACCATGGGTGCACGGTACACCGGGAGGTCGCGCGCTTGAGCATGCCTCGGCGCCGACCGATTGCCGCGCCCGCGAACGACCAGGGGGCCGACGCGGCCCGCGAACGACCAGGGGGCCGACGCGGCCCACGGCCGGCGGCCGAGCGGTCAGCGCCGGAGCAGCACCACGAGCGGCGACGCGCTCGCCTGCCAGGATGCGGCCGCCTCGTCGAGGATCGACCGGAGGGTGGCCCGGTCGGCGGGCATCCCGGTGTCCGCCCGTCCGGCGCCCCTCACGATGATGATCCTGCCGCGCGCGCCCGCCGGCCACCAGCCCAGGTCGCGGAGCGCATCGCTCAGCGCGTCCCAGTTGCGCCCGAACCACGCGGGCAGCGCCAGGGCGACCACGAACTGCTCCATGATCGCGTCCTTGTCGGGCGCATCCGCCAGGTCCACGACCCGCACCGACCAGCCGGCCCGCATCAGCGCCTCGGCCACCTCGGACGTCGCCTCCCTGGAATGGAGACGATGGACTCCCGGCGGTATCGCGGCCGGAATCGGGTCACCGATCCCCTCGCTCATGGCATCACGAACCGGAAGCTGGCGTAGTGGTCGTCGGTGTAGTAGACGTCCCTCCCCTCCCCGATGACGAGGCGGCGCGCGCCCCGATCGGATGACCCGGGTGTCACCACGGTGTATTCCCGGTAGGCGCCGGACGGGCGCAGCGGCAGCAGGCCCTCGCGGTTGCCGAACACGCCGTCGTCCTGACGATACGGGTACGGGCCGCCCTGCTCGACCAGCTTGAGCGTCTCGAGCGCCTGGGATGGCAGGCCGTCCATCGCGATCGACGCGCCCGACCAGTCGGCCGGCGGCTCCGGGCTGAAGGGCAGGGTGACGGTCGATCCGGTCGTGGGCCTGGGGGTGGACGCCGGGGTCGACCCGGTGCCCGAGCAGGCGACCAGGGCCAGCAGCAGTCCGACCAGGACCAGGAGCCGACCGACCAGCCTGGCCGGTCGACTGCTGGGCCGTCCCGGCCCGCCGGACGGGCTCACTCGTCGACGTGCGACCGTGCCCCGGGGAACGTGGGCGACGGATGAGGCGAGCATGTGGGCGACCTCCCAGGCCGACGAGACGGACCCGGCAACGGTAGCACCGGGCCCACGGGTGGGGCATCTGCAGCGGTGCCGCAAGCCGGCCGCGAACGGGCTGCTGCTGGAGATGGGCCATGCTGCTCTGGGCATGATCCGGCCGGCGGGGTCGCCCATGCTGCTCTGGGCATGATCCGGCGAGCGGGTCCCGTGGCGTGTCCGATCGGGGGTCTGTGAGCACGCGGTCGCTCCAGATTGGATCCGATCTTCCCTCACGGGTGCCTGACGGCGCATGCATGCGCATCATCCTTCGGCAATTCAGGGGACATGGAGACCGGCATGGCGCCGCGCAGCGCCGGACCAGCGCCCGCGACGGCCCGGGCACGAGTACCCTTCGCGGCGATGGAGGGGTTGTTCGCCGAGTATGCGCCACACGGCTACTGCGAGGTCATGGCCGCGGACGGTCCGCGCCCCCACTACCAGCGCCTGATCGAGCGCCTCGACCCCATGACCCCCGAGGACATGACGGCTCGCGCGGCCCTCATCGAGAGCATCCTCCGGCGCCAGGGCATCACGTTCGCGGTCTACGGCGAGAAGTCGGGCACGGAGCGGACCTGGCCCCTGGACCTCATCCCGCGGCTCATCCCCGCCGCCGAATGGGACCACCTGGAACGCGGCCTGGCGCAACGGGTCCGGGTCCTCAACCTGTTCTTGGAGGATCTCTACGTCGGCGACAACACCGCGGTGCGCGATGGGATCATCCCCCGGTGGCTCATCGAATCCTCGCCCGGCTACGTCCGCGAGGCGATCGGCGTCAGGGTGCCGGGCGGCGCGCGCTGCATCGTCAGCGGCATCGACCTGGTGCGCGACGCCGAGGGCGTCCATCGCGTGCTGGAGGACAACCTGCGGGTGCCCAGCGGCGTGGCGTACGTGCTGGAGAACCGCGCGGCCATGGCGCGGGCGCTGTCCGTCGCCTTCGAGGGCTACCGCGTCCGTCCCGTCAACCACTACGGCGCCTCGCTCCATCGGACGCTGTGCGAGGTGGCTCCCGGCGGCATGGACGACCCGACCGTGGTGGTGCTCACGCCGGGCGTCTTCAACAGCGCCCACTTCGAGCACGTGTTCCTGGCCCGCCAGATGGGCGTGGAGCTGGTGGAGGGGCGGGACCTGGTCGTGGAGGACAGCCGCGTCCACATGCGCACGACGCGCGGCCTCCAGCGCGTGGACGTCATCTACCGGCGCATCGGCGACGAGTCGCTGGACCCGGTCGTGTTCCACCCCGGCTCCCTGCTGGGCGTGCCCGGCCTGATGAGCGCGGTCCGCGCCGGGACGGTCACGCTCGCCAACGCCATCGGCAACGGCGTCATCGACGACAAGGCACTCTACCCGTTCGTGCCCGCGCTCATCCGCCACTACACCGGCGAGGAGCCCATCCTGCCCAACGTGACCACGTACCACCCCTGGGACCCCGACCAGCTGGAGGCGGTGCTGGGCCGACTGGATGAGCTGGTGGTCAAGCCCACCGGCGAATCGGGCGGCTACGGCATCGTCATCGGACCCCGGGCGACCGACGCGGAGCTGGCCGACGCGGCCGCCAACCTGCGGCGCGACCCGCGCGCGTTCATCGCCCAGGAGACCATCGGGCTGTCCACGCACCCGACCTGGGTGGGCGACCGACTGGAGGCGCGCCACATCGACCTGCGGCCGTTCGTGCTGGCGGGCCAACAGGTGGAGATCGTGCCCGGCGGCCTGACCCGCGTGGCGCTGCGCAAGGGCAGCCTCATCGTGAACTCCTCGCAGGGCGGCGGGTCCAAGGACACTTGGGTCCTGGCGAGCTGAGGATGGCCGACTGATGCTCGCCCGACACGCCGAGGACCTGCTCTGGATCGGCCGCTACCTGGAGCGCGCGGAGGACACCGCGCGCCTGCTCAACGTCACGTTCCACACGACTCTGGAGGCGGCCGGCGACGAGGCCGCCCAGGCCGCGTGGCGGGATCTGGCCGAGGTGCTCTACCTGGAGGACGAGACCGCGGACATGGACCGGCGAGAGCTGGCCCGGTTCCTCGTCTCGGACACGGTCAACAGCGGATCGATCCCGGCGGCGGTGGGGCGCGCGCGCGAGAACGCCCGGGGCGTGCGGGAATGGCTGACGCTCGAGCTGTGGGAGGAGATCAACGCGTTCCACCTGGAGCTGTCCGGGATGGACCTGGTGCGCGCCCTGGAGACGCGGCCGTACGCGCTGTGCGAGCTGGTTCGGCGACGCTGCGAGACGATCATCGGCGTGGCGACCGCGGCGATGCCACGCACCGAGGGATACCAGTTCCTGCTCCTGGGCCAGCTCCTGGAGCGCGGCGGCATCACCGCGCGCCTGCTCAGCGTGTGGCAGCGGCGGCTGGCCGGGATCGGCGCGGGCGCGGGGTTCATGGAGTGGACCAAGGTGCTCCGCTCGGCGTCCGCCTACGAGGCGTACCTGCGCGAGCACCAGGCCCAGTTCGACGGCCTGCGCGTGCTGTCGTTCCTGCTCGCCTCGCGAGAGCTGCCGCGCTCGGTGCTGTACTGCCTGGAGGTGGCCGAGCGCCAGCTCGTGTCGCTCGCGTCGGGGCCGTACGGGCGGGCGTCCCTGCGCGCCATCGGCCGCGTCCGGTCGGACGTGGAGTTCGTGGAGGTCACCCAGCTGTCCGAGGTGCAGCTGGCCGCCTTCCTCGCCGAGCTCGAGGGGCGCATCCAGGGATTGGGCCGGGTGATCGAGGACGACTTCTTCCGCCACGCCGACTTCGGACTCTACGCGTACGAGGCCTCCTGACCCGCATGCACCTCGCCATCCGCTACGTGACGCTGTTCCGCTACCCCGAGCCGGCGTGGGACTCCCACAACGTGCTGCGCGCCTGCCCGGCATCGGAACCGCATCAGCGGCTCGTGGACTACCGGCTGGACGTGGACCCCAAGCCTTCGATCACCTCCCACACGGACGCGTGGGGCACGCGCGTGGACACGTTCGCGGTGCGTGACCCACACCGGGAGCTGCGGGTGATCGCGCGGGCGGAGGTGGAGACCGTGCCCCGACCCGAGCCGTCGTGGTCCGTCCTGTCCGCCGCGCCGGAGGTCTGGCGCGAGGCGGCGTTCCGCGACCGGCACTGGGTCTGGCTCCAGCGCACGCACCACACCCGATGGGGGGACCCGATCGCGTCGCTGGCAGCCGGGGTCACCGACGGCGCGCGGAGCGTGGGTGAGACGATCACCCGCTTGGACCGCGCCGCCCACGACGCGCTCGTCTACCAGCCCGGCGCCACGCACGTGGGGGCCGAGGTGGAGGCGGTGCTGGCGGGCGGCGCGGGAGTGTGCCAGGACTTCGTGCATCTCGCGCTGTCGCTGTACCGCTCCGCGGGCATCCCCGCGCGCTACGTGTCGGGCTACTTCTACGCTGCGGACGCGGCCGACGGCGGTGCGCCGGACGCGGAGGAGATCGCCGTCCAGACCCACGCCTGGCTGGAGGTGGCCGTGCCGGGGTGGGGTTGGTGGGCGTTGGACCCCACCAACCTGCTGCCCGCCGGCGAGCGGCACGTGAAGATCGGCCACGGCCGCGATTACGACGACGTGCTGCCGCTGCGGGGCGTCTACTACGGCACGTCCCAGCATCGGCTCAGCGTGGAGGTGGGAATGTCCAGCGGGGCGCTCGGGGCCGTGCCGCGGACGCTCGGTGGCGAGCGCGAGGACCGGCGCCAGCAGCAGCAGTAGTAGCGGCGCGGGCTGGGCGCGGGGCGGGCGAGCGGGCCGGGCGGCCGCGGGGCGGGCTCGGGGCGGCCGAGCGGGCCGGGCGCGGGGCGGCGCGCGGGGCGCGAGGCGGGGCGGCCGAAAGGATCGTGGTCGACATGTCGACCGTGAGGGGGCCCGGGCGGCCCGGCGCGGCCCCGCGCGACGCGGCGAACCGGGACCGCGGTCGACATGTCGACCGGGAGGGCGTGCGGGCGGCCCGGGAGGGCATGCGGGCAGCCCGGCGCGGTGTCGGCCCGGCGCGGCGTCGGCCCGCGCGCCTTTGACCGTGGTCGACATGTCGACCGGGAGGGGGTGCGGGCGGTGTCCGGGCGGCCCGACGCGGCCCCGCGCGACCCGGCGCGACCCAGCGAACCGGGACCGCGGTCGACATGTCGACCACCGACGGTGCGGAGGGACCACCCACGCCACGGAGACGCCGCCAGCGCCTCCCGGATGACCGCCATGAAGCGTTCTCGGTCAATGGCCACGCTCACCCCTGCGTTCGAACCCTTCCCGATCAGCCACTCCCGATCCACCACGGTGCGCTGCAGGGTGACCTCGGAGACCGTCTCCACGTCCGCTCGGAAGGGCGCCACCGTCACCGGGCCCCGCGACGGCGCGAAACCCGGCGAGGTGCCCGCGTGGCACGGGCGATCGATCGGCGGGGGCCCCGGCGACGGCCGATCGATCGGCGGGGGCCCCGGCGCCGCGCCGGGGAGGGCGGGCACGGCACCGTCCCCGGCGCGGAATCCCGAGCACCCGGTGGCGAGTCGTACCGGGCTTACATCGCGCTGACCCTCCGTGAGCCGCGCCCTGACCGGCCGGGGCTATCCTGCCGCTCGTGGCCCGCACCATCCTGGTCGTCGACGACGAGCGCAACATCATCGAGCTGGTCCGGCTGTATCTGGAGCAGGCGGGCTACTCCGTGGCGGAGGCGCGCGACGGCCGCCAGGCGCTGGAGCAGCACGCCCGGCTCGACCCTGACCTGGTGGTGCTGGACCTGATGATGCCGGAGCTCGACGGCATGGAGGTCACCCGCGAGATCCGCCGCCGGGGCGAGACACCCATCCTGATGCTGACCGCGCGGGGCGAGGACATCGATCGCATCATCGGCCTGGAGCTGGGCGCGGACGACTACCTGCCCAAGCCCTTCAACCCGCGGGAGCTGGTGGCCCGGGTGAAGGCGATCCTGCGCCGCACCGACCCGACCGTCCGGGGCAGCCGACCCATGGAGGTGGGCGACCTGCGCGTGGACCCACGCCGGCGGGAAGCCACGCTCGGGGGGCGGCGGCTGGATCTGCGGCCGCGCGAGTTCGACCTGCTGGTGGCGCTTGCCCGCGACCCGGGTGTGGTGTGGACCCGTGACGACCTGCTCGACGGGGTGTGGGGCACCGACTTCCCGGGCGAGACGCGCACGGTCGATGTCCACGTCTCCGCGCTGCGGGCCCGGCTGGGTCCCGATGGCCCTTCGATCGAGGCGGTCAAGGGCGTCGGCTACCGGCTCGTGCCACCGCCCCGCGACGCCGGCTGACCCGCCGTGCGCACCCTCCGCGGGCGGATCGCGCTCGGGTTCAGCGTGTTCGGCCTCGCCACGCTCATCGCTGTCGGAGGCGGGCTGTTCGTCGTCCTGCGGGACCTGTACCGCGAGTCGGCCACCGCGGCGCTGGCTGACATCGCGGTGCCCTACGTGGCGCAGGCGCGTCGCTTCGGTGGCCCGCGTGGCGGAGGGGGTGGCATGCAGGACCTGGTCGAGGACCTGCGGGAGCTGGCCGCGGGATCGTCCGACGACCTGCGCGTGTACGCGGTAGGTCGGGCGGGCGGCGCGGTGGAGCTGGGCAGCCGCACCGCGGTCACGCTGTCGCTCCGGACCGTGTCCGGGGATGGGGGCGCGGTGCGCGGTACGGGCGTCATCGACGGGGTGGGCGAGGTCGTCTATGCCGCCGCCCCCGTCCTGGGCACCCGGGTCGCGTCAGGCGGGCTGACGTCGCTCGTGCTGGCGCGTCCGGACACGGCGGCCGCGGACGCGCTCGGCGACATCCTGCGCGCGCTCGTCGTGGCCGCGGTCGTGCTGCTGGTGATCGGCGTGCCGCTGGCCGTGTGGCTGTCCGGGTCGGTCTCCGGGCCGCTGGCGCGACTGGCCGCGGCGGCGGGCGTGGTCGGGCGCGGGGACATCCCGGTGACGCTGCCCGTCACGGGCCCGGCCGAGGTCGCTCGGGCGAGCGCCGCGTTCAACGCGATGGCCGACGAGGTGGTGCGCGGCCGCGAGACCCAGCGCCAGCTCGTGGCCGACCTGCGACACGACCTGCGCACGCCCATCACGGTCATCGGCGGCTTCGCGGAGGCGCTGCGGGACGGCACCGCGCGGGGCCCTGCGATCGCGCGTGCGGCCGAGCTGATCGCCGAGGAGACCGCGCGGCTGGAGCAGATGCTGGGCGACCTGGGCGACCTTGCTGACCTGGAGCGCGGAGGTCGGACCCTCGATCCAGTCCGCCTGGATGCGGCCGACGTTGCGCGCGAGGCGGCCGCGCGGTTCGGCGCGGCGGCCTCGGCCCGCGGCCTCAGCATCGGCGTGCGCGCCGGACCGGAGGTGCTGCCGGTCCTGGCCGATCGCCTGGCACTCGAGCGCATCCTGGCCAACCTGGTCTCGAACGCCCTCGCCCACGCTCGCAGTCGGATCGAGCTGGAGGCACGGGCCGTGGCCGCCACCGATCCGCCGACGGGCGGCACGGGCGGCTGGTCGGGCGGCGGGGGCGTGCTGCTCGCGGTTCGCGACGATGGCCCCGGCATCCCGGACGCGGTCCTGCCGCGCATGTTCGACCGATTCTTCCGCGGCGACCCGTCGCGCAGTGGTCCAGGCGCCGGCCTGGGGCTGGCGATCGTCGCGGAGCTCGCGGCGGCGCAGGGCGGCCGCGCGTTCGCGCAGAACGAGGCCGGGTCCGGGGCGCGGGTGGGGGTGGTGCTGCCGGGCGCGGCGTGAGGCCGATCGGAGGTCGGACGGCGTGAGGCCGCGGAGTGCAGCCTGCGCCCGCTGCCGGGCGCGGCGAGGACCCGCGAGCGTCAGGCGCCGGCGCGGCGGGTGGCGACGCGGCCGAGCACCAGGCACTGGACCTTGGCCACGATCACCGCGGCGACCGCGGCGACGAGCAGGTCCCACAGCAGGGTGACCTCGAACCCGAACAGCAGCATCGTGGGTCCCATCGTCGCCCCGCTCTTGTGGCCCACGACGTAGAACCCGAGGAACGCCGCCACGATCGGCAGGATCGCGGCGAGCGGCCGGCGCGGCCCGATCACCCACCAGGCGATGAGCCCGATGATCGCGGACGCGGCGGCGAAGAAGACGATCAGCGAGATGACGGCAGAAGGCATGCTCGAATCCTAGCGCGGGAACCCATCCGGGCACCGCCGCCGCCCGGGATCCGCCCGGGGAACGCGCGAGACGCAGCCGAGACGCAGCCGAGACCCGCCCAGGGGCGCGCGCCGGACCCCTGCCACGAGGGGCGCGCCGGACCCCCGCCCCGGCGGCGGCGCTCGGCGCTATCGTGGTCGGAGCCATGGGTCATGCACGCCCGCTCCCCGCCGCCGCCCTCACCCGGACCTGTTCCCCGTCGAGCCTCGGCTTCCGGACCACCGCGGACCTCCCCGACAGCGACGCGATCGTGGGCCAGGACCGTGCCACGGACGCCATCGACCTGGCCGTGGGCATCAGCGGCCCCGGGTTCAACATCTATGCCCTCGGGCCCCACGGCATCGGCAAGATGACCGCCCTGCGACAGACGCTCCAGCGCCAGGCGGCGCGCGATCCGGTCCCGGACGACTGGGTCTATGTGCACGATGTCGAGGAACCTCAGCGCCCACGTGCGCTGCGGCTGCCGCCGGGTCGGGCCGGCGAGCTGGGCTCGGCGATGACGCAGCTGTGCGCGGAGGTCCAGGTGGCCCTCGTCGCCGCGTTCGAGGGCGACACGTACCGCGCCCGTCGCCAGGCGCTCGAGGGGGAGACGGAGGCGCTGCGCGACGCGGCGCTCGCGACGCTGGAGGCGCGCGGGCGCGCGGCCGGGGTCGCGGTCATGCGCACCCAGGTGGGTCTCGCGGTGGCACCGCTCAAGGATGGGAAGCCGCTCGATCCGGACGCGTTCCGAGCGCTCCCCGAGGACGAGCAGCAGCGCCTCCGTGTCGAGATGGAGCGCCTCGGAGACGAGGTCCAGGACTTTCTGCGCCAGCTGCCCATCGCCGCGCGAGAGCTGCACCGGCGGATCCGCGACCTGGACCGCGAGGTCACCTCCACCGCGGTGCGACACCTCACCGACGAGCTGCGCGTCCGTTTCGCCGACCTGCCCGAGGTGATCCGCCAGGTGGACGCGATGGAGGCTGACATCGTGGAGCGCGGTCCCGAACTGCGCGCGTTCGCGGTGGCCGCGGACGGCGGACCGACTCCCTCCTCCTCCGGCGGCGCGGGAATCGCCGCGGCGATGGGATCCGCGCCCGACCCCTACCGGCGCTACCGGGTGAACGTGCTCGTGGACAGCGGTCGCCTCCATGGCGCGCCGTTCGTGGTCGAGGACCTGCCGACCGTGGCGAACCTCGTGGGCCGCGTCGAGCACAGCGCCCAGCTGGGCACCCTGGTCACGGATTTCACGCTCGTCCGGGCGGGAGCGCTCCATCGGGCCAACGGCGGCTACCTGGTCTTGGAGGCAGAGAAGCTGCTCGCCCAGCCGTACGCCTGGGATGCCCTCAAGCGGGCGCTCCGGGGTCGGGAGATCCGCATCGAGTCGGTCGGCCAGACGCTGGGACTGCTGACCGGGGCGACCCTCGAGCCCCAGCCCATCCCCCTCGCCGTCAAGGTCGCGCTCACCGGCGACCGGCGCCTGTACCACCTGCTGTGCGCCCGAGACCCCGAGTTCCTGGAGCTGTTCAAGGTCGCCGCCGACTTCTCGGACGAGGTGCCTCGGACCCCGACCACCATCGCCGCCTACGCGGGCCTGATGGCCACCCTCGGTCGCCGGGAGGGGCTCCGACCTCTCGCCGCCGACGCCGTCGCACGCTCCGTCGAGCAGCTGGGCCGGATGGTGGCCGACCAGGAGCGCCTGTCGACCGACATGGGCCGTCTCATGGACCTGCTGCGGGAGGCCGACCACCTCGCGGGGCAGGCGGGTCGCGACACGGTCATCGGGGCGGACGTGAGGGCGGCGATCGATGCCCGGCGGCATCGGTCCGGCCGGATCCCGGAGGCGATGCGCGACCAGCTGACGCGCCACATCGTGCGCGTGGAGACGAGCGGCGAGGTCGTGGGCCAGGTGAACGCGCTGTCCGTCCTCCAGCTCGGCGACAGCGCGTTCGGACAGCCATCGCGCGTGACCGCGAGCGTGCGCATCGGACGCGGCGAGGTCGTGGACATCGAGCGGGAGGTGGAGCTGGGCGGCCCGCTCCATTCCAAGGGGGTGCTCATCCTGACCGGGTTCCTGGGCGGCCGGTTCGGCGGTCCGGGCCATCCCGGAGCACCCCTGGCGTTGACCGCCAGCCTCGTGTTCGAGCAGTCGTACGGGGGCGTGGAGGGCGATTCCGCCTCGCTCGCGGAGCTGTGCGCGCTGCTCTCGGCCATCGGGGGTCTGCCCATCCGCCAGGACCTCGCGCTCACCGGGTCGGTCGACCAGCGGGGGCAGGTCCAGGCCATCGGCGGGGTCAACGAGAAGATCGAGGGGTTCTTCGACGCGTGCTCGGCGCGCGGCCTGACGGGAACCCAGGGAGTCCTCATCCCGGCCGCGAACGTGCCCAACCTGATGCTCCACGAGCGGGTGGTCGCGGCGGTCCGGGCGCGCACCTTCCGAGTGTGGCCGGTGGACACCGTGGATCAGGCGATGGAGCTGCTCACCGGGCTCGCCGCCGGGGTCCGAGGCGACGATGGGCGTCATCCGGCGCGGAGCGTGAACGGCCGGGTGGAGCGGGGGCTCGTGGGACTCGCGGAGGCCGCGCGGCTGCACGGCGGCGGGCCCGCAACCGGGTCGCCCGGGCGCTGACAGCCCCTCAGCGCGCCGCCGGGTCCGCCGTGGGATCCGGCGCCGGGTCCGCCGAGGGCTCCGGCGTCGGGTCCGCGCCGGCGCCCGCCGAATCGAGACGAGCCGACTCCGGGTCCGGGTGGGTCACCGGTGGATGGGCGGCCATCGGCGGGCGGGGCTCCCACCGACCGAGGGCCGCAGAGCGGGCGTCGATCGAGCGCGGGTCCAGGCGCGACGCGAGGTCCGCGCCTTGGAGCGCGGCGAGACCGGCGACCTCCGCGAGCCTCGCCAGTCGCTCGCGCGCGGCCTCGCGTGGGAGCGACTCCAGTCCCGCGGAAGTCGTCAGGCCCACCCGCTGGAGTCCCCGGCCGTGCATCGCGGCCGCATGTCGCGCGGCCCACACGAGGACCTCCCTGGTATCGCGGCGACCCGGACGGAGGTCGGCGACCCCCAGGATCACGCCGCGCTCGCCGGGCAGATGGCCCACCTCCCGCCAGTCGTCCGGGCCATGGATGAGGTCCACCAGGTAGGACGAGAACGGAGCCGCGACCATCGCGTCCGCCCCGACGTTCGTGGCGCCACCGCCCGGCAACGCGAGCGTGACGTGTCCCTCGACGCCGTCGAGCATCTCGCTCCATGCGGCCGTCGCCGCCGCCCGGCCCACGGCGGTCGCCGCGCCCGCGTGGAGGGTCCAGGGCTCGTCCACCTGCACGATCGGCGCGCCCGCGGCGTGGAGCGACCGAATCGCCTCCCGCACTCGGGCCACCGCTGCCGCTCGACCGGCGGACAGGGCGGGCGCGGCGGACCCGGCGGGATCCGCGCTGGAGCGGGGCGCGAGGGCCTCGCCGGCAGCGACCGTCATCGACAGGGGACCCAGCAGGCACGCCTTCACCAGCGGCCGGTCGGCGGACGTCTCCGCCGGTCGGCCGGCCCCGGGGTCCGCGGACGTCTCCGCCGGTCGGCCAGCCTCGGGGTCCGTGATCCCGGCCGACCGCAGCAGCCCGGTGACCGCGGCATCCGCCCTCGCCCAGGCGACCACGACGGCATCGATGTCCTCGTCCTGGAGCAGCGCGTGGAGCCGCCCGTCCGCCACCACGCCCAGCCCCGCCTCCAGCTGGTCGGCCAGGACCTCGCCCAGGTCGAGCTCGTCGCCCTCATCGAGCCTGGGATAGAGACCGGCGATCGACGCGAACACGGCGCGATGGTACCCGCCCGAGACGCGCCGACCACGGAGCCGCGGCGCGCACCCCGACCATCGGGGGATGGCGGTTCCCCACCCTCGCCCACGACCCTGCGCGTCATGTCGGTCGGACAGCGCTACCTGCGCCTCTGGGAGCGCCTCGGCGCAGTCGTCGGCTACGTCATCATCGTGGCGGCATGCATCCCGATCACGCTGCCGCTCGCGGGCTGGCCGCACCTCGTGGTGGTGCTCATCGCCCTGCACCTGGCCGCGGACGGCGGACGGCGGATGGCCCGCGGCTGGGGTCAGCGTCACGCGCTGGCGGTGGTCGCGACGCCCGACGCCGACCCGGCGCGGCTCCGGCACATCGGCGCGGCATCCGACCCGCAGGGCCTGGTCCGAGCGCTGGCGCGGATGCCGCCGACCGCGCGGGAGCGCTGGCTGGCGGCGGTCGGCGATCTGCCCCACCGCTGCGGCACGACGATCCGGGACGAGGTCGCGCGCCAGGGGGAGACCAGCGCACCGGGTGACCGCGCGGATGTCGGCGGGGTGGACCTCACCGACCTGGCCGCCCGCCTGGAGTGGCCCGTCCACCGACTGCGGCTCCGGGTGCTCGCGCTCGCGCCCAATGCCATCTGGCTGGTGCTCACGGTCGTGGCGATCGCCGGCTGGCCGACGCCGGGGAGCGGCTGGTTCATCGGACTGGTCACGCTGTTCTGCGCGGTGGGCCTGGTGGGCATGACCGTCCACGGGCTCCTGGATGAATCGCGCGGTCACGCGACGGCGATCGCCGCAGCCCCGGCCGACTGGTAGGCCGGGAGCGGGGGCACAATCGGCGCATGAGCCACGCAGCCGCCCTCTCCGACGCCCGCTCGCCCGCCCTCGTCCGCTCACCCGCCCTCGCCCCCGCACCGCTCGTCCGAGGTGCCAATGGAGCGGTCGCCTCGCCTCACCACCTGGCCACCGCCGCGGGCATCGACGCGCTCCGTGCCGGTGGCTCCGCGGTGGACGCGGCCATCGCCACGAACGCCGCGCTCGCGGTCGTGGCGGGCTCCATGTGCGGCCTGGGCGGAGATGCGTTCTGGATCATCTGGGACCCAGGGGCGGCCCGCGCCCGCGCTCTCAACGGGAGTGGCCGGTCCGCGGGCGGCGCCACGATCGCGGCCGCCCGCGCCGCCGGCCACGGGGAGATGCCGCTGCGCGGCCCGTGGACCATCACGGTTCCCGGCGCGATCGACTCCTGGGGGGAGGCGCACGCCCGACACGGTCGCCTGCCCTGGGCGGACCTCCTGGCGCCCGCCATCGAGCTGGCGGGCGGGTTCGCGGCGAGCGCGGCATGGAGCGGCGCCGTGGAGATCGCGGCGGGCACCTTCGGCACGGACGGGGACTGGGCGCGCACGTACCGGCCGCACGGCCGCGCCTGGCAGCCGGGCGAGCGCGTTACCCTCCCGGCCCTCCGGCGGACCCTGCGCACGCTCGCCGCCGAGGGGCCGGCGTCCGCCTACACCGGCAGCCTTGCTGCCCGCGCGGCGGAGCACCTCGCCAGCGTCGGCTCCCCGCTGCGCGCGGCGGACCTGGCCGACCATCGCTCCGACTGGGCCGACCCGATCGCGGTCGACTATCGAGGCCACACCGCGCTCAGCCATCCGCCCAACAGCTGCGGCCCCCTGGCCCTGGAGCTGCTGGGCATCCTGGGCCACCTGGCGCCACCCCCTCCGGAGGCGTTCGATGGGCAGGGGGTCGACGACGACCGCTGGGTCCACCTGGCGCTGGAGGCGTCCCGCCTGGTGCTGGCGGACCGCGATGCGCACCTGACCGACCTCGATGCGATGGTCCCCGGCGCGCTCGAGCACCTCCTCTCGCCCACCCACGTCGCCGAGCTTGCGGCACGCCTGGATCCCGATCGACGCCTGCCTCCTGCGCGCTCCACCCTGCCGCGCGGCGGCGGCACGGTCTACCTGTGCACCGCGGACCGCGACGGCGGCGCCGTGTCCCTCATCCAGAGCAACTACGCGGGCTTTGGATCGGGCGTCGTGGACCCGGTCACCGGCATCGGCTACCAGAACCGTGGCGCGTTCTTCCGGCTGGACCCGGCGCACACCAACGCCCTCGCGCCTCGCAGGCGCACGGTCCACACGCTCACGCCGGGCATGCTCCTGCGGGATGGCGCGCCCTGGGTCATCCACGGCAGCATGGGCGGCGAGATCCAGCCGCAGGTGTTCGCACAGGTGGTGTCCGCGCTCGTGGACGGCGGCGTGGACGTCGCGACCGCGGTCGCCGCGCCGCGCTGGTCCGCGACGCCGCCCGCCCACCTGGCGCCACCCGACCGCACCGAGATCGAGTCGCGCTACCACCCCGCGGTGATCGCGGGTCTCGCGGCCCGTGGCCAGGCACCAGCCGTCATCGCACCGTGGTCGTCGGCGATGGGCCATGCCCATGCCATCGAGATCGTGCGCGATGCGGCGGATCCGGCCGCTCGGCCCACGTTCGCCGCGGCGGCCGACCCCCGCTCCGAGGGGCTGCCGGGCGCCTGCTGACCGGTATACTCCGGGTGGCCGGTCACGCCGCGCTCACCACGTCCGGTGGCTGGCCCTTCCCCCTCGAGCACCGGAGCCACGCGTGAGTTCGAACGTCAGCCAGAGTTACCCCGCCGGCAGCGAGACCGAGGCGCAGCGCGCAGCCGCCGTGACGACGGCGCTCGCCGCGACGGAGGGACTGGCGGCGATCCTCGCGGCAGAGTCGTCGCCCCTGGGCGAGGTGGGCCCGGAGGATCACGGCGCTCCGGCGAGATGGTGGATCTGGGTGTGCCCCAATCCCAAGGACGAGGCGCGCGGCCGGCTCCACGTGGCGGGATACGCGAGGGAGAGGCACGCCCTGTTCACGGTCTGCGACACCTGCGGCAAGACGTACCTCCGCTGACCCGGTCGCCGGGCGTGGCGTCCCGGGCGCCTCGGACGACCCAGACGACCCGGGCGACCCTGGCGCCCCGGGTGCCTCAGACGACCCGGGCGCACCGGACGAACCTCGTGGTCCGTGCGGCCGCCGTGATCGCGGCCACCGCGACCGTGGCGGTCCTATTCGGCGGCTGCTCCGGCATGGTCGCGAGCGCGCCGCGGGACCTCCCCTCCTGGTCACCCGGTCCGGCCCTTCCCGCGGGCCTCGCGCGCGGCGTGCTGCGCTGGGACGGCGACTGCGTGCGCCTGGAGGCGGACGACGGCCCGGTCTACGCGGTCATCTGGCCGGTGGGCACGCGCCTGCGCGAGGATCTCATCCCGCCCATGGTCGTGGACGGCCACGACCGCGTCATCGGCCTGCTGGGGGACCTCATCTCGCTGCCGGGCGCACCATTCCCCCCGGGGGCATGGGCCGACCAGCAGGATCGGCTGGTGGTGGATCTGCCGCAGCGCTGCCGCGGCGAGGCTCTCTGGTTCGGCGTCCCGATCGGCCCCTGAGCCGCGATGCCCGCCTCAGCGGGCCGCCCGCCACCCGGCGATGACCGGGTCAGCCGCGATCGCGGCCACGAGCGCCGCCACGAGCGCCGTCCGCGGCACGATCGAGTCCACCTCGAGGTACTCCGACGGCGCGTGATCGTTGCCGCCGATGGGGCCCAGGCCGTCGATCGAGGCCACGCCCATGCCGGCCGTCGTGTTCGCATCGGAGGCCCCGCCGGTCGCCGCGTCCGTGGTCGTGAAGCCCAGGCCAGCCGCGAGAGCGATCGCGTGGTCCACCAGTCGGGTGGAGCGCTCCAGCTTCTCCATCGGCCAGTGGCGGCCCATGATGACCACCTCGCACGTCGTGTCGGGCACGGTGCTGGATGCCGCGATCGCGCGCACCGCCGCCTCCACGGCCTCCAGCGTCGCGCGCTCCACGGCGCGCATGTCCACCTGGATGGTGCACGACTCGGTGACCACGTTGGGTCGCGTGCCGCCGTGGATGACGCCCGCGTTCACGGTCACGCGCGGCCAGCGGCCGTTGAGGGCATGGAGCGCGATGACCTTGTGGGCCGCCTCCAGGAGCGCCGAGCGGCCCTTCTCCGGCTCCACGCCGGCATGCGCCGCACGCCCGGTGATGCGCAGCTCCACGTCCAGGATGCCCTTGCGCGAGCTCACGAAGTCGCCGTTGGCGCGGGCGCACTCCAGGACCAGCGCGGCGTCCGCGTCAGCCGCGAGGCGCCGGATGACCGGCGTGCTGACGGGCGAGCCGATCTCCTCGTCGGGGTTGGCGATGAAGATCACCCGGCCGCCCGGCAGCCAGCCCGTGCCCGCCGGCGCACCCGCCAGCCGGCGATGTGCGGCGAGGGCGTACAGGCCCGCCAGCAGCCCTCCCTTCATGTCCGTGACACCCGGGCCGGTGGCGATGTTCCCCTCGATCCGGAACGGCCGCTGCGCCGCCGTCCCCGGGTCGAACACCGTGTCCAGGTGGCCGATCATGAGCGTCGTGGGGCCCGGCCGTCCGCTGTCGAAGGTGCCCACCACCGTGTCCCCATAGGTGGCGTCCGGCACCACCTCGACGGCACCGCCCAGGCCGCGCAGGAAGCCCGCCACCCATCGACCCACCTCGTCCACGCCCGCCTTGGTGTAGCTGCCGCAGTCGATGTTCACGAGCGTCCGGAGATCCACGAGCTGATCCGGCAGGAGCTCCTCGACGGTTGCGCGGAGGCGGGCGAGGTCGGCGGCGGGCAGTCGGTCGGTCATGGGCGCCAGTCTACCGATGTCGCCCTCCGCACCTTCTCGTCGCGAGGGCCGGCCGCTATCCTCCGCGCACGATGCGACGCGTGGAGGTCCGGCTGCTGGGCGGCCCCAACCTGTACCGTCCGGAGCCCGCGGTCAAGGTGGAGCTGGCCGTGGGTCGACGACGCACCTGGTTCGGAGACCGCATGCCCGAGGCGCACGTGCGGGTGCGGCTCTCGGCGACGGTGCCACCGGCAGACGTCCCGGATCCCATCTCGGCCACGGCCGCATGGGTGGCACGCCTGCACCGGCTGGCGCGCGCGGACGGCTGGCTGGCGGCGGAGGGACGCCGGGGCCGTCTGCCGGTGACCATCCATCGCACGTCGGAGCCGGGCCACTGGGTGGTCGCCTTCCCATGGCGCGAGGAGGGGCGCGCGGAGGTCATCGCGGACGCAGCGGTGACGCTCGCCGACCGGGGCGTGCCCGTCCGCGCGCGACCCCGCCAGAGCCGCACCCTCGCGCGAGCGCTCGAGGCGATCGGCGCTGCGGAGACGCGGCCGCCGCCCTGGGTGCGCGATGCCGCTCGGGGCATACCGGTGGTGAGCATCAGCGGCACGAACGGCAAGACCACGACGACCCGGATGATCGGCGCCATCCTCCGGGCCGACGGGCGGCGCGTGGGCCTGACCACGTCCGACGGGGTGGTGGTGGGCGAGCATCTGGTGGAGGAAGGCGACCTGACGGGGCCCCAGGGAGCGCGCTCGGTGCTGGCACGGACGGACATCGACGTGGCGGTCCTGGAGACCGCCCGAGGCGGCCTCGTGCTGCGCGGCATGGGCTACGAGTCGAACGACGCCGCGGTCATCACGAACGTGTCGTCGGACCACCTGGACCTCCACGGCATCCACACGCTCCCGGAGATCGCGGAGGTGAAGGCGGTGGTCGCGCGACTCACGCGGCCCAGAGGCACGGTGGTCCTGAACGCCCAGGACGAGCTCGTCGCGGCGATCGCGCGGGACGTGCGCGCGTCGGTCTGGTGGTTCTCCATGGATCCCGGCCATCCGCGGGTGCGGCGCCGGCGGCGACCGGGCGCACGGCTCGGGGAGCGGGCGTTCGTGCTGCGCGACGAGACGATCATGGAGCTGGACGCCCAGGGGGCACATCCCATCGTGGCGGTGGCGGAGGTTCCCGCGGCGCTGGGCGGCGTGGCCCGTCACAACGTGGCGAACGCGCTCGCGGCCGCGGCGGGCGCCCGGGCGCTGGGTGCCACGCGAGCGGCGGTCGCGGCCGGGCTGCGCGCGTTCCGGCCCACCGCGGACCAGGCTCCCGGACGCCTGAACCTGTACCGTGACGGGCGCCGCATCGTGATCGTCGACTTCGCCCACAACGAGGCGGGCCTGTCGGTGGCGCTTGAGGCGGCCCGCGGACTCGCGGACCGGATGGGGCCGGGCACGCCGGTGGTCGCGGTCATCGGCACCGCCGGTGACCGCCCGGACGACACGTTCCGGGGCATCGGGAGGGTCGCCGCGGAGCGTGCGGACGCGGTGTCCATCAAGGAGACCCTCCACTACCTGCGCGGCCGGACGCGCGAGAGCGTCATCGGGGAGCTGCGCGCCGGGATCCGCGCGGGCGGCGGCGACCCGGTCCGGGCGCCCGTCCACGAGGACGAGGCGACGGCCGTCCGCGCGGAGCTCACCGAGCCGACGCGACCGCTCGGCGCGGGGAATCCCGGCGTGCTGCTGGTGATGGCCCACGAGCAGCGGTCGGAGCTTGCGGACCTGCTCGCGGATCTGGGGTTCCAGCCCGCAGACTGAGCGGGTGTCCGACCGCCGGGCACCGTCCACCACCGGTGGCGATCCTCCACCGTGCGTGGCGATCCACCGGCGGGCGCGGAGCTCCTCCGGCGGGCGCGGAGCTCCTCCGGCCCGGGTCCGGGGCTCGATCGGGGCCGGAGCGGCCTACCCGCGCGGCACGAAGTCCGCGCCCGGATCGTCGATGGCCACGTTCGGGCCGCGGTCGAACGCCACGGCCGCGCGATAGACGGCCTCCGCGTCGTCGGCGCACACCACCACCAGGTCGCCCACGCCGGCCCGCTCGATGCCCGCACGGGCCGCCTCGATCTCCACGAGCACCCGGTCCACGACACCGCAGCGGGCGCCCGCCGCCTGGGCGGCCCGGATCCCCTCGTGCACGATCGCCGCGGTCTCGCCCGCCGCGCGGCCCCGGCGGTTCGTGTCCTCGCGGATGATGATCTCGTCGAAGGCGGACGCGGCGGCCTCCCCGAACGCGCGCATATCCTCGTCGCGGCGGTCGCCCGGGATGCCGATGACGCCGATGGCGCGCCCCGTCCGGCGCCCCTCTCCCGCCGCCACGGCGCGCACCATCCGGCCGCGCGGCGCATCCACCAGGGTGAGGTTCACGAACTCCGCGAGGCGGCGCATCCCGTCCACGTTGTGGCAGTAGTCGATGACCACCTTGAAGCCCCGCACGTCCAGCTCGTTGAGCCTGCCGGGCGCCTGGAAGAACGATGTGGTGAACGTGCGCAGACCCTGGCGGATGTCGTGCAGATGGGCGCCGTGCGCCCACGCGGCGGCCGCCGCGGCGAGCGCGTTCGCCACGTTCATGCGGGCCCGGCCGTCCAGCGTGGCCGGGATGAGGTGGGTGTAGATGAGCGGCATCACCCGCTGGCCCTGGCGCAGCGCGAGCAGCTCGCCGTCCTCGGTCTCGGTCAGGATCATCGCGGCGCCCCCGCGACCGCAGTGGGAGTCCACGCGATCCCAGCCATCGGTGCCCTTCTGGGTCGCCATCGAGAAGTAGATGACCTTGCCGTCGCAGCGGCGGGCCATCCGCGCCACGAGCGGGTCGTCCGCGTTGAGCACCGCGGTGCCGCTGCGGGGCACCGCATCCACGACCACGCCCTTCACGCTGGCCAGCTGGCCCACCGTGTCGATGCCGCCGAGGCCCAGGTGGTCGCCCGCCACGTTCGTGACCACGGCCACGTCGTTGCGGTCATACCCCAGGCCCTCGCGCAGGATGCCGCCCCGCGCCACCTCGAACACCGCGGTGTCCACGGTCGGGTTCTGGAGCACCGTCCGCGCGGAGCGCGGACCGGACATGTCGCCGCGCTTGATGAGCCGTCCGTCGATGACGATGCCGTCCGTCGTGGTCATGCCCACGCGCCGGCCCATCAGCTTCAGGATGTGGGCGATCATCCGGACGGTCGTGGTCTTGCCGTTCGTCCCGGTCACCGCGAGGATCGGGATGCGGGCGGAGGCGCCGCCCGGGAACAGCAGGTCGATGACCGGCTTCGCCACGTACTGCGGCTCGCCGACCGTGGGGTTCGTGTGCATCCGGAAGCCGGGCGCCGCGTTCACCTCCACGATCGCGCCGCCCTGCTCGCGCACCGGCACGGAGATGTCGGGGACGATGAAGTCGATGCCCGCGATGTCCAGGCCCACCACGCGCGCCGCCGACTCGGCGATCTCCACGTTCTCGGGGTGGGCGTCCATGGTCCGGTCGATGGCGGTCCCGCCGGTGCTCATGTTGCCGGTCAGGGCGAGCTGGACCCGGCTGCCCCTCGGGGGCACCGAGTCGACCGTCAGGCCCTGTCGCGCCAGCAGCTCGTCCGCAGCGGCATCGAGCTTGATGCGGGTGAGCACCTTCTCATGCCCGATGCCCCGCCGCGGGTCGCCGTTCTCTCGGTCCACCAGCTCCCGCACCGTGTGCACGCCATCCGCGTCCACGCCCGCCGGCACCCGCTGCGCGATCGCGACCATGCGCCCGCCGATGACCAGCACCCGGTGGTCGTTGCCCGGGACGTACGTCTCCACGACCACGTCGCCGCCCCGGCTCTCGCGCAGGGCGACGGCGAACGCCGCGCGCACATCGGCGTCGGAGCGCAGGTCCAGGCCCACGCCCCGCCCGTGGTTCCCGTCGAGCGGCTTGACCACGCACGGGAAGCCGATGCGACGGGCCGCCTCGACCGCGTCCTCCTCGGCATCGACGGTCTCCGACAGCGGCACCGGCAGGCCGGCCGCGTCGAGCAGCTGGTTGGTGAGCGCCTTGTCAGACGCGATGTCCACGGCGATGCCGCTCGTGCGGCTGGTCATCGTGGCCCGGATGCGCTGCTGGTGGACGCCCTGACCCAGCTGGACCAGGGAGTACCGGTTGAGGCGGATCCAGGGGATGTCGCGCGAGACCGCCTCGTCGATGATGGCCTGCGTGGACGGCCCGAACGCCGAGCGCTCCGCGGTCCGGATGAGCCGCTCCAGGGCGGCGGGCAGGTCGAACGGGACCGCCTGCGGATCGACCAGGTGGTTCACCAGGTCCACCGCGATGCGCCCCGCCTCCCGGCCCACGGACTCCTCGCGGTACTCGAAGATCACGTTGTAGCGGCCGTGCTGACCGGTGCCGCGCGTCTTGCCGATGCGCGAGTCGGTGCCTGCGAGCGTCTGCAGCTCCAGCGCGATGTGCTCCGCGACGTGGCCCATCCAGGTGCCGTCATCCAGGCGGCTGAAGAAGCCGCCGCGCCGACCCACGGAGCAGGCGTGCTCCTCCATCGTGGGCAGCATCGCCTTGAGCGTGTCGTTGAAGCCCGGGATCGTGTTGGAGGGGAACTCCTCCAGCACGCCCAGGTCGACGAGCATCCGGATGACCGGCCCCCGGTACCAGATGTTCGGGCCGCGCAGCACGCGGGTCTCGAGGATCTCCAGGGTGGGCTGCGGGCCCGCCGGGGCCTCGCCATCCGTGGTCGGGCTGGTCACTGCGGCTCCTCCGGGTGGCGGCGGATCAGGACGAGGCGATCGCGTCGAGCGCGTGGAGCACCGGACCCGCCACGCGCGCGCGGGCGCGCAGGTCGAACCGGTAGCCCGCGGGCAGCGAGTGGAGCACGACGTTGCTGATCATCAGCGGGCGATGGGCGCGCACCTCCCAGGCGTCGGTCTCGGACGCGCCGCCATCCACGATCGTGACGGAACGCCGGCCGATGACCTCCATCACGAGATCCGGCCCCACGACGCCCGCCGTGTCCTCGTCCACGCCCAGGCCCAGCAGGCTGGGGTTCTGGGCGATCGTGGCGAGCAGTCGGCCGAGGCGGTTCCGCTGCTGGAAGTGCTGGTCCACGATGACCCCCGGCAGCAGGCCCAGGCCGGCGGCCATCTGGACCATCCGCTGCTTGGGCGTTCCGCCGGACGCCCCGAAGGCGACCATGTGGCTGGACATGGCGCTGGCGCCGGCGCTCGTCCCGGCGATGACCGACCCGTGGCGGTGGCGCTCCAGGATCGCCTGGGCCATGAGGGTGCCGCCCAGCGTGGACGAGAGGCGCAGCTGGTTGCCGCCGGTCATGAACACGCCCGTGGCGTTCGACACCGTCCGGGCGTTCGTCTCCTCGTTCGCCTGGGCGCGGGAGGTGGCGTGGATGGGCCAGACCTCGCGGGCGCCCAGCTCCGTGAACAGGCGCTTGTACGTCTCGCCCGCGATGGGGCCCAGGGAGGACGCGCTGCTGATCACCGCGATGCGCGCGTCGCGCCCGCCCGCGAGCGCCACGAAGCGCCCCAGGATGAGCCGGTCGCGGACCTTGTCCTCCGCGCCCCCGATGACGATGACGTGCCCTTCGGTCATGGACCCCCGCCCTGTGCGTGTGTGCCCGGCATGGTACCCGGAGTCGCGGCCGGTCGACCGATCCGGTCGCGACTCCCCCCGGGCGGCCGCGGCCGCCCGTGCCCCGGGCCGGGGCGCGAGCTCCGGCCCGGGGCACCAGCCGCGCCCGGGGCGCCAGCTCCGGGCCGGGGCGCCAGCTCCGGGCCGGGCCAGCCGCGCCCGCTCCCCGCGCCGCCAGCCGCGCCCGGTGCGCCGGGAGGACCATCCGGAGGGCGGGACGGTCGCGGACCGGGTCCCTGGCGCCGCCGACCGCCCGGTGGTGCACCCCCGACACCACGGGCGGCGGGACCGGCGCGCCACGGGCCGCCGGACCGGCGCACCACGGGTTGGCCGGACACGGAAAGGGCGGCGCCAGAGGGGGAGCGGTGGCGCCAGCCCTCCAAGGTCACGGTGCGCGTGCGGGACTGGAGCGTGCGGGACTGGAGCGTGCAGGGCGCGCGGGGGACGGATCGGTCGCCACGCTGGCCGTGATGCCCACCGTCCAGTCCGTGGGATCGGCCGGGCCCACGCCGCCCGCCGGGCCCACGCCGCCCGCCGGGGTCGCCGGGCGGACCGGGCCATCACCCTCGCCCAGGGCGGTCGAGTCCACCACGCCCGCCGGGTCGCCCGGGACCGCCCCGACGCCATGGGCGCGCGCCCAGGTGCGAGTGATGAGCTCCTCGACCGTCACGAACCGGTAGCCACGCTCCCGGTACCCCCTGATAATCGCGGGGAGCAGCGTCGCAGAGACCGAGCGATTGCAGTGCATCAGCAGGATCGAGCCGGGGCGTCCCTTCAGCGCCTGCCTGAGCATCGCCGACCACGAGGAGTGCAGCGACGTGTCCGCGTCGATGGTGTCCCAGAGGATGAGCGCCCGCATGCCCGCCGCGCCGGCCGCACGCCGGACGCGGTCGTTCCACGCACCGTAGGGCGGCCGCAGGTACGGCAGCACCGCCTTCCCGGTGACTGCCTCCAGCGCCTGCGCGCCGCGTCGGATCTCACGCGTCATGGCGGCCTCCGACAGCCGCACCAGCGACGGGTGATGTTGGGTGTGGTTCCCGATGGGGAAGTGCGCCGCGATCGATCGCCACATCTGAGGGTGCAGGCGCACGGCGTCCCCGACCGGGAAGAACGTGGCCGTCGCGCCGGTGCGCCGCAGCGTCCGCGCCATGGACAGGCAGGCATCGCGACTGTAGCCATCGTCGATCGTGATCGCGATCACCCGGTCGCTCGTCTGGACGCGATACCAGACTCGCGGCAGGACCGTCGCCGACGCTGGCGGCGGCACGACGGCCACCACGACCAGCGCCAGTCCGGCAAGCCAGGTCAGCCAGCTGGACCGGAGCACGGGAATCGGGACGACGCGCGTCGACTGCATCGCGCACCTCCATCGGGGGCTGCACGCGGGACCGGCCTGATTGTCCTCCCACGCACCGCCCGTGCCAAGTGCCGGAGGTCGTGAGGCCATCGGTGTGCGATGCCCGTGGAACCGACGCCACCCGGGACCCGCGCCACCCGCCACCCGGAACCCGCGCGACCGGCGACGCGCGCGACCGGCGCCACGCGCGACCCGCGCGACCCGCGCGACCCGCGGGGTACGATGTCAGCGCCCATCGCCCGGCCGCCCACCGGAGACCTGCCCTGAGCGCATCCAGCGACGTCGTCAAGCCAGCCCGCCCGGGGCCGGGCGCTCAGCTCGACTGGTCCTTCCTGCGCGACCCGCGGCGGGTGCTCGCGATCCTGCTCATCGCGCTGGCGGGGTCGGCGGTCACCGTGTTCCTCGTGGCGCGCGGCGAGCTGGCGGGCGCTGATGCGCGCGCCTACTGGGGCGCGGTCCACGTCTGGATCGACGGCGGCGACCCGATGACGCCGCCCGCGCCGTACATGCCCTACGTCTACTTCCCCTGGACGCTGCCGATCTTCATGCCCTGGGCCGCGCTGCCCTGGGAGGTCGCCTGGTTCCTGTGGCGCGGCGTCAACCTGCTGCTGCTCATCTGGACCGCGTGGTGGGCGTACCGGCAGCACCCGCTCGCCACGGCCGTGCTCCTGGCATTCCTGGCGGCGCCCATCGCGGCGACCCTGGACACCGGCAACATCACGCTGTTCGCGGCGCTGGCGGTGTGGGCGGCCCATTTCGTGGGGCCGCGCCTGGGCGGCGGGCTGTGGGCGCTGGCGAGCGTCCTCAAGTGGTTCCCGGCGCCGCTGTGGCTCATCCTGCCACCCAAGGCGCGCGGCTGGGGCCTCATCTGGGCGGCCCTGGCGGCGATCCTCTCGCTGGCCACGTGGCCCCAGACGCTGGAGCAGCTCCAGCTCGCCATCAGCTACCCGCGACCGTTCCGGGGCGACTACGTGCTGCTGCTGTGGGCCGCGGTTCCCTGGCTGTGGAGCCACCCGCGCTGGTTCGTGGTCAGGGAGTGGCGAACCATCGTCCTGGAGGCCGTGGAGCGCACCCGCGCACGCTGGATCCGCTGGCGAGCCATGCCCGAACCGCTCCCCTACCTGTCGGTCGCGGTCATCCACCACGCCCGGGCGTTCGTGGGCCTCGGACCCCAGGTGCAGCACCCCGAAGATGCGGCGGTCGTCGCGGCGGCCCTGGATCGGGCGACGACCCAGGACGCGCCGTCAGCCGATGTCGTCGATGGCGGCCCCGCAGCGCGGACAGACCCTCAGGCCGGGGGTCAGCGCCCGACCGCATGAGAGGCATGCCGGCACGCCCGGCGGCGCCTGTTCCTGGTCGCGCGCGAGCGCCGCATCCTCCTGGGCCTGGTCCCCGAACAGCGGTCGGTCGAAGGCTCCCACCGCGGCGGCGTCCGCCATGTCCAGGGCCACCGGGACCACGACCTGGTCGACCACCCGACCCGTGGTTCGGGCGCCCTCGCCGGTGACCTTGCCCACCAGGTCGTCCAGGTCGAGGTCCAGGTCCACGTCCGAGTCGCCCTTGAGCGCCACGAGCACGACCGCGATGATGACCACCGCGGCGAGCGAGAGCGCGGCGATGGCGATCCACATCACGATCGCCTTGCGCACGTCGTAGAGCTGCCACGCCCAGGAGCAGATCGCGGCGGCGATGAGGAACAGCGCGAGGCCGGCCCACAGCAGCGGTCCGGGGGGCGCCTCCTCGGACAGCACCAGGTAGAGCTGCCAGCCGAACACCGCCAGACCGGCGACGGCGGCGAGGGCGGTGACCACGACCACGGGCATGGGCCGCTGGCGGATGTGCGTGTCCCTGGTCACCGCCCGCACCACGGCCGCCCGCTCGCGTGCCGATGCGCGGGTCAGCCCGTAGCCGGGCAGGACCCGGCCCAGCGGCTCGGCGGTCCGGCGCAGGTCCACGGTCGCTCCCGCGCGATGCGACGACGGTGACGTGGTCTCAGGCATCGGTGAAGGGTCTCATGGATCGGGTCTCACGTTCACGCGACCGCCCAGCCTTCGGACAGGACCTCGGCCTGCTCCAGGACCGTCTGCGTGGCGCGCTCGGCCTTGTCGGGCGGGTAGCCGTGCTTGCGCAGGATGCGCTTGACCACGACCCGGAGCTGGGCGCGGACGTTCTCGCGGATGGTCCAGTCGATGGTCACGTTCGCCTTGACCGTGGCCACCAGCTCGCGGGCGATGTCCCTGAGCGTAGGCTCGCCCAGGACCTTCACCGCGCTGTCGTTCGTCTCCAGCGCGTCGTAGAAGGCCAGCTCGTCCTCGGACAGCCCGAGCTGCTCGCCGCGCGCCTGGGCCTCGCGCATGTCCCTGGCGAGCGCGATCAGCTCCTCGATGACCTGGGCGGTCTCGATGGCCCGGTTCTGGTACTTCCGCAGCGCCTGCTCCAGGAGCCCCGCGAACGACCGCGCCTGGACCACGTTGTGGCGGGACCGCGACCGGATCTCCCCGCTCAGCAGCTTCTGGAGCAGCTCGACCGCCAGGTTGCGGTGGGGCATGTCCCGCACCTCGGCGAGGAACTCGTCGGAGAGGATCGAGATGTCCGGCTTCCGGAGACCCGCCGCCGCGAACACGTCCACGACCTCGTCAGACGCGATCGCGCCGGAGATGATCTGGCGGACCGCGTGGTCCAGCTCGGCGTCCGTCCGGTGGTCGCTGCGGGTGGTCTTGACGAGCGCGGCCCGGACCGCCTGGTAGAAGGCGACCTCGTCCCGGAGCGCCATCGCCTCGTCGGCGGGGACCGCGAGCGCGAACGCGCGGGTGAGGTCCGAGACGGCGCGCAGCAGGCGGTCCTTGCCCTCATGGAGCGCCAGGACATGCTCCTGAGCGGGGGCGAGCAGGGTGCTGCGCTGGGCTGCCGTCCCGGTCATCCAGTGCCCCGGATCGAAGCCGTGGAACAGACCCCGGCAGACCTCGATCGCCTCCAGGAGCGCCCGGAGCGCCTCATCCTGGTCGATGGCGGTGTCGCCCGTGCCGCCCGCCTCGGTGTACGTCGCGAGGGCCTGGCGCAGCTCGTCGGCGAGCCCCAGGTAGTCCACCACGAGACCGCCCGGCTTGTCCTTGAACACCCGGTTGACGCGCGCGATCGCCTGCATCAGGCCGTGGCCGCGCATGGGCTTGTCCAGGTACATCGTGTGGAGCGACGGCGCGTCGAAGCCGGTCAGCCACATGTCCCGGACGATGACCATCCGGAACGGGTCGGCGGGGTCGCGGAACCGCTGGGCCAGGCCCTCGCGCCGGGACTTGGAGCGGATGTGCCGCTGCCAGTCGAGGTCGTCGGATGCGGAGCCGGTCATCACGACCTTCAGCGCGCCGGTGGCGTCGTCGTCGGTCACCCAGTCGGGTCGGAGAGCGGCGATCGCGTCGTGGAGTGCGACGCAGATGCGGCGGCTCATGCACACCACCATCGCCTTGCCGTCCATGGTCGCCAGACGTGCCTCGAAGTGGGCCACCAGGTCGCGGGCGACGAGGTCGATGCGCTCCTGGGTGCCGACGACCGCCTCGAGCTGCGCCCAGCGGCTCTTGAGGCGCTCCTTGCGCTCGACCTCCTCCCCCTCCGTCGCCTCCTCGAAGTCGGGATCGATGCGCGGTCGCGCCTCCTCTCGGAGCGCGAGTCTGGCGAGGCGGCTCTCGTAGTAGATGGGCACCGTGGCCCCGTCCTGGACGGCGCGGGCGATGTCATAGACGCTGATGTAGTCCCCGAACACCGCGCGGGTGTTGGCGTCGGCGGACTCGATGGGTGTGCCCGTGAAGCCGATGAACGACGCGTTCGGCAGGGCGTCCCGCAGGTGGGCGGCGAAGCCGTCGATGAAGTCGTACTGGGTCCGGTGCGCCTCGTCCGCGATGACCACGATGTTGGACCGCTCCGACAGCACCTGGTGGCGGTCGCCCCGCTCCTGCGGCAGGAACTTCTGGATGGTCGTGAACACCACGCCCCCGGAGCCCACCGCCAGCCTCGCCCGCATGTCCGCGCGGTCGGCGGCCTGGACCGGGGGCTGGCGCAGGAGGTCGGCGCAGCGCGCGAACGTGCCGAAGAGCTGGTCGTCGAGGTCGTTGCGGTCGGTGAGCACCACGAGGGTCGGGTTCTCCATCGCGGGCTCCAGGATCGCGCGCCCCGCGAAGAACGCCATCGTCAGGCTCTTGCCGGATCCCTGGGTGTGCCACACCACGCCGATGCGCCGATCGCCGGGGTCGCCTCCCGGCTGCTGGCCGGACTCGTATCGCCCCGGCGCCTCCGCCACCCCTCGCGTCGCGCGAGCCCGGAGCGTCTCGTCGAGGGCCACGTTCACCGCGTGGAACTGGTGGTAGCCCGCGAGCTTCTTGGTGATCCTCCCCGTACCCGCGTCCTCGAACACGACGAAGTGGCGCACGAGGTCCAGGAAGCGGCGGCGGTCGAACACGCCCTCCAGGAGCACCTGGAGCTCGGTCAGGGTGCCGGGTGCCAGCGCCTGGCCACCGACCGTCCGCCACGGCTTGAACCACTCCCGCTCCGCGCCCACCGCGCCGATGCGCGCCTGGACGCCGTCGGAGGCCACCATCGCGACGTTGCTCGCGAACATCGCGGGCACCTGCGCCTGGTAGGTCCGGAGCTGCGCGAACGCCTGCCACACGTCGGCATCCTCGGACGCGGGGTTCTTCAGCTCGATGACCGCGAGCGGCAGGCCGTTGACGAACAGCACGATGTCCAGGCGGCGCTCGTGCTGCCCCTCGACCACCGTGAGCTGGTTGACCGCCATCCAGGTGTCGTTGTCCGGGTCGTCGAAGTCGAGCACGCGGACCTGGGCACCGGCGATCGACCCATCGGGCCGCTGGAACTCCACAGTGACCCCGTCCACGAGCATCCGGTGGACCGCCCGGTTCCGCTCCACGAGGCTGGGGGCGTCCGTGCGGGTCAGCCTGCGATAGGCGTCATCGATCGCGGCGGGAGGGAGCTGGGGGTTGAGCCGTGCGAGGGCGTCGCGCAGCCGCCGCTCCAGGACCACGTCACGGTAGGTGCCGCGCTCAGCGCCAGCCGCACCCGGCGCGATCTCGGGTCCGTGGAGCACCTCCCAGCCGAGACCGCCCAGCCAGGCGAGGGCGGCCTCCTCGATGGTGGACTCGGCGAAGGTGCTCACTCCTCGCTGGGCTGCGATCCGGCGGCCGCATCCAGTTCGGCGAGGATCCTGACCACCTCGGTTCTCATGGCCGGCAGACTGCGAGTTGCCACGGACCAGACAGCGTCTTGATCAATCTGGTCGTAACCGTGGGTGATCACGTTGCGGAATCCGATGGCCTTGGAGAGGTTGGGCACCTGCGCAGCGATCTCGGGCGCGTATCGTGACAGGCGGTTCAGCGCCTCGCCGACAATCTGCAGCCTGCGTTCGACCCCATCCCGGACGAGCCGGTCCGCCTTGTAGGCGGCGAGGTCCATCCCGGAGGTATAGGACTGGATGGCATCAGCGGCGTCCACCACATCCGCCAGGTACATCCGAACGTCACGGTCCATAGACTGGCTCGCGGGTGGCCTCCACGGCCGCCTTGAAGTACGGGTTCCTGATGTACGTGGCCGAGACGAGGTCGACCGGGCGACCCAGCAGGCTCGCCAGCTCTTCCTTCAAGTCCATGAGGTCATGGAAGCGGTTCCGGTCAGTCGCCCCATCCCACTCATAGAGAAAGTCCACGTCGCTCCGCTCGGGATCGAAGTCGTCCCGCAGGACCGAGCCGAACACGTCCAGTCGCCGGACACCGTACTTCCGACAGAGCTCGGCGATGGCAGTGCGGTGGTCGTCAATCAAGGTTGTCGTCATCGAGGAGTACCACGCGCACCGACTTCGACCGCGAGGTGCGCTGGAAAGACCGGCCGACGTTCGGACTCGATCGCGGCCTTGACGTACGGGTTCCGGACCGCGCGGGCCATGACGAGGTCGACCGGGTGTCCCACGATGGCCGCGAGTGCGTCGCGCAGCCGCATGTAGCGGCTCAGCGGGGGGGCGGCACCAGGTTCGAACTCCACGAAGAAGTCGACGTCGCTGCGCTCGGGGTCGAAGTCGTCACGGACGACCGAGCCGAACACCTCCAGACGCCGGACCCGGTACTGCCGGCACAGGGCGGCGATCTCGGCGCGGTGGTCATCGATGAGGGTGGTCGTCATGGTGATGCCTCCGCCCCGAGTCTAAGCGACGTGTCGGGCCTGGCGCGACGCGTGAAGTCCACGCAGGATCCGACGTAAGCCGCAGTGAAGTCAGCGGGCCTATCATCCCGCCCATGCGGACGCTGTTCGTGACCGACCCGCCTCAACCGGTCGAGGACTGGCTCGCGCGACGCCGCGCCCTGGGCCAGGACCGCTTCGACGAGGTCTGGGAGGGCGAGTACCACGTGGCACCCTGGCCGAGCGGCAGGCACGCCCAGGTCGACGGCGAACTGTTCTGGGTCCTGCGACCCCTGGCCAGACGCGCGGGCCTGCGCGGGGCCACCGCCTGCAACATCGGGAGCCCGGGCGACTTCCGGGTGCCGGACCAGGCGTGGTTCCGCACCGGGGGCCTCGAGGTCTGGAGCCCCACGGCCGCGATCGTGGCGGAGATCCTCTCCCCCGGTGACGAGAGCCGCCGCAAGCTCGGCTTCTACCACCGGGCGGGCGTCGAGGAGGTGCTCCTCGTGGACCCGGACGCGCGGACCGTCGAGTGGTTCGTCCGGGGTTCGGACGGCTTCCTCCCCGCGGACCGGAGCGAGCTCCTGGGCATCACCGCCGCCGACCTCGCCGCCGCGATCGACTGGCCCGGCTGAACCCGGGGTCAGGCGGAGGCCGGGTTCAATGGTCAGGACGGACGGGCGAGGTGAGGGGTCGACCGGACCCCCGGTCTCGCCTGCGATCGGACGCCGTAGCCGAGCGCGCCGGCGATCCGTCGGATGGGCAGGTCAAGCCCGGGATGAGTCAACGGCGCGTGGAACCGCGGGCCCGTCGGCAGCGATCCACGGGCACGTTCGTACAGCGCCACGTTGGTCGACCCGCCGGCCATCGCCGACGGGTACGCGATGCCCCCGATCCGCGGATACGCCTCGTAGATCGCGCGACTCCACGCGCGCGACGTGTCGCGCCGTCCTGACGCGATCGCCTGGCTGGCGCCTGCCCGCGTGGGCCACAACCCTCCGAGGTCGAGGACCGTGACGGCGTGCAGCAGCTCGAATCCCACGAGGAACGGCTCGCCCTGATACCGGTCGATCGTCCGGGTCGCCTGGAACGCCTCTGCCACCGCAGCGGCGATGTCGAGTGATGCGTAGGCGATGGCGCGCACGGAGTCATCGTGAGCCGGGGGTGGATGGTGGTCGAACCGACCCGTCGCGGTCGGCCCCCAGGTGCGGAGCGTGTCCCATCTGACCGGATGGTCACCACCCGCCCGGTAGATCCGCCACAGCAGCTGCCCCCGGGCCAGATCCAGCGTGTCACCAGCTCGCAGCGGGGGCAGGGTGGCCGGCGGCAGCGGGAGCTTGGCCACAACGGCAGGTCAGAGTTCGCGGGCGATCGCCACGACCGGGTCCGCCGGGCCCCCGGAGCGGAGCCACGCGACCGGCGACACCGGCCCGTCGGCCAGCTCCAGGTCGGGGTCCGGCTCGTTGAGGAAGCGCCACGCCGCGACCGGGTGCAGGTCTCCGGGCAGCGCCGCGGTCACGGCCGACAGTCCCCGCAGCTGCGCCCTGCCCTCGAACTGCGCGCGCGGGAACCGCCACTCGTCCCCCTCGCGGATCGCGAACAGCGTCCGGTCCTGGGCGCGCTGGCGCACGCGCGCCGGTGTCACGCCGAGCAGGCGCGAGACCTCCGGGACATCCGCGGAGTCGGCGAGCAGCGCGGCGAACCGGGCGGCGGTGTCGGCGGCAGGGTCCGGGTCGGACGAGCGCGCGGGGCCCAGGTCAGCACCCCCGGACCGGAGCGCGGCCAGCTCCTGCTCGCTGAACTGCGTGCCAGGATCGGCGGCGGGCGCAGTCCGGAGTCCTGCGAGCGCCACGAGCGCGACCGATGCGAACCGCTCCTCGCCGATGCCAGCCTCCCGGAGAACCAGGCGGAGACGCGCCATCGCCGTCGGGGGCGACGTGCGGCGGTGCCCGGTGGCTTTTGCGGCCTTGCTTCGCATGGTTGCAATAGTACGACTGCCCACCAAGGTCGTCGAGGGCATCCATCCTAGGACGGGTGCGTGACGACCTCGCTCGGCGTCGCGGCGAGCGCTGCATCGGGCCGGATCGGCTCGACCTGCCTGGTGGGACGGCAGCGGGCAAGGTCGTGGGCCGACTGGAGATTGACCCAGAACTCAGGGGTGGTATTCAGCGCCTGAGACAGGAGCCACGCGGTCTCCGGCGTGACACCCCGCTTGCCGCGCACCAGCTCGTTGATGCGCTGGACGGGCACGCCCAGATGGGCCGCGAGGGCCACCTGCGAGATGCCGAGCGGGATCAGGAACTCCTGGCCCAGGACCACTCCGGGGTGTGTCGGGATACGTCGTTCAGGGATCATCATCGTCTGTCACCCGTGGTAGTCGACCAGGCGGACGTTGTGAGCATCACCGTCTGCCCACCGGAACATGATCCGCCACTGGTCGTTCACGCGGATCGAGTACAGACCGGCCAACGGTCCCCGGAGAGCCTCCAGGCGATTCCCGGGCGGAGATCGGAGATCGATGATCGCCGCTGCGGCGTTGAGGACATCCAGCTTGATGACGGCGGCTGCGGCCACGTCCTTCGGGACTCGCCTGGCGCGCCCCGTCGACCGGCCGTGGAACAGGTCCTCCGTCGTCGCATCGCCGAAGGAGACGATCATCGAGACCTCCGACTGCGGTCACTGTATCAGTAGCACGGTAACCGTGTATCCGCGCAAGCATGCTTCGTCGCTCGGCCCGCCCATGTGGACCCTCGGGGTCGCGAGTCGGCAGCGGCCCTGGGACCGCCTGTAGCGTCGGCCGCTTACCTGGCGATCTCGCGGAACTCCTGTGGCGCGGGCCCACCACCGAGGTCGGACAGCGACTCCTCTGGGCCGGCATTGGGGCGGATGCTCGCAGCGGGCACCCATCCGGAGGCATCGAGATCGCGGACGATGGGCCGGAACAGCTCGCTCATCGTCCTCAGCGCATTCGCCATCCAGGCGTTCACCTCGGGCCAGGTCGCCGGGTCGGTCTGCGGCATCCGACGCTGGACCATCACGGCGCTGTCGTTGCCGGCGGGCATCTCCCGCCAGTTCACCTCGCCGCCCAGGCGGGCGAGTCGGGCCTCCACCTCGGCGCGATGGCGCTGCTCGATGAGGCGGTAGTGGGCCTTCGCGTGCGGGCCGTCGAGCCAGAGCTGGACGCCCGACCGTCCCTCACGGAAGTTGTTGAAGACGTTGAGCGTGAAGTCGCTGCGTCCGATCGACACGTTCGTCCAGTGACTCGGCCTGGGCTTGCCGGTCACGATCGGACTGCCGGAGTCCTCCAGATAGCGCCGGAACTGCGTCCAGAAGGCGAGATGCCGCTGCTGCGACTCCGTCAACTGGCCCGCGTGAACGAGCGCCGCCAGCTCCTTGACCGTCTTGCTCCAGTCGTTGGGCTTGGACACGACGTTGAACTTCGGGGCCATCGCGGAGTCGCCGATGCGCCAGACCTCGATCTCCAGCCCGAAGAAGTTGAACTCCGGGCTGGTCGCCCGGTTCAGCCAGTCGAGGGCCGCCCGGTGCTCCTCGGTGAACCGGGCCGCCACCCACACGACCGTGACCGCGTCCAGCCCCGCCGCGTACGTCAGGAGCTGGCCCAGGTGGTCGTGGTCGGTGCGCTCCAGCTGGTTCTCGACGAGGACATAATGGCCGTTGACCGTGTCGCGGCACAGGATGTCCGCGCGGAACGGCCCGACGTTCTTCTCCTGGGACTCGACCTCCAGCTCGATGCCGATCGCGTCGCCGAGAAGCCTGATGTTGTCGGGTTGCGCAAGCCACGGGGTGAAGTCGGTCGCCTCGCTGATCCATGCCTGGCGGAGGTCCACCCGTGCCAGACGGCCGAGCTGGGGCTTCGGCTGGATGATCACTCTCCTGCCTCCGCGACGATGCGTTCGGCTTCCGACACACGCAACTCGCCGGAGATGAGCTTTGGTAGCAACGTGTCACGTAGTTGCGCCAGGGTGGTGCTCTCGCCCATGGTCAGTTCCACCCTCTCCTGAACGTCACGGGCTAGGTCATCGAACGCCCGCACTAGTCCAGTGGGCGGAACGGCAACCACCGGGGACTTCAAGGCGTCGGCGGGCAGCATGTTGACCGTCGTCCCGTTCGAGTAGCCGCTGACGATGTCATGCATCCACGCGTCGTTCAGTAGGTGACACAAGTACTGGGGCGTGAGGGGAGAGCTTGCCTTTGGGCGGATGCGATACAGGTGATGGCTGAATAGCCCTTCCGCACCGAAGGTTGTCGGGACGATGGCGGCATGACCGATGAGCATTCTGTCACGTCCCTGCTCGGTGTTGACGACGATGCAGTCTCCTGGTGACACGCGATGTCGTTCCCGAAAGTCGCCGACGTAGTGCTTGATACCGCCGTATTTATAGCCGCCGCCCTCCTCGACGGAGTTGAGGTTGTGCATGGGCATCCCGTGACCGGATAACCCGGACCCCTTGTAGCTGATGCCGCGCTCCAGATCGGTCTGCTCCGACAGTGGGCAGACCTTCCAGCCGGTCGGTGACATGCCGATGTCGGACTGCACGAACGAGAACGGCACGAGTTCATCGAGAGCGCCAGGGAGCCTAGAACCGCGCCCCTCGACCTTCGCCCGTACCGGGTCGAAGTCCACGAACCACGACTTGAAGAGCGCCCGCCCTATCGCCTGCAGCGTCTTGCTCATGTGCCGGTTCAACTCGATCTTGTCGTCGAGCGCAGCCAGGACGCTGGCGATAGCTCGCTGCTCCGATACATCTGCTGGGACTCGGACCTTGGCTTGATGCAAGTGGTTCCGGTTCAGCCCCGGGACCGCAGCCTTATCCGCGTACGCGAGGAAGTCGATGGATCGGAGAAAGTAGCTGATGAACCGCTCATCGTTGCCCTTGAAGTCGCGGACGTAGAGCGTCGTGTTGAGAGGCCAGAAGTCCTCCTCAACGTAGAACACCTGTCCCAGCGTGCCGTAGCGCCCTGTCACGACACCTGGTCCCCTGACCATCGCGGTCGCATGATGGTCCGTGACTCCAGACGAGGAGACGAGAGGCACGCTTCCTGGTCGCCTGTCCCTCTGCGGGAGGTCGTATCCGCGCTTCAGTTCGACAACATCGCCGAGCGTGACAGCCCGCCACTCACCCGCCATAGCCGAGCCGCGCGAGACTCACCTCGATGGCTGCATCCAAGGTCGCAGCCTGCCTTCGCTGCTTCTCCAGCTCGGCAGCGAGGTGCATGATCCGCACGTCGAACGGCTCGGCGTCATCCTCGGCTGTCTCGGCACTCACATACCGACCGGGCGTCAGGACGTGTCCGTGCTCCCGAACCTCGTCGAGGGTGGCGGACTTGCATAGACCAGCGATGTCCGTGTACTCCCCGGCCCCTGGATCGCCCCGCCATGAGTGATATGCGCCAGAGATCCGAGTGATGTCCTCGTCGCTCAGCTCGCGATGCGTCCGATCCACCAGCGCGCCCATCTTGCGGGCGTCGATGAACAGGGTCTCGCCCCGCCGGTCGCGGAACCGACCGTTGCGCTTGTCGCGCGCCAGGAACCACAGGCAGACCGGGATCGAGGTCGAGTAGAAGAGCTGGCCGGGCAGGGCGACCATGCAGTCCACCAGGTCAGCCTCGATGATGTTCTTCCTGATCTCGCCCTCGCCCGACTGGTTTGACGACATCGATCCGTTGGCGAGCACGAAGCCCGCGATGCCACCCGGTGCCAGATGCGAGATGAAGTGCTGGACCCAGGCGAAGTTCGCGTTGCCCGGTGGCGGCGTGCCGTAGGCCCACCGCTTGTCGTCGCGCAGCAGGTCGCCGCGCCAGTCGGAGTCATTGAAGGGCGGGTTCGCGAGCACGTAGTCGGCCTTCAGGTCCGGGTGGGCGTCGGCGTGGAAGGTATCCCCGTGGGCGATCTGGGCGTCGATGCCCCGGATCGCCAGGTTCATCTTGGCCAACCGCCAGGTGGTGTAGTTGGACTCCTGGCCGTAGATGCTGATGTCGCCCAGCCGACCCTGGTGCGCCTCGATGAACCGCTCGGACTGGACGAACATGCCGCCCGAGCCGCAGCAGGGGTCGTACACCCGGCCCTTGTACGGGGCGAGCATCTCGACGAGCACCCGGACGACGTGGCGGGGCGTGTAGAACTGGCCGCTCTGCTTGCCCTCGGCGCTGGCGAACTGGGACAGGAAGTACTCGTAGACGCGGCCCAGGGTGTCCTTGGCGCGGTCCTCGGGGCTGCCGAGGCCGATGTCCGACACGAGGTTGATGAGCTGACCCAGGCGCTGCTTGTCCAGGCCGGGTCGGGCGTAGTCCTTGGGCAGCACGCCCTTCAGGCTCGGGTTGTCGCGCTCGATCGCGACCATCGCGTCGTCCACGATGGTGCCGATGGTCGGCTGCGGGGCGCTGGCTCGGAGGTGCGTCCAGCGGGCCTCCCTGGGCACCCAGAAGATGTTGGCCGCGCGGTACTCGTCGGGGTCTTCCGGATCCGCACCCTGCTCCTGCTGGGCCAGCAGCTCGGCGTGCTTGGCCTCGAAGGCGTCGGAGATGTACTTCAGGAAGATGAGGCCCAGGACGACGTGCTTGTACTCGGCCGCGTCCATGTTGTTGCGCAGGGCGTCGGCGGCCTGCCACAGCTTGGCCTCGAAGCCCAGGCTCGCCGATCCAGCGGTCGCGGCGCGCCCGGTCGCCGGGCGTCGCGCTGGGCTCACGATCGGGTCCCGCGTGCGATGGTGCCTCGCACGCAGGCTGTCCGCTCCGCGGTGATGGCACAGTCCGTGCTGGTCGAAATGGGCATGGACTGACTGTAGCCGTCCGCCGGACTCGACGGAACGTGAGCCGATGGTCCCGATCGGGCCGGTGCACTCCACGGCGGGCGATCAGACGTGAGAGCCCGAGACAAGTGGCGGATCAGTGACGCGCGCTACCATCGCCGCCATGCGGACGCTGTTCGTGACCGACCCGCCTCAACCGGTCGAGGACTGGCTCGCGCGCAGGCGCGCCCTGGGCCAGGACCGCTTCGACGAGGTCTGGGAGGGCGAGTACCACGTGGCACCGGCACCGGATTGGCGACACGCACGCGTCCAGGGCGAGGTCCTCGCCGTGCTCCGTCCGCCGGCGGTGCGAGCCGGGCTTCAGGGCGGCGGGCCCTGCAACATCGGTGCGCCGGACGACTACCGCGTCCCGGACCTCGCGTTCCTCCGCGCCGGCGAGGGCCAGCTCTGGAACCCCACGGCCGCGATCGTCGTGGAGGTCGTCTCACCGGGTGACGAGAGCCGCCGCAAGCTCGACTTCTACCACCGTGCGGGCATCGAGGAGGTGCTCCTCGTGGACCCGGATGAGCGCACCGCGGAGTGGTTCGCCCGCGACCCGGACACGTTCCTGGCCGCCGACCGGAGCATTCTCCTGGGCATCACCGCAGCGGAGCTGGTCGCCGCGATCGACTGGCCCGGCTGATCGCAGCGCGGTCCGTCGGAGTCTGGCCGAGACTTCATCTTCAGCCAGTCCACGCGGGCGAAGTCGAACGCCTTGCCGGTCCAGTTCGACTTCTCGATGGTCCGGGGCCCGTGTGGGGTCCCCTCGATGAGATCGATCCTGATGGTCGCACCGGCCATGGTCAGGACTCTGGCGGAGAGCATGATGCCGTGGGCCACGGGATCACGGTCGTCGCCGAGCCTGCCCCGGGCGGCTGACATCCGGGACACCAGAAGACGCGCCTGGGCAGTTCCCCGAAGACCCGCGTGCGGATGCGGGTGCCGCACCGCGGACACGGTCGACCCGGGTTGCCGTAGACATACAGGCGGCCGTCCCCGCGGCGTCGCGGGCCGCCGGAGCCGGGCTCGCCACCCAGGGCGTCCGTCTTGGTGGTGCGGTCGGGGCGCAGGCGGTTCGCGTGGAGCAGCCGCGCGCCGGTGCGCACCAGGCGGTCGGCCGTCCCGGGCGCCAGCTCGCCCAGGGGCAGGAACGGGTCGACCCGCTCGATGAACAGCACCTCGCTGCGGTAGACGTTGCCCAGGCCGGCCAGCAGCGACTGGTCCAGCAGCGCCTCGCCCACGGGCGTGCCCGCCCGCTCCGGCAGGCCCAGGTTCGCGATCGCCCGGTCCAGGTCGGGATGGGGCGCCAGCAGGTCGGGGCCCAGGGTCGACAGCTGGGGGTGGATGGCCAGCGCCCGCGTGTCCAGCAACTCCACGGTGGGCGCGTCGAAACAGACGGCGACGGCGTTGGGGGTCTGGATCACCGCCACCGCCCGGCTCGCGGGATGCTTCCACGTCTCCCACGGCCGGTAGCGATGCCACGAGCCGTGCATCCGGAGGTGCGTGTGGAGCGTGAGACCGTCGCTGAAGTCGATGAGCAGGTGCTTGCCCTGCGCCTCCACGCGAGTGACCGTGGACCCGACCACCCGCTCCAGCTGGACACCGTCCGGTCGGCCGCGCGCCGCGCTCACGGGCCGGCCCAGGAGGACCTCTCGGAGGACCGCGGCGGTCCGGAAGAGGGTGTCCCCCTCAGGCACCGGATGTCAGCTCGAACCGCTGGCCGTGACGGATGAGATGGCGCCCCGTGGCCCCCCGGACGACGAACCGGAACAGCGACCGATCCGCGGAGTGGATGCCGGTCGTGACCAGCGAGAGCGGGCCGAGTCGGAACCGGAACAGCGGGTTGTCGGTGTTCCCGGCATAGCAGTGGGTGACGCCATCCGGCGTGAGCGCCATGAGGTTCGCCTGGCCGCCCATCTCCCCGTGCAGCGCCGCCAGCGTCTCGGCCCGGGCGGCCCCATCGGCCGTCGCCCAGGCGTCCTCCAGCCAGCGCTGGCCCACCTCCGAATCCGCCTTGCCGGCGATCCTGCCCTGCTCCATGAAGCGCGGTCGCACCCTGCCCGAGCCCGACAGGTCCCCGTTGTGGCTGAACGCGAACCGGCCCGCGGGATCGATGAACGGCTGGGTGTCCGGCAGTCCGATCGTGGACAGCCTGCTGGGCCGCCGCAGGTGGACCATCAGCGCCCGCGTCCGGGTGTCCGCGAGGTCATGGCGGGCGGGGTCGTCTCGGAAGGCGGCGGTGGAGACATGGCGGGCCAGGCTCCCGTCCGCGTCCAGCCACGCCGCGCCCCACCCGAACGCCGCCTGACCGTACCGCTCCAGACCGTTCGTGATGTCCCACAGGTCCCCCATGCGGAAGGGTTCCCCGGCCACCGCCGCGAGCAGCTCACACATCCGCGGGCGTCACGCAACCAGCTCGAAGCCGGCGGCCTGGAAGTCGGCGTCGAGCGCCCACGCCCGCGTGAGACCGTGCAGCCGCATGAACGCGAAGCTCATGCGATCCACGAAGGAGACCGATGTGCCAACGGACGTCCGAAACACCTGGATGCTCGCATCAAACGTCGCCGCGTCGACATGCATCACGTCCAGGGTCGGCAGGTACTCATCCATGAAGCGCGCCGTGGCGTCCGCGCCGAGTCGGCGTCGGACGAGCGCGAGCGTCTCAGCCACGACGAAGCCGTGCGTGACGAGTCGCTCCGCCTGGACCACGACCTGGCCACGCCTCGCTCGGGGGTGGCCGTCATCGCGCGTGTCCAGCACCGCGTAGATGGCGCTCGTGTCAGCGAATGCGGTCACCAGCCCTCCTCGGCCAGGACATCATCATGGCGTTCGGCCGTGTCCGTGTATCCCGATCGGAAGGCGCCGGCGAGGGCGAACGCACGCTCGCGCCGTTTCCGCCACTCGGCGTCCTCGTCGGGAACCTGGGCGTCCACCGCCTCACGGATCACCGACGACATGGAGACGCCACGTTCGCCGGCCACGCGCTGGAGCCGTTCGTGCTGCTCGGGCGTGAGCGAGATCTGTGTCCGAATCATGCCCGGATGATACCAACCCAGCGCAAGGGTGATGTAATCACCGGGCGGGAGCGGCCAGCACGAACCCGCGGTAGGAGGCGCGGAAGCCGGCGCCCAGGAGCGCCTCACGGTGGCGCGACTCACCGGCGGGCACGCCGTCGATCCGCTCCAGCTGGAGACTCCGCAGGCGGCCGTCCGCGACCAGCTCCGCGAGGCGAGCGAGCGACGCTCGCGACGCGTCCCCGCCGGCGAACGCGGGGAGCGTCTGGAGCGCCCGACCGCCGCGCTCCAGGTAGAGCGTGGGCTCACCGTCGTGAAGCACGACGTAGGCGCCCGCGGCACGCGGGAACGTGCGCGCGTCGTCGTCACCGTCGCGCGGCCAGGCGAGCGCGGCCCCATACGGGTTGGCGGGATCCGCCGCGGCCAGGAGCAGGGTCCGCACGTCCCCGGAGCGCTCTCCGCCCGGATCCGCGCGCGACGCGCGGAGCCGGTCCACGGCACCGGCCAGCGCGAACTGGGCTCCGCCGAGCCCCTCCACGAAGTAGCCCCGGCGCACCTGCCCCCGCTCCTCCAGCTCGCGCAGCACGGGGTAGACCGCTCCGAAGCCGCCGGCGACCGCCTCCGCGGCGACCGCGTCCCGGACCACCACGCCGTGGCGATCCAGCAGCCGCAGCGCGAGCGCGTGGCGCCGCTCCGTGTCCGAGGCCGGCCGCCCACCCCCGATCGCGACCGCCGTGGCGACCGCGTCCGAGACCAGCGACCAGCGGCCGGCACCCTCGGGTGGTCCCATCCGACCGCTCGCGCCGGGGCGGGGCCGGGCCGCGGGACGGTCGCGCCCCGCCCGGGGCCAGCGCAGCGCGCGCAGGGGCAGGAACGTGTCGTTCGTGACCTGGCCGGCCCACACCAGGTCCCAGATCGCGTCCAGCAGCTGCCGCTCCGTGGGAGCCCGTCGACCGCGCTCCTGCGCGCCGCGCAGCGCGGCCGCCATCAGGTCGCGATAGAACGAGGCGCCGCGCGACGCGAGCTGCTCCCGCACCACGGCCGCGAGCCACCCCTCCCCCTCGTCGGCCGCGTCAGCGGCGGCCGGACCCATGGTCGTCGCCAGCAGCGCCAGGCGATCCGGTCGGACGAGCATGATCCGGCCGTCGTCCCGGCCCAGCGACCCGATGCCCACCCATGCGACCTCGCCGGCCGCCCCCAGCTCATCGAGGAGGCGCGGCTGGTAGCCCCGCACGCGTGCCGGCAGGATGTCCCGCTCCAGGACGCTCGCCGGAAGCGGCAGTCCCTCCAGCTGGGCGATGACCTCCGCCAGTCGGTCCAGGCCGCCGGCGCCCGTGCCCACGCCCTGCCACCCCGGCAGGAACCGCGCCAGCGCCGCGGGTTCCACGGGTTCGATCTCTCGGCGCAGCCGAGCCAGGGAGCGTCGTCGCAGCAGGCGCAGCACCTCGGGATCGCACCACTCACGCTCCACTCCGCCCGGCCGGAACTCCCCCCGGAGCAGCACGCCCGCCGCCATCAGCCGCTCCAGCGCGTCCTCCACGACGCCCACCGGCAGGCCCCAGCGGGCGGCCGGCGCGGCGGTCAGGAACGGGCCGTGCTGCCGGGCATAGCGCGCCAGAAGTCCGCCAAGGGCATCCCGCGCCGGCACCAGGAAGGCGTCCGGCACGCCGCGCGGCGGCACGGAGCCCACGGCATCGCGGTAGCGGCCCGCGTCCTCCGCGGCGATCCAGCGGGCCTCGCCCGCGATGCGCACCTCGATGGCCCGCCGGTCTGCGGCGAGCGCCTCCAGCCACTCCCCGGCGGCCGCGGCACGGCCCCGGGCGTCCGCCCCGCGCACCCGGTCGACCACCTCGGCGGCCGTGAGGTCGCCCATCCGCCGCAACAGGTCGTGCACCTGGTCCACGGAGCCCGCCGCCCGCTCGGGGGTCAGTGCCGCCAGCTCCAGCTCCAGCTCCGCCAGGGCGTCCGCGTCCAGCAGCTCCCGCAGCTCCTCCGCACCCAGCAGCTCCGCCAGCAGGTCCCGGTCCAGTGCCAGCGCCTGGGCCCGCCGGTCCAGCATGGGGGCGTCGCCCTCGTACATGTAGGCGGCGATGTAGTCGAACAGCAGGGAGCTGGCGAAGGGCGAGGCACGCGGGGTCTCGACGCTCACGATGCGCACCTCGCGCCGCTCGATGCGGGCGAGCAGGTCCCGCAGGCCGGGCAGGTCGAACACGTCCTGGAGGCATTCGCGGTAGGTCTCCAGGATGATCGGGAAGCTGCCGTAGCGCGATGCGACCGCGAGCAGCTGCGAGGAGCGCTGGCGCATCTGCCACAGCGGCGTGCGACTGCCGGGTCGGCGTCGCGGCAGCAGCAGCGCACGCGCCGCGTTCTCTCGGAAGCGGCTGCTGAACAGCGCCGACCGGCCCACCGCGCCGATGACCAGATCCTCCACCTCGTCCGCGGCGATGGTGACGGCGCCCTCCGCGGCCGCGGCGCCCGCGCGTCCGCCCAGGTCCGGCTCGTCCCAGCCGCCCACGACGCCCGAGCGCGCGGACCCCACCCCCGGCGCCGCGGGCAGCGTCACGGGGTCGCTCGTGGCGGGCAGCCGGAGGACGATGCCGTCGTCCGACCAGATCGGCTGGACCTCCAGCCCGGTCTGCTCCCGCAGCCGCGCCTCGATGGCCAGGGCCCAGGGCGCGTGCACCCGCGCCCCGAACGGCGACAGGAGGCAGATGCGCCAGTCGCCCAGCTCGTCGCGGAACCGCTGGAGGACCACGGTCCGGTCCGTGGGCAGCGTGCCCGTGGCCTCGCGCTCCTCCTCCAGGTAGGCCAGCAGGTTGGTGGCCGCGAGCGCATCCAGGTCATGGTGCTCCGTGAGCCGCGCGATGGCCGCCGCTCGGCCGGCCTCGCCCCCGCCCGCCTGCTCCGCGATCTCGCGCGTGAAGCGGCCCAGCTCCCTGCCCAGCTCCACCGGCCGGCCCACGCCGTCGCCCTTCCAGAACGGGATCTTGCCGGGCTCACCGGGCGCCGGGGTCACCGTGACCCGGTCATGCCCGATGTCCGCGATGCGCCACGCCGAGGCGCCCAGGAGGATCACCTCGCCGGGGCGCGCCTCGTACACCATCTCCTCGTCCAGCTCGCCCACCCGCCGGCCGCCCGTGCGCGCCGCACGCGCCCGTGTGCCCGGTGCCTCCCGCCGCCCCTCCCCCGCGGCCCCGTCGGCGTCGTCCGCGAGGTAGACCGGGAACAGGCCGCGGTCCGGGATCGTGCCGCCGGAGATGACCGCGACCGTGCGCGCGTCGCGTCGCGCCTGGACCGTGTTCGCCACGCGGTCCCACACGACGCGCGGCTTGAGCTCCGCGAACTCGTCCGCGGGGTACTGGCCCGCGAGCATGCCCAGGACCGCCTCGAACGCGTCCCGGCCCAGCTCCGCGAAGTTCTCCGCCCGGCGGGCCAGGGCATACAGCTCGTCCGCGGTCCAGGCACGGTCCGCGGTGGTGGCCACCAGCTGCTGGGCCAGGATGTCCAGCGGGTTGCGCGGGATGACCGTGGGCTCGATGGCGCCCTCGTGCATCAGCCGGGTGACCACGGCGCACTCCAGCAGGTCGCCGCGGTACTTGGGGAAGATCACGCCCCGGCTGGGTTCACCGACCTGGTGGCCGGCGCGCCCCACGCGCTGGAGCCCGCGCGCGACCGACAGCGGGGATTCCACCTGGACCACCAGGTCCACGGCGCCCATGTCGATGCCCAGCTCCAGGGACGACGTGGCGACGAGCGCCGGCAGCCGCCCCTCCTTGAGCGCCTCCTCGATGAGCAGCCGCTGCTCGCGCGCCAGGCTGCCGTGGTGCGCGCGGACGATGGCCTCACCGGCCAGCTCGTTGAGCTTGAGCGCCAGCCGCTCCGCGAGGCGGCGCGAGTTGGTGAACACGATCGTGGAGCGGTGGGCGCGGATGAGCTCCAGCAGCCGTGGGTACACCTGCGGCCAGATGCTGGTGCGCGCCTCCGGTCCGGCCGCCGCGCCGCCGGGTGCCTCGTCCAGGGGGATGGCCTCACCCAGGCGGCCCATGTCCTCCACGGGCACGACGACCTGGAGCTCGAGCGGCTTGCGGATGCCCGCGTCCACGATCGTGACGGGGCGGGCGGGACCCGGGCCGTCCCCCGTGCCACCGTCCTCGCGGCCGCCCAGGAAGGCCGCCACCGCGCTCAGGGGGCGCTGCGTGGCGGACAGCCCGATGCGCTGCGGCGGCCGGTCCGTGAGCGCCGCGAGGCGCTCCAGGCTGAGCGCCAGGTGGGCGCCGCGCTTCGTGTTCGCCAGGGCGTGGATCTCATCCACGATCACCCACCGGATCCCGCGGAGCGCCTCGCGCGCCTGGGAGGTCAGCAGCAGGTAGAGCGACTCCGGCGTGGTCACGAGGATGTCCGGCGGATGCTTCCCGAACGCGCGCCGCTCATCCGCAGGCGTATCCCCGGTGCGCATCCCCACGCGCACCTCCTGGGTCGCGGCGCCCAGACGCCCGGCCGCCATGGCGATGCCCGCGAGCGGTGCGCGGAGGTTGCGATCCACATCGTGGACCAGCGCCTTGAGCGGCGACACGTACAGCACCCGGAGGCGGCGCTGCGGGTCCGGCGGCGGAGGTTCCGTGAGCAGCCGGTCCAGGCACCACAGGAACGCGGACAGGGTCTTGCCGCTGCCCGTGGGTGCGCAGATGAGGGCATGGCGACCCGCGGCGATCGCCGGCCACCCCTGCGTCTGGGGTGGCGTGGGCTCCGTGAACGAAGCCCTGAACCAGGCGCGGGTGGGCTCCGCGAACGCGTCGAGCGGGTCGACCGGGGGTGGCGCCGACGGCGCCGGCTTGCGAGGCACTGGACAAGAGAGTCTAGCACCCACCCGATCATTTCGAACAGATGGTCGATACGGCGAGGATGTGCGACGCTCGACTCATGGCGGCGGATATCAAGCGCAGGCGCGGCTACACGCATCTGTCCGGGCGGCACCAGGTGACCATCCCCATGGAGATCATGACCGCGCGCGGTTGGCAGCCCGGACAGGCGTTCCGCGTGGAGCTGCGGGACGGGGACCTGGTGCTGGTGCCGGACGAGGACCTCCGGGCGCGTCGGCGGCGCGTGCTGCGCGAGATGGAGGGCGAGTTCCGCGGGATGTACCCGCCCGGCTACCTGGACGAGCTGCGCGACCAGTGGGGCTGACCGTCGTGGACGCCAGCATCGCCATCGCGGTGGTGGATGCGGGCGACGCCCTCTACGACGTGGCAGCCACGGTGGTGGAGGAGACCGACTCGCTGCTCGTGCTGCCCGCATCGGCGTACGCGGAGACGATGGTGCGGCCGCATCGCCTCGGGCAGGCGGCATCCGTGCGCGCGAGGCTGGACCTCCTCGGATTTGGGATCGAGCCACTCTCGGATGCGATGGCGGACGAGGCGGCCCGACTGCGCGCACGGTACCCGACCCTGCGGATCGCGGACGCCCTGGTGATCGCGACCGGGCGGATGCTGGACGCAGACCGGGTGCTCACCCGCGACGAGCGCTGGGCCGTCGTATGGGACCGCATCAGGATCCTCCGGCCAGGTCCCTGATGCGCGACGCCGCGGGCGCCAGCGGCGGGGCGGAGCCCGAGCGGGGCGTCAGCGGGGCGGCGGAGCCCGAGCGGGGCGGACCTCGGGGCCGGATCGGGGCGGGGCTCGGGGCCGGATCGGGGCGGAGCTCGGCCGGATCGGGGCTCGGGGCCGGATTTGACGCCCGGAGCGTCAGGCCGCCGCGGACGCCCCGGCCCCCGGCGTGGCGGAGTCCTGCCACCGCCGATGGCCGAGGCCCGGGCCGCCCGAGCGCCAGGCGCCCGGCCGCTGGGCGGACAAGACGTGCATGCATCGGGCCGGCACGACCGATCCGGGCCGCTCATCGGCCCGGATCGCACCGGGTGTGTCCGGATGGGCCCCTCAGCGGCCCGGGTCCCACTGAGCATGTCCGGATGGGCCCCTCAGCGGCCCGATCCGACGAGATCCGGACCGGGCGCGTCGGTCTTGGCCGGTGAGCGGCCACGACCCGGCCCGACCCGGAGCG
>DAOTUU010000033.1:0-346112 GCA_034436555.1 Chloroflexota bacterium | reverse complement strand
CATCCAGCACGTCGGCCTGGTGCGCTTCAACCCGTTCGAGGACACCGGCGGCAACCAGAGCTTCGCGCTCGCGCTGCTGGACGCGAATGCGGACGGCATCGTCCTGTCGAGCCTTCACTCTCGGGCGGCCACGCGCGTGTACGTGAAGGCGATCCTCCGCGGCCGGAGTGACGCGCCGCTGTCCGCGGAGGAGCTCGCCGCGCTCCGAGACGCCGGGCTCACCATCTGACCCGCAGTTCCGTCGCCGTGCCATCCAAGGTGGCACGACGGTCCGTCATGGTCGGGGCATGGCCGTGCAGCATCCCCTCACCAGGCATCTCCAGACCCCCCCGCATCGATCCCTCGGTGCGCCCGTGGACCTCGCCGTCGTCCGCCCGCTGTTGCGGGGGCTGGACCGCGAGCAGCGCCGCGCGGTGACCCATCGAGAGGGCCCCATGCTGGTCCTGGCGGGCCCCGGGACCGGCAAGACGGAGGTCATCACGCGACGCATCGCGTGGCTCATCGCCACCAAGCGGGCGCTTCCGTCGGAGATCCTGGCGCTGACATTCACGGAGCGCGCCGCCGACGAGATGCAGGCGCGCGTCGACCTGCTCGTCCCGTATGGCCAGGCGGATGCGGCCATCCACACCTTCCACGCGTTCGGGGACCGACTGCTCAGGGAGCATGGGCATGAGCTCGGTCTGCCGCCCTCGCCACGGGTCATCACGCGTCCGGAGGCGGTGCTGCTCCTCCGGGAGCACCTGTTCACGCTCGGTCTGGAGCGGTATCGCCCGCTGTCTGACCCCACGCGCAACCTCGAGGCGCTGGCGGCGCTGTTCGGCAGGGCCAAGGATGACGGCGTCGGCCCCAGGGACCTGGCGCTCGCCGCGGACGAGCTCGCCGCGGGGGCGCGGGCGGTGCTGGAATCAGCGACCGGGGAGGGGGAGCGGGATGTCGCGACGGCCCTCCTGGACGAGGCAGCCGGCCACGCGGAGGTGGCGCGCGCCTTCGCGGCCTACCAGCGGCTGCTCGATGAGCGCGGGCTGCTGGACTTCAGCGACCAGGTGTCGCTCGCCGTGCGCCTGCTCCGCGAGCGCCCGGCGGTCGCCGCCCAGGTCGCTCGCCGCTTCCGGCACGTGCTGGTCGATGAGGGCCAGGATGCCGACCCGATGCAGCTGGAGCTGATGGCGCTGGTGGCGCCGCACGGAAACGTCGCGGTCGTGGGTGATGACGACCAGGCGATCTATGCCTTCCGTGGCGCGGCGGCCGAGGGCCTGCGGGGATTCGCCGCGAGCCACCCGGGGCTGCGCCGTGTCGTGCTGCGGCGGAACCACCGATCGCGCGGGCCCATCCTGGCCGCCGCGCACCGGCTCATCGCCCACAACGAGCCACATCGCCTGGCCACGATCGACGGCACCGGAGGCGCCCTCATCGCAACGCGGCGCGGACGTCGGCCGGCGATGGTCGGACTGCACGCGCATGCGAGCGTCGCCGACGAGGCGGACAGCGTCGCGCGCTCCATCGCGGAGCGCATCGCGGGCGGCACCGCGCCCGGAGACGTCGCGATCCTGGTGCGCACCAACGCGGATGCGGCGCCGTTCTGCGCCAGCCTGTCCGCGCTCGGGGTGCCGTGGCGCACGGGCGGCTCGGAGCGCCTGACCGCCTCCCCGGACATCCGCCCGCTGCTCGCCTTCCTGCGCCTGGTCGTCGACCCGGAGAGCGGTCCCGATCTGTACGCGGTCGCCACCGCCGCCCCCTACGGGCTGGGCGGCGTGGATCTCACGGCCATCCTGGATCTGGCCCGGCGGCGTCATCGCGCCCCATGGCGGATCCTCGTGGAGCTCGAGGGGCAGCCCGGTCTGCTCCGCCTCTCGTCGGCCACCCGTGCCGCCGCCCACCGACTCGTCATCGACCTGACCGCGGCGATCGAGGCGTCCCACGTGCAGCCGGTGGCGGGCGTGCTCTACGGGCACCTGCGCGGGACCGGTCGATACGCCGCGCTCGTCGCGGCCGCCGAGGCCGGTGATGACGGGCCGCTGCGCCGCGTGGCGCGGCTGTTCGAGGTGCTGAATGACCAGGGCGCCCTGCTGGAGGACGCCCGCGCCGCGGTCGTGGTGCCGCACCTCCGGGCGCTCCTGGATGCGGGCGCCGATCCGTCGGCCGACCCGCCGGACCCATCGACCGACGCCGTCTCGGTGCTCACGGTCCACAAGGCGAAGGGGATGGAGTTCCCCATCGTCCACCTCGTGGGTCTCGCGGAGGGGCGCTTCCCCGCACGCACCCGACGCGACCGCCTGACGCTGCCGCACGCCCTGGGCCGTCCGTCCACGCACGAGGAGGCGCCGCTCGCCGAGGAGCGGCGCCTGTGCTACGTGGGGATGACCCGCGCCCGCGATGAGCTCATCCTGAGCTACGCGGCCGAGGGTGCCTCCGGCGGGCGGCGACGACGGCCGTCGCCCTTCATCGCGGAGGCGCTCGACCGACTGCCTCCGGATCCGGCGACACGACCCGCGCGCGCGACCATCGAGAGCGCCGCCGCAGCGTGCCTCGCGCCGGCGGACGGGGCCGTCGCCCTGGATGGACGGCGCGCGCTCAGCTACTCCCAGATCGATGACTTCCTGGCCTGCCCGCTGCGCCATCACCTGCGGCATCGTGTCGGCGTCCCCGCGCCCGCCCACCACGCGCTCGTCGTCGGCTCGGCGCTCCACCAGGCGATCGCGGCGTGGCATGGCGCGGCGCTGCGCGGAGGGGCCGTGGACCGGGCCGCCATGGAGGCCGTGTTCGCGGCGCACTGGCGCAGCGAGGGGTTCCTGTCGCGGGCCCACGAGGAGGCGCGCTACGCGGCCGGCCTCGCGGCGCTGGACACGTTCCTCGAGGGCGTCGCGCGCCTGCCCGGGCGGGAGACCATCGCGAGCGAGCGCGCCTTCGCGGTCCGCATCGACGGCCACGAGCTGCGCGGCCGGTATGATCGGGTCGACGCGGCCCGGGACGGCGCGGTCATCACGGACTACAAGTCCGGTGACGTCCGGGACCAGCGCCACGCGGACGAGCGCGCCCGGGACTCGCTCCAGCTCCAGCTGTACGCCCTCGCCTGGGAGGCGGAGACCGGCGCGCTGCCAGCCGCGCTGGAGCTCCACTTCCTCGAGAGCGGGCTCACCGGCCGTGTGAGACCCGACGCCGCCCGCCTGGACCGCGCGCGGCGCACGCTCGGGGATGCGGCCGCCCGGATCGCGGCGGGGGACCGGTCGCCCACACCCGACCCGTTCACCTGCGGGTGGTGCCCCTTCCGGGACATCTGCCCGTCGGCGGTCGGCCAGCCGTGAGGGAGCGGCGGCCGGCTGGCTCCGGTCGGGCGGCTCCGGTCGGGCGGCTCCGGTCGGGCGACGCAGCGCGCCGGACCTAGACTGCCCGCGTGGCCACGCGACATCGCATCGGCGCGCTGCTGCTCCTCGGGTCCGCGGTCGGGGCATGGGTCGCGGTCGGCTGGCTCCTGGTGAACCGGTCACCCGTGGGACAGCCGCTCGTCCAGCTCGTCGGTGCGATCGCCATCGGCGCCGCCGCCGGCCTCACGGCGTGGCCGCTGCTGTGGCTCGGCGGCCTCATGCGCCCCGGTCGAGCGGAGACGACCGGCGACCCGGGACGGGCGGGACGGCGGGCGCTCGTCATCGCGCTCGCGGTGATGGTCCTGGTCATCCTTCGCAGCCAGGCCACGCTGTCTCTGCCCCTGGCGCTGTTCGTGGTGACGCTGGCGGTGTTGGTGGAGGCGGCCTTCACGCTCCGCCGCTGACGTCCTGCCGACGCGGCCGGGGTAGGATTCGCGGTGCGCACCCAGCCGGACCCCGCGGCACCGGCGGTGCGCCGCGCGAGGACGCGCATGATGTCCCAGGACGCCCCGGACTTCGCGGCCGCCAACGGCTGGGATCGCCCGTATCCCACATTCGACCCGCCGGAGGTCCCCACGTACACCGGCGCGGTCTCCTGGTGCAAGCGCCCCGTGGTGGAGCATGCGCAGGAGCTGCTTCGCCGTCGACCCGATGTGGCGATCGTGGGCGCGCCCCTCGACGATGGGGTCAGCTATCGCCCCGGGGCCCGGTTCGGCCCGCGCGCCATCCGGCAGGCCACGTACACGCATGGCGGCCATTCGCTCCAGCTGGACGTCGCGCCGTTCGAGGTCCTGGACGTCGTGGACGCCGGTGATGCGAACATCGTGCCCGCATGGCTCGATCGCGGCCACGCGATGGTGTATCGGAAGGTGCTGGAGGTCGCGTCCTGCGGCGCCATCCCGATCGTCCTGGGTGGTGACCATTCGATCACCTGGCCCAGCGTCACCGCGGTCGCCTCGGTCCGGGCGCCGCGATCGGTGGGCATCGTCCATTTCGACGCCCACGCGGACACCGCCGATGAGGACTGGGGCGTGCTGACGGGCCACGGCGCCCCGATGCGCCGGCTCATCGAGTCGGGCGCGGTGGCGGGCCGGAACTTCGTCCAGGTGGGTCTGCGCGGCTACTGGCCGCCGCCGCGCGTCCTCGACTGGATGCGTGGCCAGGGGATGCGCTGGCACCTCATGCGCGAGATCGAGGAGCGTGGCGCGGAGGCCGTCGTCGAGGACGCGATCGCGGAGGCGCTGGACGGCCCCGATGCGATCTACCTCTCCATCGACGTGGACGTCCTCGATCCGGGCATGGCACCGGGGACCGGCACGCCCGAGCCCGGGGGATTGCTCACCCGCGAGCTGCTCCGAGCGGTGCGCCGGATCGTGAGCCGCGTGGAGCTCGCCGGGATGGATGTCGTCGAGGTCTCGCCGCCCTACGATCATGCGGAGGTGACCGCGATGGCCGCCCATCGGTGCGTCCTGGAGGCGGTCTCGGCGCTCGCGGCGCGACGGGTCGCCGGAGCTCGGATACGCTTCGAGGACGTCGCATCGGCGGCTGCGGACACCGCGCACCGAGCGCGCGCGGATGCCGCAGGCACCGCGGACGGCACGGACGCCAGGGATGGCTGAGTGGGTGCGACGCGACCTGGTGGGACGAAGCGTGGAACGGTGTGCGGGAGTGCGCGAGGGGTGCGGTCGATGATCGATGACCGCTGACGCGAGCCGAGCGGACGATCTGGCTCGGTACTACGACCTGGACCTGCTCGACGATCCCGGGGACCTGGACCTCTACACCGCGCTGCTGACGCGCCGGCCCGGACCGGTGCTGGAGCTCGCGGCAGGCAGCGGCCGGCTCGCGGTGCCGCTGGCACTCGCAGGCCACGAGGTGGTCGCGCTGGACAACGACCCGGCCATGCTGGCCCGCGCGACGGCGCGCTGGCGCGCGCGACGGGGCCGCCGACCCATCGATCGACTGCGGACCGTGGAGGCGGACCTCACCACGGTGCGACTCGACCGCCGCTTCGGGCTGGTCGTGATCGGCCTCAACTCGCTGCTGCTGATGGCCGACGACCACGCCCGGGCGGCCGCGTTCGACACGATCGCGGCCCACCTCGCACCCGGCGGGATCGGGGTCGTGGACGTGGCGCTGCCGGACGCCCACGACCTGTCGGCGTATGACGGGCGCCTGCTCGTCGACTGGGTGCGCCAGGATCCCGAGACGGGCGAGCAGGTCGTCAAGCTCAGCTCCGCGCGCCACGACGCGGCGACCGCGACGCTGGAGCTGACGCAGATCTTCGACGTCACGTCGGCGCACGGAGGACCAGTCCGGCGTCGACTCCGGCGCGACCGGCTGCGGCTCGTCGGCGCCGGCGAGCTGCGGCTCCTTGCGGCGGCCGCGGGCCTCCTCGTGGAGGACATCGTGGAGGACTATCGGATGACCCCGCTTGGGCCGGGCGCAGAGCGGGCGGTCCTGGTCATGCGATTGGTAGAGTAGGCCGGTGTCCGCAAGCGCCCAGATCCGACTGCTGCTCGTCGAGGACGTCGCGCAGGTCTCCCAGTACATCCGCAGCCTGCTCAACTCGCAGGACCAGGTCAAGCTGCTCGACGTCCTGACCGGGGGCGAGGATGTGCTCGACCAGATCCGGCAGCTGCGTCCGGACATCCTCATGGTCGACGCGCTGCTCCAGGGCCGGGTGAACGGGCTGGAGGTCGCCGAGCGCGTGCGGCAGGCGGGCATCGACCTGCCGATCATCGCGATGACCGTCCCCCAGAAGCCCATCCGCGTCGGGCCCGGCATGGGCATCGTGAAGGTGCTGTCGATGCCGTTCTCCGGCTTCGACTTCATGAACACGCTCCTCGCCGCGCATCAGGAGCATCGCGCCCAGTCGCCGGAGTCGATCTCCCGGACGTATGCCGTGTTCGGGGCCAAGGGCGGCGTGGGCACCACCACGATCGCCTACAACGTCGCCGTCGCGGCGGCGCAGACGGCCGGCCTGTCGGTGGCGCTCGTGGACGGCAGCCTCCAGTTCGGCGATCTGCGGGGGTTGCTGCGGGTCCCCGAGGACGCCCCCAGCTTCCTCCAGCTGCCCACCGACCGGGTGACCGAGCAGGATCTCGCCGAGGTGCTCTGGCGGGATCCCTCGGGCATCGACATCCTGCTCGCCCCGCCGCGCGTCGAGATGGCCGAGATGATCACGGTGCGGGACGTGGAGAAGGTGATCAGCCTCCTGCGGCGCGTCTACAACGTGGTGATCATCGACACGCCCACCGTCGTCACGGACATGACGCTGGCGTACTTCGATTCGTGCGACGCCGTCCTGCTCGTCATCACCTCCGACTACACCAGCGTCCATTGCACGCGGCTGATGGGCCAGGCATTCGAGATGATCGGGTTCACCCAGGCGCGGCGGCGCCTTGTGCTCAACCGCGCCGACGCGCAGGGCGGCCTGAGCGACGCCACCTACGCGGCCATGCTCGGGCAGGAGCCGGAGTTCCGCGTCGTCTCCGACGGGCGCCTCGTCGTCGAGGCGAACAACCAGGGGTTGCCGTTCGTCCTGTCGGCGCCCGACGCGCCCATCAGCCGGGACATCGGCCTCATCGCGGCGGCGCTCACGATGCCCGCCGCGGCAACCGCCGGGGCTCGTCGCTGACGACATGGCCGATCGGCGGCCCGTCGGCTTCTTCGACTCCGGGGTGGGCGGGCTGACGGTCCTGCGCGAGGTGCTGCGCCGGCTTCCGGGGGAGAGCACCGTGTATCTGGGCGACAACGCCCGCGCCCCGTACGGCCCCCGGCCGGACGGGGAGGTCATCCGGTTTGCCACCGAGTGCCTGGACCACCTGGTCGCGCGCGACGTGAAGGCCGTCGTGGTGGCCTGCAACACGGCGTCCGCGGTCGCCCTGGGTGACCTGCGGCGACGCTACGACGTTCCCATCCTCGGCGTGGTCCGGCCGGGTGCCACGGCGGCGGCCCTGGCGACCCGCAACGGTCGCGTCGGCGTCATCGCCACCCAGGCGACCGTCCGCTCCCGGGCCTACTTCGGCGCGATCAAGGATGAGAACCCGTTCATCGAGGTGTACGAGCATGCGACGCCGGCCCTCGTGCCGCTCGTGGAGGCGGGCCGGCTGGAGGGACCGGACACGCTGGAGGCCGTCCGGCGCGCGGTCGCGCCGCTGCTCGGCGACGGAGTGGTCCGACCCGGCGATGACTCCCGGGAGGCGGATGCCGTGTTCCCGCTCCCGGCCGGCGAGCGCATCGACACCCTGCTGCTCGGCTGCACCCACTATCCGCTCCTGGCGTCCCACATCGCGCGCGTCGTGGGCGACGGGGTCGCGGTCATCGACTCGGCCTCGGCGACGGCGTCCGCCCTGGCCAGCCTGCTGGAGGTCCAGGGCATGGCCGCAGAGCCCGGCCGCGCGGCGCACCTCCAGCTCACGACCGGCGACGTGGAGGCGTTCCGGCGCACCGCCGGACTCCTGTTCGGCGACCTGTTCCCGTCCGTGGCGGGCGTGGACGTGACGCCCCCACCCCCGGGCGAGGCTGCGGCGTGAGCGGCGCCTGGGAGGGCGTGAGCGGCGCCTGGGACCGTGCCGCGCGCCTGCGGACCCATCGCGCGGTCGCGGTCGGCGTGGCCGTCGGCGTGGGCCTGGCGGCGCGCTGGGTCACCGACCGGGTCGGTCCGGTCCGCGTGCACGATGGTGGCCTGGTCGACTGGGCCCGGGTGGAGCGCCAGGCCGGTCGACGCCTGCGCGCCGCCCCGGGCGCCCTCTCCCCGGCGCAGCTGCGGGCCACGGAGCCGAGCTACGCGCGCGCCATGGCGCGCATCGTGCCGCTTCTCGAGCGCCGACTCGGCGCACCGCTGCCGGGCGTCGTGGAGCGCCACGCGGTCGTGGACCGCGCCGGCTGGGCGCGCGCCAACCTGGGCACCTTCAGGTCGCTCGCTGGTCACTTGGAGCAGCATCTCGGGCTTCCCGCCGATCGCGCGGGCCTGGGCGCGGCGATGGCCATCCGGGCCAACCGCGCCCTGACCACGCACCAGCTGGCCTTCCTGCTGGGGTTCCTGGGGACGCGCGTGCTGGGTCAGTACGACATCGCGCTGTTGTCCGCGGAGGCGTCTCCGGGACGGCTCCTGTTCGTCGAGGAGAACGTGCGCGCGACCGCCTTCGCGCTGGGTGTGCCGGTGGAATCGTTCCGGACCTGGATCGCGCTCCATGAGGCGACCCACGCCTTCGAGCTGGAGGCGCATCCGTGGGTGCGGCCGTATCTGCGCGAGCGCCTGGAGCGGCAGCTGGCCCTGTTCCTGGAGGATGCGCGCTCCCTCCAGCGGGGCGGCCTGCGGGACCTCATGGCGCGCTGGCGGAGCGTCGCGAGTGAGGGATCGGTCCTGGGTTTCCTGGGTCCGGAGCAGCGCGGCCTGATGCAGGACATCCAGCTGGTGATGAGCCTGCTCGAGGGCTTCAGCGACTGGGTCATGGACCAGGTCGGCGAGGAGCTGCTGCCGGATGTGCGCACCATCCGCGAGCGGTTCGAGCAGCGGCGCAGCCGGCGCAGACGGGGCGCGGAGCGGATCATCGCGCGCCTCATCGGCCTGGACATGAAGCTGGAGCAGTATCGGCGTGGCGAGCGGTTCGTGAGCGGCGTCCACCTCCATGGTGGCGACGCCGCGGTCGCTCGGCTGTGGGACGGACCCGCGTCGCTGCCCACGGACCGCGAGATGGACGACCCGGCGGCCTGGGTGCGGCGCGTCGCGGCACGGGGCCGGCCCGCCTCGCTGGTCGGCGCGGGGGAGGGAGCCTGATGCCCGGATCGGGTCCCGGCGGCCAGCCCGCGGCGATCGCGCTCACGCCGATCCTGTCCGCCCGCTACCGCGAGGCGGACCTGGCGCGGATCCATGCGGTCGCGCCGGACGCGCGGATCGTGACGGTCTCGCTCGAGGGGCTCTCCGACGCCGCGCTCGACGACGTGGAGGTGCTGCTGCGGGGGCCGCTCCCCGCGGCGACGTTCGACCGGCTCCTGGCGCGCTGCCCCAGCCTGTCCTGGGTCCATTCCGCGACGGCGGGCGTGGAGCGCGTGCTGACCCCCGCCGCGGCGCGTCGCGGCGGTCTCGTCATCACGAACGCGCGCGGTGTGTTCAGCGAGCCGATCGCGGAGTACGTGCTGATGATGATCCTCGCGGTGATCCGGCGGCTCCCGCAGCTCCTGGAGCTTCAGCGCGAGCGCACCTGGCAGCCGCTCGTGGCGCGCGAGATGCGCGACGTCACCATCGGGGTCGTGGGGCTGGGCTCGATCGGTCGGGCCGTGGCGCGCCTGGCGAGCGGCTTCGGAGCGCGCGTGGTGGCGGTCCGACGCGGGCCGGAGGGGCCCGCGGAGGACGTCGATGTTCCCGCCCTCGCGAAGCTGCTGCGCCCCGAGGACCTGCCGGAGCTGCTCGCGGAGAGCGACTTCAGCGTCCTCGCGCTGCCGCTCACCCGGGACACCGAGGGGCTCTTCGACGCCCATCGCCTGGGACTCATGAAGCCTGGCTCGTGGCTCGTCAACATCGCGCGCGGCGGCCTCGTCGACGAGCGCGCGCTGGAACGGGCGCTGCGCTCCGGGCACCTCGGCGGGGCGGTCCTGGACACCGTCCGCTCGGAGCCCGTGGAGCCCGGGTCGCCGCTCTACGACGTGCCCAACCTCATCCTGACGCCGCACACCTCGTGGTCCAGCGGCCGGGTGCTCGACCGAAGCATCGAGCTGTTCTGCGACAACCTGCGCCGATTCGGTGCCGGGGAGGCGCTGCTCAACACCGTGGACCCGGACAAGGGGTACTGACCGAACCGTGCAGATCGCCATCGTGGGGCTCGCCCGATCGGGCAAGACCACCGTCTTCAACACGCTCACGCGCGGCCACGCCGAGACCGGCGGCTTCGGTGGCATGACCGTCAACACGGGCGTCGTCAAGGTCCCCGACGAGCGCCTGACCCGCCTCACGGCGCTGTTCCGGCCCCGGCGGGAGGTGCCCGCGGACGTCACCTACGTGGACCTGCCCGCTCCGCCGATGGCGGCGGATGGCGCTCCGCGGTCGGACATCCCCGCCGACCAGCTGGCGCGCCTGCGCAACGCCGACGCCCTGCTGCACGTGGTGCGCGTCTTCGCCGACGAGTCCGTGCCCCACCCCGGCGGGTCGGTGGACGCGTGGCGCGACATCGAGCAGCTGGAGCTCGAGTTCGTGATGGCCGACCTGTCGGTCGTGGAGAAGCGCCTCGAGAAGCTGCGCACCCAGGGTCGCCACGGCACGCCCGCGGAGCGGGAGGCGAACGAGCGGGAGCTGGCGGTGCTGGACCAGCTGCTGCCCGTGCTCATCGAGGGTCGACCGATCCGTGACGTCGCCCTGGACGACGACAGCGCGAAGCGCATCCGGGGCTTCCGGTTCCTGACCGAGAAGCCCGTGCTCATCGTGCTCAACGTGGGCGAGCAGGACATCGCCGGGCGCGAGCAGCTCGTGACGCACATCGCGGGCCGCATCGCGCACCGGCACACCGTGGTCGACGCGCTGAGCGCGCGCATCGAGATGGAGCTGGGGGAGCTCGAGGCGGACGAGGCCGCGGTCTTCCGCGCCGACCTCGGCCTGGAGGGTGACTCCAGCCTCGAGCGGGTGATCCGGCGCTCCTATGCGCTGCTGGGCCTCATCAGCTTCTTCACGGCCGGACCCGACGAGACCCGGGCGTGGACGATCCCGGCCGGGTCGACCGCGGTGGACGCGGCGGGTGCCATCCACTCCGACCTGGCGCGGGGCTTCATCCGCGCGGAGGTGGTCTTCTGGGAGGACCTGCTCGAGCTCGGCTCCACCGCGGAGGCGCGCCGGCACGCCAGGCTGCGCTCGGAGGGAAAGACCTACCTCGTGCGCGACGGGGACGTCATCGAGGTCCTGTTCAACGTGTGACCCGCGGCGCGGGCGTCACGCGGCGTCACGCGGGAGCCCCGCCGCCACCAGCTCGGCGAGGACCGCGTCCGCCACCTCGTCGGCGTCGCCGGGCCGCTCCGACTCGGCGGACCACGCCCACAGCTCCAGGTACTCGTCCGTGCCCGAGAGGCCGTCGCGCATGGCGACCCGGTCGATCTCCTGCTGCCAGCGGTTCGGCAGCATCCGGCTCGCGGAGACGCCCGCCGCGTCGGTCGCCCGGACCTGGGACGGGATGCCGCGCCACGACATCACCTTGACGCGCGCGGTCACCGCTCGCCCCACCGGCGATCCTCCTTCTCGACGTCGAACACGAGCGAGCGATACCGCTCCTCCGGGTCGTCCTCCAGGATGCTGGGCTCCTCCGTCACGCTGACGGACCGCGTCTCCCCCTCCTCGGTGGAGACCTGGATGGCCGCCCGCAGAACCCGGTCATCGAGCACCGCGAACCCGTGCCGGGCCTCCAGGTCCCGGGCGATCGCCTCGGTGAGGGTGTCCTCCTCGTGGCTGTCCAGGACGCGGGCCCGTGATTCCAGCACCAGCTCCAGCAGCTCCTGGTCGTCATACTCCGTCTCGTGCGCCAGGAGGAGGTCGGTGAACACGTCTTCGTCCCCCTCGTGAAGCTCATAGAAGTGGAGGGGCAGGTTGTCGCGAAGGCTCATCGCCCGAGGATAGCGGCAGCCGCCCGGAGGGACACCCAGTGACAGTCCGGACCAGGCCGCCCGATGTCGTGGTCGTGGGGGCCGCCGCGCGGGACATCGCGACGGACGATCCGCGCGGCTGGCGTCTGGGCGGCGGCGTGACGTACGGGGCGCTGGCGCTGGCGCGGCTCGGCCTGCGCACGGGTGTGGTCATCGGGCTCGACCGACCGGCGCGAGAGGCGCACGAGCTCGGCATGCTCGAGGCGGCCGGGGCGCAGGTGGTGCGGGTGCCCCTGGATCACGGACCGGTGTTCCACAACGAGGAGCGACCCAGCGGCCGGGTCCAGACGTGCCTGTCGGTGAGCGACCCGGTGCCGACCGATGCGCTGCCGGTCGCATGGCGGGCCGCACCCGCCTGGCTGCTGGCGCCCGTCGCCGCGGAGGTCCCGGACGGCTGGGCGGAGATGCCGCGGCCAGACGCCTGCGTGACCTTCGGGTGGCAGGGGATCCTGCGCCATCTCTACCCAGGCGAGCGCGTCTGGCCCATCGCGCCGAGCGCGTCCCCGCTGCTGCTGCGCGCCGACCTCGTGGGCGTGAGCCGTCACGACCTGCCCCACGGGCTGTCCATGGAGGAGGTGGCGCGGTGGCTGGGGTCGCCCTGCGAGCTGCTCGTCACCGCCGGGCCCCAGGGCGGACTGCTGCTGCGCTACCGCCACGGCAGGCTGGCGGGCGGCCGGCGCTACCCATCCATCGCGGCCCGGGCGGAGATCGATCCGACGGGCGCGGGCGACACGATGCTCGCGGGCGTGCTCGCGGGTCGCCTCACGATGTCATCCGACCGCGCCGTCCAGGGTGGTGCGCTGCGCATCGGCGCGCTCGCCTCGTCCCTGCTGGTGGAGACACCGGGCCTCGATTCGGTGCCCTGGCTGGGAGCCGTCCGCGAGCGCGCGGTGGACCTGCGCGCGGGGCGCTGAACCGCTCCGCGTCCGATTCGGCGGTGTACCATCTCGCCCACGCCGGACCCGACGCGGCGGGCGTCCCTCGGTCGGGGTCGTTCCGGCGATGCCATCATCGGAGGGGCCGTGACACCACCGACCCAGGCGCTCCCTGCCATCGAGGCACGCGGCATCTCCAAGCGCTTCGGGCACGTCGTCGCGCTCGAGCGGGTGGACCTGCGCCTGATGCCGGGCGAGGTGCTGGGCGTCGTGGGCGACAACGGCGCGGGCAAGTCGACGCTCATGAAGATCCTGGCGGGTCTCTTCCCGCCCAGCGACGGCGAGCTCGTCCTGGGTGGCGACCCGGTCCGCCTGGGCAGCCCGCGGGATGCCCGCGACCGGGGCATCGAGATGGTCTACCAGGACCTGGCGCTGGCGGGCAATCTGCGCATCGACGAGAGCATCTTCCTGGGGCGCGAGCTGGTGCGCCGCGTGGGTCCGTTCCGGCTGGTCGACCACCGGGCGAACCAGGCTCGCGCCAAGGAGCACCTGGACAAGCTGCGCATCCATGTGAAGTCGGTGTCGCAACGGGTGGAGGAGCTGTCGGGCGGCCAGCGCCAGGCCGTCGCCATCGCGCGCGCCACCGCGTTCGACGCGAGGGTCGTGATCATGGACGAGCCCACCGCCGCGCTCGCCGTGAAGGAGGTGGCCAAGGTCCTCGACCTCATCCGGGACCTGCGCACCCACGGCATCGCGGTGATCCTCATCAGCCATCGCCTGGACGACGTGTTCTATGTCTGCGACCGGGTGATGGCCCTGTTTCACGGCCGCAACTTCGCGGAGGCGCCCCTGGCGGACGTGACGCGCAACGACGTCATCGGCTGGATCATGGGCAACCGCACCACCGACGCCGTCCACACCGGCTCCGTGGCCGTGGCGGGGGGCCTCGGTCGTGACTGACGCCACCACGGTCCCGGAGGCCGCCGGCCCGGTCCCGTCCCGGGCCCTCGTGCGGGTGCTGGACCTGATCGACCGCTACGGCGTGCTGCTGCTGGTCGCGATCATGGCGCTGCTCTCGTTCCTGGCGCAGCCGGACGTGTTCCTGAGCGAGCGCAACATCTTCAACATCCTGCGCCAGAACGCGTTCTACGCGATGCTCGCGCTCGGGCAGTTCATCGTCGTGGTCACCGCGGGCATCGACCTGTCGGTCGGCTCCACCCTCGCGCTCTCGATGATGAGCGCGGCGGTGCTGTCCACCCATGGCGTGCCGTGGCCGGTGCTCGTGGTGGTGCCGTTCCTGGTGGGGGCGCTGGTCGGCGCCGTGAACGGGCTGGGGCTGACGAAGCTCCACCTGCCCCATCCATTCATCATGACCCTGGGCATGATGTTCATCGCGCGCGGTCTCACGAACATCATCTCGGGTGGCGTGCCCATCGCGGGCCTGCCGCCCGAGGTGCGCTGGATCGGCTACGGCAACCTGGGCGACACGCAGATCCCGGTCAGTCTCGTCGCGGTCGTGGTGACCTACGCGCTGACGTGGCTGCTGCTCAACCACATGCGCACGGGCCGCCACATCTTCGCCATCGGCGGCAGCCCCCAGGCGGCGCGGGTGTCGGGCGTGAACGTGGACCGGACGCTCGTCATCGCATACATGCTGTGCGGGCTGCTCGCCGGGTTCGCGGGCCTGCTCGTGGCGGGTCGGACCGGTTCCGGCTTCCCCAACGCGGGCGAGGGGGACGAGCTCTATGCCATCTCCGCGGTGATCATCGGCGGCGCAAGCTTCTTCGGGGGACGGGGGACCGTCCTGGGCACGTTCGCGGGCGTGCTCGTCATCGGCCTGCTGCGCAACCTGCTCAACCTCAACAACGTGCAGCCGTTCGCGCAGCAGGTGCTCATCGGCGTCATCATCATCGGCGTCGTGTCATTCGACGTGTTCCGCCGTCGCCTGGCGACGGCGTCCTGACCATCGTCCCCGGTTCGGGCCGCGCTGCGGCCGTCATCCATCAAGCAGGGAAGGAGACGCACGAGAGGTCCCGATCGCGGAGGAGGCCCGGCGGCGGCCCGTCACCCAGACGGCCCGGCGACCGGAAGGAAGCTACGGAGGAGACCATGGATCGGAAGATCATCGGCATCATCGGCGGGGCGGCCCTCGCCCTCGCCGTCATCGGACCCGTCGCGGCCCAGTCGCCGGCGGCGAGCCCGGCGGCCATGGACCCGGGTGCCGCGGCGGGCAAGACGCTCATCGTCAACATGAAGGGGCCCGGCGGCGGCAACCCGTTCTGGGCGGCCGTCCAGGCGGGCGCGGAGCAGGCCGGCGCCGACTGGGGTGTCACGGTCAACGTGATGTCGCCTCCGGAGGAGTCAGACGTCCAGTCACAGATCACCCAGATCGAGGACGCCATCACCCAGGGCGTGGGGGGCATCGCGCTGGCGCCCACGGACCCGGTCGCGCTGGCGCCCGCGGTGGATGCGGCGATCGCCGCGGGCATCCCGGTCGTGTTCATCGACACGAAGGGCTCCAACGAGGGTGTCACGTTCATCGGCACGGACAACCAGGCCGGGGCCGCGCTCGCGGGCGACTACCTGTGCACCCACCTGCCGGCGGGCGCCAAGGTGGCCATCCTCCAGGGCATCATCACGCAGTCCACGGGCCAGGCGCGGTATGAGGGCGCGAAGGCCGCGTTCGCGGCATGCGGGCTGAACCTGGTCGCGGAGCTGCCTGCCGAATGGGACACCGCCAAGGCCCAGGCCGCCACCGATGACATCCTGGCGGGCAACCCGGATCTCGCTGGGATCTTCGCGAGCAACGACAACATGGCGATGGGGGCCGTGGAGTCGGCGCGCGCCCAGAACCTGCTGGACCAGCTCACGATCGTCGGCTTCGACGCGAACCCCAACGCCGCGGCCGCGATCCTGGCGGGCGACATGGAGGCGACCATCGCCCAGGCGCCCTCGAACATGGGCAAGTTCGGCGTGGAGAGCCTCATCAAGCTCATCAACGGCGAGACCCTCGAGCCGGTCATCGACACGGGCACCGAGCTCGTCACGGCCGAGAACGCCGCGAACTACACCGGCCAGTAGGGACCGTCACCCGCCAGTAGGGACTGTCACCCGCCAGTAGAGACCGTCGCCCGCATCGGCGGACGACAGCGCCGCCGCTCCCGATCGGGAGCGGCGGCGCACCCGTCTCAGGCGGGGATCTCGTCGAGCGGCACCGGACGATGCTCGGCGAGCGAGCGCGTGGCCGCCTCCGCGATCCGCAGCGACTCCACGCCGTCGCGTGCGGTGCAGGGGGAGGGGAGCCGTCCGGCGGCGACCTCCACGAACGCGGTCAGCTCCGCGGTGTAGGCAGGCGTGAAGCGCTCGATGAAGCCGGTCCAGCCTGCCTGGGTGGGGGCGGGCACCCCAGGCTCGACGGAGCGCAGCGGCATCCGGGCGTCGAGCCCGACCGAGATCGAGTCCCTCGAGCCGAACAGCTCCGCCCGCACGTCATATCCCCGAGGGTCATGGCGGGACGCCGTCATCGCCACGAGGACGCCGTCGCACATCCGAAGCGCGAGGACAGCGCTGTCCACATCGCCGTACTTGGCGAACACCGGGAACCCGCGCACGGCGCCGGCCGCGTAGACCTCCTCGACCTCCGTGGCCAGGAGCCAGCGGATGATGTCGAAGTCGTGCACCGAGAAGTCCCGGAACAGGCCACCCGACGCGGGGATGTACGCCTCTGGCGGCGGGGCCGGGTCATGGCCCGCGAGTCGGGCGAGATACACGGTGCCCAGGTCGCCGCTCGCGATCAGGCGGCGAGCCTCCTGATATCCCGGGTCGAAGCGACGCTGGAATCCGAGCTGGAGCACGCCATTCCGTGCCTCGACCTCGCGGGCGAGCAGGATCGATCCCGCCAGGTCCTTCGCCAGCGGCTTCTCGCAGAACATCGGGATGCCGCGCGCGAGGCCTGCCCGGACGAGCTCCGCGTGCGTGTCGGTGCTGGACGCGATCGCAAGGGCGTCGGCGGCGGCGATCGCCGAGCTGACCGAGGGCATCGCCCGCGCTCCGGTCTCGGCCGCGACCGCGGCGGTCCGTGCCGCGTCCACGTCCGTCACCAGGAGCTCCACGTCCGGCAGGCTGGCCAGCAGGCGTGCATGCATCGCGCCGATGCGCCCGGCGCCCAGCAGCGCCACCTTCATGGGGTCGTCCCTCCTGTCGCCTGCGGTCGCATCCTTCGCGCGCATCGCGGCGCGTCATCATCCCGACGGCGGGGGCGCCGTGTCAACCGCGCGACCGACGCGGGCCGGACGGACCTCCCGGGACGACCGGATCCCGCAGCCTGCCGCATGCACCGGGGAGCGTGGGGGTATGTCACCCCCCGCGGCGTCCGGCCATGGGTACCCGCTCGTCGGCGAGCATGCGCCGCAATCGCACCAGGCGCCTGCCCACGTCCCGCTCCACGATCCGGTCCGGCATCCCGAACAGTCGCGCGCGTGCCGCGAGCGCCTCCGCCCGCTGGGCCGCATCCAGCGCACGCCGGACATCCCGGCCCCGATGCTCGCGCGCCTTGGCGACCTGGATCCAGGCGAGCGCCGCGAGCGGTCCGCCGTCCAGCGCCACCGCCTCCCAGGCGCCCGCCGCCTCATCCCTGCGGCCCATCCGGGCGAGCACGCGCGCCCGGTCCGCAGCGACCCGATCCTGGAGGTCGCGGCCGTGCCACGGGGCGAGCCGCTCCAGGGCCGCCTCATAGCAGCCCAGCGCATCCTCGTGTCGCCGGTGGCGCGCGTACGCCCGGCCCAGGCCGGCCAGGTCGCCGGGTTGGACCAGCGCGTCGACGCCGGCAGGACCAGCTCCCCGCCCGGCGCCCCACCGCGTCCGCGCCGGCAGCAGCTCGTCGTTCAGCACGCGCATCAGGAGTGCCAGCGACACGATGTCCTGGCGGTTGTGGCGCACGACGTCCACCAGCAGGTCCGGCCGGCCCGATCGCAGCCACGAGAAGTAGCGGTCCGGGATCGCTGCACCGGGCAGGTCATCCGACCGCGTCACGCCCGCGATCGCCGTCTCCACGCTCGCCAGGCGTGCGTCCGGCAGCCGGTGCTTCCAGACCTGCCGGGCGATCGTCAGCAGATCCAGGTGCTGCCCGTAGCGAGGCGCCGCCTCACCATGCATCCGGAACCGCGCCACCAGCAGCGGCCAGTCGAAGGTGCGCCCGTTGTAGGTGACGAGCGTGGCATCTGGGGGGAGCAGCTCCCGCAGCGCGCCCAGCAGCGCCCGCTCGGAGGGATGGTCCGGCATCAGGAGCTGGCGGACCACGAACCGGTCACCCTCCCACGCGCCCGCACCCACCAGGAACGGGATCGTGCCCGCGGCCGTGCCCAGGCCCGTGGTCTCCGTGTCCAGGCACACGATGGGCGGCCCCGGGTCCACGGAGACCGGCAGGTCCCGCAACGCGTCGAAGCCCGCCGGCAGCCGGAGGACAGTCTGGGCGACGACCACGGGCCCTGTGCGCGTCTCCAGGACGTCCGCATCGAGCGCGGCCGCCAGGGTCCGGGCGTCGGGCGCCGGCCGCGCGCGGACCGCGGGCTCCACGACGAAACGCGGTGCGGGGTCCGGCGCATCCACGGGGATGTGCACCAGCTCCGGGGGCGCGACGGGCGCGGCCGCCCGCAGGCGGTCCAGGCGGCGGAGGCGGAGCGCGGCGGCGCCGGAGGTGGCCATGTCGGGCAGGGTCGGCCCGGCCTGTGCCAACTCGGATGTCACGATCGATCGATCAGGCGGCCGCCGGGGACGCGTCCGCGGCGGCCGGCGCCATCACCTGCCGCAGCAGTCGGAGAGCCAGCGTGCGGCCCGCGCCGCCCGTCTCGCCGTGCGGTCCCACGCACGCCGGGCAGCCCTCGTCGCAGTCGCAGCCCGCGACCAACGCCTCCGCGCCCGCGAGCAGCTCCGCGGTCCGTTCGAACAGCCGCACGGACAGGCCCACGCCCCCCGGCACCGACTCCCAGAGGTACACCACCGGCCGCTCCGAGTGCGGTGAGCGGACCTGCGCGGTCATCCCCAGGTCATGCGGGTCGCTCATCAGCAGCACGCAGGCCACGGTCTGGAGCGCCTTGCCCGCCGCCACGAGGGCCACGTCGAGCTCGTCGCGCTTCCAGCCGTTCGCGGCATCGTCCAGCGTAAGCCACCAGGCGGTCGTCTGGAGCTCGATCTCGGGCAGGTGGATGCGGCCCCAGCCCAGGTTCTCGTGCGTGTCCAGCTTCAGCTTCTTGAACAGCGTGGCGATGGTCGACACCATCACCTCGCCGTGGACGCGCCGGGCGCCGGGGAGGGGAGCCTCGTCGAACTCGTCGAGCGGCTTGAGCGTCACCGACAGCTCCGCCTGGGTGTAGTGCTCCACGTCGATGGGCCGGACGTACGCCCGCCGCTCCTCCCACTCCAGGCGGTCCACGTGGTACTGGCGCGACTCATGGAGGTAGATCGCGTTCTCATGGACCAGGGTGCGTGCCGAGAACAGGTCCACCTCACCGATGACCCGCGGCCGCGGTGACCCGGACGCGTCGATGATGACCACGTTCTCCGGCGCGGAGGTGCGGAGCGAGATCTCCGACGCCGGGAAGTTCTCGCTCGCCCAGTACCAGCGGCCGTCGTCCGCCTGGCGCACATGCGCCTCCTCCGCCAGGAATGCCAGCAGGTCGTCCGCGGGCCCCGGCCCGAACGTCTCCCCGGGACCGAACGGCAGCTCGAACGCGGCCGCCCGCAGATGCGCCAGGAGCACGTGGACGTTCTCCGGGTCCAGCCGCGCCTCCTCCGGCGTGGCCTCGAACAGCCAGTCGGGGTGCGCCGCGAGGTATCGGTCGATCGCCCCGTTCCCGGCGACCAGGATGGCCACGCTCACCGCCTGCCGCCGTCCGGCGCGGCCCATCTGCTGGCGCGCCCCCGCGATCGTGCCCGGGTACCCCGCCAGGATGGCCACATCCAGGCCGCCGATGTCGATGCCCAGCTCCAGGGCGTTCGTGCTCACCACGCCCAGCAGCTCCCCGGAGCGCAGCCCGCGCTCGATCTCACGGCGCTCCGTGGGCAGGTACCCCGAGCGGTAGCCCCGGATCCGCTCGCGCGGACCGCGCGCCTCCCGGAACGCCTCCTTGAGGTGCGTCAGGAGCAGTTCCACGGCGTGGCGGGAACGGGCGAACACGATCGTCTGGCGGCCGCCCCGCAGGAACGTGAGCGCGCCGCGCCGGGCCAGGCCGTTGGGTCCGGGCCGGACGCCCGAGCGCTGGTCGATGACCGGAGGGTCCAGCACCAGCAGGTGCTTCTCGCCGTTGGGGGCGCCGTTGCGGTCGATCACCCGCACGGGACGCCCGGTCAGCGTGGACGCCAGCTCCCCGGGGTTCCCGATCGTGGCCGAGCAGCACACGATGCGGGGCGCGGACCCGTAGTGGGCGCAGATCCGGGCGAGCCGCCGCAGCACGTTCGCGACGTGCGACCCGAACACGCCCCGGTACGTGTGTGCCTCATCCACCACGATGTAGCGCAGCTGCTCGAACAGCTGGAACCACTTGGTGTGGTGGGGCAGGATCGCGGAGTGGAGCATGTCCGGGTTGGTGACCACGATCTGGCCCGCCGCCCGGATCGACTGCCGGATGGGCGCCGGCGTGTCCCCGTCGTACACCGCGGCGACCAGGTCCAGGTCGGCGAGGCCGGCCAGTTCCCGCACCTCCGCGAGCTGGTCCTGGCTGAGGGCCTTGGTGGGGAACAGGTAGAGCGCCCGGGCGGACGGATCGCCCGCGACGGCGTCCAGGACCGGCAGGTTGTAACACAGCGACTTGCCCGAGGCGGTCGGCGTGACCACCGCGATGTCCTGCCCCGCGCGCAGGGACTCCAGGGCCTCCACCTGGTGCGTGTACAGCTCCGCGATGCCGCGCCGGCCCAGCGCGGTCACGAGGCGCGGGTCCAGCCAGGCGGGGATCGGCAGGGTCTGCGCTGGACGCGCGGGGATGACGCGGCGGGCCGCCACCGCGTCCTGCACCGACGGGTCGGCAAGGAAGCGCTCCAGCGCCTCCACGGTCCCCAGCGGCTGATAGACGCGCATCCTTCCCGGCCTCCGAGCATCAAACCGATCATCTGTTCGGTTGCTGAGAGCGCAGTCTAGCAGTGCGGAGCGTGTTTGACACCCTCACCTGTCCCGGCCTACGCTGCGCGGCGACCATGTCCGGCACCTCACCGTCGTCACCCGCCTCCGCGCCCGCCGCCGTGTCGCGATCCGCCTCCGCATCCACGGCGCGCGTGGTGCGCTCGCTGCGGCGATCGCGCATGGAGCGACGCACGGTCTACGCCATCATCGGTGTCATCCTGGCGACCTGGCTGTTCGTGGTGTTCGCGAACGCCCTCGCCGATGCCTCGGATGCGAACGCGCGACTGGCCGTGGAGCAGCGCGTGAACGCGTCACTGAGCGCACAGGCGGCGGCGGGCGCCGTGGAGATCGAGCGCATCCGGGACGAGACGTTCCTGGAGTTCCTGTCGCGCAGCTACGGCATGGGGGAGCCGGTCGAGCACCCGTTCGCGCTGGCGCCGGGTGCGCCCGCTCCAGCGGCCATGACACCGCTGGGCGGTGGCGATTCGGACTCGCCCGCGACCACACCGCTGGACGACTGGCTGGACCTGCTCATCGGCAGCTGAGCACGGCAGGCGATCGCGCCGTCAGGAACCCGGCAGGTCCCAGCGATCCCGGCGCACCTTCTGGTCGAACAGATACACCGTCAGGATGACCGCCGTCACGGGTGCCAGCAGCAGTGCGACCAGCGTGCTCACGAGCGTCTCGCCGATCACCTCCAGGCCGGCCGGGCCGAGCAGCAGATCGACGATCACGACGGCCAGCAGCTGGGCGAGGAGGGCCCCCAGGACGGTGACGAGGATGGCCAGCAGCACCAACACGCCGAAGGTGCGCCAAGCGCTGTCACGGGTGAGGTGCCAGCTGCGTCGGAGCGCGTCGATGGGCCCGACCCCCTCCACCGCGACCACGGGGATGGCGAGGGTCCAGCGGATGCTCATGAGCACCACCAGGAGCACGGTCGCGACGCCGACGATGAGCGCGAGGAAGACGCCCGGACCGCCCGCGCCCGGACCCTCCGGGGAGAATGCGAGCAGCATCGCCACGGCGCCCCCGCCGCCTGCCGCGACGATTCCCACCTGCGTGAGTCCCATGACGAGCGCGACACCCAGCGCCGTCAGTGCGTGTGTGAGCGCCTGTGCGAGGGTGTCTCCGAACGTCACGCGCCGCGCGCGATAGTCCAGCGCGACCACCGTCGAGCAGCCGATGGCCACGACTGCGGCGAGGATCCCCGCCACGATGTCGCCGACGACCGACAGCAGGAGTCCGTCGCCCAGCTGTCGCAGCTGTGCGTCGCTGATGCCGGTGGGCGTCGCGGCGCCGGTCTGGGGCAGGATGCGCAGCAGCGCATCGCCGAGCGGCACGGATGCGGCGGCGCTCAACAGCGCCGCGGGCGACCCCAGCAGGAAGGAGAGACCGAGCAGGACCGCCCAATGGCGACGCATCACGCGGAACCCGACCTCGAGCAGGGCCCCGACGGGCAGGGGTCGAAGTCGCGCGCCCGGACCATCGGCGCCCATGGCCGTCGACCGGTCCGCAGGGTGCGGTGGCTCCGGCTGGGTCATCCGTCCACGTCCGACTCCGTGGCGCCGCGGCGCACCAGTGCGTAGCCGATCGCGGCACCCACGCTGCCCATCACGAGCGCCAGCGTGATGAGGTCACGGAGTCGCTCGAGGAGCCGCAGTCTGCGTATCTGCCAGCGGAATCCCAGTGTTCCGAGCAGGTGGCCCATGAGTCTCACGCATGAAGTCTGACAGGTCTGACCGATCGGTCCGGAGGCGCCTCGCGCGCCGTGCAGACCGGCGTGCGAGCGTGCATGCTGTGCGGCGTCGACCCATGCCCAGGGGCCGGACGTCCGTGGGCGTCCCGATCCGCCCACATGCTCGGAGGTTCCATGCGCTCCCATCTCTCGCGGCTGATCGTCGCCGCGAGCCTGCTGCTGCTCGTCGCCTGCTCGGGCAAGCCGGCTGCCACGCCCGTCGTCACGCCCACGGCCGCGCCGGTCGTCACCCCCGAGCCCACCCAGGCGCCGACCCCCGAGCCCACCCAGGCGCCCACGGCCGCTCCGGTCGTCACCCCCGAGCCCACGCAGGCGCCGACCCCCGAGCCCACCCAGGCGCCCACGCCGGAGCCCACGCCGGAGCCCACCCAGGCGCCCACGCCTGAGCCCACGGCCACGCCCGTCGTCACGCCCACGGCTGCGCCGGTCGTCACGCCCGAGCCCACCCAGGCGCCCTCACCCAGCGCCTCCGCGGCGCCCGCCGCCATCGCCCTGGACTGCGCGGCGTTCGAGGCACAGCCCTCGCAGACGGCCCAGATCAGCGCGCCAGCGGGTGGTCGGTACATCGTGGAGCTGTGCTCCAACCCGAGCACCGGGTTCAGCTGGGCCGAGCCGTCGGTCGCCGACCTCACCATCACGGCGCTGAGCGGGACCAGCGACATCCCCGCAGCGTCGCCGATGCCCGGCGCACCCGGTGCGCAGGCGTTCGCATTCGACGCCCTCGCCGCCGGTGAGACGACGGTCACGTTCCAGTACGCGCGACCCTTCGAGAGCGCCGCGCCGACCTGGACGCTGCTGCTCACGGTGACGGTGGAGTAGGGCCGCCGGCAGCGCACCGGCGCGGGAGTGCGCTACCATTCCGAGGCTGTCACCCGCGGCCGAGTAGCTCAGTGGTAGAGCAGGGGACTCATAAGCCCTTGGTCGGTGGTTCAAATCCGCCCTCGGCTACCAGCCCGTCGATGCGCCCTCCCTTGATCCGCCACCGTCCGGGCCGGAGCCTGTCGCTGCCGTCAGGCGGGACTTCTGGCCCGTTCCGGGGGCCATCGTCCATGCGGTCCTATACTGGCGTCTCGCGACCCGGTCGGGCCGGGCGACCCCTCGATCCGGAGGCAACCCCCACTTGAACAGCCGCTTCCTCCGAAACGGCATCGTCACGCTCGTGCTCGTCGTGGGCACCGCGGCGCTGCTGTACATGTTCCTGTTCCCCAACAATCCCACCACGACGATCAACTACTCCGGCCTGGGAGACGCGACGTCCTTCCAGTCGCGGGTGGCCGCGGGCGAGGTCCAGAGCGTCATCCAGAAGGGTCCTCGGCTGGAGATCACACTCCTGGCGCAGGACGCGGGTGGCAAGGACGAGGTCGTGACCACGGAGGTCCCGAACCAGTTCGTGACCAACGTCCTGGAGGACATGCAGGCCTGGTGCCAGGCGCCGGGCTGCGCGGAGGTGCCCGTCGTCAAAGGCATGCCCGAGGACAGCGGCGGTCAGTGGCTGGGCATCCTGCTCAGCGCGCTCATGCCGGTGCTCCTGATCGGCGTCTTCCTGTACTTCATGTTCCGCCAGGCCCAGGGCAGCAACAACCAGGCGATGTCCTTCGGCAAGAGCCGCGCCCGGATGTTCCTGGGCAACAAGACCGTCGTGACGTTCTCGGATGTCGCGGGAGTTGACGAGGCGAAGACGGAGCTCCAGGAGGTCGTGGAGTTCCTCAAGTACCCCGAGAAGTTCAACTCGCTCGGCGCCCGGATCCCGCGCGGCGTGCTGCTGGTGGGCCCTCCCGGCACCGGCAAGACGCTCCTCGCGCGTGCCGTCGCCGGCGAGGCGGGCGTGCCCTTCTTCAGCATCTCCGGCTCCGAGTTCGTGGAGATGTTCGTGGGCGTCGGAGCCAGCCGCGTCCGCGACCTGTTCGACCAGGCGAAGCGCAACAGCCCCTGCATCGTGTTCGTGGACGAGATCGATGCCGTCGGTCGGCAGCGCGGTGCCGGGCTGGGCGGTTCGCACGATGAGCGCGAGCAGACGCTCAACCAGATCCTCGTGGAGATGGACGGCTTCGACACGAACACGAACGTGATCGTGGTCGCGGCCACGAACCGCCCGGACGTGCTGGATCCGGCGCTGCTGCGGCCGGGCCGATTCGATCGTCAGGTCATCCTGGACCGCCCGGACATGAAGGGGCGCCTGGAGATCCTCAAGGTCCACATCAAGGGCAAGCCGCTGGACAAGGCGATCGACCTGCCGCACATCGCCAAGCAGTCGCCGGGATTCTCCGGCGCCGACCTCGCGAACCTCGTCAACGAGGCCGCGATCCTCGCCGCCCGTCGCAACAAGAAGGTCATCACGACCTCCGAGTTCAACGAGGCGCTGGAGCGCGTCGTGGCCGGCCCGGAGCGCAAGAGCCGGGTCATCTCGGACGCTGAGAAGACGATCATCGCGTATCACGAGGGCGGGCACGCGCTGGTCCAGCGCATCCTGCCCAAGTGCGACCCGGTGGCGAAGGTCTCGGTCATCAGCCGCGGCATGGCCCTGGGGTACACGATGGGCCTGCCGACGGAGGATCGCTACCTCCAGTCCAAGGCGGAGTTCGAGGACAAGATCGCGGGCATGCTGGGCGGCAACGCCGCGGAGCGCCTCATCTTCGGGGACACCACCACGGGGTCCTCGAACGACATCGAGAAGGCGACCAACGTGGCGCGCCGCATGGTCACCGAGTTCGGCATGAGTGACCGGCTGGGCCCCCTGGCCTTCGGCAAGCGCGACGAGCTGGTGTTCCTGGGACGGGAGATCGGCGAGCAGCGCAACTACTCCGACGATGTGGCCAAGCAGATCGACGAGGAGGTCCGCGCCATCATCGATCGCGCCTATTCCAGGGCGTTGGACGTGCTGTCGACCCACCGGGATCGACTCACACAGCTCGCCGAACGGCTGGTCGCGGAGGAGACCATCGAACACGAGGAGTTCGAGGCGATGTTCGCCGACCTCCCGGATGGCCGACGGGCCGCTGGTGGGGGCAGCGCGGTGACTCCCACACCGCTCCCCCAGGTGCCGCGCCAGCACCCCGAACCGCCCCCTGCCGGCGCACCGTCGCCGACGCCCTCGCCTGCCTGAGCAAGGGCGACCACCCGATCACCGCATCGCCCGGCGCGGCTGCGCCGGGCGATGGCATGTCCAGTCCCAGCGGAGCGTGATCCATGTCCGACGTCCTCGCGCCGATCGAGGCGTATCTCACCGCAACCGCCCAGGAGCGCCTCGACGACTACGTTGACTTCCTGCGCATCCCCAGCATCTCGGCGCTGAGCGAGCATCGTGATGACATGGTCGCCGCCGCCGAGTTCGTGGCCACACGCCTGTCGGACTGGGGGCTGGAGCACGTGGAGGTGTCGCCCACGGCGGGCCACCCCGTGGTCTACGCGGACTGGCTGCATGCCCCGGGCGCCCCGACCGTGGTGGTCTACGGCCACTACGACGTGCAGCCCGTGGATCCTCTCGACCTGTGGGTCCGACCGCCGTTCGAGCCGCGCCTCGAGGACGGACGCATCTTCGCCCGGGGAGCGGCAGATGACAAGGGTCAGGTCCACCTCCATCTCTGGGCCGCCCGGGCCTGGCTCGCGACACACGGTCGGCTGCCGGTGAACGTCCGCTACGTGTTCGAGGGCGAGGAGGAGTCGGGGTCGGTCAACTTCGACGCCTGGCTCGCCGCCAATCGGCACCGCCTGGATGCGGACGTGGTGGTCGTGAGCGACACGGGCTTCTTCGAGGGCAACCACCCCGCGATCACGATCGGGTTGCGCGGGCTGATGTACGCCCAGGTCGACGTCACGGGGCCGTCCCTGGACCTCCACTCGGGCACGTATGGAGGCAACGTCCAGAACCCCGCGATCGCGCTCGCGCGCATCATCGCGTCGCTCAAGGACGCGTCCGGCCGGGTGACGGTCCCGGGCTTCCTGGACGAGGTGCGGGTGCTGACAGACGCCGAGCGCGCCGAGTTCGCACGCCTCCCGCTCGACGAGGACGAGCTGGTCGCGCGCCTGGGCGTGTCGGAGCTGTTCGGGGACGCCGACTTCATCCCCCTGGAGCGACGCGGCGCCCGGCCCACGCTCGACGTCAACGGCATCTGGGGCGGGTTCCAGGGCGAGGGCTCCAAGACCATCATCCCGGCGCATGCCCACGCCAAGATCTCCTGCCGCCTCGTGCCGGACATGGATCCGGAGCGCACGTTCGAGCGCGTCCGGGATGCCATCCTCGCCGTGCCGGTACCTGGCGTGCGGGTGGAGGTCACGCCGCTCAACCACGGGATGTGGTCCCTCGCGCCCATCGACCATCCCGCCACGCAGGCGGCGGCACGCTGCCTGGAGGAGGTGTTCGGGGAGCGTCCGTACTACCTCCGGGAGGGAGGGTCGATCCCCGCCGCAGCGTCCTTCGCGACGCTGCTCGGGGCGCCGGTGGTGCTGCTTGGCTTCACCAATCCTGACGACCAGGCCCACGCCCCCAACGAGCAGATGGTGCTCGCCAACTACGAGGGCGGCCTGCGCACGATCGCGCGCTACTGGCAGGCACTCGCCGACATGCCCCGCTGAGCACGCCTGCGGCCATGCGGGGCACCGTCGCCGTCGCGATCCCCCGGGACCCGGGTCCGGACGTGCGGTTGGTACCGATGGGAAGTGCTCGTAGGAGGTTCGGAAGGCTGCCGACACCGCGCGGCCGCTGATAGGTTGCCCGCGAGCGTGGTCGCCCGACCACGGGCGACCCGGGGATCACCTGCCGTGAACATCAGCCGCTGGTCACGCCAGCCGACCGCGCCGGAATCAGTCATGCCGTCCGCACCGGCGCCGGACGCGCCTGGACCCGACATCGACTGGGCGAGCCTGGGCGTGGCGGGCGATCCGTGGCCGGATCCGTCGGGGATGGACGGGCAGCCGCAGCCGTCCGTCCTGGAGCGGCGCCTGGTGCCGCCCGGGTCAACATCGGCGACCACCGACCACGTCCTGACCGCGAGTCCGTGGAATCCGCAGCCTCCGGTCCTGGCGCCGCTCGCGCCTGTCGCGCCTGTCGCGCCTGTCGCGCCGGCCACCGCTGCTCCGCCGCCGCCATCCGCGACTCTCGCGCCTCGATCCGCCGCGGGCACTGGGGCGCCGACGCTGATCGAGGCTCCGACGCCGTCGACGCAGGGGGCCGCGCCGTCGCAGCCGATGTCCGCCCGCCAGCCGGAGCCGATGCAGGCCGAGTCGCCGGCCGCGGACGTCGCGCCTCCGCCCGCATCGCTCCGACCGATCGCACCCGGGACGCTGCCGGCGACCACCTCGTCGATCCAGCCGCCGCCGCCCGCATCGCGCCCGATGGCGCCCGCACCGCAGCCGATGGCGCCGCCCGCATCGCACCCGATGGCGCCGCTCGCATCGAACGCGCCCGCATCGCACCCGATGGCGCCGCTCGCATCGAACGCGCCCGCATCGAACGGCGCGACCCCGCCGACGCCCACCACGGGGCAGCAGGCCCCCGCTCGCCCCCACGTCCAGGCAGGTCCGGGTGCCTGGACCGTGGAGACGAACACCGCGCTCGTCTCACCGCGCAGCGCCAGCGAGGTCCTCGCGACGCTCGCCCAGAAGGTCGCTGTGGGTGCGGTCGATCAGTACCAGCCGGTTCCGCTTGGCTTCACGCCCCTGGACAAGACCATCGGCGGCGGGCTGCGTGCGGGTGAGCTGCTGCTCATCGGTGGGGCGCAGGGCACGGGCAAGACCACGATGGCCGTCCAGATGGCGCGCAACATCGTGCTGGGCGGACAGGCGAGCGTGCTCTACATCTGCTTCGAGCATGACGAGGAGTACCTGCTCAACCGGGTCATCGCGATGGAGTCCGCGCTTGACCAGCTGCCTGCCAAGACGGGCGGCGTGAAGCTCACGGACGTGCGCAAGGAGATCCTCGGGACATGGCTCGCCCAGGGCAGCGAGAGCGCCGACCTGGGGGCCAACCCCAGGCTGCGGCCCGCCCTGGAGAAGATCAGCCGGTACGGGCAGAACCTGTACCTGTTGCGCGGCTCGCAGACGACCAGCACGGTCGAGAACATCCGCCAGCTGGTGGAGCGATACAAGCAGCTGTCGGGTGACCGGCGGCTGGTCGTGTTCATCGACTACATGCAGAAGGTGCCGGTCATCCCGGAGCCGCCCAGCGAGACGGAGAAGGTCACCTTCGTGGTGCAGGGCCTCAAGGACGTGGCACTCGCCTACGACGTGCCGATGATCAGCATCGTCGCCGCGGACAAGGAGGGCCTCAAGGCGGCTCGCCTGCGCAACCATCACCTGCGCGGGTCGTCCGCCATCAACTACGAGGCGGACATCATCCTCATCCTCAACGAGAAGTACTCCATCGTGTCCAAGGTCAGCATCGAGTACAACCCGTACCAGGCGCAGCGCTTCCGGGACTGGGTGATCATGACCGTGGAGAAGAACCGCGGTGGCCAGAACGCGGTGGACCTGGAGTACGAGAAGCACTTCGAGTTCTCCTGCTTCGACTCCGCCGGCCGGACCGTCCAGGAGAAGCTCATCGAGGAGCGCCTCTACGCCGACTGACCCGGGCCCGGACGGCGCGCTGCGCCGGGCCCCCGTATCCTGTGGCGATGGCCCCGCCACACCCCTCGGTCGTGTTCCTCGATGTCGGCGACACGCTCATCCGCGCCCATCCCTCGTGGGCCGCGGTGTACCTCCCCGTCCTGCGCTCCCACGGGGTCGCCGTCGAGGAGACGGAGTTGCGCACCGCCCTCGAGCGGGTCTTTCGCTCGCCGCGCCCGGACTTGGAGGGTCCGTTCGAGGCGTCCCAGGCCGCCTCGTTCCAGCGCCTCGTGGCGTTCGACTCGCGCGTGCTGGGGGAGCTGGGTCATCCGGAGCAGCCGGTGACGTTCTACCGGGATCTCGAGGCGGAGTTCGCCCAGGCGGATGCCTGGTGGGTGTTCCCGGACACGCAGCCCGCCCTCGCGGCGCTCCGCGACGCGGGTCTCCGCCTGTGCGTCATCAGCAACTGGGGGTGGAGCCTGCCGGAGCTGCTCCACACCCTGGCGCTGGTCGACCAGCTCGAAGCCATCGTGACGAGCGCGCGGGTGGGCTTCGAGAAGCCCCATCGAGGCATCTTCGAGCATGCCTTGGAGCGGATGGGCGTGGTCGCCGCGGACGCCGTCCACGTGGGTGACTCCCCGCGCGCGGATGTGGAGGGTGCCCGGGCGGTGGGCATCGCGCCGGTGCTCATCGCGCGCGGATCCCACGCCCACGAACAAGCGACGACCGCGGGCCTCGATCACGGGGCACCGGTGGTGGCGGACCTGTTCGGCCTGCTCGACCTTCTTGGAGTCGCGCGCCCGTCGGGCGTGGGGGTCCCCTGAGCTCGGCCGGCAGGCGGCCGATCGGGGATGAGCCCCGGCTGCCGCCGGCGCCGCAGCTGCCTCCGCGCGAGGGTCGCGTCCACTGGCGGCTGTTCCTGGCGCTGCCCGTCCCGCCGGTCGTGGCGCGCGGCCTGGAAGCGGCGCTCGCGCCGTACCGAGCGGCACACCCCGCGGTCCGGTGGACGGCACCGGACGCGCTCCACCTGACGCTCCTGTTCCTGGGTGCGGTGGACCCCGTGCAGGCGGATCGCCTCGCTGCGGTCGCTCGGGATATCGCCGGGCGCGGACGGCCGTTCGCCGTGCGCACGGGTCCGGCGGGGGGCACGGCGCGCCATGGGGACGGCGTGGCATGGCTGCGGCTGGACGCCGGAGGGCGTGAGGTTGCCCTGCTGGGCGATGCCCTCGCGGCGCGCATCCCGACCGGCGCGATCGCCGGCGACCGTGCCCCTCGGCGCGCTCCTGCCGCGCATCTGACGATCGCCCGGGGTGTCACCCGGGCGGCCCTGGACGATCTCGAGTGCGCCCGCCTCGGCGCCCTCGCCGCCGAGTGGACGGCCGATCGGATCGTGCTGATGCGCTCTCACCTGGGTCCCGACCGGGCACGCCACGGGACGCTCTCCATGGCCCGTCTCGGAGAACCGCTGTGATGGGCATCCCGCCCGGCGATGGACCCGCGGTCGAGACGCGCGGGCTGCACAAGCGGTACGGGCGGACGGTCGCGCTCGATGCGCTGGACCTGCGCGTGGAGCGCGGCGAGGTGTTCGGCCTGCTGGGCCCGAATGGCGCGGGGAAGACGACGACGGTCAAGCTGCTGCTCGGCCTGACCCGGCCCACCGGCGGCGAGGGTCGGCTGCTGGGCCGGCCCATGGGTGACCGCGAGGCCCGCCGTCGCACGGGCTACCTGCCGGAGCTGTTCCGCTATCCCCACTGGCTGCGGGCCACGGAGGTGCTCCGACTCCACTGCGAGCTGGCGGAGCTGCCGCGGCGGACCTGGTCCACCGAGGTCGAGACCGCGCTCGGCCGGGTCGGCCTGACCGCGCGCGGGCGGGACCGGGTGAGCGGCTTCTCGAAGGGCATGCAGCAGCGCCTGGGCCTGGGGGTTGCGCTGCTGGGCGATCCCGAGGTCGTCATCCTCGACGAGCCCACCTCGGCGCTGGACCCCCTGGGCCGGGACGAGGTCCGGGGCATCATCCGGGACGCCGGCGCCCGGGGCATCACGGTCATCCTCAACTCGCACCTGCTGGGCGAGGTGGAGCGCCTGTGCGGCCGCGTCACGATCGTCGACCGCGGCCGGTCGATCGCGTCCGGACCGGTGGCGGACCTCCTGGGCGCGTCGGCGCTGCGCCTCCGGGTGACCGGCCTGGCCGATCCGACGGCCGTGGTCGCTGCGTTCGCGCCGAACGTGACGCAGGACGAGGACGGGTCGCTCCTGCTCCGCCCCCTGGACCCCGGGCGAGTCCCGGACGTCGTCGCGGCGGTCGTCGCGGCGGGCGGCAGGGTGCATCTTGTGGAGCAGGTCCGGGGAAGCCTGGAGGAGGCGTTCCTGGACCTGGTTCGGGGCGGCGGGGCCGCGGGGCGTCGGGCGTGAGCGTGCGGCAGGTGTGGGCCATCGTGGGCCTCACCATCGGCGAGACCATCCGGCGGCGGACGCTCCTCGTGTTGCTCCTGCTCGCGCTGGCCAGCACCGCGATCGTGTTCTGGGGCGTGGATCAGCTCGTGGCCACCGCGCGCGAGAACGGCCTCGACGAGATCAGCATCCGCCTGGGCGTGTCGCAGGTGCTCATCCTCATCGCGTTCCTGTTCAGCTTCGTGCTCGCGATGTCCGCGGCGTTCCTCGCGGCGCCGGCTGTCGCGGCGGACCTGGAGTCAGGCACCATCCTGGCGATGCTCGCCCGCCCCACCAGTCGCACGGACATCGTGGTGGGGCGCTGGATCGGCCTCATGGTCGTCATCGTGGGCTACACCGTGCTCTCGGGAGTGCTCGCGCTGCTCGCCGTCCGGGCCGTGTCGGGCTATTTCCCCGGCGAGCCCGTCGCGGCCCTCGCGTACCTCGCCGGGGAGTCCGCGGTCGTGCTGACGCTGGCGCTGATGCTGGGCGTGCGGCTGCCCGCGGTGGCGGCCGGCGCGGTCACCGTGGTGCTGTTCGCGATCTCCTGGTTCGGGGGCGTGCTGGGGTCCCTGTCGGCCGCCTTCGATGCGGAGTCCATCAAGCCGCTCACCGACCTGCTGCGATACGCGGTCCCGACCGACCTGCTGTGGCGGGGCGTCATCTTCGCGCTGGAGCCGCCACTCGCCATCATGGCCGCGTGGAGCCTGGGAGGGGCACAGAGCGCGAACCCCTTCTTCGCGGACGCGCCGCCCCCGCTGGGACAGGTGATCTGGTCGCTGGCCTGGATCGCGGTCTGCCTGCTGCTCGCGATCGTGCTGTTCCGGCGCCGCGAGGTCTGAGTCTGAGCTGAAGGCGGCTGGCGAGCCGACCGACGCCCCCGCACTCCAGGCCGGATGTGACGCCCGCGCCGTCGGCGGCGGGTGGGAGCCGCCGCGGGACGGGGCTCGGGGCCGTATGTGGCGGCCGGGCCGTCGGCGGCGGGTGGGAGCCGCCGGCAGATGTCCGAGGCCGGCCCGCCGAGCATCGGGCGCCCGGCCGCCGGGCATCGGGCGCCCGGCCGCCGAGCGGACACGACCGACGTGCCCCGGGCCGGCGCGTCCGATCCGGGCCGCTCATCGGACCGGATCGGACCGGGCGTGTCCGGATGGGCCCCTCAGCGGCCCGCATCGGACCGGGCGTGTCCGGATGGGCCCCTCGGCGGCCCGTCCCACGGGATCGGGTCCGGACGCGTCGGTCATGGCCGCTGGGCGGACACCCGGCGCGACTCCGGGCAGGGCGGCGCGGGGCGGACACCGAGGCGCGACTCCGGGGCGGGCCGGACCCGGCGGGCAGGGCGGCGCGGGGCGCACCGAGGCGCGACTCCGGGGCGGGCCGGACCCGGCCGGCGGCCGGTCTGTTCACAGCCTCTGAGCCGCGCGGTCGTCACGCGGGTCGCCGGGGCGCGTTCGCGTTTGACGCTCCGTCGGCGCGGTCCGTACACTCGCGCCGAGGCGCGCCGCGCACGCCGGCCCGACCCGTCGAGGAGACCCATGGCGAAGCAGACCAAGTTCATCCTGCCCGAGGACCGCATCCCCAAGGCCTGGTACAACATCAACGCGGACCTGGCCGGTCAGTCGCCGCCGCTCCACCCGGGCACCGGGCAGCCGATCGGCCCCGCCGACCTCGCGCCGCTGTTCCCGATGGGCCTCATCCTCCAGGAGGTCTCCCAGGAACGGGAGATCGAGATCCCCGAGCCGGTCCGCGAGGCGTACTCGATGTACCGCCCCTCGCCGCTGTTCCGGGCGCACCGCCTGGAGGCCGCGCTGGGCACCACCGCCCGCATCTATTACAAGTACGAGGGCGTCAGCCCGGCCGGAAGCCACAAGCCGAACACCGCCATCCCCCAGGCGTTCTTCAACAAGGCCGAGGGCGTGACGCGCCTCGCCACGGAGACCGGGGCTGGCCAGTGGGGCACCTCGCTGGCGCTCGCGGGCGCGATCTTCGGGCTCGAGGTCAAGGTCTACATGGTGCGCGCCTCGTACGACCAGAAGCCCTATCGGCGCAACCTCATGGAGGTGTACGGGGCGGAGGTCGTGGCGAGCCCCAGCCCCACCACGAACTACGGCCGGGCGGTCCTCGCGGAGCATCCGGACTCGCCAGGCTCCCTGGGCATCGCGATCAGCGAGGCCGTGGAGGACGCCGCCACCCGGGACGACACCAAGTACGCCCTGGGTTCCGTGCTCAACCACGTGCTGCTCCACCAGACGGTCATCGGCCTGGAGGCGATGGAGCAGATGGCGATGGCCGGCGACAAGCCGGACATCCTCGTGGGGTGCACCGGTGGCGGTTCGAACTTCGCAGGCCTGACCTTCCCGTTCCTGGGCCAGAAGCTGCGCGGCGAGGCCGACTATCGGATCATCGCGGTGGAGCCGGAGGCGGCTCCGTCGCTGACGCGCGGCGTGTATCGCTACGACTTCGGTGACACCGGCAGGATGGCGCCCATGGTCAAGATGCACACGCTGGGTCATGACTTCATCCCCGATCCCATCCACGCGGGTGGGCTGCGCTATCACGGCATGTCGCCGCAGGTGAGCCTGGCCAAGGAGCTGGGCCTTATCGAGGCGCGTGCGGTCCACCAGCGCAAGACGTTCGAGGCGGGTGTCCGCTTCGCGCGAGCAGAGGGCATCCTGCCCGCGCCGGAGCCGGCCCACGCCGTCAGCGCGGTCATCGACGAGGCGCTCCGAGCGCGCGACGAGGGCACCAGCCCGGTCATCCTGTTCAACCTGTGCGGCCACGGGCACTTCGACCTGAGTGCCTACGAGCGCTACCTGAACGGCAGCCTGGAGGACTTCGAGCTGCCCCAGGAGCGGATCCGCGTGGCGCTCGAGACGGTGCCCACCGTCTGACCGGCGCCCATCGGCCGCCCGCGACACCCCGGCCCGCACCGGGGTGTCGCGATTCAGCGCTCGTCGAAGATGCGGATCGTGCCCTGGTATGACGACACCCAGACGGTGTCGCTGACCGGCTCGTAGGCGACGCCGATCGGGTCGCCCGGGACGGACACGCGCTGGAGGATGCGCAGGTCGCGGGCGCGCAGCTTCACCAGCGAGTCGCCCTCGTAGTTGCCCACGTACAGCGACCGGCCGTCCTCGCTGATGGCCATGCTCCTGGGTTCGGGGCCCGTGTGGACGCGCCGGACGACCCTGCGACGGGCCAGGTCGATCTTCGCGACCTCGTCGCGCCAGTCGAGCGTCACGTACAGGAACCGCCCATCCGGGCTGAGCAGCAGGTGACGCGGGTTCCAGCCGACATCCCGGAGCCAGCGCACCCGGTAGGTCGCCAGGTCGATTCGGGCGAGGTCGGGTGACCCCATCACGGCCACCCACGCCGCACGCCCGTCGGGCGTCACGACGATGCCCCGGGGATAGGGGCCGAGCCTGATGCGGCGCACCTCGCGGCCCTGCGCCAGGTCCACCACCGACAGGTCGTAGCCGCACCAGTTGGCCACCAGCAGCCGACGACCGTCGGGGGTCACCGCCAGGAACTTGGGGGTCATGCCCACGCGGTACACGTCCCGGATGCGGCGGGTCACCCGGTCGATGGCATACACGAAGCTGCGATCGATGCCGTCAGATGGATGGCAGGCGGGGTCCAGCGGCGCCGGATGCCGGAACCCGGGACCGTACATGGACCGCTGGGAGACGTACATCGTGCGGCCGTCGGGTGACACCGCGGCCTCCACGGGCCCGCCCTGGACCGGCCGGTCCCACCGCTCGAATCCGAACCGCGACAGCCGCACGCGATCGCTGATGGTCGCACGCAGACCGCCCCCGGGGCCGTACACCGTGACCGTGTGGCGGAACACCTCGTTCTGGGCCCAGACCTCGCCGGTGCCCGTGGCGACCACGGACTTCGGCGCGATGGCGCCGCCGATGACCCGCCGGAGGTGGAGGTGGCGCTCGTCCGAGGGTGACGACGCACCCGCGGGCAGGGCGCCGAGGATCACGCTCGCGAGTGCCGCCACCAGGCAGGCGAGCGGGAGCCGGGGACGTCGCACGGGTCTCACGTCCGCGAAGGGTACCCGGGTCGGCGCCGGGTCGCCCCGCGCGCCGGTAGCATCACCGCATGGCAGACGACGAACTGGTCCTCGGGCTGCCCCGCGACGTGCTCATGGCCGACGGCGGGTGGCAGGGCGTGCTCCACGGCGACCTCGCCGGGCGCCTCGCGCTCGTCGAGCGGCACGGCAGCCATCGCCGGCGGGGTGCGTGCGAGACCGACCCCGCCTGGAAGCAGGTCATCCCGTACCTCGTGGTCATCGACCGCGGCTCGGTGTTCCTGATGCGGCGCACCCGCGCGGGCGGGGACGCGCGGCTCCACGACCGCTGGTCGATCGGGGTCGGCGGCCACGTGAACCCCGAGGATGGCGGGGTCGCGGGCGGCATCGCCCGGGAGTGGGCGGAGGAGCTCGACGCGCCGTGGGAGCCCGAGCCGGTGCTGGTGGGACTGCTCAACGACGACTCCACGCCCGTCGGCCGGGTGCACGTCGGCCTGGTCTACCTGGTGGAGGCGGAGGGTCGGCCGGTTGCGGTGCGCGAGACCCACAAGCTCGAGGGTGCCTTCGCGACGCCCGCCGAGTGCCGCGGCGTGCAGGACCGGATGGAGACCTGGTCGTCGCTCGTGTTCGACCACCTGTTCCCGGGGTCCGCCTCGGTCCGCGCGGGGCAGACGTCTCCGAGGATGGGATAATCGCGTCAGGCACCGCCTGATGACGATGAGCCTTCGCGTCCGCCTCCTGCTCCGCGCCCTGCCTCTGGCACTGGGCCTGCTGATGATGCTCGGCGCCGCGGCAGCGGGCGAGGACGCGCCGCCCGTGCGCGTGCTGACCGCGGACGGCGTGGTGGACCAGGTGATGGCCAACTATCTCGCCGACGGCGTCACGCGCGCGGAGCGCGACGGCGCGGCGGCCCTCGTGGTCAGGCTCGACACCCCGGGCGGCTCGCTCGAGGCGACGCGGACGATCGTGCAGGCGTTCCTGTCATCACGCGTGCCGATCATCGTGTGGGTGGGGCCGTCGGGGGCGCGCGCCGCGAGCGCCGGCACGTTCATCACGCTCGCGGCGCACGTCGCGGCCATGGCGCCCGGCACCAACATCGGGGCGGCCACGCCGGTGGGCGCCCAGGGAGAGGACATCGACGGGGCGCTCGGCGAGAAGGTGCGCAACGACACGGTCGCCTGGGTGACCGCCCTCGCGGAGACGCGCGGGCGCCCGGTGGACTGGGCCGTGGACACCGTGACCGACGCCACCTCCCACACCGTGGATGCGGCGCTCGCGGCGGGTGCCATCGACCTCAAGGCGGCGACCCTGGAGACGCTGCTCGCGGGTGTCGACGGACGGGTCGTGACGACCGCGTCCGGTCCGGTCACCCTGGACCTGGCGGAGGCGCCGGTGGTGGACGAGGCGATGAACCCGCTCCAGTCCTTCCTGCATCTGCTGGCGGACCCGAACATCGCGTTCATCCTGTTCACGCTCGGCTTCTACGGGCTGCTGTTCGAGCTCCAGAACCCGAACCTCGTGACGGGGGTGCTGGGCGCCTTCGCGCTGCTGCTCGCGTTCATCGGCTTCGGCAGTCTGCCGCTGAACGTGGCCGGGCTGCTGCTCATCGCGCTCGCGGTCGTGCTGTTCGTGCTGGAGCTGACCATCACCAGTCATGGCCTGCTCGCCATGGGCGGGCTCGTGGCGTTCGTGCTGGGCGCGTCGGCGCTGTACACGGAGCCCGGCTCGCCCGTGGGCCCGGCCGTCGAGGTCGCCCTGCCGGTCATCGCGGTGATGACGACGCTCACCGCGGGCTTCGTCGGGGTGGTGCTGTGGGCCGCCGTGCGCGCTCGGCGGATGCCCCGCATGAACATCGGCGTGGTGGATCGCCAGCGTCACCTGCTGGCCCCGGGCACCGCCGCATCCGTCCGCCGGACCCTGGACCCGGTCGGCTCCATCCGCGCCGCAGGCGAGGAGTGGAGCGCCCGAAGCCTGGACGGAAGACCCCTGGGCCGTGACACCGCGGTGCGGGTCGTGGGTCAGGATGGCCTCGTGCTCATCGTGGAACCCGTCATCGCCGGCTCCACCGGGCCCACCCGGCTGGAGCGGCTCGAGAGGAGCGCCTCCTGATGTTCGACTCGATCACCATCGCCGCCCTGGTCCTGGTGGTGGTGGTCATCCTCGTGCTCGTCGTGCTGACGGTCCGGATCGTCAACGAGTACGACCGGCTGGTCGTGTTCCGACTGGGCCGCACCGGCCCCGACAAGGTCAAGGGCCCGGGGCTCGTGCTCATCATCCCGTTCATCGACCGTCCCGTGAAGGTGGACCTGCGGGAGCAGTTCATCGAGATCCCCAGCCAGAGCGCGATTACCAAGGACAACGCGCCCATCAACATCGACTTCCTCATCTACTGGCGCATCACCGACCCGCTGTCCTCGATCGTGAACGTGGCGTACTTCGCGGGTGCCCTCCAGGGCATCGCCACGACCACGCTCCGCGCGGTCATCGGCGACATCCTCATCGACGACGTGCTGTCCAAGCGCGAGCAGATCAACGAGGTGCTGCGCACGAAGCTGGACGAGCAGACCGAGCGCTGGGGCGGCAAGGTGACGATCGTGGAGATCCGCGAGATCATCCCGCCGCGCGACGTCCAGGACGCGATGAACCGGATGCTCTCCGCGGAGCGCAACCGGCGCGCGGTGATCACCGAGTCCGAGGGCGCGCGCCAGTCGAACATCAACGTGGCCGAGGGCGAGAAGCAGGCGGCCATCCTGCGCGCCGAGGGTCAGCGCCAGTCGGCGATCCTGGAGGCGGAGGGCTTCAGCCAGGCGCTCGAGCGCATCTTCTCGGCGGCGCGCGTGGTCGACGAGCGGACGATGGTGCTCCAGTACCTGGACACGCTCAAGCAGCTGGGCGCCAGCCCGTCCACCAAGTACGTGCTGCCGCTGGAGCTCACCGAGCTCGCCCAGAAGGTCGGTCGGTTCGTGGATCGCGGATTCGACGATCCGGTCGGCGATGGTCCGGGCGCGCCGGCGGTCGCCGGTGTCCGGCGCATCGACCCGCCCGCCCCCCAGGCGCCCGCCCCGGAGCCGCCGGTGCCGCCCGTCGGGTAGCCCGTCCGGCGCGGCCCGGTGGGACCATCGGCCGGTGAGCGGTCCGGTGGGGTGGGGATAGCCTCAGCGATGTGAATCCGCGCATCCTCGTCGTCGCCGACGACGCCTCCGTCCAGGATCTTCTCGGCACCGCGCTGTCTGGAGGGGGGCTGGACCTGCTCCTGGCCACCTCGGCGGGGGAGGCGATGCGGGGATGGGCGGCGGAACGCCCCGCGGTCATCGTCGCTGACACCGATCTCGCGGGCATCGACGGCACCCAGTTCGTGGAGCAGCTCCGCCGCAGCGAGTCGCCGGGGCCGCGCACGCCCGTGGTGCTCGTCGGCGGCGCGGATCCGCGCGTGAAGCTGCGCGCCCTCCGGTCCGGGGCGGACGACTACCTGGCGATGCCCGTCCATCCGGCCGAGCTGAGCGCACGCGTGCGCCGCTTCCTCGCCCGCTCGCCTGCGCGCCGGGAGGGACCGGCATCCGACCCCCAGCGGGTGGCGTCGCCCGGGCCGGCACTGGGCCAGGTGCTCGCGTTCTACGGGGCCAAGGGAGGCGTGGGGACCACCACGCTCGCGGTCAACACCGCCATCGGCCTGCACCGCCAGCAGGGTCGGCGCGTCGCCCTCGTGGATGCCAACCTCCAGTTCGGGGACCACCGCGTGTTCCTGGATGTGGGCCTGGACAGGCGCTCCATCGTGGACCTGGTGGACGCCCCGGGCATCGACGCGGAACTGGTCGGTTCCGTGCTCGTGCGGCATGCGAGCGGCATCGACCTGCTGCTGGCGCCACCGACCCCCGAGACGGCGGACCTGGTGAGCGCGGAGCGGCACCATCTGCTCCAGGCCACACAGGTGCTCCGGACGCTCCACGACTTCGTGGTGCTCGACCTGGACCAGCGCCTGGATGACCACGCGCTGGACGTCCTGGGCATCGCGGACCGCGTGATGATCGTGCTCAACGCCGACCTCTCGTGCATCAAGAACGTGCGCCTCGTGATGGAGACGCTGAGCCAGGTGGGCGTGCCGAAGGAACGGCTGTCGCTGGTCATGAACCGCTCCAACGCGATGACCGGCGTCTCGCTCAAGAGCGTCGAGAGCGTGCTCAAGCGCGAGATCGCGCATCTGGTGGTCAATGACTATCGAGCCGCCATCACCGGGCTGAACACGGGCCGTCCGTTCCAGGCGGGTCGCGTGGAGGCCGGCATCGCCGCGTCGATCGCGGAGATGGCGCGCCGACTCGACGGGGCCGTCGGCGAGATCCGGGCCCCGGCGGCACCGGCGCCCGCGCCGGCTCCCCAGCGCCTGCGCGCGATCACCGCGGGCGGTCGATAGGTCGGTCGCCGGCCAGCGGCCGTGTCGCCCGCGGTGACCTGCGCGGACGACACGACCCGCACCCCGCGGAGCTCAGCCGCCGAGCGGCTGCCAGGTCAGTCCCATCCACTCGCTCCAGTCCGTCGGCCGGGGGCCGCCGGGATCGCTGATGATCGTGGGTGGCACCGATGGGTCGATGTGGACGATGGTCGGGTGGGTCATCTGCCGACCGTCGGACGTCGACTCGCCGGTGTACGTCAGCATGGCGTCCCCGTCGGGCGCCCACACGAGCGGGCCGTTCCCGTCGTTGCCGCTTCCGGTCTGGAGGACCGCGGGTCCGGTGCCATCGGCGTGGACCGTGCGCAGCCCCAGGGCGCCCTCGGCGTCGAAGCCCTGGTACCCCACGAGCCCGCCGTCGGGCGACCAGGACGGGTACCACTCCGGCGTCGGGTCGTCGAGCAGCCGGTGGGGAGACTCGCCCTCGGCGCCCACGACCCAGATGTCGTGATCGGACTCGGAGGTGTCGTCGGAGACGAAGGTGATGATCCACTGCCCGGTGGGGTCCCACCGCGGACCCGAGAACGAGTAGTCCGTCTCGAGGTCATGGGGTCCGGTCCCATCGGCAGACAGCACGAGCGTCGCGCCGCTCCCGTCGGCCTTCGACGTCCAGACGCCCGTGGTCGAGTCCTCGAAGGGCGTCTGCGCATGGAAGGCGAGCCGGTCACCCGACGGAGACCACGCCGGATCGTAGGCGTCGAGCGGGAGGGGCAGCGGGGTGACCCCCGATCCGTCCGCGGCGATGACCACGATCGCGGGATGGACCGCCGCGGAGCCCGGCGGCTGTGCGACGAGCACGGACAGGGCCAGCCATCGGGAGTCGGGAGACCACGCCAGTCCCGCGGGAGACGCATCGGTCCTCCAGTGCGACGAGATGGACGGTGTCAGCGCCTGACCCCCGGTCAGGTCGGTGTCACCCTTCCCGTCAGCATCCACCACGCGGACGAGCGCCCGGTCATCGGTGCGCTCGGGGCCGGTCGAGACCATCTCGAAGTACGCGAGGTGAGCGCCGTCCGGGGCCCACGCGGGCCACCGCAGCTCAGCCTCGCGGTCCAGGAACAGGCGTGGTCGACCGCCGTCGGGATCCGCGACGTAGATGTTCCCGTCACCCGAGTCGAAGGCGATGAGACCGTTGTGCGCCCGCCCGAGCGACATCGGCGCCGGGCTCCCCTGGCCCGCGAGGAGTGCGGCGAGGGAGATCAGCGAGAGCAGCGCCGCGGCGAGCAGCGCCAGGTGCGCCCGCGGGACCACCGCGGGCTGGAGAGCGACCGTCATGGGAAGCCACCTTTCGGGGAATGTCCACGCTGGCCGCTGCCGCGTGCGGCTGGCCAGCGCGACGAGGTCCGCGAGCTGGTCGGTCCGACCGGGTCCCGCGCCCTCGTCGAGGGCGGCGCGGAGCCGCTGAGGGTCGAGCGGTCGATGGTCGGGCGCCGGGATCATGCGACGGACTCCGTGTGTCCGGGAACCGGTCGCGGCATCTCGTGCGCGACGCTGATGCGCATCGCCTCGAGCGCGCGGTTCAGGCGGGACTTGGCGGTGCCGGGCGGGATGCCCAGCGCCGCTGCGGTCTGGTCGATGGACAGGTCGAGGTGGTAGTGCAGCACCACCACGGCTCTCTGGGGCGGCTCGAGGCGGAGGAGCATGCGCATCACGAGGTCGGCATCGTCCACGCGCGCGGATGCATCTGCGACGGGCGTGTCGTGGACCTCGCTGAGCTCCACCTCGGCGAGCCGACGCCGACCTCGCGCGAGGTCGAGGCAGGCGTTGACGAGCAGGCGATGGAGCCAGGCCTCGAACCTGCCCGGGTCCCGAAGGCCGGGCAGGTTCCGCCAGGCGCGGATCGTCGCCTCCTGGATCGCGTCGCGGGCGAGCTCGGCGTCCCGGAGGATGAGGCGGGCGGCGCTGTCCATTCGCCCGAGGTGCGCGCCGATGAGCGCGCCGAAGGCGTCATGATCGCCCCGGCTGGCCCGCTCGACGAGTCCCCTCTGGTCCACGCTGCCCCTTCCTCGGTGTGACGTGATGCGAGGATCGCGTCCACAGAGTCTGACTGGCGAAGGGGCGCCGGCTGTTCCATCCCGGCACAGGACCGTGCCGCCGTCCTCATCCACGGACCCGCGGTCCGACCCCGATGAGCCCCGGTGCAGTCGGGGATGATCCACGGTGCAGCCGGGGATGAGTCCCGGTGAAGTGGCGCCCGGCATGCTCTGCCCATGTTGGCGACATTGGTCACGGCGGTCACCTCAGGGTTGCGGGGCGAGCTGGTCCACGTGGAGGTGGATGTCGCGCCCGGCCTGCCCGTGTGCCACATCGTGGGACTGCCGGACACGGCGCTCTCCGAGGCGCGGGAACGGGTGCGCGGGGCGCTGCGGAACGCGGGGTTCGAGTATCCCCTGAGCCGCATCACGGTCAACCTGGCACCCGCCGATCGGCGGAAGCGCGGGGCGGCGTACGACCTGGCCATCGCGGTCGGCATCCTCGTCGCGTCCGGGCAGGTCGCGGCGCGCCAGCCGTGGGCGCTCCTCGGGGAGCTGTCGCTCGCGGGCACGGTGCTTCAGGTGCCCGGCGTGCTGCCGATGGTCGCCACCCTGGCACGCGCGGGTCACCGGCGCATCGCCCTGCCCGCGGCGGACCTCGCGGAGGCGTCCCTCGTGGACGGCGTGGAGCTGGTCGGCGTGGATGGCCTGGACGACGCCGCGAGGCTGGTCGCAGGTCCGCGCGGCCGAACCGCGGGCGCCGCGGTGCGCAGGCCGCCCCTGGCCGTGTCGGGCAGCGGGGAGGGGGCCGCGGGTCCTGCGGCCGCACATGGCGCCCAGCGCGATCCCGGGTCGCTCGCGCCCGCCGACCTCGCGGACGTGCGCGGACAGGCGCACGCCCGATGGGCGCTCGAGGTCGCCCTCGCGGGGGGCCACAACCTGCTGCTGAGCGGGCCGCCCGGCGCCGGCAAGACGCTCCTGGCGCGGTGCATCCCGGGACTCCTCACGCCCCTGAGCGAGGCGGAGGCGCAGGAGGTGGCGGTCATCCGGAGCGTCGCGGGCGTGGGCTCCGGGATGGCGGGCCGCCAGCGACCGTTCCGCAGCCCCCATCACACGACCTCGTACGCCGCGATGGTGGGTGGTGGGCCCGTGCTCGGGCCCGGCCTGGTGACGATGGCGCACCACGGCATCCTGTTCCTCGACGAGCTGGCCGAGTTCGACCGCGACGTGCTGGACGCCCTGCGACAGCCGCTGGAGGATGGGACGGTGGAGATCGTCCGGGCCACCGGGTCGGTTCGATATCCGGCGAAGCTCCAGCTCATCGCCGCCACGAACCCCTGCCGGTGCGGCTGGCTGGGCGATGCCGAGCGCCGGTGCACCTGCCGGCCCGCGGACGTCGAGCGGTACCGGCGCAAGATGAGCGGTCCACTGCTGGACCGCATCGACCTCCAGGTCCGGCTGTCGCGGGTGGACCCCGCGGAGCTCCTGGTCGGACCGGATCCGGAGCCGTCGTCGGTCGTGGCGCGACGCATCGCCGAGGCGCGCTCGGCGGGTCTGACCCGCAACGGTGGGCTGCCGAACGCGGGGCTGCCCGGCTCGGACCTGCTGCGCGCGGCTGCGCTCAGCCCGACGGCGAACCGGCGGCTGCGCGAGGTCGCGGCCTCCGAGAACCTGAGCGCCCGCGCCATCCATCGTGTGCTGCGGGTCGCGCGCACCGTGGCGGATCTGGCCGGGCGGATGCCCGTGGACGAGCCGGACGTGCTCGCAGCACTGTCACTGCGCCAGGACGTGATGGCGCGCGGTCTCGCCGCATGACCGGCCGCTCGGATGTCTCGGAGCGTGACGCGTGGCTCGCGCTGGTGAGCGTGGACGGCGTGGGCGAGGGCATGCTCGGGCGCTTCGTGCGCCACTTCGGGAGCGGGCGCGCGACGCTGGAGGCGGCCGCCGGACCGGACGCGGACAGGGCCATCGGCCGGCTGCTGGATGCGGCGCCCGGACGACTGACGCTGCTCACCGCGAGCCGCATCCGTGCCAGCGCCCTGGACCCACGCGCCACGCAGCGCCGCCTCCGCACCTGGGATGCCTGGGCGCTCACGCCGCTGGACGCCGACTATCCAGCCCGTCTGCGCGACCTCGATCCTCCTCCGGTGGCCGTCTTCGGGCTCGGTTCCGCCGACGCGGTCAGAGAGCCGCGAAGCGTCGCGGTGGTGGGCACGCGCCATCCCACGCCGTCCGGCAGGGCGCTCGCGACGCGCGTGGCGCGGCGGCTCGTCGAGGCCGGCGCGGTCGTCGTGTCCGGACTGGCGGTGGGCATCGACGGGGCGGCCCACGCCGCGGCGGTCGAGGCGGGCGGGCGCACGGTGGCCGTCATCGGCGGCGGATTCGAGCATCCGGGTCCGCGCGCCCACGACCGGCTGGGGCGCGCCATCGTGGAGGGCGGCGGGGCCATCCTCAGCGAGCACGCACCGCACGTCGCGCCCACGCGCGGCACGTTCCCGCGCCGCAACCGCATCATCAGCGCCCTCTCCCTGGGCACGATCGTGGTGGAGGCGCCCGCGCGCAGCGGCGCCCTCATCACGGCGCGCCACGCCCTCGAGCAGGGGCGACGGCTCCTGGTCGCCCCGGGCCGCCCGGGGGACCTCGCGGCGGCGGGCTGCCTCGCGCTGCTGCGCGAGACGCCCGCGCGGCCGCTCGTGGGCCTCGACGAGCTCGTGGTGGACCTGGGCCTCGACGCGGCGCCGACCGTCAGGGGCGAGGGCGCCGTGCCACGCCTGGGCTACCGCGCGGCGCTGGCGATGCTCGGGTCGGTCGAGCGGGCGGTCGCCGAGCAGCTCCATGAGGGGCCCACCACGTCGGATGCCCTGATCGTCCGGACGGGGCTGCCCGCGCCGGTCGTGGCGGGCGCGCTGACGCTCCTCCAGCTGCGAGGCTGGACCTCGCCGATCGGCGCGATGCATCTGCCCTCCGGACCGCTCCTGGCCGCCGCCTCGCCCACGGGTGCGTCCGGTCCGGACGGGTGAGCGGGCGCGTCCCCGGGCGCCGGCGCGACTCGGGGCGCCGGCGCGTCCCGGACCGGTGAGCCGTCGCGTCCCGGAGCGGCGCGGGGTCCGGGACCTCCGTACCGTCGCGCGCGCCGCTCCCGGGCGGATAGCATCGAGCGATGATCCAGGGAGCCGTCCTTCACTTCGCCTCGGAACAGCCGCTGGTGTGCGACCTGCGCGCGCTGCCCACCGCGGCGGACGTGTGCATCACCGTCACGAACCTGCGGTTCCTCGACGGACGAAAGCCCGGGTTCATCGACCACACGGAGTCGTGGTTCCTCTATCCGCTCGTCCACATCCGCTTCATCGAGATCCCGCAGGCGGCGATGGCGGCCTCCGACCTCCCGGCGCTGCCCGCGGGCGAGCCGCTGGAGCGGGACGATGAATCCGACGCGGGTCGATCGCTCGCGGTGCCGGACGACGACCTGTCGGATGTCGACGATGCCGAGGAGGCGGCGCACGCCGAGGAGCTGCTGCAGCGGATGCGCCAGGCCTGAGCGCGACTCGGGGAGCGTGCGTGGGCCCCCGGGCGGGCACCCCGCCCGGGGGCGGTCCGGCGAGGACCCCGTGCTATCCTCCGCCGCGATGACGAAGAACCTGGTGATCGTGGAATCACCCGCCAAGGCCCGCACCATCGAGCGCTACCTCGGGGACGACTACAAGGTGCTCGCCTCGTACGGCCATGTCCGGGACCTGCCGGAGAACCCGGGCAAGGGCAAGCTGGGCGTGGACGTTGACCATGACTTCGCGCCCGAGTACGTCATCAGCGACGACCGGCGCAAGCAGGTCACGCAGATCGGCAGGGAGGCCGGGCGCGCCACGACCGTCTACCTCGCCACCGACCTGGATCGCGAGGGCGAGGCGATCGCGTGGCACGTGGCCCAGGCCGCCGAGATCCCGGACGCGAAGACCCGCCGCGTCACATTCTCGGAGATCACCGAGGGTGCCATCCGGGACGCGTTCCAGCACCCGCGCGGCATCGACATGAACCTGGTCGACGCGCAGCAGACCCGGCGCATCGTGGATCGGATGGTGGGCTACACGCTCAGCCCGCTCCTCTCGCGCAAGGTCCGGGCCGGCCTCTCGGCGGGCCGGGTGCAGTCCGTCGCCGTGCGCCTCGTGGTGGAACGCGAGCGCGAGATCGCGGCCTTCACGCCACGCGAGTACTGGACGCTGCGGGCGCTCCTGGAGACGGTGCGCGGCGAGCGCTTCCACGCGGATGTGGTGAAGCTGGACGGCGTCCCGCTCAACCGCGGCGGCGAGCTGTCCAGGAAGGAGACCTCGATCCAGGCGGAGCGGGCCGCCCAGGACCACGCCGCCAGGCTCAGGGCGCTCGCGCCCGTCGTCGACAGCATCGGCGTCCGCCAGAGCAAGAGCAGTCCCCGCCCGCCGTTCATCACCAGCACCCTCCAGCAGGAGGCCAGCCGGAAGCTGGGCTTCAGCCCCAAGCGCACGATGTCGGTCGCCCAGCGGCTGTACGAGGGCATCGAGATCGACGGCGAGCCCGTGGGCCTCATCACCTACATGCGCACCGACTCGACCGCGATGGCGGGCGTGGCCATGGGGGAGGCGCGGGGCGTCATCGCGAAGCGCTACGGCGACGCGTACACGATGCCCAAGGGCCGCCTCTTCGGCAAGGTCAAGGGCGCCCAGGAGGCCCACGAGGCGATCCGACCCACCAGCTTCGAGCGCGACCCCGATTCGCTGCGCCGCTGGCTGGGCAAGGACGAGCTGAACCTGTATCGGCTCATCTGGCAGCGCGCGCTGGCGTCCCAGATGGCCGACAAGCGCATCGAGACCACCACCGTCGAGCTGACCGCGGGCCCCTACGGCCTGCGGGCGAGCGCCAGCAGGACGCTCTTCGACGGCTTCACCCGGGTCTACACCGAAGGCCGCGACGACGGCGCCGAGGACGAGGCGGACGGCGCGCTGCCGTCGCTCGCGGAGGGCGACCGCACGTCCGTGGTGGACGTGGAGAGCACCCAGCACTTCACGGAGCCGCCGCCGCGCTACTCGGAGGCGACGCTCATCAAGGCCCTGGAGGAGCGGGGCATCGGCCGGCCGTCCACGTATGCCGCCACGATCAGCACGATCGTGGACCGGGGCTACGTCACGGTCACCGACAGGCGGCTCCACCCCACCGAGGTCGCGGGCATCGTCACGGACCTGCTCGTGGAGCACTTCACGGAGTTCGTGGACCTCGAGTTCACGGCGCGCATGGAGGAGCGCCTGGACGAGATCGCCAGCGGCGAGCGGGAATGGGTGCCGCTGCTGCGCGACTTCTACGGCCCGCTGCGCTCGCTCGTGGACGAGAAGCGCAAGGAGCTGCGCCGGCGCGACTTCACCACCGAGGAGACCGACGAGGTCTGCTCCGAGGGGCACCCGATGGTCATCCGGCTGGGCCGCAACGGGCGGTTCCTCGCCTGCTCGCTCTATCCCGAGCACAGGGAGTCCCGGCCGCTGCCGGGCGAGGAGCCGGAGGCGATCACCGCCGAGGGCGTGGGCGAGGCCTGCCCGGAGTGCGGCCAGGGCACGCTCGTCGCCAAGCGCGGTCGGTTCGGCGTGTTCGCGGGCTGTTCCCGCTACCCGGACTGCACGTACATCCACCGGACGGGGCCGCCGCCCCCGCCGCCGCTGCCGTTCACGGTCACCTGCCCGCTGTGCAGCGAGGGCACGCTCACGGCGCGCCGGGCGCGCCGCACGGGCAACGTGTTCCACGGCTGCTCCCGCTACCCGCGCTGCGCCTTCACCACGAACCATGAACCGGTCGGCGCGACCCACGATGCCGACGGCGGCCCGGTGGCGCGCAAGGCGGACGGGGTCGGGCTGTGCCTGCGCTGCGGTGCGCCCGTGGAGCTGCCCGAGCCGGTCGTCGTCGGGTCGCAGCTCCCTGGCGGCCCCCCGGATCCCGAGGCCATCGCCGCGAAGCCCCGCCGTGGATCGGGTGGCGCGCGAGGCCGAACCGCGACCGGGGCGGCTCGCACCCGCCGGACGCGGACCACGAAGTCCACGTCCTGATGGGACGCGCCGCGTCCGGGGCGTGGCCGGCCTGATGACCGGCGAGTCGGCGCTGCTCGCCTGGCTGCGGGCCCTGGACGCCCGGGACGCGTCGCCTCACACGCGGCGGGCGTACGAGGGCGCGGTGGGCCACTTCCTGCGCTGGGCCGCGGGTCCCGCGGGCGTCGACTGGACCCGTCCCGGCCGGCGCCAGCTGCGCGCCTACCTGGCGACGCTGGCCGGGGAGGGACTCGCGCGCCGCTCCATCGCCGCACGGCTCGCGGCACTCCGCTCGTTCTATCGCCACGGTCGCCGCGAGGGCTGGGTGGCGGGAGACCCCTGGGCCGCGGTCGTCACGCCACGCCAGCCGGGCCGACTGCCGACGGTGCTCGAGGTGGAGGACGTGGAGCGCCTGCTGGACGCCGTCGAGGGATCCGCGCAGGCACCCTCCACCGCTGCGTCCCTGGAGCTGCGCGATCGCGCGATCGTGGAGCTGGCCTATGCCGCCGGGTTGCGCATCAGCGAGCTCGCCGCGCTCACGGTCGGCGACCTGGACCTGCGCCGCGGCGAGGTGCGGGTGCTGGGCAAGGGCCGCAAGGAGCGGGTGACCCTCCTGGGCGGTCCGGCGCGCGACGCTCTGGAGACGTGGCTCGCCAGAGGTCGGCCGCAGCTCAGGGCCACGGCCCACGCCCCGGACGACGGGACCGTCTTCCTCAACCGCTTCGGGGCGCCCCTGGGTGTGCGGGGCATGCGTGAGCGGGTCGACCGGCTCGCCGCCCGTGCCGGGCTCCCGGAGGGCGTCTCGCCGCACACCCTGCGCCACTCGTTCGCGAGCCACCTGCTGGACGGCGGGGCGGATCTGCGCATCGTCCAGGAGCTGCTGGGCCACGCGAGCCTCGCCACGACGCAGGTCTACACCCACGTCTCGCCGGTTCGGCTGCGCACCACGTACCGCTCGGCCCATCCGCGCGCCCGGTCGGCGGGCGGCGGCGCGCGGGTCACCGTCCCGGCGGGTGCGGACGATCGGATCGACGCCGACAGGGACGCGTGACCCGTCAGGATCTCGCGCGGGCCGGGTTCACGGTCTTCGCGTTCTTCCTCGCGTCGCGCGTCCTCGGCTGGGGCCGCGTCGTGGTCCTGGGCAACCTCTGGACGCCCGAAGAGCTGGGTCCGTTCTACGCCGCCTTCCGCATCCCCGACCTGGTGTACCAGCTCGTGGCGGCCGGGGCGCTCGGCTCGGCGCTCATCCCGGTGCTCAGCCAGCTGCTGTCGCGCGGCGAGGAGCACCGCGCGTGGCGCGTCGCCTCGGCCGTCGCGAACACGGTGCTCCTGGCGCTGCTCGCGTTCGCGGTGCTGATGTTCCTGTTCGCCCCGCAGATCGTGCCCGCCATCGTGTCCGGATTCGACGCCGAGCAGGTGCGCCAGACGGTCGAGCTCACGCGACTGATGCTGCTCTCGCCGGTCTTCCTCGCGCTGGGCGCGATCGTGTCCGCCATCCTGAACGCGGACAACCGGTTCGGGGCGGCGGCGATGGCACCGGTGACCTACAACGCCGCGATCCTCGTGGTCGCGATCGCGCTCGCGCCGCTGCTGGGCGTGACGGCGGCGGCGCTGGGCGTCGTGATCGGGTCGGTGCTCCACTTCGCGGTCCAGCTGCCGGCGCTGCGCGGCCGCTTCGCCTGGACGCCCGTCATCCGGGGCGGTGACCCCCAGGCGCGCGAGGCGCTCGTCCTGATGGTGCCTCGCGCCATCGGCCTGGGTGCGAGCCAGGTCACGTTCATCGTGAACACCACCCTGGCGAGCTCCGTGACGGTGCTCGCGCTCGGCGGCGCGGCGGCGGTCACGGTCTACAACATCGCCTTCAACGTGCTCCAGATCCCGCTGGGCGTCGTGGCGGTGCCGGTGGGGATGGTGCTCCTGCCTGCGATGTCGCGGTCGCGCGGGTCGGATGACCAGGCGACGTTCGCGACGCTCACGGGCGAGGCGGTCCGGCTCCTGCTGTGGATGACGATGCTGCTCATGGCCGTGGGCATCGTGTTCCGGGTGCAATCCATCGAGCTGCTGTTCCCGGGATTCGACGAGGCCGCCGTCGAGGCGACCGCGGCCACGCTGGCGGTCTTCCTGCTGGGGCTGCCGGCCCATGCGGCGAACGTCATCCTCGCGCGCGGCTTCTACGCCGGGCGCGACACGCGCACCCCGGTGACCGTGGCGGTCGCCTCGGTGGGCATCAACGTGGCGGTGTCGCTGCTCACGTGGCAGACCCTCGGGCTCCAGGGCCTGGCGCTGGGCATCGCGCTCGGTGGCTGGTTCGAGGCGGTCGCGCTCACGCTGCTGCTCCATCGACGCGTCCCGGCCTTCGGGCTCCGCCCGTTCGCGAGGGCCGCGTCGTTCGTCGTCGGGGCGCTGCTCGCGGCCGGCACGGCGGCGCTCGTGGGCGGCTGGCTGGCCGGCGCCGGAGTCGGCGGCACGCCCTGGGTGGCCGCGCTCCTCCAGGTGGTCGTCGGCGGCGGCGCCGCTCTCCTCGTGTACCTGCTGTACAGTCGCCTCGTGCGCACTCCCGAACTGTCCAGGGCCGTCCACCTGACGCGCTCGGCCGTCGGTCGCGGATGACCGACGTGACCGCCGCTCCAGCGACGGCCACGGACGCTGTTGACCGGAGGGGCGCCCAGACCCGCGTCCAGTCGGATGTCCCGACGCCGCGCCTGGCGGACCGGCTGCGCCAGGACCCGGATGCCTGGGACGCGTTCGTCGCGGCATCGCCGAACGGATCGTTCCCCCAGCTGACCGCATGGGCGGAGGCGAACGCCACGAGGGGCTGGCGGACGCGCCGGGTGATCGCCGAGTCGGATGGGCGACCGATCGGGGCGCAGATGCTCATCCGATCGCTGCGGCCGGGTCCGTGGGCGCGTGCCTATGCGCCTCGGGGCCCGGTGGCCGCCACGGTCGACGGGCCGGGCGTCATCGCGTTCACCCGCGCGGTGCGCGCCGTCGCCGCGGAGGAGCGGCTGATCCACGTCACGATCGACCCGGAGCTCGACGCCGAGGGTCCGGCCGCGGGCTGGCTGTCCGCGGCGGGATGGGAGCCCGCGGGCGAGATCCAGATCAACCGCACCCGGATCATCGACCTGCGACGGCCCGAGGTCGAACTGTGGGGGGACCTGCGCTCCAGCGCGCGCTGGTCGGTCAACAAGGCGCGGCGCTCGGGATTCCTGGTGGCCGAGGCGGGGGCGGAGGGCCTCGACGATTTCGAGGCGCTGTATCGCGAGACGGCACGGCGCGTCGGCTTCGAACCGGGCGCCGCGTTCCGGGCCGTGCATGCGGCGTGGGCCCGGCGCGGCGGAGCGCGGCTGCTCATCGCGCGGGCGCCGGGCGGAGCGGCCGTCGCGACGCTGCTCCTGCTGGACTGCGGGGACCGGGTCATCGAGCTCTACGGCGCCTCCTCGCAGGAGGGCGCCCACGGTCGCGCGAACCACCTCCTGAAGTGGGAGGCCATCCGCCGATCCGCCGAGCGGGGCATGGCGCGCTACGACATGTGGGGCACCGACGCGGACGGCGTCGCGACGTTCAAGGCCGGGTTCGGTGGCACGGAGCGGCGGTACGTCGCCGCATGGCGCCTACTGACCGACCCGCGGGCCGCCTCCCTCGTGACCGTCGCAGAGCGGGGCCGCTCGGCTGGCCTCCGGCTCGTCCGGACCGTCCGTCACGGCGTGACCGGTCGGTCGGACGCGCCCCCCGGGCCGCCCGTCGCTCCTCCCGACGGCTGGAACGCCCGGACCGTGGATGTGCCGGGGGGTCACGTGATGCAGGGGACGGCATGGGCGGACCATCGCCGGTCCCAGGGCGCGGACCCTCGGTTCGTCGACCTGGGGGACGATCGGGGCGCCCTGCTCGTGCTGCGCCGCCAGCGCCTCGTGCCGGGCGTCATCGCCACCTGTCGCAAGGGTCCCGCGCACGCCGGCGACCCGGTGGAGGTCGTCGTCGATCGGGTGGTCCGGCTGGCGGGTGTGGCCCGCGACGCGGGCGCCACGGAGCTGTTCCTCGATCCCGAGCGGGATGCCGACCCGGCCTGGGCGGCGGCGCTGGAGCGCTCGGGCTTCGGGGTCACCGCGGAGGTCCAGCCGAGCATCCACGTCATGCGCCTGGTCCTGCCCGGTGGTCGGGACGTCGATGCGCTGTTCGGCTCCTACTCCAAGAGCACGCGCCAGCGCATCCGGGGCGCCGAGAGGTCGGGCGTCTCGGTCCGCGTGGACGCCGCGGGCGATCGTCTCGCTCGCTTCGGCGAGCTGCTCGTGGCGCGGGCGGAGGACCTGGGCATCCCGATGCGCCCGGAGCTGGGCTATCTCGCCTTCTGGGCCCGGCTCATCGCGGCAGGTCAGGCACGCCTGTACGTCGCCGAGCGCGAGGGTGCGGTGCTCGGCGGCGTGCTGGTGTTCCTCCAGGGGGGTGCGTTCGCCACGGCGTACTCCGCCGATGACGCGACCCGGCGGCGGGAGCTGCCGGGCACCATGCACCTGGTGCGATCGACGCTCCTGGCGGACGCGCTGCTGGAGGGAGCGCGTCATGTCGATCTGGGCGGCGTGGACCTGCCCGGTCGTCGTGAGCCGCCACGACCGGGCGATCCGAACCACGGACTCTACGAGCACAAGGCGGGCTTCGGGGCGGTGTGGGTGGACCGGGAGCCCGCGCGCCGCATCGTTCTGCGTCCCTGGGCCGATCGGGCGGGGCGCGTCTCGCGTCGGTCGGTGGGCGCCGTGCGCAGGCTCCGGGCGGGCCCATGACCACCACTCCCGGCATCCCGACGGGCCGGGCGGTCGAGGCCGGTCCCTCGCTCGCCGCCCTCCGACGAGACGACGCGACATGGGATGCCTTCGTCGCCGCGAGCGCCACGCCGAACCATCTCCAGCAAACCGCCTGGGCCATCAGCAAGCGGCCCAACGGCTGGACCTCGACACGAGTCGTCGCCGACGGCGGCAGCGGTCCGATCGGCGCCCAGGTCCTCGTCCGCAGGCTGGGTCCCGGACCGTTCGCGATGGGCTATGCGCCGCGCGGTCCGATCGCCACGACCTGGGACGAGCCGTCGGTCGCGGCGTTCACCGCCGCGCTGCGCAGGGCGGCCTGGCGCCACCGCCTGACCCACGTGACGGTGGATCCCGGCAGGGAGGACGTGTCGGCGGCGCTGCTGCTGCGGCACTGCGGGTGGCGGGATGCGGACGCCGTCCAGCACGACCGCAGCCGGGTGGTGGACCTCGCGCCCGGCGAGGCCGCCGTGTGGGCGGGCCTGCGCTCCAAGTGGCGGCAATACGTGGGCCGGGCCACGCGCTCTGGCGTGGCGGTCCGGGAGGGCGGCCGCGCGGACCTGCCGGCGTTCCACGCCATCCTCGCCGACACCGCCGCGCGCACGGGCTTCTTCCATCGGTCCCTGGCCTCCTACGAGGCGGTGTGGGATGCCTTCCTGCCGACGGGCCAGGCATCGCTGCTGCTGGCGCACACGTCCGACGGGGTCCCGGTCGCGGCCCTGTTCCTGGTGCGCTGCGGCGACCGGATGGCCGAGCCGTATGGCGGCATGACGCAGGCGGGCGCCGACTCCCGGGCCAACTACCTGCTGAAGTGGGAGGCGTTGCGCCGGTCGATCGCGGCGGGCTGCGACACCTACGACATGTGGGGCCTGGCGCACCCGGGCATCGAGCAGTTCAAGGCGGGGTTCGGCGGCCACGAGGTCCGCTACGTCGGCGCGCTCGACCTGGTGACCCTGCCCATCCTGCGGGACGCGATGGTCCTGGGTCGGCGCCTGTGGGTCCGGGGTGTCCGGCGGCTCCGCCTCCGCGGCACCACCGGGCCCATGGCCTCGACCGCCGGGGGGGCGGGCGCATGACGCGGGCCGACGACCGGAGCCGGATGCTCGGCCGTCTCGTTGGCCTGCTCGCGGCGCGCGGGCTGCTGCGCGCCATCCTCGCGGTGAACGCGGAGCCGGCGGCGCACCTCCTCGTGCGCGCCGTCGCGATGGACTCCCGACGCGTGGCGCCGGGCGACCTGTTCGTGGCCATCGGGGGCCGGCACGCCGACGGCCACGACCATGTCCCGGCGGCGGTGGCCTCGGGCGCGGTGGCGGTCGTGGCGGAGCGAGCGACGCCCGGTCTGCCGGTGCCGCAGCTGCTGGTGACCCAGGGGCGGCGGGCCCTCGCGCTGGCCGCGGCCTGGATCCACGATCAGCCGAGCCGCGACCTGGGCGTGGTCGGCATCACCGGCACGGACGGCAAGACGACCACCGCGTGGCTGGTGCGGGCGATGCTCGAGGCGTGCGGCCTCCAGACCGGCCTGACCGGCACCATCGATGTCATCGTGGGCGGGCGCAGCCGGGGCAACCCGGCCCGGGCGACCACGCCCGAGGCGCCCGAGCTCCAGGCCCAGCTGGCCGCGATGCGCGATGCCGGAGATCGCTGGGCCGTCGTCGAGTCCACCTCCCACGGCCTCGCCCAGGACCGTGTCGCGGAGGTCGCCTACGACGTCGGCGTGCTCACCAACGTCACCTCCGAGCACCTCGAGTTCCACGGCACCCGCGACGCGTACATCGCGGCCAAGCGACGCCTGTTCGAGTGGCTCGCGAGCGGTCCCGCCAACCCCGAGAAGGGCCACGGCAAGCACGCCGTCGTCAACCTGGACGATCCCGTCGCGGGCGCGTTCGGCGCCGCCGCGCGCGCGGCGGGCGCGACCGTCCACGGCTATGGCGCGGGCCCGACCGCCGACATCCGGACGCTCAGTCTGCGAGAGGACGCGACCGGGATGCGACTGCGCGTCCGCACGCCCCGCTGGGAGGACGACCTGGCGCTGCGGCTGGCGGGCCGCTTCAACGCCCACAACGCGCTCGCCGCGATCGGGGTGGGAGAGGCGCTGCGCCTGGATCCGGCCGCCATGCGCGCCGGCATCGGGGCCGTGGAGAGCGTGCCCGGACGGATGCAGCGGATCGACCGGGGACAGCCCTTCGGCGTCATCGTGGACTATGCCCACACCGCCGACTCGCTGGCGAAGGTGCTGGACAACCTCGCGCCGGCGGCGGCGGCCGACGGGGGCGGGCTCGTCGCGGTGTTCGGCTCCGCGGGCGACCGTGACCGCACGAAGCGACCGGAGATGGGCCGCGTGGCCGCGGAGCGCTGCCGGCTGGTCGTGCTCACCGACGAGGATGGCCGCTCGGAGGATCCCGAGGCGATCCTCGAGGAGATCGCCGAGGGTGCCGAGCAGGGTGGCGGCATCCGCGGCCGGTCGCTCCTCCTCATCGCCGACCGGCGTGCCGCCATCGAACAGGCGATGGCCCGCGCGAGGCCCGGCGATGTCGTGCTGCTCGCCGGCAAGGGCCACGAGCAGACCATCGAGCGGGCATCGGGGACGCTGGCCTGGGACGAGGCGACCGTGGCGCGCGAGGTGCTGGCGGGCCTGGGCTGGACGGCGACCGGGACGTCATCGTGAGCGACGACCGCGGGCCCGGCGTCCGGGTCGTGACGCTGGCGGCGCCCGCACCGGACGCCTGGGATGCGCTCGCGGTCCGTTCACCGCGGGGCGAGGCGCTCCAGTCGCACGCCTGGGGGGCGTTCAAGGGCGCCGCCGGCTGGGACGTGGGGCGCTATCGCATCGAGGACGCGGACGGACCCGTCGCGGTCGTCTCGATCCAGGAGCGGCTCGTGGCGGGTCCGCTGGCTCGCCGCCTGCCGAGGGGGCCGCGCATCGGACGCGTGACCGCGCTGCCGGGGCGGTTCCTGTACGCGCCGTTCGGTCCGGTGCTGCTGCGTGACGATCCGGCTGCGGTGCGCGGAGCGCTGGCGGGCCTGGTGCGCATCGCGCGGTCACGCCGCGCGGCGCTGCTGGTCCTCGACCCGGCCTGGGAGTCGGGCACGCCGCTCGAGATCGCGCTGCTGGGTGCCGGGTTCACGCCCGCCCGCAGGCAGATCCAGGTGTCCCGCACGGGCATGCTGCTGCCGCTTCATCGCGATGAGGCGGCCCAGCGGGCGCTCGTCAACGAGAACACCCGCAGGAACGTGGAGAAGGCTCGCAGGGCGGGCGTGGAGATCGTGCGCCTGGACCGCCACAGCGACCCCGCGGAGCTGGCTCCGGCGCTCGAGGCGGCCTACCGGATGCTTGCCCGGACCGGGGACCGGACCGGGTTCACGCCTCGCCCCGAGGCATACCACTCGGCCGCCTCGCGGGTCCTCATCGAGGCGGGAGCGGCCTCGCTGTGGTTCGCGCGGCTGGACGGACGGGACATCGCCCACACGCTCGTCCACCACGCGGGTGCGAGGGCGATCCTGTTCCAGGCGGGCGAGGGAGACACCGAGCAGGGGCGGGTGCCCGGCAACTTCCTGCTGCAGTGGACGATCATCCGCTGGGCGGCGGAGGCGGGCTTCACGACCTATGACCTGGGTGGCGTGGACACGCACGCGGCCGCGGGCCTGCCCCAGGACGACTCCCATCCGCTGTGGAACCTGTATCGCTTCAAGCTCCAGTGGGGTGCCCGACCCGTGTCGTTCGTGGGGGCCCATGAGGTCGCGCCGTCTCGCCTGCGGGGCGGGATGGTGCGGACCGCGTGGCGCCTGGGCGATCGCCGACGATCGACCGGGGCGCCCACAGCCGCCGACGGCTGACCGGGGCGCCCGCGGATCAGGCCGGGGGCGCGGCCGACGGGGAGGGGAGCGGGGCGCCGGAGGCGCTCGGTGATGGCGCCGGGGAGAGCGTCGAATCCCCGTCGAGGTGGCGGAACAGCGCCTTCGTGAGCAGCTTCACGGTCCGGTCGGTGCTGAACAGGCCGCGGTTCGTGAGCACGACCACGGACGCGCCAGCGTCCGGGAAGTACCACATCGCGAGCTCGTAGCCCCGGATGCCTCCCAGATGGCCGATAGCGCGGTGTCCGCCGAACTGGCGGGTGCGCGTCCCCAGCCCGTACGCATCCCTGCGGCGGAAGGTGAGCATCTCCGCTCGTGCCGCATCCGACAGCACGTCGCCGCCGTACAGCGCCGCCGCCCAGCGCGCCAGGTCGCCGGCCGTGGAAGCCATGGCGCCCGCCGCCCAGGCCACCGTGGATGCCGAGCGATGCGGCAGCACCCGGCTGCTGCCCGTCTGGTCGTAGAACGTGTCACCGCCGCCCCACAGGTGTCCGTGCGCGGCGTCTCGCGGCGTGCGCTCGTCGGGCTGGAACACGGTGCGGTCGAGGCCCAGCGGATCGAGCAGGCGCCGCCGGATGACCGTCGACAGGTCCTTCCCGGTCACCTGTTCGACCACCAGGCCGAGCAGCACGAAGTTCGTGTTGGAGTAGCGGAAGCAGTCGCCAGGGTCGCAGTAGGACGCGCCCACGAGGCGCAGGATCTGGGCCCGGGTCCAGGTGCGGCCCGGACGGCTGAACACCCTGCTCGCATAGCTCGGGCTCCCGAAGTAGTCGGCCACGCCGCTGGTGTGACCCAGGAGCTGTCGGATGGTGATGTCCCGGGCGCGCGGGAAGCGGGGCAGGAAGCGGCCCAGCGGGTCATCCAGGGAGAGCCGCCCCTCATCGACGAGCTGGAGCACGACCGCGGTCACGAACGTCTTGGTGATGCTCGCGATGGCGAACACGGTGTCCGGGTCGACCGGCTCGGGCGGCGACAGGCGGCGGTCGCCGGCCACGCCGGTCCAGATGCGCCCGTCGGCCAATCGCACCGCCACCGAGATGCCGGGTGCCGGGATGCGCCTCCACGACGCGTCGACGACCCGCTGGAGCGCCTCGGCGAGCGCCGCATCGAACGGCGCCGGCACGATCGATGCGAGCGGGGAGGCGAGGGGACCCGGCGACGCCGACGGGGACGCCTGGGCCAGCGCGAGCGGGCCGACGTGGACGCGACCGCCCGCGGATGCGGCGGGCGTCCGAGCCGCCATGCCGCCGACGCCCCCCAGCAGCAGGGCGACCAGCAGCATCACGAGCGGTGCGTGGCGGGGGCGCGCGGGCATCTGCGGTCGGGTCATCATCGGGGGCCTCCAACGGCAGACGGTACACTGGACGGCCCATGTCCATCAGCGACCCGACTGCGGCCGACCTCCTCGACACTCGCGGCGGCGAGTCGGAGCGCGCCGCCGCGGCCCCCGCCGCGGCCATCGCCGGGACGCCCGCCGGGATGCAGACCCCTCTCGCTGCGGCACGACCGGACGGGCAGGGTTCACCCCCGGCGCTCACCTCGCAGGCGCAGCTCGATGCCGCGGAGAAGCGGCTCGAGTCGGAGATCCACGAGCGCTATCCCGCGGCGGATCCGGCCGAGGTGGAGGCCGCGTACCGGTTCGCGCTCGAGGCCCATGCGCCGCAGCGCCGGGCCAGCGGGGAGCAGTACATCGTGCATCCGCTGGCGGTGGCGCAGACGCTCGCGGAGCTGGGTCTGGACGTGGTGACCGTCCAGGCGGCGCTGCTCCACGACGTGCCGGAGGACACGGACGCCTCGCTCGCGGACGTGGAGGAGCGGTTCGGCGCCGAGGTCGCCCGCCTGGTGGACGGCGTCACCAAGCTGTCCAAGTTCAGCGCCCGAACGCACGAGGAGCAGCAGGCGGAGAACATCCGCAAGATGTTCCTGGCGATGGCGGAGGACATCCGCGTCGTCCTCATCAAGCTTGCCGACCGGCTCCACAACATGCGCACCCTCGCGGCATTGCCCATCGAGAAGCAGCAGCGCATCGCGCGCCAGACGATGGAGATCTACGCGCCCCTCGCGGAGCGCCTGGGCATCTGGCAGATCAAGTGGGAGCTGGAGGACCTCGCGTTCAAGATCCTCGATCCCGAGGCCTACCGCCAGCTGGCCCGGCAGCTCGAGAGCCACCGCCGGTTCCGCGAGGCGTACGTCAAGCGCGCCATGGTGGTGCTGGACGCGGCGCTCGTGGATGCCGGCGTCCACGCGGACATCTCGGGCCGGCCCAAGCACATCTACAGCATCCACCGGAAGATGCAGCGCAAGCAGGCGCGCCTCGAGGAGATCTACGACCTGCACGCGCTGCGGGTGCTCGTGGAGGACACCCGGGACTGCTACGGTGCCCTGGGCGTCGTCCACACCCTGTGGCGCCCGATCCCGGGCCAGTTCGACGACTACATCGCGGTGCCCAAGACGAACGGCTATCAGTCGCTCCACACGGCCGTGGTCGCGCTCGACGGAAAGCCGCTGGAGGTCCAGATCCGGACGTACGACATGCACCGCGTGTCGGAGATGGGCGTCGCGGCGCACTGGCGCTACAAGGAGGGGTCGCGCTCCGACCGCGCCTACGACGCGAAGCTCGCCTGGCTGCGCCAGCTGGTGGACTGGCAGCGCGAGGTGTCGGACGCGACGGAGTTCGTCGAGGGCGTCAAGGTCGACATCTTCCGCGACCAGGTGTTCGTGTTCACGCCCCGGGGAGACGTCAAGGATCTGCCAGCCGGCGCCACCCCCCTGGACTTCGCATACCGCATCCATACCGACGTGGGCCATGCCTGCATCGGCGCGAAGGTGAACAACCGGCTCGTGGCTCTGGACTACCGGCTCAAGAACGGCGACATCGTGGAGATCGTGACCACGCGCGCCGCCCACGGCCCGTCGCGCGACTGGCTCGGCGTGGTCACCACGAGCCATGCCAAGGAGAAGATCCGGCAATGGTTCAAGCGCCAGCAGCGGGATGAGAACATCGCCCACGGCAAGGCCGCGCTGGACCGGGAGCTGCACCGCCTGGCCCGCACGTCCATCGACCGGATCCCCCAGGACCTGCTCCAGGAGCAGGTGGATCGCGACCGATTCGGGAGCCTGGACGACTTCTTCGCCGCCATCGGCTACGGCGCGATCTCCGCACAGACCGTGGTCATGCGCCTGGGCGTCGCCGATGATGCCAACCAGGCGGTGCTGCCCCAGGTCGCGCCGCCACCGCCGCCGCGCACCGGCGGTGTCCGGGTCAAGGGCGTGGGCGACCTGCTCGTGCGCTTCGCGAAGTGCTGCCACCCGATTCCCGGCGATCCCATCACGGGCTTCATCTCGCGCGGCCGCGGCGTCACCGTGCACCTCGCGACCTGCGCCACGATCGTCAACGAGCGGGACATCGAGCGACTCATCGACGTGGAGTGGGAGGCGGCGCTCCAGCAGACGTACCCCATCGCCGTCCGCCTCGACGGCTATGACCGCACCGGGCTCCTCGCGGATGTCACGAGCATCGTCGCGGAGCACAAGATCAGCATCGTGTCGGCGCACGTCATGGTCCAGGACGGCCACCGCGCCACGATCCAGGCCACCCTCCAGGTGACCTCCGTGGCCCAGCTCGCCAAGGTCATGTCACGCCTGGAGCAGCTGCGCGACATCATCTCGGTCCAGCGCGACCAGGCCTGACCGCGGGCCGGCGGGCGCGCTCCCCGGGCGATGCCGATCGGCCCATCGGCGGCAGGGCCGGAACGCTCTCGCGATGCAGCCTCCGCCTGGTGTAGGCTGGCCGCGGGTCGTTGGGGCGGCCATCGCACGGACATGAGGGGAGACGCACCGATGCGCGACCGATCGTCGTTCAGCTCCATCGTCATGGCGACCGTCATGCTGGCGGGCGGCCTGCCGGTCATGGCGCAGGATGCGTCGCCATCACCGGCCGACTCGCCGCCGCCCGTCACATCGCCCGAGGGCGGCACGCCGTACGTCGACGCCGATGGCGTCACCCACGGCACCGTCACCATCCGGTCGGTCGCCGATCCGTACACGGAGTTCGACCCGACCTACCCACCCGCCGAGGGTGAGCGCTACGTGCTGCTGGACGTGGTGTTCGAGGCCGCGGCCGACCAGCCGTTCTGGGCGGACCCCTACGCCATCGTGCTCCAGGACGCGGAGGGCTACCTTCGATGGTCCTCCAGCCTGCCGCGTGTCCAGCCGGTGACGCTGCCCGACTTCCAGAGCCAGACCATGGGGCCCGGTGACCGGCTGTCGGGTGCCATCGGCTTCAAGGTGCCCACGGGCGCCGTGAGCGATGCGGTGCTGTACCTGCCGGAGAGCGAGCGGATGATCACGCTCAGCACGTTCACCCAGGCCGAGCCCAGGCCAGTGGGCACGGAGGTGGAGGTCGCCGACGCCGCGGGCGTCTCGCACGGGACGGTCACGGTGCGGGCGATCCGCGATCCCTACACCGAGTTCGATCCGGCGCAGCCCCCGGCCGAGGGAACGCGCTATGTCCTCGCGACCGTGGTGTTCCAGGCGGCCATCGACCAGCAGCTGGGCTTCGATCCCTGGCAGATCGTCCTCCAGGACGAGAACGGGCGCTTCATCCGGCCCAGCCGTGTGCCGCGTCCCGCCGAGGACATCGTGCCGGACCTCCAGGCCCAGGTGCTCGCGCCGGACGACCGCAGCTCCGGATACGTGGGCTACAACGTCCCTGCGGACACCCGCATCACGTCGGTGCTGTGGGCGCCCGAGGCCGGCCGGTTCATCAGGATCGCCGACGTCGACGGCTGATCCGACGCGTCGCCGGGTGGCCGGCGGCCACCGAGGGTGCGGCGCGCCGGGCGCTCCGCCGGAGTCGACCGCGGGACCGTCAGGCGGGCGCGAGCAGGTGCTCCACGAGCCACATCGCCGCAAGGATCCCGAGCACGATCACGGACAGCACCGCGATGCGGAATCCGCGGCCCACGGGCGAACCGCTCATCGCGGGTCCCCGCCCGCGTTCGCGAGGAGCGCGGCCTTGGCGGCCTGGAACTCGAGCAGCGACAGGTCGCCCGCGCGGTGGAGCACCGCGAGGCGTTCCAGCTGGGCCACGAACGCCTCGCTGCGGTCCCCCTCGCCGCCGGCGTCGGGGGCCGGCGCGACCGCGACCGCCGGGGATGGCGGCGGGGCCGAGTCCGACGACCCCGGCAGGGACATCGCCTGGCGCACGGTCAGCCGGTCGGCCGTCGGGCCACCCCTGCGGCGCGCGTCGACCGCCGCGTGCGCCATCGCATCCCGCAGGTCGCGCAGCTGGCGCAGATCCGACCGGGCACGCGTCCCTCGCGATCCCGGCACGGCCGGGGCATCGCCGCGGCCGATCCACCAGAACCAGAGCGGCACACCGCCCATCACCAGGAAGACCACCCCGGGGATGAGGAATCCCAGCCCGGGGTCCCCGGTGACCGGCGGCCAGAGCCCGTACTCGATGAAGTTCCAGCCCAGCGACAGGAACACCGCGGGCCACGCCAGCCCCGCCAGGGCCACCCAGGCGGCGCCCAGGCGGGCTCCCTTCCAGACCATCAGCCCGACCGAGGCGAACCCCAGCGGGAACGCCAGCACGAGCAGCAGGTCGACCCCTGGCGGGCAGGGCACGGCGATCTCGTAGGGCCCACCCGACCCGCAGGAGCCGCCGATGTCCAACACGGCGCGCATGCACAGCCACAGCGCGGTGATCGAGAAGGCGCACCCGAAGACGCCGATGAGATAGCCCAGGCGGTCGCCGGAGGAGGCAGCCGGGCGGTCGTTCGCGGACACGGACATCGCGGCACATCGTAGGCCACGCCGCTATCCTTCGGCCGTGCCGAGGTACCAAGCCCCGCGGGGCACCCGCGACCTGCTGCCGCCCGAACGGGCCGCCTTCCTGCGTCTCGAGACGATCGCCCGCGACCTCGCGACGCGCTACGGGTACCAGCCCATCGAGACGCCCCTGTTCGAGCAGAGCGAGGTGTTCGAGCGGGGCGTGGGCGCCGTGACGGACGTGGTGGAGAAGGAGCTGTTCCGGGTCCAGGCCGGCCGCGGCGACCAGGAGCGCGAGCGCTGGGCGCTCCGTCCGGAGCCGACCGCGGGACTCGTGCGGGCATACATCCAGCACGGCATGCAGACGCTGCCCCAGCCCGTGAAGCTGACCCTGACCGGGCCGATGTTCCGCTACGACCGGCCCCAGGCGGGACGGTATCGCCAGTTCTGGCAGTTCGACGTGGAGGCGATCGGCGACCCGGGCCCGGGCATCGACGCCGAGATCGTCGAGCTGGGGCTGCGGTTCTACGCCGTGGCGGGCGTGTCGGGTGTCGAGGTGCTGCTCAACTCCATCGGCGATGGCGCCTGCCGCCCGGCGTACGTGGCCCTGCTCCAGGCGCACTTCCGACGGTTCGCGGATGACCTGCCGGAGCTTGAGCGGCAGCGCCTGGAGACGGCGCCGCTGCGGCTCCTGGACTCCAAGGACGAGCGGATGCAGTCGCTCATCGCGGACGCGCCCACCATCACGGACCACCTGTGCGACGCCTGTCGGGCGCACCATGACGGCGTCCGGGCGCACCTCGCGGCGCTGGGCGTCAGCCCCCGACCCGCGCCCCGCCTGGTGCGCGGCCTCGACTACTACACCCGCACCGCGTTCGAGTTCTACCGCGCCGGGGCAGAGGGCCAGCAGCAGGCGCTCGGCGGCGGCGGTCGCTACGACGGCCTGGTGGAGCTGCTGGGCGGCCGGCCCACGCCGGGCATCGGCTTCGGGCTGGGCCTTGACCGGGTGGTGCTGGCGCTCGCGGAGCAGGGCGCGGAGCCGATCGCACCACCCCGCGCCGCCATCGTGGTGGTGGGCGCCGATCCGGCGGACACCGTGCCGCGCCTGCGGGTCGCCACGCTCCTGCGCGCCGGGGGTCTCGCCGCGCGGGCGGACCTGGCGCCGCGCAAGCTGGGCAAGCAGCTCGAGGGAGCCTCGCGGGAGGGCGCCCACTTCGCGGTCATCTGCGGAGATGAGCTCGCCGCGGGCCAGGTCCAGGTGAAGGACCTCCAGGCAGGGACCCAGCGCCGGGTGGACCTGGACGACCTTGTCCGCGACCTCCAGCGCGGCGAGGCGCAGCACAAGCACGGGACCGGCGACGCGTGACCGACGCCGCCGCCCGGCTGGAGGTCGACGAGGTGGCCTGGGAGGCGTTCCTGGCGGCGTCCGCGGCGCCCTGCCACCTCCAGTCGAGCGCCTGGGCGGCGGTCAAGCGGCCGAATGGCTGGTCCTCGTTCCGCGTCGCCGCGGACCCGGACGGCGGCCTCGTGGGGGCGCAGGTGCTGGTGCAGCGTCCGCGTGGCCTGCCCTGGGGGCTGGGCTACCTCGCGCGCGGACCCGTCACCGCGGACGGGACGCTGAGCCGGGCGCAGGTCTTGGCCGTCACCCGGCGCCTGCGCGAGGCGGGGCGGCGTCACCGGCTAGCGACGATCGTGATGGAGCCCGAGGCGGACGCGGGGGACGGGCGGCTGGCGCGCGAGCTGATCCGCGCAGGATGGCGGCGCACCGACCACGTCCAGCCCGACCGCACGCGCATCATCGACCTGGCCCAGGACGAGCCAGCGATCCTGGCGGGCATGCACCGCAAGACTCGCCAGTCGGTGTCCAAGTCGGAGCGGCTCGGAGTGTGCGTGGTCGCGGGCGACGCGGCACGCATCGGCGAGCTGCACGCGATCCACGCGGAGGCACTGCAGCGGGCCGGCATCGCGCCCCGGAGCGAGGAGGCGTTCCGGGAGATGTGGACCCACCTGGCGCCGCGCGGCAAGGCCCACCTGCTGTTCGCGGAGGCCGTGGACACGGGCGAGGCGGTGGCGGCGGTGCTCCTCGTCGGCTGCGGCCGGCGGGTCGCGGACCTGTACGGCGGCACCACCGAGAAGGGCGCCCGGCGTCGCGCGAACTACCTCCTCAAGTGGGAGGCGCTGCGGCGCATGAAGGCGGCTGGCTACACGCAGTACGACCTGTGGGGCCTGCCGCGCGAGGGCATCGAGCAGTTCAAGAGCGGCTTCGGCGGGCACGAGGTCGACTACGTGGGAGCGTGGCGCCTGACGCTGGCTCCCGTCGGCTCCCGTGTCCTGGGGCTGGGGGCGACCGCCCGTGACCGCTACCGGCGCTGGCGGTATCGCGACGTCCATCGCCCAGGCGACCCGCATGGCCGGTCCGCGGCGACCGCCGAAGGCGTCCCGACCGGCGATCCTGACGACCCCGAACCCACCTGAGCGCCACGTTCCGGTCCGGGCTGCCGTTCCTCGCGCCGTTCGCACACCGCTGTCACTCGGGGACCAGGAATGTCAGATCCGGCAGCGCCTGTGCGAAACCGGCATCGATCGTCGCTATCTTGGCGTCCGACCGCGAACCACATGGTCACTCGTCGTCCAGGGCGGCCCTGATATCCTCGTTCGTGATGCGCCACCCGAACCGCATCACCGGGAACCCAGACTGCGCATCGATGGACAGCGTCACCGGTTCGCGCATGCGCTCCAGACCCAGTGACGTCAGGTCCGCGATCGTCGCCGAGAGCGACATGCCCCGCGCTGCGGCGACTTCCAATGCACGCGCAGCGGGCGAAAGGTCGACGGTGTTCTCACACGATGCACCATAGCTGCATTGTGCATGATGTAGTGCCATCAGGGGCGACCTGTTCGAAGCCGCGAAGGGGCACACCCGACCAGCGCGGAGCGGCGCGACGCGGCAATCCTCGGCGGCGCCCGGGACGGACGCTGGTCGAGGCCAGCCTCGTGGTCTTTGCGGTGCGCGGGCAGCGTGCGAAGGGCGCGATCGCACACGCTGGCGGTGGAGTCTTCTGTCCAGCGGCGGTTGCATGCTTCCCTGTCTGTCAGCATAGGGTGAGACACGGGCAGCGACCCGTCATCCCACAGGGCGAGAAGGACACCAGCCTGACGACCATGAGCATCACGACGCTGACCATGGAGCGCGCGCATCATGCGGCCATGGACGGAGACCCGACCCCTCCCGAGCGCCCGGTGCGCCGGACCTTCACCGCGGAGTACAAGGCGACGATCCTGGCCGAGTACGACGCCGCCCCGACCGACGGATCGCGGGGCTCGCTCCTGCGCCGCGAGGGCCTGTACAGCTCCCACATCGTGGAGTGGCGCCGGGCCCGGGACGCGGGCGCACTCGCCGGTCTGGGGCAGCGGCCCCGCCCTCGCGCGACCAGCCCGGAGCAGGCCGAGCTGGCCCGACTGCGCCGCAGGGCCGAGAGAGCCGAGGCGGACCTGGCGAAGGCGCGCCTGGTGATCGGCATCCAGGGAAAAGTCATCGATGCGCCGTTCCGCCGCACCACCCGGTGGATGAGAATGGTGCCGGTGGCGGGTTGATCGAGGCCGTGCTCGCTTGGTGCCGACAGCCCGTGAAAAGTCTGGACCCCGACGACCGCAGGCACCACCCATTGTCGCCCCCGGCCCACGCCGGGGAGCACGCAGGCTAGATTCTCGCGCTCCGGTCGTCGAGCCCGCCACCGCCAGACCGGATGGAGGTGCGCGATGGAGGTGCTCCACGAACGTTGCGCAGGGCTCGACGTCCACCGGGACACGGTGGTCGCCTGCGTCATCACCCCCGAGGGCCGCGAGGTGCGCACGTTCGGTGCGGTCACCGCCGGCCTGCTCGAGCTGGCCGACTGGCTCGCCGATCGGGGCGTGACCCACGCCGCGATGGAGAGCACCGGCGTCTGCTGGAAGCCGGTGTACAACCTGCTCGAGGGTGGCGGCCTCGAGCTGCTCCTCGTGAACGCCCGCCACATGCGCGCGGTGCCCGGACGCAAGACCGACGTGAGGGACGCGGAGCGGGTCGCCGACCTGCTGCGCCACGGCCTGCTGCGGGGCAGCTTCGTCCCCGACCGGGCCCAGCGCGAGCTCGTGCGCCACCGGCGCAGGCTGATCGACGAGCGCGGCCGCGAGGTCCAGCGGCTGCACAAGGTCCTCGAGGGCGCCGACATCAAGCTCGGCGCGGTCGCCTCCGACCTGCTGGGGGTGTCAGGGCGGGCGATGCTCGAGGCGATCGTGGCCGGGGGTGACGATGCCGAGGCGCTCGCGGGGCTCGCACGCGGGCGACTGCGCTCCAAGCACGACCGGCTCGTGGCCGCGCTCCGCGGCCTGCTCGGCGAGCACCAGCGTCGGATGCTCGGGGCGCAGCTGCGGCACATCGACTTCCTGGACGCTGAGATCGCGACCCTGTCGGCCGAGGTGGCGGAGCGGATGCGCCCTTTCGGGGCCACGCTGGCGCTCGTCGACTCCATCCCGGGTGTCGCGCTGCGGACGGCTGAGGCCATCCTCGCGGAGATCGGCCCGGACATGTCCCGCTTCCCGTCCGCAGCCCACCTCGCCTCCTGGGCGCGGGTCTGCCCTGGCACCGACGAGAGCGCCGGCAAGCGCCGATCCGGGGCGACCGGCCCGGGCAACGCCTGGCTCCGCACCGCGCTCGTCGAGGCGGCCCACGCGGCCGCCCATACGAAGGGCACCTATCTCGCCGCCCAGTACCGGCGCATCGCCGCGCGGCGCGGCGCCGGCCGGGCGGCCGTCGCGGTCGGGCACTCCATCCTGGTCATCGTGTATCACCTGCTCCGGGACGGTGTCGTGTACCAGGAGCTGGGCCCGACCTGGTTCGACCAGCGCGATCGGACAGCGACCGTGCGGCGCACGGTCAAGCGCCTCGAGGCCCTTGGCTACCACGTCACCCTCGACGAGGCCGCCTGATCGGGATCGAGCCGAGCCTGGGGATTCTCAGGCTAGCATCGGAGCTCTTGGAGCGGCTGCTGGCCGAGGGCGACGAGGGGACGAGGCAGCCGCGGTGATCGAGAGCGCGTTCGCCGACCTCCTGCCGCTGGTCGGCACGAAGGGCGCCTGTGCCGCGGTGGGCCGCTCGCGCGCCACCTGGTACCGCCGGCTCCTGCCGCCCCGCCAGGGTCCGCCACGCCCCCGTCCGACGCCGACGAACGCCCTGACGCCGGACGAGCGGGAGGCGGTCAAGGACGTGCTCGGCTCGGAGCGCTTCGTGGACCGGGCGCCCGCCCAGGCGTGGGCCACGCTGCTCGACGAGGGGACGTACCTCGCGTCCGAGTCCACGATGTACCGGATCCTGCGCGCCGACGGCGGGGTCCGCGAGCGCCGGCGCCAGGCGGTCCATCCGCCCCGCACGATCCCCGAGCTGGTGGCCGACGGTCCGTGCCGGGTGTGGTCCTACGACGCGACCGCGCTGCCCGGACCCCGGAGGGGCGTCTGGTACCGGCTGTTCGTGATGCTCGACCTGTACAGCCGGTACTGCCCGGGCTGGATGGTCGTCCCCCACGAGCGGGGCGACCTCGTGGCCGGCTGGATCGCCGACCTGGTCCGGGTCCACGGACCCTTCGAGCCCGGCCGCCTCACGGTCCACGCCGACCGTGGCGCGCCGATGACCTCCAAGCCCGTGACCCAGCTGCTGGCGGACCTGCGCATCGGGCGCACCCACGGTCGGCCGGGCGTGTCCAACGACAACGCCTACAGCGAGGCGGCCTTCAAGACGCTCAAGCACGGCCCCGGCTTCCCGGAGCGGTTCGGGAGCATCGAGGACGCGCGGGCGTTCGTGGGCCCCTTCATGGACGTCTACAACCACGAGCATCGCCACTCGGGCATCGGGTACCACACGCCCGCCTCGGTCCACCTCGGCACAGCGACCCTGGTCCGCGAGCGGCGCGCCCTCGTCCTGGACGCCGCATACGCCGCCCATCCGGAGCGGTTCGTCAACAGGCACCCCGAGCCGCCGAGGCTGCCGGGACCCGCCTGGATCAACCCGCCGAAGGAGCCGCCTGCACAGACCTGATCGACACCGCGTGTCTCATCCGACTTGACAGGTTCCGACACGGGACGCCGGAGGGCGGCTGCGGCGAGCGACCGAAGCGCTAGGCGCCAAGGAATCGATGCTCACCAGCACCCAATCAGGATCGGCCGTGATGCGAGGTGCGCCCCGCAACGAAGTCGATGACTCGGCAGATTTCATCGCAGCCGATCCGTCACCTGAGAGCCGCCTGGGCCTCTTTGCATGCAGGCGCCACGCCCGACGCCAACCTGCGTCCCAACGGTGCTCCACTGCCTGCCGCGCCGCCTTGACCTCGCCGTTGTCCGTGCGTTAACGACGGTGATATCGTTCGGGGCAGCCAATCGTGAGGGCACGCTCCATACACAGGAGGGCAGCAATGGCAACTCGTCGGCCGGGACTTGCGGTCGCGGCTTCGTCATGCCTCCTGCTGATCGGCGCATCCGTGGTCATGGGGGCCAGAGACGCGTCCGCGGTACCGGCAGAATGGATTGCTCAGACGATGGTCGGCTCGATAGATGACGAGCTGTTCCGTGAAAAGGTTCAGAACTCAGTCGGTCCGTTGGTGGAGCTGATTGAGTCTGCCCCGCGCGACTACGGCGGTATCTACATCGAGGACATACCATCGCCCAGAGTCGTCATCCAGGTTCTTGAGACTACTACCGCGCCTCAGCGGGACGCTGCTCGCGACGCCCTTCCCGGCTTTGTGGAGTCGAGGTTCGAGGTGGTCCCAAACTCCCAGGCAGCCCTTGACGGTGTACTGGGCAAGTTGATGGACTGGACATCTCGGTCGGACCAGCGAGCCTCCGACATCGTTGGCTTCGGGATCTGGGGTGCGGACAACATCGTCCAGGTCGAGGCGCCCAGAAACCAAATCGGTGCTGTCCGCGCGATGACCGAGGCGGAGTTCAATGCCGGTCTCGTTCGTGTCGTCGAGGGGAGAGGATCCCAGAATACCGCATGTAACTCTCGACATGACTGCTGGCAAGCACCGACCAGAGGCGGGCTCACCATCGGCTCCCACGATTGCACGACGGGAGCTGTCGCGTGGAAAGCTGGCGGAGCGATTCGAATGCTGTCCGCGGGTCACTGCTTCAACGCCACCGGCGGCGACCAGTGGCACGACCAGAACGGCCACGACTTTGGAGGTGTGCAGAAGAATGCGTACTTCTCCACCAGCTACACGGATTTCGCAATTCTCGGCTTGGGCGACATCCAAGCGTGGGAGGGACACAAGATCTACCGCAGCAACGACGAGAAGGCGTGGGCGATCGACGCTGTTGGAAGCGCAGTCGCCGGGACCAAAGTCCGGCTGTCCGGAAGGACCACCGGCTACGGGGCCGCCGACAAGGTCATCACCACGACGTATGCCTCATTCAACGAGTCCACAAACGTCTGGCTATACCTACAGGCGTTGGGCTACTACCAGTGGGCCGGCGGTGACAGTGGTGGTCCTGTCTTCTACGGGCACACCATCTACGGCATCCAGTCTGGGTGCCGCTCGATTCCGAACGACGATGACTGCGAGCCCTGGGAGAGCGATCACTCCGGGGACGAGGGGTATGCGCGCCACCAATCCTGGACGGGAGATCTCTTCGATGTCCACGTATGCGTTTCAGGCCTCTCACAGTGCACCCAGTAGCCTGCTCGTGAAGATCGCACCTCGCAGCGTTCGGTCACTGTGGGTAGCAGTCGCGGGCGGGGTGGTCGGAGTGATGCTCCTTTCGGTGCCGGTAGCCGCCGACTGCGATCTCCAGCGCAGAGCGCCGATGCGCATCGCTAGTGCCACCGGCGATGCGTTCATCGGCACGTTCCAAGGGGATGATTCGGGCGCCTTCCCGCGGCAACACCGCTGGAGCGTGGAGCGAGTCGTGCGCGGTTCAGTGGCGCACGACCCCGTGACATACGAGGTCATCGCCTGCCACGGGCTGAACGCATTCGTTGAAGGTCGCACGTACCTCGTCTCCTCGGCTGATCTCGCGGCACCTGACGCCGGGAATACGGTCGCGTGGGAGCTGGATGGGGATGGCGTGGAACTCGTGGCGTTCGAGCTACCCCGAAGGCTCTATCCAGACGTGTGGGACGTTCATGACCTCCAGGATGCCCTGTCTCTTGTCGGCGCTGGCCAACTACCGCCGACGGCTATGGCCACCGTCCGGGGTCGCGAAACATCGAGGCCCGACACTCTATGGAGGTTGAGCGCAGTCTTCGTGGCCTCTTTCGCCCTGGCCTGGCTTACCGTGTCGCGGCGAAGGGTGGGGCAGCCCGGCGACTATCCCTGATTGCTCGGCTCGCCCCGTGACATAGGACGGATGCCTTGGCGCAGGGTCGAGCAGCGTCGCAACCTTCGCTGCGCAGCGGGTTGGAGTGCCGACCCCGCCACGAATCCCGTGCGCCCTGAGTTGCCACGCTCGACGATCGCATCCTGATCGCGGACGCGCGCCCGCGACTCCGAGCTGCGCGCCATCGCCGACGGTACTCGATCGCGGTGCGGCGGCGGTCTCCGACGCTCGACCGCCGCGACTTCCACCACCGGGTCGCCGATCGGGCCCCATCGACCTCCCGTACCATGGGGACCTCATGAAGACCTCCTACCGCGATCTCACCTGCGCCGACGCGCGCCCCGAGCACGTCGGCCGCACCGTCTCCCTGTCGGGCTGGGTCCACCGTCGCCGAGACCTGGGCCAGCTGATCTTCATCGACCTGCGGGACCGGTACGGCATCACCCAGGTGGTGCTCGACGCCGAGGAGGCGCCCGAGGCGCACGCGGTCGCCTCCGGGGTGCGCTCGGAGTTCGTGCTCCAGGTGACCGGCCGGATCGCGGAGCGCCTGGAGGGGACGCACAATCCCAGGCTGGCCACGGGGGACGTGGAGCTTCGCGCGAGCGGCATCCGGATCCTGTCGACCGCTCGCAACACGCCGTTCCTGATCAACGACCCCGATGCCCCGGTCGACGAGTCCATCCGGCTGCGCTACCGCTACCTGGATCTGCGTCGCGAGCCGCTCCAGAAGCGCATCCTGGCGCGCGGTCGCCTGGTCCAGGCGATCCGCGAGGCGCACCATGCCGCGGGATTCGTGGAGGTGGAGACGCCGCTGCTCATCAAGTCCACGCCGGAGGGTGCCCGGGATTTCGTGGTGCCGTCGCGGCTCCAGCCGGGCAACGTGTACGCGCTGCCCCAGTCGCCCCAGCAGCTCAAGCAGCTGCTGATGGTGGCGGGCATGGACCGCTACTTCCAGATCGCGCGCTGCTTCCGTGACGAGGACCTGCGGGGAGACCGCCAGCCGGAGTTCACCCAGCTGGACCTGGAGATGAGCTTCGTCGGGGAGGAGGACGTGATGGCCTGGGTGGAGGAGATGGCCATCGCGGTCAGCCAGGCCGTCACCCCGGGGCGACCCATCGCGCAGGTCCCGTTCCCGCGACTGACGTGGCGCGAGGCGATCGACCGATTCGGCATCGACAAGCCCGACCTGCGCTACGGCGTGGAGCTGCACGACCTCGCCGCCGCGGTCGGGGGGTCGGGGTTCGGCGTGTTCGAGGACGCGCTCGCGGGCGGCGGCCGCGTGATGGGCATCGCCGCGCCCGGCATGGGCGGCGCGACCCGCAAGGAGATCGATGAGCTGACCGAGGTCGCCCGGAAGGGCGGTGCGCGCGGCCTCGTGTGGGTCGCGCTGCCCGCGGATTCAGGGACCGAGGTGCGCGGCTCGATCGTGAAGATCGTGGGCGCCGGGCGTGCCCGGGCGATCGCGGAGGCCTGCGGGGCGCTGCCGGGTGACCTTGCGCTCATCGTCGCCGACCGCGACGTGCATGCCCAGGAGGCGCTGGGCAAGGTGCGCATCGAGGTCGCGACGCGCCTGGGCCTGGGCGATCCCGCGGTGCTCGCGTATGTCTGGGTGCATCAGTTCCCGATGTACCAGTGGGACGCCGACAACGGTCGCTGGGACGCCACCCACAACCCGTTCAGCGGTGTGCTGCCGGAGGACGAGGAGTTGCTCGTGACCGCGAGCGGCGATCCCTTCCGGCCCGGCCCCGATGATCCGGCCGGTCGTGCCCGCGCGCAGCAGTACGACCTGGCGCTCAACGGCTGGGAGCTGGGCGGCGGCTCGGTGCGGTTCCACACGCGAGAGAGGCTGTCCAGCTCGTTCGCGCTGATGGGTCACTCCCCGGAACAGCAGGAGGCCAAGTTCAGCGGCATCCTCGAGGCGTTCGAATACGGCGCGCCACCGCACGGCGGGATCGCCCTGGGGGTGGACCGCTGGGCGGCCCTGCTCACGGACCAGACGAACATCCGGGAGGTGATGGCGTTCCCCAAGACGAGCTCCGGATCCGACCTGATGCTCGGCGCGCCCTCTGAGATCGAGATGGCGCAGCTGGCGGAGCTGGGCCTGGCGCTCGCGCCCAGGACACCCGATGGGGAGCCTCCGACCGCCTGACGCCCCGGACGGCTCCATCCCCGCCGTGTGTCGCGGAGCGACGCCGCGCGTGGACGGTCTCCACGAGTCGTGGACAGATTCCACGACGCGTGGCGAGATTCCACGAGTCGTGGAGATTCGCCACCGGTGGTGGCACGGGCGGAGCGCGCCACGCACGGGCGGCGGGCCACGCACGGGCGGAGGGCCACGCGCCCACGCGCCGGTGGCCCACGCGCCGGTGGCCCTCGCGCCGGACCCCGGCGGTCAGTGGCGGATCTGCTGGAGGAACCGGCGGGTGCGCTCCTCCGCGGGCGCCTCGAAGATGCGCGACGGCGGGCCGACCTCCACGATCGACCCCTCGTCCATGAACACCATCCGGTCCGCGACGGCGCGCGCGAACCCCATCTCGTGGGTCACGCACAGCATCGTCATGCCGCTCGCGGCGAGCTCCCGCATCACCTCCAGGACCTCGTTGATCATCTCCGGATCGAGCGCGGAGGTGGGCTCGTCGAACAGCATGATGCGCGGCTGCATCGCGAGCGCCCGCGCGATCGCCACGCGCTGCTGCTGGCCGCCCGACAGCTGGGCGGGGTACTTGCCCGCCTGCTCCGGGATGCCCACGCGGGTGAGCAGCTCCATCGCCACGGTCCGTGCGCGCTCCGCCTTCCAGCCGCGCACCTGGACCGGTGCGAGCGTCACGTTGTCCAGCACCGTGAGGTGCGGGAACAGGTTGAACTGCTGGAACACCATGCCGATCTCGCGACGCACCTGGGCGATGTTGCGGATGTCGTTCGTGAGCTCGATGCCATCCACCACGATGCGGCCCCGCTGGTGCGTCTCGAGCCGGTTGATGGTCCGGATGAGGGTGCTCTTGCCGCTCCCGGACGGCCCGAAGATGACCACCACCTCGCTGGGCATCACCTCCAGCGAGACGCCCCGCAGCACGTGATGGTCGCCGAACCACTTGTGGACCTCGACCACCTCGATGATGGGTCCATGGGTCGCCTGGGCCGACGACGACTGTGTCATCGTCGGCCGACCCCCAGCGTGGCTTCCAGCCGATAGCTCGCCTGTGCGATGGTCCAGCACAGCACGAAGAACACCGCGGCGACGAACACGTAGACCTCCACCTGGGTGCCCAGCCACTCCGGCTGGGCGAGCACGGCGCGGCCGATGCCCAGCAGCTCCAGCAGGCTCACGATGATGACCAAGGTGGTGTCCTTGAGCAGGCTCAGGAACAGGCCCACGTTGGCGGGGATGACCATCCGCAGCGCCTGCGGCAGGATGATGAACCGATGGATGGCGATGGTGCCCATGCCCAGCGCGTGGGCCGCCTCGACCTGGCCGCGCGGGATGGCCTGGAGTCCGCCCCGCACGTTCTCGGCGACGTACGCCGCGCAGAACAGGGTCAGGCCGCCGATGGCACGCACCACGCGGTCGATGCGCACGTCGCCCAGCAGCAGGGGCAGCAGGATGTCCGCGAGGTAGATGATGGTCACCAGCGGGACGCCTCGCACCAACTCGATGAGCGCGATGCACAGCAGCCGCACGAGACGCAGCGACGACCGGCGACCGAGCGCCAGCAGCACGCCCAGCGGGAACGAGAGCAGGATGCTCACCAGCGCCAGCACGAGCGTCAGCAGCAGGCCGCCCCAGGAGTCGGGTGGCACCCGCACGAGTGGCCCGCCGGACCAGCCCCCGAGGAGCAGCCACGCGGCTGGCAGCGCCAGCAGCCAGCCCCAGCGGAGCCAGCGCGCCCGGACCGGCCGGCGGGCCGCGACCAGACGGGCCGCCACCACCGCTCCGCCGCTCGCGGCCAGCGCCAGCGCCGGCGCGAGGCCCATGGGCGAGGCGAGCACCAGCAGCGCGAGCGCCGCCTGTCCCGCCGCGAGCCAGGTCGCCGCGGTGCGCGCGGCACCGTCCCGGGCACCGGCGGAGAGCCCCGCCAGGATGGACAGGAGGGCGAGACACAGCCACGGCCGCCATGCCTCCGCGGGCGGGTACAGACCGATCAGGAACAGCCGCAGGTTGTCGGTGACGACACCCCATCGCGCGGCCGTGAGGGCCCAGGTCCCGACCAGCACCGCGAGCCAGGCGAGGGCGATGGCGAGGACGACCGTGACGATCGCGCTCGAAGGGCTTCCGAACAGGTTCCGACGGGCCCACCCCCACGCCGTCAGCCGCTCCGCGGGAGGAGGCGGCTCCGGTGGGCGGATGGTCAGTCCGGCGGCGCTCATGGGTCAGCGCTCCCTCAGCTGCACGCGCCGGTTCACGACGCCCATGATCGCGGAGCCCAGGAGGCTGAGCAGCAGGTACGTGACCATGACCAGGCCCATCACGGCCACCGGCTGGCCGGTCTGGTTGGCCACCGTCGTGCTGACGTTGAACAGGTCGGGATAGCCGATGGCGATGGCCAGGCTGGAGTTCTTGAGCAGGTTGAGGTACTGGCTCGTGAGCGGGGGCACGATCACGCGCATCGCCTGGGGCAGCACCACGCGCCGAAGCACGACCGCGTCGGACAGGCCGAGCGCATGGGCGGCCTCGATCTGGCCGCGGGGCACCGCCTGGATGCCACCCCGCACGATCTCCGCGATGAACGCGGAGGTGTAGAGCACGAGGCTCAGCAGCAGCGCCGCGAACTCGGGGGTGACGGTCAGCCCGCCCCGCACGTTGAACGTGCCGCGCACGGGGACATCCACGCCGAACGGGGGAGCCGGCTGGACGAGCCAGGCGAACGCGGGCAGCGCGACGAGGACCGCGAGCGCAAGCCAGCCCGAACCCGGCAGGCGCCGGACGTCCGCGCGTGGTCGGGAGGCCCATCGGCGGACGGCCACCGCGAGCCCGATGCCCGCCGCCAGCGCGACCAGGAACACCTCGGCCCCGGCCGCCGGCATCGGACGCGGCAGGCTGATGCCCCGCTGGTTGAGGTACACGGCGTCCCCGACCACGATCGAGTCTCGGACGGCGGGCAGCTGGAGGAACACCACGAAATAGAGCAGGAACAGCTGCACCAGCAGCGGCGTGTTCCGGAACAGCTCCACGTACCCTGCCGTGAGGCGGGACAGGAGCCAGTTCGACGACAGCCGGGCGACGCCCGCCAGGACGCCCAGGATGGTCGACAGGACGATGCCCAGGACCGCCACCAGCAGCGTGTTTGCGAGACCGGCCAGGAGCGCCCGGGCGTAGGTGTCCGTGGGCGTGTAGGAGATGGTGGTCTCGGCGATCTCGAACCCGGCGGTCGTGCCCAGGAACGTGGGCGCGAACGACAGCCCGCGCAGCGACATGCCGCCCAGGAGGTTGCCCACCAGGAACCACGCGACGACCCCGACCGCGCCGAGCACGGCCGCCTGGGTGAGCGCACCCAGGACCCGCACGTCGCGCCAGGGTGGCGTGGCCGCGCCGACGGACGGTCGCGATGGCGTCGACGGACGGTCGGTCATGCCGGGCGCCCTCGGGTGAGGCGACGCCCGGCGCGGCGTGTGCCGGCCGGGCGTCGATCAGGTGGCCGGGCGATCAGCGGAAGGGTGGCGAGTAGAGCAGCCCGCCGTCCTTCCACAGGGCGTTCAGGCCGCGCTCCAGCGCGAACGGCGTGTCCGGTCCCAGGTTCCGCGCGAAGATCTCGCCGTAGTTGCCGACCCCGGAGATGACCTTGACCACGAAATCGTTGGACAGCGCCATCGCCTGGCCGAGGTCGCCCTCGTCGCCCAGGAACCGGCGCACCACGGGATCGTCGCCGCCGACCATGGACGCGACGTTCTCGCTCGTGATGCCCAGCTCCTCGGCCTCGAACGTCGCGAACACGACCCACTTCACGATGTCGAACCACTGGGGGTCGCCCATGGGCACGACCGGGCCGAGCGGCTCCTTGGACAGCACGTCGTCCAGGATGACGTGGGCCGCGGGATCCGCGAACGTGGTGCGCCGCCCGGCCAGCTGGGACCGGTCGCTGGTGACCGCGTCGCAGCGGCCCTCGTCATAGGCCGCATACGTGGGGTCGATCTCGGCGAACACGAGCGGCGTGAACTCCAGCCCACGGGCCCGGAACGCGTCGGTGATGTTGAGCTCGGTGGTGGTGCCCGACTGGACGCAGATGGTGGCGCCCGCGAGGTCCTCCAGGCTCGACACCCCGAGGTCGCCGCGGACCATCAGGCCCTGGCCGTCATAGAACGTGGTGGGCGCGAACTCGCCCCACGTGTTGTCGCGGCTGATGGTCCAGGTCGTGTTCCGGATGAGCACGTCCACCTCGCCGGTCTGCAGCGCGGGGCCGCGCTGTGCCGCGGTCAGGGGTCGGAACTCCACCTTGGTCGGGTCGCCCAGGACGGCGGCGGCCACCGCGCGGCAGAAGTCGGCGTCGAAGCCGGAGTAGGCGCCGGTCGCCTCGTCCAGGACCGAGAAGCCGGGCAGGCTGCCGTTGACGCCGCACACGAGATGCCCCCGCGCCTGGACGGTGGCGAGGACGGCCTGGGCATCGGGCGGTGGCGTGGGCGAGGGGTTCGGGTCCTGGGCGCTCACCCCGGTGGCGGACGCCAGGGCGGTCCCTGCGGCCAGCAGGGTCGCGAGTCGTCGTCGCATGGATGCTCCTCCGTGCACTGCGCCGGCGGACGACGCCCGCCGGTCCTCTCCGATCGGCCATCGTCCCGTGGACCCGACAGGGTCACCGCGGGCCGGGACCTGGTGCCATGCTAGCGGGCGGGAGTCGCTGCCGACGGTCTGATCCGCCGTCCGCGGTAAGCGGCCGTCCGACGTCCCCGGCTCGCCGTCAGGCGTCGTGGCCCGCGTCGATCCGGACGATGGGCCGGGCGGGCAGCTCCTCGATGGCGTCGGGAACCGACGCGCCCCAGTCGGGAGGCGTGACCGGGGGCTCTGACGGACCCTGGTACGGCGGCAGCGCGTCGATGGGCGTTGTGCGGTCGATGACGCTGCCCGGATCGCCCAGGTCCAGCGATCGGGTGGGTGTGTCGGCGTCCAGGAGTTCGCTGGCCAGGTCATCCCGGGATGGTCCGGCCCGGCGGGGCTCGCGGGATGCAAGCCACGGGACCGGGACGAGCACCGGCCAGCCGTCCTCGCCCTGCCAGCGGGGTCGCAGCGGCGTGTCCGGATCCAGGCCGTGCGCCTGGAGCAGGCTGGTGACGGTCTCCGGGCCGACCCACGCGAACCGCGCAGGCCAGGCCAGGACCGCATCGGTCCCGGAGACGAGGTCGACGGCGACGCGCATCCCGCGCGCGAGGTGCGCCATCGGGCCGGTGTCGAGAGGGGCGGGCGTCACGAGCGTGGCCTGGCTGCCCGCCAGCGCCCCCGCGAGGAGCCCGTCGGGATCCGCTGCGACCACGACGATGGGCATCGCGCCGCCGGCCCAGGCCGTCTCCACGGCGCGCCGGACCCCGGCACGCGCCGACGGGTCGCCGGGCCCGAGATCCGGCGGCGTGGCGAGGATGACCGCCGCGACCGTCACCGTCCGACCCCTGTGCCGTCGCCGCCATCGGCCGGCGGCACCTGCCGGAGGCTCGGCGTGACCGAGGAGGGGTCGGACGGCTGCGGGGCGTCCCCGGCGCGGGCCGTCGGCGAGCCGGTCGGCGGCCGGGGCGGGGTCGACCCACCCGATGGACTGAACCGGGGCTCGACCCCGGATGGTGCGGGGACGCGTGTGGCGGGCGGGGGCGGGTCGACGTGGCGGAATCCCGGCGCGGTGCCGGCGGGTGCGTCACCTCGACCGGCGCCACGGGGCTTGGCCAACTCCGCGTCGATGGAGGCGCGCGCCTGGCGCGCGATGGCCCCCGGATCGGGGGTCGCGCCGGGGGTGCGCCCGGTTCCGGAGCGGGTGGCGCTGCCCGCGGCCGGCGTCCCGGCGGCCGGCGTCCCGGCGGCCGGGGTGGCGGGGCTCGCGGCGATGGACGCGCCCGCGGCCGGCGTCCCCGCGGCCGGGGCCGGCACGGTGGCCGTCGAGCCCTTGGAGGCGCTTCCCGCGACGGCAGTCGGCGGCCCGTCCACCGTGCCCGCCGCGGGCGCCATGGTCCGGATGGGGGTGCCGGGGCGAGGCTGGAGCACGGGGTCGGGGGCGGCATCGACCGAGGGTTCGACCGGGCCCGCGGACGGACCGCCGGTCCGACGCATCCGGCGGGCGCCCGCGACGGTCAGCGCGACCGCGCCCGTGACCACCGGGCGGGCGTAGCGGTCGGCCGCCGCGGCGACGCTCGGCGAGATCGGGGGTGCCGAGGGCGGGCCGCCCGCGACCTCGCGGGCGCGCGGGGTGGGCGCGTATCGCCGCGCCGACGGCGCCGGCAGGAAGATGCCGCATGACACGCCCAGGACGGCGGCGCCCAGGCTGAGCAGCAGCGGTCCGGCGCCGACGCCGAGCACCTGGCCGGTCGCGCCCAGCACCATCAGGAACGCGACCTCGATCCCGGCCACGCCGCTGGCGCCCGCCAGCAGCCAGCCGTTCACGCCCGTGAGCCACAGGAACCAGCCGGCGCCCACCGCCATGGCCACCATGACCAGCACGCCGATGACCATGCCCGGCGCGCCCCGCTCCTCCCACGTCGCGACCGCCAGCCAGAGCAGCAGGCCGACCTGGACGGCGCAGGCGACGGTCAGCAGCACCTCGAGCGCGATCACGTCCCAGGGACGCGGCTCCGGTCGTCGGGTCAGCACGTGGCGGACGTGGCCTCCTGTGGCATCGGTTCCCGACGAGGATACGACCCGCGCGCGTCCACCGCCCGGATGTGGGACCATCACGCTCCCCATGACGACCGCCACCCGTCCCCCCGTGCCCGCCGCCATCCGCCACGACCTCCGCGACATCGCCATCGTCGCCCACGTCGACCACGGCAAGACCACGCTCGTCGACGCCATGCTCCGGCAGGGCGGCGCGTTCCGCGCCAACCAGGTCGTCGCCGAGCGCGTGATGGACTCGGGCGACCTGGAGCGGGAGAAGGGCATCACGATCCTGGCCAAGCAGACCGGCGTCCAGGTCGGCGAGGTCCGCCTCAACATCGTGGACACGCCCGGACATGCCGACTTCGGCGGCGAGGTCGAGCGCAGCCTGCTGATGGTCGATGCGGTGCTGCTGCTGGTGGACGCCGCGGAGGGTCCGCTGCCCCAGACGCGCTACGTGCTCCAGAAGGCCATGGCGCGCCACCTGCCGGTCGTCGTGGCCATCAACAAGATCGACCGCTCCGACGCGCGTCCGGCGGAGGTCGTCGACCAAGTCTACGAGCTGTTCCTGGACCTGGGCGCGGACGAGCACCAGATCGAGTTCCCCATCGTGTACACGAACGCGCGCGCGGGGACCGCGACGCTGGACCTCGCCCGTCCGGGCACGGACCTGCGGGCCCTGTTCGACCTGCTCATCGAGCACACGCCGGCGCCGACCTACCAGCCCGACCACCCGCTCCAGCTGCTGGTGACGAACCTGTCCGCCAACGACTACGTCGGCCGGATGGCCATCGGGCGCATCCGCAACGGCACCATCCGGATGGGTCAGCGGATCAGCGTGGTGCGCGACGAGGCAGATGCGACGGACGGCTCGGTGGAGCCGGGTCGAACCACCACGATCACGGGGACGGTCACGTCGCTCACCACCGCCCGGGGCATCGAGCGCGAGGAGATCGAGGAGGCGGGGCCGGGCGAGATCGTGGCGGTCGCCGGACTGCCGGACGTGACCATCGGGGACACCATCACCGACCCGGCGGATCCGCGCCCGCTGCCTCGCCTGGAGGTGGACGAGCCCACGCTGCGCATGACCTTCGGTGTGAACACCTCGCCGCTGTCCGGGCGCGACGGGCAGTACCTGACGTCGCGCCAGCTCAAGGCGCGCCTCGAGCGCGAGACGCTGGGCAACGTGTCCATCGAGGTCCATCCCACCGAGTCGCCCGAGACGTTCGAGGTGCGGGGCCGGGGCGAGCTCCAGCTGGCCGTGCTCATCGAGCAGATGCGGCGGGAGGGGTTCGAGCTCCAGGTGAGCCGCCCGGAGGTGCTGCTGCGCGATGTCGGCGGCGCGACCCATGAGCCATATGAGCGGATCACCGCGGACATCCCGCCCGAGCACATCGGTGCCGTCACCACGTCACTGGCGGCGCGCAAGGCGCGGGTCCAGCAGATGACCACCGATGCGGACGGCCGCGTGCGCATCGAGGCGATCATCCCGACGCGCGGCCTGGTGGGCTATCGGGGCCAGTTCCTGACCGAGACGCGGGGCACCGGGCTGCTGCACCAGATCGGGGAGGGCTACGGACCCTGGGCGGGCGAGGTGGAGCACCGCACGAACGGCGTGCTCGTGAGCGACCGCGTGGGCACCAGCAACGCCTACGGCCTGTTCAACCTCCAGGAGCGCTCCACGCTGTTCATCGGCTCGGGCGTGGACGTCTACGAGGGGATGATCATCGGCGAGAACTCCCGCTCGGGTGACATGGACGTCAACCCGACCAAGGAGAAGAAGCTCACCAACATCCGCACCCACAGCCACGACGAGGCGCTGCGCCTGACGCCGCCGCCGCCGCTGACCCTGGAGTCCGCGATCGAGTTCATCGGCGCCGACGAGCTCGTGGAGGTGACCCCGAAGTCCATCCGCCTGCGGAAGCGGACCCTGTCGCTGCACGATCGCCGCCGCGAGCGGGGTCGCGAGGAGGACCTCCGCCGCGCCGCGCAGCGCGAGACCGCCGGGGGCTGAGCGGATTCCGGGGTGACAGCCTCGGCCGTTGCGCGTAGTGTCCCTCCCGTCCACTCCGCGGCCGAGGTGCTCCCGAACCATGTGGCGTCCGTTGCTGCTGCCGATCCTGGTCGTCCTGCTCCTCGCGCTCGCGTCCCCGGGCGCTGCGGCCGGCCCCAACCATTCCATCCTGCTGTGGAAGCCGGGCAAGGCGGTCACGGGCACGCTCAAGCACCGGATCTACACGAAGGTCGACAGCTTCGCCCTGCGCGGTGTCGACCTGGCTGCCGCGAGCCGCTCGAGCCTGGCGCTCTACACGCGGTCGACCGGGCGGCTGCGCACGGGCACCTTCCGCAGAGGCGCCTATGCGCCGGTGGAGTCCATGACCGTCCGCTCCGGGTTCACGCATGCCGCGGCGAGCTGCGATTCGCTCGTGCTGTACAACCGAACCACGGGTCGGTACCTCATGGGGACCCTCATCAACGGGCGGTTCCGCAATCGGTCGTCGGGGTTCCTGGTCGCCGGTGCCGAGCGCATCGCCGCGACCTGCGATGCCCTGGTGCTCTGGGATGTCGGCGTGGACCTGGGAACGGTGACGACCTTCGCGATGGGCGGCGGGGACCTCAGGCCAGGCAACACCGTCAACACGGTCGGGACGGAGTCGATCGCGCGCCTCGCCACGACCAGCGATTCCTACATGTTCCTGGTGGAGACGGCCGGCGGGCTGTTCGGCGGCTGGGGGATCATGGACGCCCAGCATGATCCGCCCTTCTTCGGGTCCCACAGCTCGTCCGCGTTCGTACCCTGGGCGATCATCGCCGGGACCGCGGATTCGCTGCTGTTCTACAACCCGGACGGCACGGCCTGCCGATGGTGGCTCGCGGACGGCGACATCGCGATCAGCAGCTGCGCCGTCACGCTGCCCAAGGGCTTCACGGTCATCGCGGGCGGCAAGTAGCCGTCCGTGATCGAGCCCGGAGTCGAGGCGGCGCTGGCACGGGTCCCTGGGCTGGCGGGCCGGGAACTGACCCTCACGGCCCTCTCGGGCGGGCTCACGAACCGCAACCTCCTGGTGGCCGCGAGCGGGACCGACGAGCGGTACGTCGTCCGGCTCGCCGGGAACGACACGCACCTGCTGGGCATCAGCAGGGATCTGGAGCATGCGGCCACGGTGGCCGCAGCGGGCGCGGGCGTCGGGCCGGAGGTGGTCGCGTTCCTGCGTGCCGAGGGGATCCTGGTCACCCGCTTCATCGCGGGCTCGCCCGTGAGCCCCGAGGCGCTCCATGACCGAGGCATGCTCGAGCGCGTGGCGGACTCGCTGCGGCGGGTCCACGGGGGGCCGCCGGTGCCGGGTCTGTTCGCGCCCCGGCGCACCGCGGAGCTGTACGCGGCCCTCGCGCGCGCCCGGGGCACCGAGCCGCCACTCGCCTGGGCGCGCGCGGAGGCCGTGGGTCGGGACATCGAGCGCGCCTGTCTCGCCGCGCGCCAGCCCCTGGCGCCCTGTCACAACGACCTGCTGAGCGCGAACCTCATCGACGATGGGCGGCGCATCCGGATCGTGGACTGGGAGTACGCGGGCATGGGCGACCCGTGGTTCGACCTGGGCAACCTGTCCATCAACCACGGGCTCACGCCCGACGAGGACGCCCATCTGGCGACCAGCTACCTGGGCCGCGCGCCCGCGCCGCACGAGCTCGCCCGGATCGCGCTGATGCGCGTCGCCTCGGACATCCGGGAGGGGATGTGGGGCGTGCTCCAGCAGGCGATCAGCATCCTCGACGTCGACTTCCGGGGCTATGCCGTCGGGCACCTCGAGCGGGCGCTCGCCGGGGCGACCACCCCGGCGTTCACCGCGGCCCTGCGGGCGGTGGCGGCCAGCGGGTAGGCTGGCGGTCATGGACCATGCGCGCGTCGTCATCACCGGGGGCGGGGTCGGCGGGACCTCGATCGCCTACCATCTCGTGCAGCGGGGCTGGTCGGACATCGTGCTGCTCGACCGCGCGGAGCTGACCTCCGGATCGACGTTCCATTCCGCCGGGCTGGTCGGGCAGCTCCGCGGCTCCGTGAGCCTGACCCGGATGATGATGGCTGGTGCCGACCTGTACCGACGCCTGGGGGCCGAGACGGGGGTGGATCCGGGCTGGCACGAGGTGGGGTCGCTGCGCCTCGCCAGCTCCCCGGAGCGGCTGGAGGAGCTGAGGCGCCAGGTCGCCTGGGCGCGCTCGTTCGGTCTCCCGTTGGACCTCATCTCGGCGCGGGAGGCACAGGACCGCTTCCCGCTGATGACCACCGACGGCGTGCTGGGTGCGGTCTGGCTGCCCACGGATGGCTGGCTCGACCCCAGCGGCCTCGCCCTCTCGCTGGCGGCCGGCGCGCGCGCCGGCGGTGCCACGATCCGCCAGCACGCGCGCGTCGTCGCCGTGGAACAGGCGCGCGGCCGCGTCACCGGCGTGATGGTGGAGGAGGGGGGCGAGCGTCGCCGAATCGCGACGCAGGTCGTGGTCAACGCGGGCGGCATGTACGCGCCGGACATCGGACGGCTGGCGGGCGTGAGCGTGCCCATCATCCCGATGGCCCACCAGTACCTGTTCACGGACGCGATCGGGGGCGTCCACGCCGGCCTGCCACAGCTGCGCGACCCGGACAACCTGGTCTACTTCCGGGAGGACCTGGGCGGGCTCCTGTTCGGCGGCTACGAGCGCGATCCGGCCCCGTGGTCCCTGGACGGCGTGCCGGACGACTTCAACGGTCGCCTGCTGGCACCGGACCACGCGCGCTTCGAGCCCATCGCGGAGGGCGCGGTGCGACGCGTCCCGGCGGTCCGGGATGCGGGCGTGCGCCGGTTCATCAACGGCCCGGAGGCGTTCACGCCGGACAACGAGTTCCTGCTGGGTGAGACCGACGTGCGCGGCTTCTGGGTCGCCGCCGGGTTCTGCGCGCACGGCATCGCGGGGGCGGGGGGTGTCGGGCGGCAGATGGCCGCGTGGATCGTGGACGGCGAGCCGGAGCTGGACCTGTGGAGGATGGACATCCGCCGGTTCGGAGCGGCGTACCGCTCTGGGCGGCACACGCTCGCGCGGACCACGGAGGTCTACGCCACGTACTACGACATCCACTATCCCGCCGAGGAGCGCCAGGCGGGCAGACCCCTGCGCACCGCGCCGACCTACGAGCGGCTGGCCGGACTGGGCGCGGTCTTCGGCGAGAAGTCGGGATGGGAGCGACCGAACTGGTTCGAGCCCAATGCCGACGATCCGCGGTTCGGGGGTCGGGAGTCCCTGGAGCGGCTGCGCCCGCACGGATGGGCCGGCCGTCACTGGTCGCCCTCCATCGCCGCCGAGGCGCTCGCCACGCGCGAGGCCGCGGCGCTGTTCGACGAGAGCTCGTTCGCGAAGCTGGAGATCTCGGGACGGGGCGCCCTCGCCTTCCTCCAGCGCGTCGCAGGCAACGACCTGGACCGTCCGGTCGGGTCGGTCGTGTACACGCAGCTCCTGGACCGCCGGGGCGGCATCCAGGGGGACGTGACCATCACCCGCGCCGGACCCGACACGTTCCTGCTCGTCACGGGCACGGCGTACGGCAATCACGACGCCGCGTGGCTGCGGGGCCACCTCCCCGACGGAGAGGATGTGGCCATCCGCGACGTCACGGGCGCGCGGGCGTGCCTGGGCCTGTGGGGGCCCCGGGCGCGCGACATCCTCCAGCCGCTCACGCGGACCTCGCTCGCCGATGAGGCGTTCCCCTACCTGACCGCGCAGGAGCTGAGCGTGGGGCCGGTGCCGGTGCTCGCGCTGCGGGTGACGTACGTCGGGGAGCTGGGCTGGGAGCTGTACACCTCGTCGGAGTACGGGCGCGCCCTGTGGGACGCGCTGTGGGACGCCGGACGCGCGCATGGCCTGGTCGCGGGCGGCTACCGCGCCATCGAGGCGCTCCGGCTGGAGAAGGGCTACCGCGTCTGGTCCGTGGACGTCACGCCCGACGAGGACCCGTGGGAGGCCGGGCTGGGCTTCGCGGTCGCCCTGGACAAGGTGCCGCCGGCGATGGCTCGCGACGCGCTGACAGCCGCGAGGGCCGCCGGGCCGCGCCGTCGCCTGCGCTGCCTCGTGCTGGACGACCCTCGCAGCGTCTGCCTGGGCAACGAGCCGGTGCGCCTCGATGGCGCGGTGGTCGGCCGGGTGACGAGCGGCGGCTACGGCTTCGCGGTGGAGCGGTCCATCGCGTACGCCTACCTGCCTGCGGACCGGGCGGCCATCGGCACGCGCGCCGAGGTCGACCTGTTCGGGACGTGGGTCGGCGCGACCGTCACCGCCGAGCCCCTGTGGGACCCTCGCGGCCTGCGCATCCGCGGCGGGTCTCGGGCCGAGCGGGATTGACGGCGCCCTCGCCTACAATCGGGCGGTGACGCCCATCTACCTGGACCATGCGGCGACGACGCCGCCCCGCCCCGAGGTGCTCGACGCGATGGCGCGCGTCCAGTCCGTCGCATGGGGCAACCCCTCCTCCGCGCACTCGGTGGGCCGCGCCGCACGCGCCGTCCTGGACGAGGCGCACGAGCGCGTGGCCCGCGCGATCGGTGCGGAGCCGCGTGCGATCGTGTTCACGGGTGGCGGCACGGAGTCGGTCAACCTCGCGCTGAAGGGCGCTGCGTGGGCCGGCAAGGCCACCGGCCACCGCATCGTCACGACCGCGGTGGAGCACGACGCGGTCCTCAACGCGCTCCGACACCTGGAGAAGTTCGGCTTCGAGGTCGTCATCCTGCCCGTGGACCGCTACGGCCGGACCGACCCCGATGAGCTGGCACGGTCCCTCTCTGAGCGCACGGTGCTGGTGTCGCTCCAGATGGCCAACAACGAGGTGGGCACGGTCGGGCCGACCGCCGAGCTCGTCGCCCGCGTCCGCTCGGGCTGTCGCGCCCTCATCCACGTGGACGCGGTGCAGGCGGCCCCCTGGCTGCCCCTCGATGTCGCCACGCTCGGTGCGGACCTCGTCTCGCTCGCCGGTCACAAGCTGGAGGGGCCCAAGGGCATCGGAGCACTGTGGATCCGACGCGGTGCGGCGATCCTGCCCCAGCAGCACGGCGGCAGCCAGGAGCGGTACCGGCGGGCCGGCACCGAGCATGTCGCGGGCGCCGTGGGGATGGCCACGGCGCTGGACCTCGTGGTGGCGGAGCGCGACGCGACGGTGCCGCGCGTGACAGCGCTGCGCGACCGGCTCATCGCCGCGGTGACCGCCATCTCCGGCGCGGAGCTCACCGGCCACCCGCGCGACCGCCTGCCGAACCACGCCTCATTCGTGGTCCGAGACGCGGAGGGCGAGGCGATCGTGGTGCGCCTGGACCTTGACGGCATGTGCGTGTCCACGGGGTCCGCCTGCACGTCCGGTTCCAGCGAGGCATCGCACGTCCTGACCGCGATGGGCTACCCCCACGACGAGGCGCGCGGCGCGCTGCGCCTGTCGCTCGGCCGACTGACGAGCGAGGCGGACATCGGGCACGCCGAGGCGCTGGTGCCCTCCGCCATCGCCGCCGTGCGCGAGGGGCAGCATCGCCTGAGCGTGGCGGAGCCCGCGGGCGCACGCGGGATGTCACCCCTGGGGGTCGTCGCCGGTGGCTGAGGCGCCGACGACCGGGTCACCGGACCCCCGGCCCGGCCGTTCGCGCGTGCTCGTCGCGATGTCCGGCGGGGTGGACTCGTCGGTGGCCGCGGCGCTCGTGGCGCGCTCGGGCGCGGACGTGGTGGGTGTCTGGATGCGCCTCCACGACCGAGCGGACGCCGCCTCGTCGAGCAGACGCTCCTGCTGCTCCTTCGACGCCGCCGAGGACGCCCGGCGGGTCGCCGGCCAGCTGGGCATCCCGTTCTACGTGCTCAATCTGGAGCGCGAGTTCGCGGCGGGCGTGCTGGAGCCGTTCGTCGACGCGTACCTGGCAGGCCGGACGCCCAGCCCCTGCATCGACTGCAACACGACCGTGAAGTTCGGGGCGCTGCTGGGCCGCGCCCGCCACCTGTACGGTGCCGATGCCGTGGCCACCGGCCATTACGCGCGGGTGCGTCGCGCCGCGGACGGCGGCTGGCGCCTCCTTGCGGGCCTGGACCACGACAAGGACCAGAGCTACTTCCTGTACGGACTGGACCAGGAGCAGCTGGCACACGTCCGCTTCCCGCTGGGTGCCCTGACCAAGCCGGAGGTCCGCGAGATCGCGCATGGGCTCGGCCTGGTCACGGCCGCCAAGCCGGAGAGCCAGGAGCTGTGCTTCGTGCCGGACGGGGATGTCCGGCGCGCGGTCGCCGAGCGCAGCGGCCGCCCCGCCATCCCGGGCACGGTCCTGGACGCCGATGGACGCGCCCTCGGCACCCACGCGGGCGTGGCGGGCCTGACCGTGGGCCAGCGCACCGGTCTCGGCGTGGCCACCGGCGAACGACGCTACGTCGCACGCCTGGACCCGACCGCCAACCTCGTCCAGCTGGGTCGACGAGAGGACCTGGTGCGACGCCGACTGACCATCGACGACATGACGTTCTGCGGTGGGCCGGCGCCCGCCGGGCCGTTCTCCGCGGGTGTGCGCATCCGTCATCGCGCGCCGCTGCTGCCCGCGACCCTGCGGCGGGACCCGACCGTGCCCGGCCGCTGGGTGGCCGAGCTGCACGCGGACGCCTGGGCCCCGGCTCCCGGCCAGGCGGCGGTGTGCTACGCGGGCGAGGAGGTCATCGGGGGCGGCCGGCTGGCGCGGGAGGACGCCCCGGCGCGGGAGGACGCCCCGGCGCGGGAGGACGCCCTGGCGGCGGCCGGGGAGCAGCAGGGTGTGGTCGCGACGAGCGCCGACCGGGTGCCGGTCACACGCTGATGGAGCCCGTGGTCCAGGCGCTGCCGCCCTCGGTCGTCCTGTCCGCCATCGTCGGCGCGCTGTGGACCTGCGTCTACGTGCTGGTCCGTGGGCAGCTTCGGCTGCACGTGCTGCTGGTGCTGCCCGCGGCCGTCGCGGGGGCATGGGCGGGCCAGGCGCTGGGCGCCCGCCTGGGCGATCCGGCGCGGATGGGGGACTACCCCGTGGTGTCGGCATCCGTGTTCGCGTGGGTCGGCATCGGCGTCGTGTCTGTGGCGGCCACGGTCGGCGCGCGGACGCCATCCCGGGGCGACAGGCGGGGCGGGACGGCGGCGCCCGATCCGGCGGACGCCGGGGACGAGCCATGAGCATCGACCTGCTGGCACTCACGCTCGCCGTCTGCGCCATCGTCATCAGCGCGTCGGTGATCGCGGTCGTCTGGTCGCTCATGCGCCTGGCCGGGGACGCGCGGAGCGCCACCGCCCGCGCCGAGCGCCTGATGGAGATGCTGGACACGGAGCTGCCGCCCACGCTCGCCGCGCTCCGGGCCGCCGCCTCGGAGCTTGATGAGCTGGCCGCGGAATCGGCGCGGCGCATCGCGCTCCTGGAGGAGCTCGCCGCGGAGGGCCAGGAGACGATGGTCGCGGTCCGCGAGCTGTCGGGCAGCGTCAACGAGATCCTGCGCGGGCCGGTCGACACCGTGACGGGTGTGCGGCGCAGCGCGCGCATGGTCGGCACAGGCATCGCCCAGGGTGCCGACCGGCTGCGCCGTGCCATCACCGGGGACGCGGGACCGGACCACACCGGGTCCGGCGAGCCGCGCGCCTGAGCGACGGCCGCGCGCCTGAGCGACGGCCGCGCGCCTGAGCGAGGGTCGCGCGCCTGAGCGAGGGCCGGGCGTCGAATCGCGGGACGGCGCGCCTGCCTGAGCGCGAGGCGCCCGGCCGCGAGCCGCGACGTGGCGTTCGGTACACTCCCGACGATGCCTGACACCCTTGACCGGGCCGGCGGGGCCCCGATGCAGCCCCTGCCCGCCGACGAGATCCGTCGTCGCTTCCTCGCCTTCTTCGAGGCGCGCGGCCACGCGGTCGTGCCCAGCGCCAGCCTGGTGCCGGCAGGGGACCAGACGCTGCTGTTCACCAACAGCGGCATGGTCCAGTTCAAGGATGTCCTCCGGGGCGTGGAGACCCGCTCCTATCGGCGCGCGGTGGATGCCCAGCGCTGCCTTCGCGTGGCGGGCAAGCACAACGACTTCGAGGAGGTCGGCCGGACGCCGCGCCACCACACCCTGTTCGAGATGCTGGGCAACTGGAGCTTCGGCGACTACTTCAAGCGCGAGGCGATCCACTGGGCGTGGGAGTTCCTGACCCGGGAGCTGGGCATCCCCGCGGAGCGCCTGGCGGCCACCACCTACACCCATGACGAGGATGCCTGGGCGATCTGGCGCGACGAGGTCGGCCTGCCCCCGGAGCGGATGGCACGCTGGGGCGACGTGGACCGGGGCGACGACGCCAACTTCTGGCGGATGGCGGACACCGGACCCTGCGGCCCCTGCTCGGAGATCCATTACGACCGCGGCGCCCACCTGTCTGAGGGCCCCGAGTGCGTCCCGGACCATTCGGAGCACTGTCCCCGCTGGCTGGAGCTGTGGAACCTCGTGTTCATGGAGTTCGACCAGCAGCCCGACGGTCCGCGCGTGCCGCTGCCGTTCACGAGCGTGGACACGGGCATGGGCCTGGAGCGGCTGGCGAGCGTGCTCCAGGGCGTCTCCACCAACTACGACACGGACCTGTTCACGCCCATCCACGCCACGCTGCGGCGGCTGCTGGGACATGACCCCGACGCCTTCGAGGCGGAGCGCTTCAGCTACCAGGTCATCGCGGACCACTCACGGGCCATCACCTTCCTCATCGCCGACGGCGTGCTGCCCGCCAACGAGGGGCGCGGCTACGTGCTGCGGCGCATCGTGCGTCGCGCGGTCCGGCACGGGCGCCTGCTGGGGCGGCGGGAGCCGTTCCTCACCGAGACCGCCCGGACCGTCATCGACATCATGGGCGCGGCATACCCGCTGCTGGTGGAGCGCCGCGAGGTGATCCTGGGCACCCTGGCGCGCGAGGAGACGGCGTTCCGGCGCACCCTCGACACCGGCACGGTGCATCTCGAGGAGGCGCTCATCCCGCTCACGTCCGCGGAGCGCGAGGTGGGCCGCTCGCACGAGACGCTGCCAGCGGACGCGCCGGTGCTGCCGGGCGCGGTGGCGTTCAAGCTCCACGACACCTACGGGTTTCCGGTCGACCTGACCGTGGAGCTCGCTGGCGAGTACGGCGTGCGCGTGGACCGGGCGGGGTTCGAGGCCCTCCTCGCGGAGCAGCGCGACCGGAGCCGGTCGGGCAAGAGGCAGGATCTCGCCCGGCAGGCGGAGATGACCTCTCTCTACGACGCCATCGCGCGACGGTCGGGCGACACCGTCTTCCTGGGCTACGAGACGACCACCGCCGACGGCACGGTCCAGGCGATCATCCGGGATGCGCTGGAATACGCCGAGCTGACGGCGGTGCCGGAGATCGAGCTCCGGGCGGGGGCGGCGGCCGAGGCGCAGCTGGTGCTCGACCGGACGCCGTTCTACGCGGAGGGCGGCGGCCAGATCGGTGACCGGGGCGAGCTCCGGGATGCCGCCACGGGCGAGCTCGTGTTCAGCGTGACGGACACCCAGCGGCCGGTGGGCGGGCTGCACGTGCACAGCGGCCTGCTCCATGGGCAGGTGCGGGTCGGCCAGCGGCTGACCGCGACCGTGGATCCGCGTCGCCGTGCGGCCACGATGCGCAACCACACCGGCACCCACGTGCTTCACCGCGCGCTGCGCAACACGGTCGGCGAGGCCGCCCGACAGGCGGGATCGCTGGTGACCCCCGACTACCTGCGCTTCGACTTCCCGTTCGACCGTCCGCTCACGGCGGACGAACGCAGGGCGATCGAGGCCGAGGTGCGCCGGGTCATCCGCGAGGACCTGCCGGTGTCCGTCTCGCACCTGTCCATGCAGCAGGCGATCGAACAGGGCGCGGACGCGTTCTTCGACGAGAAGTACGGCGAGACGGTGCGCACGGTGCGCGTCGAGGGGTTCAGCCACGAGCTGTGCGGCGGCACGCACTGTCGGGCCTCCGGGCAGATCGGCGGGTTCGTCATCACCGGGGAGCGCTCCATCGGGTCGGGCATGCGGCGCATCGAGGCCGTGACCGGCGAGGCCGCGGAGGCGCTCCAAGACGCGCGACTGGCGCTCCTGGAGGAGACCGCCGCGGCCGCCGGGGCGCAGACGATCGAGGCGCTCCCTGCTCGCGTGACGGAGCTCCAGGCGCGCGTCCGGGAGCTCGAGCGGCGCCTCAGGGACGGCGGCGCCACGGGCGGCGCGGCGCGCCCCGCGGATGTCGCGCGGGCAGCCCAGGATGTCGGGGGCATGCGTCTCGTGACCCACGCGGCCGCCTTCGCGTCCATGGATGAGGCCAAGGGGTTCGCCAAGGACGTGCGGGGCGCCCTTCCCAGCGGGGTGATCGCGATCGGCCTGGACGCCGACGAGCCGCAGCTGTTCGTGACGGTCTCGAACGACCTGGTGGCACGCGGCATCGGCGCTGCGGACCTGGTGCGGATCGCCGCGGCCGAGATCGAGGGCAAGGGCGGCGGCCGACCCGAGATGGCCCAGGGCAGGGGAGCCCGGCGCGACGGCCTGCCCGCGGCGCTCGAATCCATCCGTCGTCGCCTGGCAGGCTGACGGCCCGCCCGCATGCCGCTCCTGAAGCGCCTCCGGGGTCGCGACGACCCGTCCCGGGCGTCCAACTGCATCGCCCTGGACATCGGCACGGAGTTCGTGAAGACGCTGTTCTTCGAGACCGACGATGCGGGGCGGGGCACCGTGCGCGGCGTGGGACGGGTGCGCCAGGGGCTGTCCCACATGCAGTCGGGGACCGTCACGGACATCGCGGGCGTCGTCGCCAACGCCGAGGCGGCGCTGCGCGAGGCGGAGGCCATGGCGGGGTTCCGGCCCGCGCGCTGTGTCATCGGCATCGCGGGGGAGCTGGTCAAGGGCTTCGCCATCAGCCACAGCCAGGAGCGCAGGCGCCCGGACCAGCCGATCACCGAGGGCGAGCTCCAGAAGCTCATGGAGGGCGTGCAGCGGGAGGCCCTCTACGAGGCGGAGCGGGCCATCACCTGGGAGACGGGCCTGCCGACCGTCGATGTCCGGCTCGTCCATGCGGCGGTCACGGGCGCCCAGATCGACGGCTACCCGGTGACCAACCCGATGGGCTTCCGGGGGCGGCACGTGCGCATCAGCATCTTCAACGCGTTCGCACCGCTCATCCACCTGGGGGCGCTCCAGAGCGTGGCCTCCAAGCTGGGGCTGGACCTGCTCGCGATCGTGGCGGAGCCGTTCGCCGTGGCGCGCTGCATGGAGGGGGAGGACATCGCGACGGCGGGCGCCCTGTTCGTCGACGTGGGCGGCGGCACCACCGACGTGGCGCTCGTGCGCGCAGGCGGCGTGGAGGGGACGCGCATGTTCGCGCTCGGTGGTCGCGCCTTCACGAAGTCGCTCGCCGATCGCCTGGAGGTGCCCTTCGCGGCGGCCGAGGAGCTGAAGGTGGCCTACGCCCAGGGCCGGGAGCTCGAGGAGCGGGACGCGATCGCGGCCATCGTGGCGGAGGACGTGGCGGTCTGGCAGGCGGGCATGGAGCTGGTCCTGGAGGAGTTCGGCAAGCAGGGCCAGCTGCCCGCCCGCCTGGAGCTGTGCGGCGGCGGCTCGGGACTGCCCGAGCTGCGGCAGGCGCTGCTCGACCCCGAGTTCGCGCGCTCGCTGCCGTTCGTGCGCCCGCCCGTGGTGGAGATCATCGCGCCGGACCAGGTGAAGGCCATCGACGACGAGACGGGCCTGCTGGTGGACCAGCAGGACGTCACGCCCATGGCGCTCGCCTACCAGGCCATCGAGATGACGCTTCGTGACGACCCGCTCGACGCGGCGCTGCAGAAGGTCCTGCGGATGATGCGTGTCTAGGGCAGACTGGCGCCCGTGAGCGTCTGGCACCTGGACCTCGATGACGAGATCACCGACGCCGTGGCGCGTCTGCGCGCGGCGCAGGATGACCGCGTCGTCCTGGTCATCCCCGCCGGCTCGCGGGTCGGCAGCGGTCGCATCAACTTCCGGCTGCTCGCCCGGGAGGCCGAGGCGCGGAACCTGACCGTCGCCCTGGTCAGCGGCGATGCCCAGGTGCGGGCGCTCGGTGCGAGCGCCGGTCTGACCGCGCATGCCACCGTCGCGGACGCGGAGCGGGCCCTGGGGCTCACGGACGAGCCCGAGTCCGCCGATGCCGCGTCCGCCGACCTGGCGCCGGACGTGCGCGTCTCAGCCGCCGTGAGCGCCGCGACCGATCCCGCGACCGGCGCGGTGATGGCGGTCGCGGGCGAGGGAGGCGGCAGCCTGCTTCACCGTCGGCGCGAGGGTTACGCGGTGACGCCCCGGACCGCGACCGCCGCGGCCGGGGAGGAGACCGGCGCGGTCACCGTGCTGTCGCCGGGTCCGGGCGACGGGGCGCGCGTCGTGCGTCGCGGCCCGAGCACGCGTCGTCGCGTGGCGACCTGGGGCGTGCGTGGCGCGATCGCGGGCGCCCTGGCTGCGGGCGCGCTGTACGTGGCGTACCTGACGGTCCCCACCGCGACCGTCACGCTCATCCCGGGCACCAGCACCCTGGGCCCGGAGCCGGTGTCGATCGTGGCCAGCCCCAACTCACCGGCCGTGGACGTGGCGACCGGGACGGTCCCCGCGGAGTGGCTCAAGGTGCCGCTCGTGCGCTCGGGCACCTTCGAGGCGACCGGGCGCGACGAGGTGACCACGTTCGCGCGCGGCAAGGCGGTGTTCACGAGCAAGAACACGCTCACCGAGGTGGTCATCCCGCAGGGGACCCGGATCTCCACGGTGGACGGTCGCGACTACAAGACGACGGCTCAGGTGGTGCTGCCGGTCTGGGACGGCGAGCCCCGGACCCCCAAGCCGCGCGTCGAGGTGGCCATCCAGGCGACGCGTCGGGGCAAGGACGGCAACACCGGCCCGGACACGATCCGGACCATCAAGGGCGGCCTGGGGCGACTGGGGCTCTCGGTCAACAACCCCGATTCGGTCAGCGGTGGCGACCGGTTCTTCCGCGAGGTCGTGACCGCCAAGGACTGCAAGGAGGCGCGTCAGACGCTGACGGACCAGGTGAGCGCCGACCTCCGCGCGGAGGCCGCTCGACCCGGCACGCCCGGTCTCACCCGGTTCCCCACCAGCGCCACGCTGGGCACACCCGTGCTGACCCCCGGCTGCGAGACCCTGGTGGGCCAGACGGGCGAGACGTTCGACCTCAGGCTGGAGACGACCGGCACCGTCCTGGAGGTCGACGAGAGCGTGCTCGAGACCGTCGCGGAGCAGCATTTCCAGCTCGGGCTGGACCCGACGCTCCAGATCGAGCCCGGGTCGGTGAGCGCCACGACCGACGGCGACCCGGTCGTGGCCACGGACATGGTCACGTTCCCGATGGCGGTGACCGCGCTCGTGACGCGCCCCTGGGACGCCGCGCTCATCCGGCAGCAGATCGCCGGCAAGCCGGTTCCCGAGGCAAAGGAGATACTCTCCGACTACGGCGAGGCCACCCTCGTCCTGTGGCCGGACTTCGTGCCCAACGTCCCCACCGATGGCGGCCGCATCACGCTCGTCATCCAGAACGCCCAGCCGTGAGCCATCGACCGACCGTGACGACCGCCACCATCCCCGCCACCCCCGCCCGCCACGAGCGCCGCACATGAGCGCGCTCCTCGCGCTCGACGTGGGTGCGCGCCGGATCGGCGTCGCGATCGCGCGGCCGCCGGGCGGCGCCCGGCCGCTCGTGACGCTCGCGCGCTCGGGTGCGCAGCGGGAGTCGGCCGCGCTCCGGGCGCTCGTCCGGGAGCACCGCGTCGTGGAGCTGGTCATCGGGCTGCCGCTCGACGGCCGGGGCGGCGATTCCGCCCAGGCCGCGACGATCCGCGCCTGGGCCGAGACGGTCGCCGCGCCGCTCGGCCTGCCGATCACCTGGCGCGATGAGCGCCACACGAGCCAGGCGGCGGAGGCGCGCATCGGCGGCGCCCCCCGCGGGCGATCCGGAGGCGTGCCGTCGGCCCGGGCGCGAGACGCACACCGCGCCCGCATCGACCGCGAGGCGGCGTCCGCGATCCTCCAGTCGGAGCTGGATGCGCGCGCAGCCCGGGTGCCCCACGGGCCGCCGTCGACACCCGGCGCGGTGCCCGCGTGAGCACCGAGTACGGCGGCCGCGGCAACCGACAGGGGAGCATCAGCGCGCGCGAGCTGCGCGGGGACACGCGGTCGCGCCGACCGTCCGCGTGGGGTGGCGTGGCCTTCCTCGGCATCCTGATGCTGATCCTGGTGAGTGGCGCGGTGGTCGTGCTGGGTCCCGTGTACAAGGACTACACGTTCAACCTCGCCAAGACGAATCCCCAGGCGCTCAAGCTGCCCCTCGTGACGGACACCGTGCGGGAGCGCCTGGGTGACCAGCTGCGGCTCGCCGCGGGCGCCGACGGCGACCCCATCGGCTTCGTCGTGGCGTCGGGCGAGTCGATCGTCGAGGTGGGCCAGGCGCTCACGGACGCCGGACTCATCAGCCAGCCGCTCGTGTTCACCTACCACGCGGTGACCCGGGGCCTGGATGACCAGCTCCAGGTGGGCACGTTCAACCTCAGCAAGACGATGACCCCGCTGGCCATCACGGAGCGCCTCGCGGAGCCGCCGGACCCACCGAAGCAGAAGATCGTGCTCGGGTTCCGGCCCGCCCTGCGCCTGGAGCAGTACGCCGCCTACCTCGAGTCGCGCCGGAAGGACGGCCTCCAGATGGACGTCCAGCAGTTCCTGGACATCGTGCGCGACCCGCCGGCCGCGCTGCGTGACGAGTTCCCGGCCCTCAAGCAGATTCCCAAGGGCCGCAGCCTGGAGGGGTTCATGGGCCGCGGCACCTTCGAGGTGGACCAGGACATCACCCCCATGCAGCTCGTGCGGACCCTGCTCACGGAGTGGCAGGAGGACGTCGGGACTGATGTCATCGCCACGGCCCGCAAGCAGGGCCGCGACTTCTACGACGTCGTCACGCTGGCCAGTCTGGTGGAGCGCGAGACCGGCGACGACGGCGAGCGCGACAAGATCGCCGGGGTGTATCTCAACCGGCTCGACCCGAGCCTCAACCCCACGGGCATCATGAACGCGGATCCCACGGTCATCTACGCGGTGGACACGCTCGACCTGCGGGAGAAGCGCCTCTCGGACTGGACGAAGTTCGTGTTCTGGACCACGGTGGACAAGTCGCTCGCCAAGGTGCGGGTGCCTGACGACCTGGCGAGCTTCCAGACCTACATCAACCCAGGGCTGCCGGACGGGCCCATCGCGACGCCGACGCGTGCCTCGATCGAGGCGGTCCTGAAGCCGGACACGAAGGGCGGCAACCTGTTCTTCTACGCCTGCCCGGGTTCCACCACCCACAAGTTCGCCCAGACCCTCGACGAGCAGCAGCGCAACATCGGCTCCTGCAAGCCGGCCAAGACGCGCCGACCCTGATGGACCTGCCGCTCGCCTCCACGTCCCCGCCCACGCCCGATGACCTCGTCCGCTGGACCGCCGCGGATGCGGCCGCCCGGCCGTCGCGCCTGGCACGTCTGCGGGAGCGCCTCGTGGCGGAGGGGGTGGACGCGTACTTCGGGGTGCGCCGCGAGAACACCCGCTACCTGACCGGGTTCGTCCTCGGCGAGGGCGAGGAGAAGGTCGCGGGCGTGTCCGGCCAGTTCCTCGTCTCGGACGACGAGACCGTGGTGCTGGCCGACTCCCGCTACCGGGTGCAGGCCGCGGAGGAGGCGGTCGGCTCGCGCGTGGAGGACGTCTACATCGAGTTCGCGCGGCGCTGGCCGGAGCTGCTGGCGTCGCTCGTGCCGGTCGGCGGCGGATCGCGCGGCACGCTGCGCCGGGTCGCGGTCGAGGCGGGGTTCGTGAGCCATGGGACGTGGACGCGCCTGCAGGCCGCGGCACCGGACGTGGAGCTGGTGCCCGCCGAGGGGTGGGTCGAGGCGCTCCGGAAGACCAAGGAGCCCGCGGAGCTGGAGCGGGTGGGCAGCGCCTGCGCGGTCGCGGACGCGGCGCTCGCGCGACTCCTGCCGCGCATCCGCCCGGGCGTCACCGAGCATGAGCTGGCCCTGGACCTGGAGTGGGAGATTCGGACGCATGGCGCGGAGGCCCTGGCGTTCGATGTGGCGTGTCTCGCCGGACCGCGCGCCGCGCTGCCCCACGGCTCGCCCGGCGGCCGCGCCGTGACGCCGGACGCGGTGCTGCTGTTCGACTTCGGCGCGCAGGTGTGCGGCTATCGATCGGACATGACGCGCACGCTGTTCGTGGGTCAGCCGACCGCCCGCGACCTGGCCGTCTACGAGCTGGTCCACGCGGCACAGGGCGAGGCGTTCCGCGCCCTCCACGAGGCGATCGCCGCGGGCGTGTCGCCGATCAACCGCGCCATCGACGCGTCCGCCCGGGACCACATCACCGCCGCCGGGCAGGGCGAGCGGTTCGGCCATGGGCTGGGCCATGGCATCGGGCTGGCCACCCACGAGCTGCCCTCGCTGGGCCGCCTGGCGGCAGACGAGCCGCTGCCCTCGCCCACGGTCTTCAGCGTGGAGCCGGGCGTGTATCTCGACGGCGAGACGGGCGTGCGCATCGAGGACCTCGTGCTGTTCGACGTGGCGGCCCGGCGCCTGGATCGCCTGACCGCCTTCCCGCGCGAGGTCACGGTCGTCGGCTAGAATGCCTCGACCGCGGAGCGGGACCGCGACCCCCGGGTCGCCGACGTCCCCGCCCATCCTCACCTCCCGACCGAAACGGAGCGACATCCACCCATGGTCTCGACCGGCGACCTGAAGAAGGGGATCGTCATCGAGCTCGACGGCGAGCTCTGGCAGATCCTCGACTATCACCACATCAAGATGGGCCGGGGCTCCGCCCAGGTGCGCATCAAGCTGCGCAACGTCAAGCGCGGCAGCACCGTGGAGAAGACCTTCCAGGCGGGCGAGAAGTGGCCGCGCGCGTCCATGGAGAAGCGGCCCGTCCAGTTCCTCTACTCGGACGGCACCGACTACCACTTCATGGAGCTGGAGCACTACGAGCAGTTCGTGCTCACCGCGGAGCAGCTGGGTGATGCGGTGAACTACCTCAAGGACGGCATCTCCGTGGACCGCACCAGCTACCAGGGCGAGACGATCGGCATCGAGCTGCCCATCACGATCGAGCTGGCGGTGACCGCCACCGAGCCCGGTTTCGCGGGCGACACGGCCACCGGCGCCCGCAAGGCCGCCACCCTGGAGACGGGGCTGATCGTCCAGGTGCCGCTGTTCGTCAGCGAGGGTGACGTCATCCGCGTGGACACCCGCACCGGCGAGTACCAGACCCGCGTCTGACCGGCGCGGCGACGCGGGCAGGTCGAGATGACGCACGATCCCGTCTCCGAGCGCCCGCACGCGCCCGGCTACGAGGTGCCCGAGTCGCGGGACGGGCTGCTGCCCTTCGGCTGGGCTCGAGAGCGGCTGCTCACGGCGCGCACCTGGTGGGTGGCGTCGGTGCGCCCGGACGGCCGGCCGCACGTGATGCCCGTGTGGGGTGCCTGGGTCGGCGACCGCGCCTACCTCCTGGGGCAGCTCACCGCGCGCTGGGCGCGCAACCTGGCCGCGAACCCCGCGTGCGTGGTGCACGTGGAGCAGGGCGACGACGTGGTCATCGTGGAGGGTGAGGCCAGCAACCTCGCGGCACCCTCGGACGCGATCATCGCGGGATGCCGCCTGGGGTTCGCGAAATACCACGGCGGCGATCCCACCGCGTTCGACCCCACGCCCTGGGTGGGCAGGGGATTCTGGGAGGTGCGCCCGCGGGTGGCCTTCGGGTTCTCCGACTACGTCACCGATGCCACCCGCTGGCGGTTCGACGCGGATGCCTGACCGGGACGACTCGGGCGCGTGGCTGCCGTTCGAGGAGTTCCTCGCCTCCGGAGCCGGCGACCGGGTCGGCGGCCGGGCACCCGGGGCCGATGCGCCGGGGAGCGCCGCCCGCAGGTCGGGCGCGCTCGGGCCGGGCACCAGCGGGCCGGACGCCCGCGAGCAGCCCCGAGCGGCTCCGGGACCCCGCATCATCTCGGTGGGAGAGCTGACGCGCGCCATCCGGGACGCGATGCGCGACGCACCGCGCCTGCGCGACGTGTGGGTGGAGGGGGAGGTGGGCCAGGTCTCCGTGAGCTCCGCGGGACACGCCTACTTCACGCTCAAGGACGAGCGCGCGCAGCTCCGCTGCATGATCTTCCGGGACGACCGCCTGTCGATCCCGTTCGAGCCGCGCACCGGCCTGCGCCTGGTGGCCCACGGCCGCCTGGACGTGTTCGAGCCCCAGGGCGTGTACCAGCTCTACGTCGATGCCATCCAGCCCGCCGGGTTCGGCGACCTCGCGCTGCGGTTCGAGGCGCTCAAGGCGGCGCTCGCCCGGGAGGGCCTGTTCGAGCCGGGCAGCAAGCGGCCCCTGCCACCCTGGCCGCGCACCGTGGGCGTCGCGACCAGCCTGTCGGGCGCGGTCCTGCACGACATCCGCCAGGTCGTCGGGCGCCGCTGGCCGATGGTCCGGATCGTGGTCGCCGCGTGCCAGGTCCAGGGTCCGGGGGCGACCGAGAGCGTGGTTGCCGCGCTGCGCCGCCTCGCCCGCTGGACCGATCCCGCCACGGGCCGCGGCGCGGACGTCACGATCCTCGCCCGCGGCGGCGGATCGCTCGAGGACCTGTGGACGTTCAACGAGGAGGCCGTCGTCCGCGCCGTGGCGACGCATCCCTGTCCCATCGTCGTGGGTGTCGGCCACGAGACCGACGTGACCCTCGCGGAGTTCGCGGCGGACGTGCGCGCGGCCACGCCGTCGGTCGCGGCGGCGCTGGTGGTGCCCGCGCAGGCCGAGCAGCGGGCGGGACTGGCGCGTCTCGAGGGACGGCTCCTGGAGGCGACGCGCCGGTCCCTGGCGGGGCCCCGCGGCGCGCTCGACGCCGAGCGGCGGGCCCTCGACGCGCTGCGCCCGGCGGCCTACCTCGCGGCGGAGCGCGAGCGCGCGGGCTATCTGCTCGATCGCGCCGCCCGCGCGGTGGACGGCAGGCTGGGGGCGGAGCGCGCCCGGCTGACGCGCCTCGGAGACCGCCTGCCGATGCTGGCGCAGGGCCGCTTGGCTCGCGCGCGAACGGAGCTGCGCGCCGCCGCCGCGACGCTCGAGGCGGTCAGCCCGCGGGCCACGCTGGAGCGCGGCTATGCCATCGTGCGCGACGCGGATGGCCGCGCGCTGCGGTCGGCCCAGGCCACGGCCCCCGGACGGGCGCTCCAGGTGACCCTCCACCGGGGAGCGCTCGACGTGCGCGTCGAGACCGTGCGAGACTCGTCGGCATGAGTCTGCCCCTGGAGCCGCTCACCCTGCCTGCCGCCGACCCGAACATCACGGCGCTGCCCTACGACGCGGCCCTGGCGGAGTTCCAGGCGGTCGTGGCGCGGCTCGAGGCGGGCGGTCTGCCGCTGGAGGAGGTCATCGCGCTGTTCGAGCGCGGCGTGGCGCTGCACGCCCATTGCGAGCTCCTGCTGTCGACCGCGGAGCTGCGGGTCCAGCGGCTCGTCGACGGACCGGGTGGATCGGTCCGCACCATGGACCTGCGTCCGGACGACGGCGACTGATCCCGCTCCCGCGCAGGGCGCCGCAGGCTCGGCCGGCGCCGGCGACGGCTATCATCCGCGCCAGACCGATCCCCAGGAGTCCCGCGTTGTCCCTCCTTCGAGACCTGAACGGCCCGGCCGACCTCAAGACGCTGAGCGAGCCCCAGCTGCTCGAGCTGTGCGCCGAGGTGCGCCAGACCATCATCGAGACCGTGGCCCAGACAGGCGGACATCTGGGCTCGTCGCTCGGCGTGGTGGAGCTCACGGTTGCCCTCCATCGGCTGCTGGACAGTCCGACGGACCACATCGTGTGGGACACGGGCCACCAGGCGTACGCCCACAAGCTGCTCACGGGACGCCTCGAGCGTTTCCGGTCACTCCGCCAGCTGGGCGGCATCGGCGGGTTCCCGCGCCGCTCGGAGAGTCCCCACGACGTGATGGACGGCGGGCACGCGGGCACCGGCATCTCCATCGCGGAGGGTCTCGCGCTGGCCCGCGACGTGCGCCGGGGTGACGAGCGGGTCGCGGTCGTGGTGGGCGATGCGGCGCTGATGAGCGGCCTGTCGCTGGAGGCGCTCAACGATCTGGGCCACCGGGGGACGCGCATGGTGGTCCTCCTCAACGACAACGAGATGAGCATCTCGCCGACGGTCGGCGCGGTCTCCACCTACCTGTCCAGGATCAAGCTCTCCCGGACGTGGCGCGACTCGCGGCGCACCTACGACGACGCGGTCGGCCGCATCCCCGCGGTGGGTCCGGCGGCCGTGGAGTGGTCCCGGCGGCTGCGCGGCGCGGTGGTCGACTTCGCCCAGCCGGGGCGCCTGTTCGAGGACCTGGGCATCACCTACATCGGGCCGGTCCCCGGGCACAGCCTCCGGGAGCTCGACGCGGTCCTGCGGCGGGCGTTCACGATGGACGGGCCGGTGCTGCTCCACGTGCGCACCCAGAAGGGACGGGGATATCGACCGGCGGAGACCGACCAGGTCTCCTTCCACGGCGCCGCCCTGCCGCCCATGCCGCTTCGCGAGGACACCGTCCGGGCGCCGCTCGACCCGGGACCCGCGACGCCGGCCGGTGACGCGGCGGACGCCGCGGCGGGCGCGCCGCAGGCCATGGGCCAGGCGATGACCGGGCCCGCCCAGCACGAGGGGGATGCCGCGCCGTCCGCCGCGCAGCGCGCCGACGCCCGCCGGAAGCCGCCCAGCTACACCGCGGTCATGTCCGAGGAGCTCATCGAGATCGCGCGCGAGGATGCCCGGGTCGTCGCCATCACCGCGGGCATGCCCACCGGCACCGGCCTGTCGCGGTTCCAGGCGCGGTTCCCGGACCGCTTCTTCGACGTGGGCATCGCGGAGCAGCACGCCGTGGCGCTGGCCACCGGACTCGCCCTGGCGGGCCAGCGGCCCATGGTCGCGCTCTACTCCACGTTCCTCCAGCGCGCGTTCGACCAGGTGGTCCACGACGTGTGCCAGAACGACGCCCCGGTGGTCATCGGGGTCGACCGCGCCGGGCTGGTCGGCGAGGACGGCACGAGCCACCAGGGGATGTTCACGCTGCCCGCGCAGCGCCAGCTGCCGAACCTCGTCATCGCCTCCCCCAAGGACGAGCAGGAGCTCCGCTCGCTGGTGCGCACGGCCTTCGCCCAGGACCATCCGTTCGCCATCCACTACCCGCGCGACCCGGGGTTCGACCTGCCGCCCGTCGACGCCGCCCTCATCCCGGTGGGCACGGGCGAGCTGCTGCGTCCCGGCGAGGACCTGCTGCTGGTCGGCTTCGGGCCGATCGTGCGACGCGCCATGGACGTCGCCGACAGCCTCTCCCGCGACGGCTGGAGCGTGGCGGTGGTGAACGCCCGGTTCGCCCGGCCCCTGGACGCGTCGCTCATCCTGGACGCCGCGCGCGGCAAGCGGCTGGTCGTGACGCTGGAGGAGTCCGCCCTGCCGGGCGGGTTCGGGTCCGGCGTGCTCGAGGCGCTCGCGGATGGCGGGCTCGCGGACGCGAGCCTGCGATCGGTGCCCGTGCTGCGCGTCGGCATCCCGGCGGCGCGGTTCGTGGACCACGGCTCCGTGGCGGACCTGCGTCGGCAGGTCCAGCTCGATGCGCCCGGCATCCTGGACCAGGTCCGGGATGCCATCGTGGACCTCGGCATCACGCCGCTGATGGCCGCCGCCCACCTCGAGGCGCGCCCGGCCTGAACCGGCCCGGCCGCGCACGCGGACGCCTGGACCAGCTGCTCGTCGAGCGGGGGCTGGTCGCTTCGCGCGCCCGGGCGCAGGCGCTGCTCCTCGCGGGCAGGGTGCGGGTGGGCGAGGGGGACGGCGCCCGTCTCGACCGGAAGCCCGGCGATCTCGTGGACGCCGACGTGCCGATCACGGTCGTGGCTTCCCCGCGGTATGTCTCGCGGGGCGGCGAGAAGCTCGCGGGCGCGCTGGACGCATTCGGCGTGGATCCCGCCGGCCGGGTGTGCCTGGACGTGGGTGCCAGCACCGGCGGCTTCACCGACTGCCTGCTGCAGCGGGGCGCGGCGCGCGTCTATGCTCTGGACGTGGGCCGAGGACAGCTGGCGGAGTCGTTGCGCGCGGATCCGCGCGTGGTCTCCATGGAGCGCACCCACGCGGCGCGCCTGGACCCCGACGCGCCCGACCGTCTGATGCTGCCCGAGCAGGCACGGCTGAGCGTGGCGGACGTCTCGTTCATCTCGCTCACGCGGCTGCTGCGGGGCATGGTCGCGGCCACGGCGCCCGGGGGCGACCTGCTGCCGATGGTCAAGCCCCAGTTCGAGCTGTCACCGCGCCAGGTGCCCCGGGGAGTCGTCAGGGACCCCGGCGCCCGACGTGCGGCGGTCGAGCGCGTCGTCGCCCACGCGCGCGACCTGGGCCTCGACGTCATGGGCGACGTCGAATCGCCGCTCGTGGGGCCCAGCGGCAACCACGAGTTCTTCCTCCATCTCCGGGTGCCCGCGTGACCCGCCTGGGCTTCGCCTACAACCCCACCAACGACGCCGCCCTCGAGCTGCGCGACCGGGCGATCGGCTGGTGCGCCGTGCGGGGCATCGACGCGTGGGCCCGCGCCTCCGGCGAGTACGGGGCCCTCGTCGCGGAGCTGCCCACGACCGACGTCCTGGTGGTGCTGGGCGGCGACGGCACGTTCCTGCGCGCCGCGCGCGCGGTGTCGGCGGTGGACGTCCCGATCCTGGGCGTCAACTGCGGCAAGGTCGGCTTCCTGTCCAAGGCGGAGTCGGAGGGCATGGAGTCGGTCCTGGCGCTGCTCGCCGCGGGGGACTACGCGCTCGAGGAGCGGATGCGCCTGGAGGCGACGGTCCTGCCCGGCGGCGACCCTGCGGGCGCACGATCGTGGGCGGCGCTCAACGAGGCCGCCGTGGTCCGCGGCTCCATGGCGCGCGTGGTCCGCCTGGATGTCCGCATCGGAGCGTCGCACATGGCCACCTACATCGCCGACGGCATCGTCATCAGCTCGCCCACGGGCTCCACGGGCTACAGCTTCAGCGCGGGAGGTCCGATCCTCGACCCGACCAGCCGGATCCTGGTCGTGTCGCCCGTGGCGGCCTACCTGTCGGCCATCCGGTCGGTGGTCGTGAGCCCGCAGCACATGGTCTCGGTGCGGGTCCTGGAGGCATTCGACTGCCTCGTCTCGATCGACGGCCAGGAGGACGTGGCGCTGCGCGTGGGCGACGAGGTGCGCGTCGCGGCGCACGATCGACCCATCCGATTCGTGGAGCCGCGCGGCGCCCTGCCGTTCTGGGAGCTGCTCCGGCGCAAGGCCGAGCTGCTGCCGTCCTGACGTGCTCATCGAGCTGGCGGTCAGCGACCTCGCGCTCCTGGAGCGCGTGCGCATCGGGCTCGGCCCGGGCCTCACCGTCCTGACGGGTGAGACGGGCGCCGGCAAGTCGCTGCTCATCGACGCGCTGCTGCTGGTGCTGGGCGGTCGCGCAGACGCGGGGCTGCTTCGCACCGGCGCGCCCGCGGCGCGCGTGGAGGCGCTGTTCGAGCGGCTGCCCGAGCCGCTCATCGCGGTCCGGGAGCTGAGCGCGTCGGGTCGCTCGGTCGCCCGCCTGGACGACGAGACGGTCACCGCGTCCCGGCTGGCCGCGACGATCGCGCCACTCGTGGAGGTCCATGGCCAGCATGAGCAGCAGCGCCTCCTGTCCGCCGACCATCAGCGTGACCTGCTGGACGCATACGGCGAGCTCCAGGAGGCCCGTGCCGGGGTGGCGGCGGCCGTGGAGGCGTGGCGCGCGAACCGGATGCGTCTCCGGGAGCTGTCGCTCGACCCGGCGGAGCTCGCCCGCCGCCTGGACCTCGCCGCCTTCGCGGCCGACGAGATCGAGGCGGCCGACCCTCGGCCGGGCGAGGTCGCGGAGCTCCGGGCGCGCCTCGCGCTGGTGGCGACGTCGGAGCGCGTCACCCGCCAGGTGGCCGCGGCCGCGGAGCGACTGGACGGCGAGGCGGGCGGCGCGCGCGACGGCGTCGCGCGGGCCGCCCGGGAGATCGACGACGCGGCCCGTCTCGATGCGCGCCTGGCGCCGCTCGCCGAGCGCCTCGCGGGGGCGGAGGCGGAGCTGGCCGACGTCGCGCTCGAGCTGCGTGCCGCCATCGACGACTCCGAGGCGGACCTCGCGGCGGTGGCCGGGCTCGAGGAGCGCCTGGGCGTGCTGTATGCGCTGCTGCGCAAGTACGGCGAGACCGAGGAGGAGGTGCTTGCGCATGCCACGGCCGCCCGCCGTGAGGCGGCCCGGCTGTCGGACGCCGACGCCGACCGCGCCGCGTGCGAGGCGGCCGATGCCCGGCTCGGCGAGATCGCCCGGGAGGCCGCCGACCGGCTGTCCGTCCGCCGGCACGAGACGGCATCGCGCCTGGGTCCGGCCGTCGCGGACGCCCTCCGGTCGCTCGGCTTTCCCACGGCCGCCTTCGCGGTCGCCGTGGCGCCCGCGCCGCTTGACGCCACGGGCGCCGACGCGGTGGCGTTCCTGCTGGCGCCCAATCCCGGCGAGTCCCCGAGGCCCCTGGCGCGCATCGCGTCCGGCGGGGAGCTGTCGCGCGTGGCCCTCGCCATCCGCGGCGTGCTGGCCATCGGCGAGCCCACCACGCTCGTGTTCGACGAGGTCGACGCGGGCATCGGGGGACGGTCGGCGGACCCGGTCGGGCGGTCCCTGTGGCGGCTCGCCCGCCACCACCAGGTGCTGTGCGTGACGCACCTGCCCCAGATCGCGGCCTGGGCGGACGCCCATCTCCACATCGCGAAGGCCGTGCATGAGGGACGCACCTCGACGGACGTCCGCCCCCTCGACGACGAGGCGCGCATCGCCGAGCTGGCCGCGATGCTCGCGGGTGACGCCGGCGAGACCGCCGCCCTCGCGACCGCCCGCGACCTGGTCGGACGCGCGCGCGCCGCCCAGGCGGCAGACCCCGGACGCAGGCCGTGACCTCCGGCCCGCCCGCGACCTCCGGCCCGCCCGCGCCGCCCACGGCGCCGCCCGCGCCGCCCGCCTCGCTGTTGCAGGCGCTGGACGCCTACCTGGACCACCTGCGCGTGGAGCGCGGCCTGTCCGCGGCCACCATCCGGGCGTATGACGGGGACCTGCGGGCCTTCGCCATGCGCGCGGCACGCACGCACGCGTGGGCCGATGACGCGGACGTGGCGCGCGCCCACCTGGCCTCGCTCAGCCGGCCCCCGCGGCCACTGCGGCCCGCGAGCCATCGGCGCAAGGCCGCCGCGATCCGGGCGTTCTACCGCTTCTGCTTCTCGGAGGAGCTCATCGCGCGGGACATCGCGGGCCTGCTGGATCTGCCGCGGGCCGCGCGACAGCTGCCCGATCCGCTGGCCCAGGACGAGGTGGTCGCACTCCTGGAGGCCCCCGACGACTCCGACCCGGTCGGGCTCCGGGACCGGGCGCTGCTCGAGCTGCTGTACGCCTCCGGCCTGCGGGTGAGCGAGGCCGTGGGTCTCGACCGACAGGACCTCCAGGCGGAGTCGGGCATCGTGCGCGTCACGGGCAAGGGTGACCGGCAGCGCATCGTCCCCGTCGGGGAGGTCGCGGTCGAGGCGATCGCGCGGTACCAGGCCGTGGCGCGGGATGCCTGGCTGGCGGCGGCCCGGACGCGCGGCATGGCGCTGGAGCATGAGCGTCGCGGCGGCCCGCTGTTCGTGTCGGTGCGCGGCCGCAGGCTCACCCGCGCGGACGCATGGCGGGCGGTCCAGCGGGCAGCCGCGGCGGCCGGACTCTCGGGGCGTGTGACGCCGCACACTCTGCGGCATAGTTTCGCCACGCACCTGCTCGAGGGTGGGGCGGACCTGCGCGTGGTCCAGGAGCTCCTGGGCCACGCGAGCATCACCACCACACAGCTGTACACGCACCTGACGGGCGAGCGGATCCGGCAGGTCTACGCCAGGGCGCACCCGCGCGCCTAGACCATCTGGCCGGTGGCCAGGGAAGGGAGTCCCATGGGGAGTTACGCGGAGACGCTGCTCGCACCCGGGGAGACGGTGGTCCATCGATCACGGCAGCACTGGCTGTCGCTCATCCTGGACAGCCGCCTGGCCATCGTGCTGTGGGCCATCGTGGTCGGTGCGGTCATCGTCAGCTGGATCACGCGCTTCGACGGACTCATCGCCCAGACCTTCCTCGCGCTCGAGGGGATCGCGTTCCTCGGGGGCGTGATCATCGTGGCGTGGCGCTGGTGGAACTGGCGGACGCAGGAGTTCCTCATCACCAACCGGCGCCTCATCAACGTGAGCGGCGTCATCAACAAGCGTTCCGGTGACTCCTCCCTGGAGAAGATCAACGACGCGATCCTCGAGGAGAACCTCATCGGCCGGATCCTCAACTACGGCGACCTGGACATCCTGACCGCCGCGGACGTCGCGGTGGACCGCTATCGGATGCTCGATCACGCCAAGGACTTCAAGAAGCGGATGCTGGAGGCGAAGCACACGCTCGAATCGGGGGTCGGCTATGCGGAGGTGAACCGTTCGGTGGCCGCCTCGCCCATCGCGGGCGCCGCGGCCCCTGGGACAGCACCCGTCCCGGCCCCCGCCGCCGCCCCGGCGCCCCTCGCCGACCCGATCGACACGCCGGAGGAGGTCACCGCGGCGCTGGCGCGGCTCGCCGAGCTGCGCGAGCGGGGCGCCATCACGTCCGGTGAGTACGAGGTCAAGAAGCGGGAGCTGCTGGACCGGCTGTAGGCCGGGCACCATGTTCGACTTCGGCCCCCAGACGATCTACGCGCTGCTCGCGGTCGCCATCATGCTGCTGGTGGGCTTCCCCGTCCACGAGTTCATGCATGCCTTCGCGGCGAACCGCCTGGGCGACTCGACCGCCCGCTGGCAGGGCCGCCTGACGCTCGACCCGCGGGTCCACATCGACCCGCTCGGCGCGAGCCTGCTGGCGCTGAGCGCCCTGTTCGGCGGCGTGTTCATCGGCTGGGCGCGCCCCACCCCGGTGAACCCGATGAACCTCCAGGGCGGCCGTCGAGGCGAGGCGATCGTGGCCATCGCGGGCCCCCTGTCCAATCTCGCGATGGCCGCCATCGTCGCGATCGTGGTGCGACTCATCATCAGCAACGCCCAGGCGATCGCCGACGCGACGTCCGCGCAGGTGCTCGAGACGACGTTCTACATCACGCTCTACTTCGTGACCATCAACGTGTCGCTGTTCATCTTCAATCTGCTGCCGGTGCCGCCGCTCGACGGCTGGGCCGGACTGCTCGGGCTCGTGGACGCCAAGACGCATTGGCAGCTGCGCCAGCTTCAGGCGCGCTACGCCCAGTTCATCCCCATCATCTTCCTGGGCATCATCATCGCGGGCGGTCGGGTCATCGGAGGACTGGTCGGCGGCCTGACCGACCTCCTCGTCGGGCTCTAGGCGCGTGTCGTGGTGGGGCGGCAAGATCCGCCAGGCCCGTGGCCACCTGGGCGCGCGCGTCGCGCTCCGGGAGCGCGCCGACCTGGCGGCGAGGCTCACCCCGGCCCAGCTCGCGCTGTTCGACGGGATGCACGTCGCGGACCAGCGCCACGGGCTGGACGTGGCGGCGCGGCTGCGCACGGACGGCGGCCCGACCGATCGGGACCTGGAGCTGGCGGGCCTGTTCCATGACGCCGCCAAGGGGCCGCGGGTGGGGCTCGCCCACCGGGTGGGCTGGTCGCTCGGCGAGCGCCACGGGCCGTGGGTCTGGGCGATCCTCCGGGCGATCCCCGGATTCACCGCCGCGTTCGTGCGACTGGAGGACCACGCCGAGGAGTCCGCGCGCGCGGCGCTCCTGGCGGGCTGCTCCGACCGCACGGCCGCGCTGATCCGGATGCAGGCGGCGCCCCGGGATGGCGCGGGGCGACGCCTCCTGCGCGCGGACGAGGCCGCCTGACCGCCATGCCCCACACCGTCGCGCGTCATGACATCTCGACGCTGCCGCTCGCCGGCCCCGCGGCGGCGCGGGTGCGCATCGCGCATGAGGCCCATCCGGACCGGGCGGCGCACGTCGCCATGGATGGATTCGACGGACCGTTCGCGCTCCTGCTGTCGCTCATCGAGCAGCGCCAGATGGACGTCCTCACGGTGCCCCTGGGCGGGCTCGCCACGGCGTTCCTGGAGGCGCTCCGGGATGTCACCGCGGACCAGCTGCCGCACATCAGCGCGTTCGTGTCCGTGGCGTCGCAGCTCATCCTCATCAAGAGCCGGGCGATCCTGCCGCGCGCGCCCAGGCTTGCGCCGGGCAGCGCGGATGACGGGATCGACCCCGAAGAGGCGCTCCGGCTGCGCCTCCTGGAGTACCGTCGGTTCCGGGACGCCGGGGCGCTGCTCCAGGCGAGACTGGAGCACCCGGGCGGCCTGTTCCATCGTGAGCCCTCCGTCGCCGCCGCCGCGGCCCAGAGCGGCTCGGTGCCCGCGCCCGGACCCGCCCTCGACCCTCGACTGCTGCGCGACTCCATCGAGCGGGCGCTCGCCGTGGTGCCGCCCCCGGCCCCTCCCGCGGAGGTCATCCGGCGCGTGGTGACCATCGAGGAGCGCGCCGACATCATCCGTCGGGCGCTCCACCGCGCTCCGGAGGTGGTGCTCCAGGACCTGCTGCGCGACAGCCACGACCGGGTCATCATCGCCATCACGTTCCTCGCGATGCTGGAGATGACCAAGACCCGCGAGGTCGTCATCGAGCAGCGCGAGCCGTGGGGGCCGATCCTCTGCCGTCGCTGGATGCCGGTCGGCATCGACGAGGGCTTCCCCGACGGCGACGCCCTCGCCGGCGGTCCGGACGCATGACGCGCGAGCCGCCCGCGCCCGGCCTCGACGGGGATGCTCCCGACGACGGCGCCCTCGTGGCACCCGGCGTGACGGTCGGCGTGACGGAGCTGGAGGCGCTCCTGTTCGTGGCGGAGCGGCCGCTCGCCCGGTCCGAGATCGGCCGGCTGTGCCGGCTGTCGCCCGACGCGGTGGACAGCCTGCTGGGTGACCTCGAGGTGGCGCTGCGCGGCCGCGGCATCCGCCTCGTCGCCCATGGCGAGCGCGTGGAGCTGGCCACGGCCCCGGAGGCGGGCGCGCTGATCGCGCGGTATGTGGGTGCCGACACGCTGCGCCTGACGCCGGCCGCGATGGAGACGCTGGCCATCGTGGCCTACCGACAGCCCGTGACGCGAGGCGGCATCGAGCGGGTCCGCGGCGTGGACTCGGACCACGTGGTCCGCACCCTGATCCACCGACGCCTGGTCGTGGAGCAGGGGCGCGCCGAGTCGCCCGGTCGGCCGATCCTCTACGGCACCGGGTTCGACTTCATGGAGCGGTTCGGACTGGCGAGCCTGGACGACCTGCCGCCGCTGGACGCGGAGGTGGCGGCACGCCTCGCCGAGAGCGCCGCGGAGCAGGTCCCTGACGCGTCCGCGGGCACGCCGGATGCGGGTGCGGACCCCGATGACCATGGCTGACCGTTCGGTCCGGATCCAGAAGGTCCTGGCCGACGCCGGGGTCGCATCGCGCCGCGCGGCCGATGCGCTCGTGGCCGCCGGCCGCGTGACGGTCGACGGCGCGCCCGCGGTCATCGGCCAGCGCGTCGACCCCGACGCGGCCCGCATCGCGGTCGACGGACACCCCCTCCGACACGCCCCCCGTCGGGTGTGGCTGGCGCTCCACAAGCCGGCCGGGGTGACCTCCACGGTCAGCGACCGGCACGCCGCCGCGACCGTGCTCGACCTGGTGCCCCCCGACCTCCGACGGAGCGCCGCCCGGCTCTACCCGGTCGGCCGCCTGGACCGGGACTCGGAGGGCCTGCTGCTGCTGACCAACGACGGCGACTGGGCGCAGCGCGTGCTCCATCCGCGCCACGGGGTGGAGCGGGAGTACGCCATCGGCGTCCCGTCCGCGCTCGACCGCGACCAGGTGGAGCGACTGCGGGCGGGGATCCCGCTCGACGAGGGGCTGGCCACGCTGCGGGGGCTGCGGGTCGCCTCGGGGACGGAGGTCGCGAGGGTGGAGGCGCTGGCGGGCCGCTCCAGGCATCGGCTCGCGTGGTATCGCGCGGTGTTGACACAGGGCTGGAAGCGCCAGCTGCGGCGGATGTTCGCAGCGGTCGATGCGCCCGTGGCGCGCCTGGTGCGGGTGCGCATCGGCACGCTCCGCCTGGACGGCCTGCACACGGGCGAGCTGCGTCCGCTCACGGCCGCGGAGCGCGACCGGCTCGCCGCGGACGCGTCGGATGGGTCGGGCGCGGTCGGTCCGTCCGGCGGCGGCGGTCGCGACCGCGGGCGCCGGCGGGTCGTGGTGTCCATCGATGGCCCGGGCTCGAGCGGCAAGTCCAGCGTGGGCGCGGCCGCGGCCGCAGCGGTCGGCTACCGCTTCTGCGACACCGGGGTGCTGTATCGCGGTCTGGCATGGCTGGCCGCCGACCGTGGGATGGATCCCGGCGACGGTCGCTCGCTCGTGGCGCTCATCCCGGCGTTCCGACTCGCGCCGGACGAGGCGGGACGACTGGCGCGCGTGCTCGTCGAGGGCCGCGACGTGACCCCGCAGCTCCACGAGGCGCGCGTCGACCGAGTCGTGTCGGCCGTCGCTGCCGATCCCGACGTGCGCGCCGCGCTGCTCCCGGTGCAGCGCGGGCTCATCGAGGGTGGCGGCATCGTGATGGCGGGGCGCGACATCGGCAGCGTCGTCCTGCCCGACGCGGACCTGCGGCTGTGGCTCCACGTCTCGCTCGAGGAGCGGGCCGCCCGCCGGTCCCGGCAGCGCGGCCTGGACCCCGAAAGCGCGGAGGGGCGGGCGATCCTCGTCGACCTGCGTCGCCGCGACGCCCTCGACAGCAGCCGCGACACCGCGCCGCTGCGCATCCCCGACGGCGCCGTCATCATCGACGCCGATGGACTCACCTTCGACCGGACCGTGGCCGCCGTGATCGATGCCATCCGCCACGCCGAGCGTCGGGCCACCCGCGGACCAGCGCATGGAACCCATGAGCGCTGACTCCACAGAGCCCGACGCGGTCGCGGCCGGCGCGCCCGCCATCCCACCGCCGCGGCGCGGACTGCCCCTGGACGCGCGTTTCCTGGCCTGGCTGGCGCGGACCATCGCACGCTGCGTGCTGCGCATCCGGGTGGAGGGCGTGGAGCATCTGCCGGCGGCAGGCGCCCTCATCATCGCGCCCAACCACATCTCCAACATCGATCCGCCGCTCATCCACGGCTGGGCCGCGCCGGCCATCGGCCAGCGCCTGCGGTTCCTGGCCAAGGAGGTCCTGTTCCGGGGGTTCGCGGGCCGCCTGCTGACGTGGCAGGGGGTCGTCCCGGTGAAGACCGGCGGCAGCGACATCGAGGCGTATCGCGTCGCCCGGAACATGCTCGCGGACGGGGACGTGATCGTCCTGTTCCCGGAGGGGACGCGCAGCCATGACGGCAGGCTGGGGCGCCCCAAGCCCGGCGTGTCGATGCTGGCCAGCCGCGAGGGCGTGCCGGTGGTGCCGGTGGGCATCTCCGGCAGCGACGGCTTCCTGCGCAAGGGATCGCGGCTGCCCCGGATCGGCGCCCGGGTGGTGGTCCGGTTCGGGCCCGCCTACCAGCCGGTGCTGCCTCGGAATGGCGACCGTCGCGCGGGCCTCGCCGCGGCGGACGCGGAGCTGATGCGGCGCATCGCGGCGCTCCTGGAGCCGCGCCACCGGGGAGACTGGGAGCCCTGGTCGGACCCATGATCGCCGGGTTCGACGACCGGTGAGATACTCAGGGGCATGAATGGAGTCTCCGAGGTCCGCATCGCCCGGCGCACCGGCTTCTGCTACGGCGTGCGCGAGGCGATCGACGCGGCCCGTCTGTCCGCGGTGCAGGGCAAGGCCACCCACACGCTTGGCCACACTGTCCACAACCAGGGCGTCATCGAGGACCTGCACGCCCACGGCATCCGCACCGTGGACTCGCTCGACGACGTCCGGGAGGGTGCGGCCGTCGTCATCCGCGCCCACGGCGTGACGCCCGAGGTGATGGCCCGCGCGGAGGCGCGCGGCCTGGAGGTCATCGACGGCACCTGCTCCTGGGTGACCACCGAACAGCGCGAGCTGGCCCGGCTCGTGGAGGAGGGGTTCACCATCGTCCTCCTGGGCACGCCCGGCCACCCGGAGGTGGTGGGACTGCTGGGCTTCGCGCCGGACGCCATCCTCGTCGACGAGGAGGAGGACTGGGACCGCATCCCGCGACGCAAGCGGATGGCGCTCATCTGCCAGTCGACCCAGCCGCCCTGGAAGTTCGAGAAGCTCGCGGCGCTGATGGTCAACCGGGCCCACGAGCTGAAGATCGTGAACACCGTGTGCCCGGTCACCATCCGGCGTCAGCAGGACACCACCGATCTCGCGCGCGCGGTGGAGATGGTCGTGGTGGTGGGTGGCCGCAAGAGCGCCAACACCAAGGAGCTGACGCGCCTCGTGGGCATCGTGGGCAAGCCCGCCATCCAGATCGAGAGCGCCGCGGACCTGACGGATGCGGCGCCGTTCGCGGGGCGCTCGCTGGTGGGCGTGACCGGCGGCACCTCGACGCCCATCGAGGACCTCGAGACGGTCACGCGGCGCATCTATGAGCTGGCGGGCACGCCGGAGGCGCAGGCGAACGCGACGGAGCTGGCGCGGGCGGCCATCACCGCGGTCGCGGAGTCGGCCTACCGCAGCACGTCCCTGTCGCAGGCGGGTCCGGCCGTGCCGGTGTCGGCGGCCGCGGCCGCCGGCGCCCCGTGAGCCCCCGGCGGTCCAGCCGGCGCCGTCGTCCCGACCTGACGGAGCTGCCGCTCGACGGCCTGCCCATCGTGGCGGTGGTGGGTCGGCCCAACGTGGGCAAGTCCACGCTGTTCAACCGGGTGGTCGGGTCGCGCCGGGCGATCGTGGAGGACCGCGCCCGGACCACGCGCGACCGTCTCTACAGCGCCACCGAGTGGAACGACCGGCGCTTCGTGCTCGTGGACACCGGGGGCCTGGAGCGGCGGCCGGGCGACCCGATCGAGGAGAAGGTCCAGGAACAGGCGCGCCTCGCCATCGAGGAGGCCGACGTCATCGTGTTCGTGGTGGACGCGGTCACGGGAGAGACGCCCGCCGACTCGGAGGCCGCGGAGACTCTGCGGACCGCGGAGGCGCCGGTGCTCGTCGCCGTCAACAAGGCGGACAACGAGAAGCGCGAGCTCGACGGCGCGGAGTTCCACCGCCTGGGCTGGGAGGAGACGTACGCCATCAGCGCGCTCCACGGCCGGGGCGTCGCGGACCTCCTGGACGCCATCGTGTGGGCGCTGCCGCCCGAATCGGAGGCGGAGCGGGAGCGCAAGCGCCTGGAGCAGGAGGCCGAGGAGCTGGACGCGCTGGAGGCGGAGCTGGACGCGCCGGGCACGCAGGGTGACTGGGACGCGGAGTCGCCGGAGCCGGACGAGGGGGTGGAGGGGGTCATCGCCTCGGTGGCCATCGTGGGCCGGCCCAACGTGGGCAAGTCGTCACTCCTGAACGCCCTGCTGGGCGAGGACCGCGCGATCGTGTCAGACATCCCGGGGACCACCCGGGACGCCATCGACACGTCCCTCGAGTGGCAGAGCGTCCCGGTCCGCCTGGTGGACACCGCGGGCATGCGCCGACGCGGCAGGATCGCCAGCGGCCCGGACGCCGAGCGGTACTCCGCGATCCGGGCCCTGCGAGCGATCGGCCGGGCGGATGTCGCGGTGCTCGTCATCGACGCCGCGGAGGGCCTCACCGCACAGGACGCCCACGTCGCGGGCTACGTCGTGGACGAGGGCGTGGGCCTCGTGATCGCGGTCAACAAATGGGACCTGGTCGCGAAGGACGACAAGACCTTCGAGCAGTACGTCTCGGCGATCCGGCGGGAGCTGCCGTTCATCCACTTCGCGCCCATCGTGTCCATCAGCGCGAGGACCGGCCAGCGCGTGGGGCGGGTGCTCGACGAGGCGCTGGAGATCGCGCGAGGCAGACGCCGGCGGGTGCCCACGGGCGTGCTCAACCGGGTCATCCTGGACGCGGTCCAGCGCCAGCCCGCGCCGCCGGTCCGGAACGTCCGGCCGAGGGTCCTGTATGGCACGCAGGCGGGCATCGAGCCGCCCACGTTCGTGCTGTTCGCGAGCGGCGCGGACAACCTGCACTTCTCGTACAAGCGCTACCTCGAGAACCGCCTCCGGGACGCGTTCGGGTTCGGCGGCACCCCGATGCGCCTCGTGTTCCGGGAGCGCGACCGGGTGCGCCTGGAGCGCAGGTCCAAGCCGCGCGGTGGCCGGGGGGCCAAGGCGAAGGCGCAGTCGGGCGGCGCGCGACCGGCCAGGCCGGCGGACGGAGGCGCGTCCAGACCGGCGGGGAGCACCAAGCCCAGGCCGCGCAAGCCCGCCGCCGGCTGATCGGATCGATGGCGGGCGAGACTCCGCCCGTCGCCGTCGTGGGTGCGGGTGGCTGGGGGACCACGCTGGCCCTGCTGCTCGCGGCGCGCGGTCCGGTGACGCTCCTGGCACGCGACCCCGCGGTCGCCGCCCAGATCGCCACCGAGCGCGTCAACGCGCGCCACCTGCCCGGTGTGCAGCTGCCACCGGCGATCTCGGTCACCGCGGACGAGGCGCTGCTGGCCGGCGCGACCGGTCTGGTGGTGCTGGCGGTCCCGTCGCGCCATGTCCGGACCACGGTCAGGCGAATCGCCGATCGCCTGCCGGGCGGGGCGATCGTGCTGTCGGTGGCCAAGGGCATCGAGCACGGCACGCTCGCCCGGATGAGCGAGGTCGTCGCGCAGGAGGCGCCCGCGACGGCAGGTCGCATCGCCGCGCTCTCCGGGCCCAACCTGGCGCCGGAGATCGCGCGCGGGCTGCCCGCCAGCTCGGTCGTGGGCTGTCCGGACGAGACGGTCGGCGCCGCGGTCGTGGCGCGCCTGGGCAGCCGGTCGTTCCGCCTCTACACCAACCGCGACATCGTGGGCGTGGAGCTGGCGGGTGCCCTCAAGAACATCGTGGCGATCGCGGCGGGTGCCGCGGAGCAGCTGGGGTTCGGCGACAGCGGCAAGGCGGCGATCGTGACGCGCGGCCTGGCGGAGATGACGCGCCTGGGCGCGGCCGCGGGTGCCAACCCCCTGACGTTCGCGGGGCTGGCGGGCGTGGGCGACGTCCTGGCGACGTGCGCGTCGCGGCTGTCGCGCAACCACCGGCTGGGCATGGAGCTGGCGGCCGGCCGGCGCTGGGCGGAGATCGAGCCCTCGCTGTCCGGGGTCGCGGAGGGCGCCTACACCGTGGACGCCGCGCTGGCGCTGGCAGCCCGCCTGGGCGTGGAGCTGCCCATCGCCACGGAGGTCCATCGCGCCCTGTTCGAGGACAAGCCGGTGCGCCAGTGCCTGTCCGACCTGCTGGCGCGGGAGTCCAGGGCGGAGCTCGCCGGCCTGCCCGGGTGGTCCGGCTGACCGGCGAGGTCGCCGTGGTAGACTCAGCGACCTGAGATCGGGGCGTGGCGCAGCCTGGTAGCGCACCTGAATGGGGTTCAGGAGGTCGGACGTTCGAATCGTCTCGCCCCGACCATCTCTCTGAGCGTGGACGTCCCCCCGCGCGGCCGGCGCTGCTGCCTGAGGCGGCGACGATGCGGCGCCACGCACCCGCGATGTCGGCTCGGCCCTCTTCCGTGGCCTTGATGACGCGCGAGTGCCTGAACCCCGCGGGCGGTCGGGCGGCGCTCACTCACAGGGCCAGCGGAGTGCCCTCGAGCGCCCCGCCCTCGATCAGCACCGCCAGCAGCAGCGCGATCCCGGCGAGCACCACCGCCCACGCGAGCGTCGTCCTCAGCCTCCCGCCCCGGTCGCGGCCGGTGTCGTCTCGGTCCTCGGGCATGGCCTGCCTCCTCGGACCCGCCCCGGAGGACCGAGGCGCGGCGCTATCAGCATCGCCCCTCTGTCTACCCCCGTGTGTCGCGCGGACGCGGGGCCGGACCGTCGAGCGGTCGGCTGGGTGGCATCCGGGCGGCAGACGGCGCCGACCCGTCGTCGGGGGCAGGTCGGCCCGGCGAGCCCGCATACTGGCACGATGACCGGCCGACCTCCGATCCGCGTGGCGCTCGAGACGACGGCCAGGCGATGCCACGCCTCCGCGCTCGACTGGCCAGGCTGGAGCCGGTCGGGCAGGACGCCCGAGGCCGCCGTCGAGGCGCTCGCCGCCGCCCATCCCCGGTATGCGACCGTGGCCCGGCTGGCGCGGTCGGCGCCGCCGGCGGACGGTCCGTACCAGGTCGTCGAGACGCGCCCGGGCGACGGCTCCACGGCGTTCGGCATCCCGGCGGTCGTGTTCGATGCGGACCGCGATCGGGTGGACGGCTCGGAGGCCGCGCGCCTGGCCGACATCGTGGTCGCGGCGTTCGCCACGTTCGACGCCGCCGCCGCGGTGGCCCCGGCCTCGCTCCGCAAGGGGCCACGGGGTGGCGGGCGCGATCGCGACGCGATCGTGGAGCACGTCGCGGGCGCATGCGAGGCGTACGCGCGAGCATGCGGTGCCCGCGTTCCGAAGACCGCCACCGATGCTGAACGGCGGGCGGCGATCGTGGCCCGCCTGTCCCGCGCAGGCGACGAGACGCCGGCCGAGGGCGCCGCGTGGCCGCCCCGCTACGCTGCGCGCCGCATCGCGTGGCATGCCCTCGACCACGCCTGGGAGATCGAGGACCGCACGGAGCGCTGAGCGCCGGCGCCGCCCGCAGCGCCCGCGCGAGCGGCGGACGCCCGCGCCGACCGGATCGCCGGCAGGGATCGCCCATCGCCCATCGCCCGCGGACGCGCCCGAGCGCCCCCTGGGCGAGAATGGCCACATCCGCGGCCCGCGGGCCGCCCCAGACCAGCGTGGCGACCGGTTCCCGAGCGGAGCCGGCGCATCTCCGGAGGTGACCCATGGGCAAGCGATCGAAGCAGGTGGAGGCGGAGGCCGACGTCGAGGCCATCGAGGTCTCGGGTGACCTGGACGACGGGTCTCTCGAGGCGTTCGAGGCGCCCGCCACGGTCGCCGGCCTCATCGCGGAGGTGGCGGCCACGGTGGTTCCCGCGGCGCGCGAGAGCGGCGCCCACAAGTTCGGGGTGGAGTTCGGCGTGCGGACGCGCAAGGACGGCTCGGCGACGCTCGCCGCCGACCCCGCGCGCGGCACCTACCGGGTGTTCCTGGAGTGGATCCGCCCCTGAGCCGCTCGCCGTCCCGGACCCACTGACCGCCGACCCGGGTGTGACCGCGTTCGGCTGGAGGCACATCGTGATCGAGGACTCCCCGCTGCCCGCCGCGGGCATCCCCGCGCTTGACGCAGCCCAGCTCGAGGGCACGGGCGACATGCCCGTCGAGGTCTTCCGCGCCGCCGCCCACCGCGTGGTGGACCAGATGGCCGACTATCTCCGGGACGTGGAGCTTCACGCCGTCTTGCCGCGCGTCCGTCCGGGCGAGCTGGCCGCGCTGCTGGATGGTCCGCCGCCCGCCGACCCGGAGCCCCTGGACGCGATCCTCGCCGACGTGCGCGCCATCGTCGAGCCGAACATCACGCACTGGCAGCACCCGGGGTTCTTCGCGTACTTCCCGAGCACCGCGTCCGGCCCCGGCATCCTGGGCGAGATGCTGATGTCCACCTACGTCGCGAACGCGATGCTGTGGCGCACGGCACCCGTCGCCACGGAGCTGGAGGGCATCGTCGTGCAGTGGCTGCGGGAGGCGCTCGGGCTGCCCGCGGCGTTCGACGGGCTGCTCACGGACACCGCGTCCACGAGCACGCTCACGGCACTCGCGGCGGCCCGCCAGGCGATCACCGGGGACGCGGCGGCAGAGGGACTGGGCGCACGCCCCCGACTCCGCATCTACACCTCCACGGAGGCCCACAGCTCCGTCGAGAAGGCGGCCATGACCCTGGGCATCGGCCGGGCGGGCGTCCGGCGGATCGGGACGGATGCGGACCTCGCGATGGATGTGACGGCGCTCGCCGCCGCCATCGCCGAGGACCGGGAGGCAGGCTGGACGCCGTGCGCGATCGTGGCCACCGTCGGCACCACGTCCTCGACCGCCATCGACCCGGTCGCCGCGATCGCGGACGTCGCCGAGCGCGAGGGGCTGTGGCTCCACGTTGACGCGGCGTACGCGGGAGTCGTGGCGCTCGTCCCGGAGCGTCGCGCCCCGTTCGCGGGCTGGGAGCGCGCCGACTCCATGGTCGTCAACCCCCACAAGTGGCTGTTCACGCCGCTCGACTGCTCGCTCCTGCTCAGCCGGCGGCTCGAGGTGGTGCGCGCCGCGTTCAGCCTCGTGCCGGAGTACCTGCGGACCACCGGCGGCGCCTCCTCGGGTCGGGACTACAACGAATACGCGCCGCAGCTCGGTCGTCGATTCCGGGCGCTCAAGCTGTGGATGCTGCTGCGCTACTTCGGCATCGAGGGTCTCCGGTCCAGGCTCGAGCGACACCTGGCGATGGCGGCGCGACTCGCCGCCCTCATCGACGCCGACCCCGACGCGGAGCGCCTGGCGCCCGCGCCGTTCGCGACGCTGTGCTTCCGATATCGCCCGTCGGAGCTGGCGGGTCGCGAGCGAGAGCCTGCTGTGGCGGCGCGCCTGGACGCGCTCAACGAGACCCTGATGGCCCGCGTCAACGCCACCGGCGAGGCATTCCTGTCCCACACCCGGCTGGACGGTCGCTACACCATCCGGCTCGCCATCGGAAACCCTCGCACGGAGTGGCGCCACGTCGGGCGCACCTGGGAACTGGTGACGTCGATCGGTCGCGAGCTGGCGTCGCAGGACGGGTGAGCGACCGGCGTGCGACGCGCCGCCGTGGACGCGCCGGTGGCACGCTGATCCCGGTCCTGCTCGCGGTCCTGCTGCTGGCGCGGGACGCCTCTGCCGCCACACACCCGGTGGGCGTGGGCGGCGCCACATGGACGCCCAGGGTCGTCGTGGTGACGCTGACGCTCGCGGGATACCGCCAGCCGCGGGACTCGGTGTACGTGTTCCTGCGACTCACCTGGAGCCGGAAGACCGCCCGGGCGCTTCGGCGGTACGAGGCGCAGGGCCTGCGGTACACGCAGGAGCTCAACGACCTCGCCAGCCGGATGTCCGGGACCGGCTCCGCGATCTCCGACCTGCCCGGTGCGAGCTTCGACCTGGACGACGACGACGGCGACGGGCGGTGGGAGGAGCTGGAGGTCACCGCGACCGAGCCCGGGGCCATCGAGCCGGGTCGGACCTACGTCGTGGGGTTCCAGCTGACGCGCTGGTCGCGCGCGTGCGACCGCTGCCGCTGGCGCTGGAACCGCCAGGGGACCCGGCTGGTCGCGCTGTCGCAGCTGTCGCGGCACTTCCTCGGCGAGTGGCAGGCGATCCGCTGGACCCATCCCTATGCGTCGGTCGAGGTGCCGCGGATGGCGCGCCCAGGTCGCGGCGACTGAACGCATCGGTCGGTCCACCCCCCCCGCCGCCCCTCGGGGCCGGCCTGTGGGACCATGTCGCGGCCAGGTCGCGGCCCCGCCACCCGGCAGCCCCCAGCGCACCACAGGAGGTACACGCATGGCCCAGGTCCGACGCGCAGAGGCCCATTGGAACGGCGACCTGTTCACCGGGAACGGCGCCGTGAGCGCCGTCACGAGCGGCACGATCCGCGACCTGCCCGTCACATGGCGAGCACGCGCGGAGGCGTCCGACACGGGCATGACCAGCCCCGAGGAGCTGCTCGCCGCCGCGCACGCGGCCTGCTTCGCGATGGCGTTCAGCAACGGTCTGGCCAAGAACGGCACCCCGGCGACATCGCTCGACGTGGCCGCGGAGGTCAGCTTCGAGAAGGGGGACGCAGGCTTCAGCGTCACGCGGTCCGCGCTGACCGTGACGGGGTCCGTGGCCGGCATCGACCAGGCGACGTTCGCCTCGCTCGCGGAGGGCGCCAAGGACGGCTGCCCCATCTCGCGCTCGCTGAAGGGCAACGTGGAGCTGTCGGTCAGCGCCACGCTCGCCTGAACGTCCGCGAGGCACCGCGCCGGTCCCTCGCGATCGGCCCGCGCCTCGCCATCGGCACGTCTCGCGACCGGCCCGCGCCTCGCCCGCGCCGTCGCGCCTCGCCCATCGGCCCGCCTCGCGCTCGCCGTCGCACAGCCGCCACACCGCCGCCCGGCATCGTCGCCGGGCGGCGGTAGACTGTCCACGGCACGCCGTCCGGACCGCGCGTCGCCGGGCGCCGCCCCGCACGGGTGGAGGCGCGACCGAGGGAGTCGGAGGAGGACATCATGGCCGTCGCATCGACCACCGAGCTGCGCATGCTCATCGGTGGGGCGTGGGTCGAATCGGAGAGCGGCCGGTGGACCGACGTCCGGAGCCCCGCCACCGGCCAGGTGGTGGGGCGGGTGCCGCGCGGCACCGCCGCGGACGTGGACCGCGCCGTGGCCGCCGCCCGCGAGGCGTTCCGCGACGAGCGCTGGCGCGGCCAGTGGCTGCCCATGCGCTGCGCCGTGCTCAACCGGCTCGCCGACCTCATCGAGCGGGACCTCGACGAGATCGTCGCGCTGGAGGTGGCCCAGACGGGCACGGCCATCAAGTTCCGCAGCTCCAACGACATCCCCTTCGCTCCGGACAACCTGCGTCAGATGGCGGCCGCCGCGCGCCACCTCGACGGTCGAGCCGCCGCGGAGTACTCCACCGATCACACGTCCATGATCCGCCGGGAGCCGATCGGGGTCGCGGGCCAGGTGGCGCCCTGGAACTATCCCTTCATGATGGCCATCTGGAAGATCGGCCCGGCGCTCGCCGCCGGCAACTCGGTGGTGCTCAAGCCCGCCAGCGCCACGCCCCTCACGACGCTCAGGCTGGGGGCGCTGGCGGAAGAGGCGGGCCTGCCGCCGGGCGTCCTCAACATCGTCACCGGCCCGGGCGACGAGGTGGGCGCCGCGATCGCCGGGCACATGGACATCGACCTGGTGTCGCTCACGGGAGACTCCGCCACGGGCGTGAGGATCCAGGAGCTCGCCGCGCGCAACCTCAAGCGCGTCCACCTGGAGCTGGGCGGCAAGGCGCCGTTCCTCGTGTTCGCGGACGCGGACCTCGAGGCGGCGGCGCGCGGCGCGGTCGCGGGCGGCTTCATCAACGCCGGCCAGGACTGCACGGCGGCCACCCGCATCTACGTCCAGCGACCGGTCTACCAGACGTACCTGGAGCTGCTCCGGGGCTTCACCGAGGAGATCCGCATCGGCGATCCGGGCGACCCGGCCACGGACCTGGGCACGCTCATCAGCGCGACCCAGGTGGCTCGCGTCCAGGGCTTCGTGGACCGCGCGGTCGCCGCCGGGGCGCGGCTGGTGACCGGCGGACACCGGCCGCAGGTGGCGGGCCTGCCGGACGGCGCCTTCTTCCAGCCGACGGTGCTGGCGGACCTCGCCCAGGACAGCGAGTGCGTCCAGCAGGAGATCTTCGGCCCGGTGCTCACGGTCCTCCCGTTCGACACGGAGGACGAGGCGATCGACCGCGCCAACGACACGCGCTACGGCCTGGCGGCGAGCGTCTGGACCAGGGACGTCCACGTCGGCATGCGCGCCGCCAGGCGGCTCAACTTCGGCACGGTGTGGGTCAACGACCATCTGCCGCTCAGCTCGGACACGCCGCACGGCGGCTTCAAGCAGTCGGGCTTCGGCAAGGACATGTCCAGCTACTCGTTCGACGAGTACACCCAGGTCAAGCACGTGATGGTGGAGCTGACCGGGGCCACCCGGAAGGGCTGGCACCATCAGATCTGGGGCGACGCGCCCGAGGGCTGACCGTCCCGACCGCCCAGACGGCGGACGGGACGTGGCATCATCAGCAGGCCATCCCGTCCGCCGCAGGCCCACCCCTTGGAGGATCGCGCCGACCGTGCCGCCCATCGAACAGCTCCAGCGCGTCCCGCAGCTCCTGCTCGAGCGCCTCGAACGCCAGGGGGTGTTCACGACCGGACTGCTGCTGGAGGTGTCGGAGACCCGCACCCGACGACAGACGCTGGCGGACCAGATCCAGGTCAGCACCAACGACATCGCCGACTGGCGCGATGAGGCGCTCCTGCTGAACCTGGCGGGGTTCGGGCCGGATGAGCAGGTCATGTTCACCCAGGCGGGCATCGTGGGCCTGCACGACCTGCTCGCGCTCGACCACGACGCGTTCCGGTCGCGCGTGCTGAAAGCCGCGGACACCCTGGGCATGCCCGCGCCCGACGAGCTCACCATCGAGGGCTGGTATCTCCAGGCGCACACCCTCGAGGAGGAGTAGGCGCCCGAGGCCTCGCCGCCGGGCATCCGGGTCGGGTCGCCCGGACGTGCCACAATCGGGGCATGACGCTCGTCGGCGCCCCGTCCGCGCCACTGCCCGCGATGGCGACGCGACGTTCCCCGGCTGCGGCGGCCCTGGTGTCCATCGCGACGGTCCTCGCGATCCTGGCGCTGGCGATGCTGCCGCTGCTGACGCCGCTCGTGATGCATCCGCTGCTGGACGTGGCACGGGCCGACGCGTGGCTGGGCACGACCCCTGCCATCGCCCGCGGGCTGTCCGATGCGACGGTCGCCGACCTGGTGCTGGGCGGTCCGTTCGCGGTCCTCGCGCCCGACGGCAGCCCCGTGTACGCCGCCGACGAGGTCGCCCACCTTCGCGACGCGCGGTCCCTGCTGTGGCTGCTCCTGGCGGGGGGCGCGGTCTCGATGGCGGTGCTCGGCATGCGCCTGGCGCGCGGCGCGGACCGTGCCGCGACCTGGCGGGGCATCGCCCGCGGCGGGCTCCTCGCCGCGGGTGCCACCCTCGTCATCGGTGTCGTCGGGCTGCTCGCCTTCGAGCCGCTGTTCGAGCTGTTCCACCGGGTCTTCTTCCCGGGCGGCGGCTGGGCGTTCGACCCGACGACCTCGCGGCTGGTGCAGCTCTATCCGTTCGCGTTCTGGCAGGCGGCGGCAGCGATGCTCGGCCTGGGCGTCGTGGTCCTGGGCGGCGTGACCTGGCTGGTCGGCCGGTCCCTGGCCAGGCGCGCGGCGCGGGTCGTGCCGGATCCCGGGGCGGGATGATGACGCCCACTCGGATGACCAGCCTGCGGCAGCGGGTGCGCATGCTGCTCGCGGGCCGCCGGGCGAGCGTCTTCGTCCGGTCGGTCGGCTACCTGCTCATCTTCGCCGGGTTCCTGTGGGCGCTCCAGGGCGGCCTCCTGCCCGGGCTGTGGCTGGTGCTCATCGGCTGGCTGCTGACGCGGCTGGCGCGCTCCTCGTACAACACCGGTCGATTCGTGGCCTTGCTGGACGGGCTGACGGTAGGCGATGCGCTCGAGGCCGACCCGGCGGGGATCGCGCCCACCCTGCTGCTCGACACCCTGATGGCGGAGGATGCCCGACAGACCGGCGGCAGCGGCGTCTACGCGGTGCGTCAGGACGGGCGGCTCCTGGGGGTCGTCGACGTGATCGACGCGGACGGGCTGCCCCGGGCGTCATGGCCCGCGACCCCGGTGTCCGCCATCATGCGGCCGCTCGCGGACCTCGATGCCGTCCCGCCCGACCAGCCGCTGCTGGAGGTCGTGGCCCGCTTCGAGCAGTCGCGCCGCGAGGCGTTCGCCGTGGTCGACGGGGGTGACGGACGGTTCCTGGGGTTCGTCACCCGAGAGCGAGTCCACCAGCTGATGCGCTCCCGCGTGGCCCGAGACCGCAGGGAGCGCGAGCGTGCCCGCGCGGCCGGGCGCTGATGGCGCCGGCGATGATGGGCCGCGTGCTCATGGGCCTGTGATGACCGACGACATCCCGCCGCTGCGGCTCGAGGACGCGCGTGAGCGGATGCTGGCGGGCGTCGCGCCGCTGCCCCCGGAGTCCGTGCCCATCGGCGCGGCGCTGGGCCGCGTGCTGCTGGAACCGGGCCTCGCGCGGTTCACCCTGCCGCCCTGGGACAACTCCGCGATGGACGGGTTCGCGGTCCGCGCGTCGGACGTCGCGACCGCCAGCCCGTCGGAGCCCGTGCGGCTGCGCGTGACCGGGGAGTCAGCGGCGGGGCACGCGCCGGTCGGCCCGGTGGAGCCCGGGACCGCGATGCGCGTGCTCACCGGCGCCATGCTGCCCGCGGGTGCCGACGCCGTGGTGCCCGTGGAGCAGACCGACGCGACGCCCGGCCTCGCGGCGCTCCCGCGACAGGTGGCGATTCTGGTGGCGCCCGCACCCGGGGCGCACATCCGGATCCGCGGCAGCGACCTGGAGGCCGGCGACGTGCTCGTCGCCGCCGGGACACAGCTCACGCCCGCGGCCGTCGCGGTGCTCGCCGCGGGCGGCCTGGGCCAGGTGCGCGTGGCGCGACGGCCGCGGGTCGCGATCCTGGGCACCGGCGACGAGCTGGTGGCCCCCGGCGAGCCGCTCGGTCCGGCGCAGATCCCGGACTCCAACTCCGTCGCCCTCGCGGCGCTGGCCGCCGCGGCCGGTGCCCAGGTCGTGCCGCTCGGGCTGGTGGGAGACGACCGGTCGGCGGTGCTCGATCGGCTGCGGCGGGGCATCGCGTCGGCGGACCTCGTGGTGACCAGCGGCGGCGTGTCGGTGGGCGCCCACGACGAGGTGAAGGAGGCGTTCGACGCGGTGGGCCGGATGGAGCTGTGGCGGGTCGCGATCCAGCCCGGCAAGCCCGTCGCCTTCGGTCGGGCGGACGGCCCCGAGGGTCGCCCGGTCCTGCTGTTCGGCCTGCCCGGGAACCCGGTCAGCGCGTTCGTGACGTTCGAGCTGTTCGTGCGCCCCGTGCTGCGCACCCTGGCTGGACACGCGGACGCCGTCGGGCGGCGCGTCATCCGGGCGCGCCTGTCCGAGTCCGTGCGCACCTCCCACGGGCGTCGCGCCTTCCTGCGCGTCCGCATCGTGCCGGACCCGGCCGACCCCGGGCTGCCGTCCGCCGTGCTGGCGGGCGGCCAGGGGTCCCATGTGCTCTCCGCGCTCGCCCGCTCCGACGGGTTCGCCATCATCCCCGAGGAGGTCGACGCCCTGCCTGCGGGCTCGGTCGTGGACGTCCTGCGCATCGACGAGGAACCGACCCGATGAGCTTCGATCCCACCCAGCCGGCCACGCGCCGGGACCGGCGGCGCCTGACCCACGTGGATCGGCGCGGTCGCCCGCGCATGGTGGATGTCACGGAGAAGCCCGCCACCGCCCGACGCGCGGTGGCGGAGGCATGGGTCCACCTGGAGCAGGAGACGCTCAGCCTGGTCATCGACGGCGCCGGCCCCAAGGGAGACGTGCTCACGGTCGCGGAGCTGGCGGGCGTCATCGGCGCCAAGCAGACCGCCGACCTCATCCCGCTGTGCCACCCCATCCCGCTCACCGACCTGGGCGTGGAGATCACCCCCGACCGCTCCGGCGGGCGGCTCCGCATCAAGGCCACCGCCGCCACCACGGGCCCCACGGGCGTGGAGATGGAGGCGATGACCGCCTGTGCCGTGGCCGCGCTGACCGTCTACGACATGGTCAAGGGCGTCGATCGCTCCGCGGAGATCCGGAGCCTGCGGCTGCTGGAGAAGTCCGGCGGCAGGTCCGGGGAGTGGCACCGGCCCGCCGACCCGGAGGGCGGCGCGGGAGAGCGGCGGCCGGTGCCGCGTGGGGTCCGCGGGCCCCAGCGCCGTGGCTGACCCGCGCGACCCCGCGGGGCCAGGGCGCCGTGGCTGACCAGCGCGACCCCGCGGGCCCCGGCGCCGTGGCTGACCAGCGCGATCCCGTCGCAGGTCTCGCCGCACGCCCGGTCCGGGCGCTCGTGCTGACCGTGTCGGACGGGGTGGCGGCGGGCACCCGGCAGGACACCGGGGGCGCCGGACTGGCGGCCCGCGTCTCGGCGGCCGGGTGCGAGGTGACCCGCGCCGTGGTCGCGGACGAGCCCGGCGCGATCGCGGCGGCGATCCGTGCCGGCGCTGCGGATGGCGCGCGGCTGGTCATCTGCACCGGCGGGACGGGCCTGGGTCCGCGCGACCGGACGCCGGAGGCGCTGCGCTCCATCGCCAGCCTGGAGATCCCCGGGTTCGGGGAGGCCATGCGCGCCGCCGGTCGCCGCTCCACGCCGCTCGCCGACCTGTCCCGCTCGCTCGCGGTCGCGATGGGAGACGTGCTCGTGGTCGCGGTCCCGGGCAGCCCGCGGGCCGCCCTCGAGTCGTTCGAGGCGGTCGCGTCCATGCTGGAGCACGCGCTGGAGATCCTCGCCGGCCACACGCGCCACGCGGACCCGGCCTGACCGGCGCGCCCGGGGCGCGTAGCATCTGGGGCTGATGCCCGACGAGGTCCCGCTCTATCCGCTCGCGCCGATCGCGTTCCTCGCCGCGGCGACGCTGTTCCTGCTCCAGATGGCCCGCCACCTGCGGGTGTTCGGGGCGGTCCAGCCCGCGTCGGTCACCGACCGGGGGGACACCCGGGTGCGCGCGATGGTGCGCTTCGCGCTGCTCCAGGTCCGGATGTTCCGCGACCCCACCGCGGGCTGGATGCACGCGGCGATCTTCTGGGGCTTCGTGATCCTGACCATCGGGACGCTCGATCGACTGCTGTTCGGATGGGTCCATGCGGCCGTGGCGTGGCCGCTGGACGGCTGGCTGTGGCGACTCCTGCTGGTGGTCCAGAGCCTGATGATGGTCGCGGTGCTGGCGGGCATCGGGGTCGCCCTGTTCCGACGCGTCGTGATCCGGCCGCGCCGCCTCACCCTCTCCCGCGACGGCCTGCGGATCCTGCTGCTCATCGGTGCCGTGGTCGCCTCGGAGCTGCTCGCGGAGTCGTTCCGGATCGCGCGACACGGCGATCCGGACGCCGCCTGGGCATGGGCCGCGAACGCGCTCGCGGCGCCCCTGTCCGCGCTTCCCCCCGAATGGCTCGGGGCGGGGTACGCGGTCTGCTTCTGGCTGAACATCGCCGCCATCAGCCTCTTCCTGGCGTACCTGCCGCGGTCCAAGCACCTCCACATCGCCACGGCGTTCTTCAACACCGCGTTCCGCAAGCTGGCGCCGCGCGGCCGGCTGCCGATGATGGACCTGGAGGCGGACGCGGCCCGGTTCGGGGTCAAGACGATCGCGGACCTCTCCTGGAAGGACCTGCTGGACGGCTTCACGTGCACCGAGTGCGGCCGCTGCCAGGATGCCTGCCCGGCCTGGAGCACCGGCAAGCCGCTCAACCCCAAGACCCTGGTCATGGGCCTGCGGGAGCTGTCCGTGGAGGCGGAGGCGGGGGTCCCGCTGGTGCCGTGGCTGGACCGGAACCGCGGGCCCATCGACCTGTCGAGGGCGGTCGCGGAACGGCCCATCGTGGGTGCCGCGATCCCCGAGGACGCCGTCTGGGACTGCGTCACGTGCGGCGCCTGCGTGGAGGCGTGCCCGGTGCTCATCGAGCACGTGGACAAGATCGTGGGGCTGCGCCGGAACCTGGTCCTCGAGGAGTCGCGGTTCCCGGCCGAGCTGACGGGTGCGATGACGGCGATGGAGCGCCACGGCAATCCGTGGGGCCAGCCGGCCTCGGCACGCCTGGGCTGGACACGGGGCCTGCCCTTCGCGGTGCCGACCGCGGCGGAGGTGGCGGCCGCCGGACCGGACGCCGTGGCGGAGCTGGAGTGCCTCTACTGGGTCGGCTGCGCCGCGGCGTTCGACGACCGGAACAAGCGGGTGGCGCGGGCGTTCGTCACCTGCCTCGACGCGGCCGGGGTCCGGTACGCGGTGCTGGGCCAGGAGGAGAGCTGCACCGGCGACCCGGCGCGGCGGATGGGCAACGAGTACGTGTACCAGGTGCTGGCGCAGGGCAACATCGAGACGCTGCGACGCTACCGCCCCGCGACCATCGTCACGGCCTGTCCCCACTGCTTCAACACCATCGGCAACGAGTACCCCGACCTGGGCGGCACGTTCGAGGTCATCCACCACTCGGCCTTCCTGGCGCGCCTGGTGGAGGAGGGGAGACTGCGCGCCGCCGATCCGGGCGACCCGTCCGGGCTGACGCCCCGCACCCTGACCTACCACGACTCGTGCTACCTGGCGCGCTACAACGGGGTCATCGCCCAGCCGCGCGCCGTGCTGGGCGCGGTGCCCGGCCTGGAGCTGCGGGAGATGGAGCGGAGCGGCCGCGGCACGTTCTGCTGCGGGGCCGGCGGTGGCCGGATGTGGATGGAGGAGACCCGGGGCACGCGCATCAACGCGGAGCGCACGCGACAGGCGCTCGACACGGGCGCGGAGACGGTGGCCACCGCGTGCCCCTTCTGCCTGGTCATGCTCCGGGACGGCCTCGCCGGCGCCGGCGGGAGCGCGGACGGCGTCCAGGCGCTGGACGTCTCGGAGGTGCTGGCGGCGTCGATCGCCGCTCGGCCGGAGCGCCAGCTGCCGGTCGTGACCGCGCGGCGCTGACGGCTGCCCCGCCCCGGGCGGTCCGCCCTCCGATCCGCGGATGTGCGCGGTTGACAGCGCGACCATCCAGACCCCATCATCGAGGGGTGCTGAACCACCCCGTCTGCCGCGGACGCCGCCCCATGGACATGTGGATGTGTCTGAGCATGTGCATGTGTCGCATGCGCAGGCGGCCCCGCCGAGTGGAGGATGGGGTCTGAGGTCGCGGACCACCCGCCAGGCGGGTCGGGCGACCAAGGACACGGTCCCGGGGCCGCGGATCCTGTGACAGGACCGCGGCCGCTTCATTTCCTCCGACCGATACGACGGGACGACCGCCCAGCAGGAATGCCCCGACGGGGCACCGGGACCCGGCGAGCCACCATCACCATCGACCACCACATCGGAGAGCCCCATGGCCACCCTTGACCCCGAGACGACCGCCACCCTGCGTCCCGAGACGCTGGCGCTGCATGCCGGTCAGAAGCCCGACCCGGCCACGAACGCCCGCGCCGTGCCGATCTACGCCACCACCTCCTACGTCTTCAACGACGCCGCCCATGCCGCGCGCCTGTTCGGGCTCCAGGAGTTCGGGAACATCTACACCCGGATCATGAATCCGACCACGGACGTGTTCGAGCAGCGCGTCGCCGCCATCGAGGGCGGCGTGGCGGCGCTGGGTGTCGCCTCCGGCCAGGCGGCCGAGACGCTCACCTTCCTCAACCTGGCGCGCGCCGGCGACAACCTGGTGGCCAGCTCCAGCCTCTACGGCGGCACGTACAACCTGCTGGCCCACACGCTGCCCAAGATCGGCATCACCACGACGTTCGTGGACGGGTCCGACCCGCAGGCCTTCGCGGCGGCCATCGATGACCGCACCAAGGGCGTGTTCCTGGAGCTCATCGGCAATCCCCGCCTGGACGTCCACGACCTGCGGGCGATCGCCGACGCGGCCCACGCGCGGGGCGTGCCGGTCATCGTGGACAACACGTTCGCGCCGCTGCTGGCGCAGCCCCTGAAGCACGGCGCGGATGTCGTCATCCACAGCGCCACGAAGTGGATCGGCGGACACGGCACCGCCATCGGCGGCGTGGTCGTGGACGGGGGCACGTTCGACTGGGCCGCCTCGCCGCGCTTCGTCCAGGACTTCGTGGAACCCGACCCGTCGTACCACGGCATCAGCTACACGGGCGCCTTCGGCAACCTCGCGTTCATCCTCAAGCTGCGCGTCCAGGGCCTGCGGGACCTCGGTGCCGCGCTCAGCCCGTTCAACGCGTTCCTGTTCCTCCAGGGCCTCGAGACGCTGCCGCTGCGCATCGCGCGGCACAGCGAGAACGCGCTGGCCGTGGCGCGCTGGCTGGCGACCCGGCCGGAGGTCGCCTGGGTGAACTATCCCGGACTCGAGTCGCACCCCAGCCATGCGCTGGCGAAGCGCTATCTCGTCGGCGGCTTCGGAGGCATGGTCACCTTCGGCGTCCGCGGCGGTGCCGAGGCGGGCGCCCGGCTGATCGATGCCGTGAAGCTGTTCAGCCTGCTGGCCAACGTGGGTGATGCCAAGTCGCTCATCATCCATCCCGCCTCCACGACCCACCAGCAGCTGGGCGCCGAGGAGCAGCTGTCGACCGGCGTCACGCCCGACCTGGTGCGCCTGTCGGTGGGCCTGGAGCATCCGGACGACCTCATCGCCGATCTCGCGCAGGCGCTGGAGATCGCCGTCGCGCCGGCCGCGGCCGGCGCGGCCGGGTGACCCTCACGCTGCGGCCGACGGACAGGGTGACCGTGACAGGGCAGGCACGGACCGGGACCGGCGCGTCCCGGTCCGGCCCGCCCTGGTCATCCGGCCGCGTCGAGACCGCCGCCCTCGGGTCGTTCACCCTCGAGTCGGGCGCCCGGCTGCCGGATCTGGTCATGGCCTTCCGGCACGACGGCCCGGCGCCCGGGACGGCGCCCCAGGCGCTCGTCGTGCACGCGCTCACCGGTTCCGCGGACGCGGCGGGCGACTGGTGGTCGCCGCTCATCGGCCCCGGCCGCGCGATCGACACCACGAACACCGGCGTGCTGTGCGCCAACCTGCTCGGCGGACGCTACGGCAGCACCGGCCCGGTGTCCATCGACCCGCACCTGGGCGTCCCGTACGGTCCGGCGTTCCCGGCCGTCACGACGCGCGACCAGGCGCGTGCCATCTGGCGGCTGGCGGACGCCCTCGGCCTGGAGCGCTGGGCGCTGGTCACCGGGGGCAGCCTCGGCGGCATGGTCGCCATGGAGGTGGCCCTCGAGCGGCCCGGCAGCGTGGACCATCTGCTGCCCATGGCCGCCCCCGCCGCGACGGGGCCCATGGCCGTGGCCTGGAACCACATCCAGGCCGTCCTCATCGACCGCCTGGGCGTCGACGGGATGGCCCTGGCGCGCCAGCTCGCGATGACCACCTATCGCTCCGAGACCGACTTCGAGGAGCGGTTCGGGCGCCAGCGCCAGGGTGACGGGCGCTTCGAGGTCGTGAGCTACCTGGAGCACCAGGGACACAAGATCGCGGAGCGCTTCGATCCCGACACCTACCGCGTCCTGGTGGGCGCCATGGACCGGCACGACGTGGGCCGCGACCGGGGCGGCATCGTCGAGGCGTTCCGCCCGCTCGCGTCGGCAGGCGCGCGCATCACCGGCGTGGGCATCGAGGACGACATCCTCTACGGGCCGCGCCAGGTGCGCTCCCTCCTGGCGGCCGCGGAGTCCGCGGGGGTGTCCGCGCGGTACCTGGAGATCACGTCCACGAAGGGCCACGACGCGTTCCTGGTGGAATGGCCCCAGCTCACCCGCATCGTCAGCGAGGCCCTCGCGGACCGCTGACGGTGCGGGGGTCCCGGGCCGGACCGGCGCCCGGCGGCGTTCCGGGGCGCTTGCTAGAGTCGAGACACCCAGCAGGCGCCCCGCGACGCCTGCCTGACACGCCTGACAGGCATGCAATCGAGGTCGATCCGTGCACATCGTGGTCCTCGTCAAGGCCGTGCCCGTGGTGGGCACGGAGCGCCTCGACGCCTCGGGACGGACCCAGCGCGAACAGCTGGAGGCCAACGGCGCCGACGAATACACCCTGGAGCGCGCGCTCCAGCTGGTCGAGCCAGACGGCGGCGAGGTGACCCTCCTGTCGATGGGGCCCCAGGGTGCCGCGGACGCGCTGCGCAAGGGGCTCGCGATGGGCGCCACGCGCGCCGTCCACGTCCAGGATGACGCGCTCGCGGGCAGCGACATCCGCGCCACCGTCGCCGTGCTGGCGGCCGCGCTGCGCACGCTCGCGTTCGACCTGGTGTTCGTGGGTGCGGACACCTCCGATGGGTCGGGTGGCGTGGTCGGCGCGGCGGTGGCCGCGCGACTGGGCCTGCCCTACCTGTCGTATGCCTCGGTCATCCAGGCGCCGTCCCCGGGTCGGGTCCGCGCGCATCGCATCAGCGCGACGGGATACGACGTGCTGGAGGCGCCCACGCCCGCGGTGGTGATGGGCACCCAGCTCCTGGGCCAGCCGCGATACCCCTCGCTGCGGGGCATCATGGGCGCCCGCTCCAAGGAGGTCCGGACGCTGTCGCTCGCGGACCTGGGCCTGGATCCGACGACCATGGGCGGGTCGCTCGCGGGCACCCGGCTGCTCGGTGCGGAGCCGCCGCCCGAGCGCGCCGGCGCGACCATCGTCCGCGGACCCGTGGATGAGGCGGTCGCTCGGACCGTCGCGTTCCTCAGCGATCGGAGGCTCATCTGATGACCGGCATCCTCGCCATCGGGGAGGTCGCCGGCGGCGCCCCCACGCGTCTGACCCTGGAGCTCGTCGCGCTCGCCCGCGACCTCGCGGAGGCGGCTGGCACCACGGCCGCGGTGCTGCTCGCGGGAGAGGGCGCGGCGGCCGCCGCCCCGGCGATGGCGTCCCACGGCGTGCCCGTGCTCGTGGCGGATGGGTCGGTGCCCGGACCGGCCGCGGCGGTCGTCGCCGCCCAGGCGGCTGCGGCGATCGCCGAGCGCGCCCCCGACTGGGTGCTCGTCGGCGCCAGCCCGGACGGCAAGGATGTCGCGGGGGCGCTGGTGGGCCTCACGGACCTGCCGATCCTGGTGAACGCGGCGGGCGTGACCCTCGCGGACGGTGCTCCGGTGGGCGAGATGTCCACGTTCGGCGGCCGGCTCGTGACGCGGTCCACGTTCGCGGGAGGCCGCGGCATCGTGCTCGTGCGGCCGGGTGCCGCCGCGGCGGCCCCGGAGACCGCGGCCGCGCCGGTCACGGCCATCCCGACGGCGGCGGCCGTGCTGCCCGCGGTCCAGGTCGTAGAACAGGTCGCCCATTTGGCCGCCGCCGCGGCCATCGAGGAGGCGCGCGTCATCGTGGGCGGGGGCCGAGGCGTGGGCGGGCCGGAGGGGTTCGCGGTCATCGGCAACCTCGCGGACGCGCTCGGGGGAGCGGTGGGGGCCACGCGCGCCGCCGTCGACTCCGGCTGGATCGGGTACAGCCAGCAGATCGGCCAGACCGGCAAGATGGTCAAGCCCGAGCTCTACGTCGCGTGCGGCATCAGCGGCGCCGTCCAGCACAAGGTGGGAGTGCAGACGGCGGGCACCATCGTGGCCATCAACAAGGACGCGGACGCACCCATCGTTGAGTTCGCGGACCTCGTCGTGGTGGGCGATCTGTTCGAGATCGTGCCCCGTCTCGCGGCCGCCGTGCGGGCCGCGAGAGGCTGACCGCCCGCGAGCGCCCGGAGGCGGTGGTACGCTACCGCCGACCAGACAACCTGTGGTGCGCCCCGCCCGGAGACCCAACCGCTCGTGCGCTGTCCCAGCTGCGGCGATCGCGACACCCGCGTCGTCGACTCGCGCGACCTCGATGACGCCGCCACGATCCGCCGTCGGCGGGAGTGCGGCGCGTGTGCCAACCGCTTCACCACGTACGAGCGCGTCGAATCCGCGCGCCTCGTGGTCGTCAAGCGGAGCGGCGTCCGCGAGGAGTTCGACCGGGCCAAGCTGGCGGGCGGCCTGGAGAAGGCGCTCACCCGCCGACCCGTCCCGACGGGCGCCGCGGAGGCGGCCGCGGATGCCATCGAGGCGGAGCTCCGATCCCAGGGCATCAACGAGGTCGAGTCCGCGATCGTGGGCCAGATGGCGATGGAGCGGCTGCGCGCCCTGGACCAGATCGCCTACATCCGGTTCATGAGCGTGTACCAGAGCTTCGACGACCTGGCGCAGCTCAAGCGCGAGGTGGACCAGCTCATCTCGTCGCGCGCGGACGCGCCGGGCCAGACCAGCCTGGAGCTCGTCGAGGCAGGGCGCGTGCCGTCCGCGCGCCGCCTGGTCAAGCGCTGATGTCCGTCCTGTCCGACCGGGACATCCGCGCCGCGATCGAGGCCGGGCGGGTGCGCATCGACCCGTACGACGCATCGTGTCTCCAGCCCTCCTCCGTGGACCTCCACCTCGATCGGGAGTTCCGGGTCTTCCGCAACAACCGCCACCCCTACATCGACGTGCGCACCTCCCAGCCGGATCTCACGGACCTGGTCGCGGTCGGCGACGAGGAGCCGTTCATCCTCCATCCGGGCGAGTTCGTGCTGGGCCAGACCCTGGAATGGATCGAGCTGCCGGACGACCTGGTCTCCAGGCTGGAGGGCAAGTCATCCCTGGGGCGGCTGGGCCTGCTCATCCACTCGACGGCGGGCTATGTCGACCCGGGCTGGAAGGGCAACCTGACCCTGGAGCTGTCGAACGTGGCGACCCTGCCGATCGCGCTCTACTTCGGCATGAAGATCGGCCAGATCAGCTTCTTCCGCATGACCAGCCCCGTGGAGCGGCCGTACGGCAGCAAGGAGCTGGGCTCCAAGTACCAGGGCCAGAGCACGCCCACGGCGTCCGCGTTCCACCGCGACTTCGAAGGCAGCAGGCGCACCACCAAGGGCGGCCCGCGCACGAAGGACGGCTGAGCGGTGGGCATCACCGCGAACGTCGACTGGCGCGCCGACCTGGGCGGCGGGGTGCGCGTGGCGCTCATCCAGGCGGGCGTGTTCAAGAGCGACGCGGGCACGGTCTTCGGGCCGGTGCCCAGGATGATGTGGGAACGCCTCGTCGCCGACGAGATCGACGCCGAGTCGCGCCTGACCCAGGCGCTCAACTGCCTCCTGGTGGAGACGCCGGCGGGGCGGGTGCTGGTCGAGACCGGCATCGGTGAGCGGATGGACGAGCGGCACCGGGCGCAGCGTCAGTACGCCGGTGCGCCCATCCTGCCGGCGCTCCGGGCGGCCGGCTTCGACGCGGGGACGGTGGACCTGATCGCGCTCAGCCACCTGCATTTCGATCATGCCGGCGGACTCCTGACCGCGGCCGGTGCCAGGGCGTTCCCACGGGCGCGCGTGGTGGCCCAGAAGGATGAATGGGCGTTCGCGCTCGGCACGAACCCGCGTCTGGAGGCCTCCTACGACCAGGCGGAGCTGCGGCTCGTGGAGCCGTGGTGCGTGCCCACGGCCGCGGACGGCGACACGGAGATCCTGCCGGGGGTCAGCGTGATCCGCACGGACGGTCATACCGGCGGCCACCAGGCGATCGTGGTGCGCGGGCCTGCCAGCACCGTGGGCTTCATCGGTGACCTGTTCATGCGCCCGTGGTCCGCGAACCCGCGCTGGGTCTCGTCCTTCGACGACTACCCGCTGACGAGCGTGGAGATCAAGGCGAAGCTGTTCGCGCAGGCGGCCCAGGAGGGTTGGACGATCGTGCTCAGCCATGAGCCGCGGCGCCCGGTGGGCCGACTCGTGACGGAGCGTGGTCGTCACACGTTCCAGTCCGTCACCTGACGCCGATGCGCGGGGCGGTGACCCTCCTCGCCGCCGCCATGCTGCTCGGGGCATGCGCGGGCGCCGCTCCACCGGAGGAGACCGCGCCGCCCCCCACGCCACTGCCGTCGCTGCGCGCCCCGATCCGCTCGCTGGAGCCGACCGCGTCGCCGGACCCGGTCGCGCGCCAGACCGCGGACCCCGAGTCGGCCCTCCAGCAGCTGCTGGCGTCCCTGCCCCCGGCGCTCGCCTCGCGCTGTCAGCGCGAGGCGCCGCCGCGGGGGGCGATCGCGAGCGTGGACTGCCGCCCCGCATCCGGTGCGGACCGCGCGAGCTTCCTGCTGTTCGACGATGGCGCGACGATGCTCGGGGCATACGGCGCGCGCCTGGACCGGCTGCCGGCCGATGCGCTGGATGGAGCCGGGTGCGGTCGCGGACCGGGTTCCGAGCGCCTCAAGAACGGGCGTCGGGCGTGCTACCGGGATGGCGGGTCGGCCACCGTGCTGTGGACCAATGACCTCGCGTCCGTCCTGGCGAGCGCGTCGCGACAGGACGGCGACTGGGCCGCCCTGGAGGCCTTCTGGCGGGACGCGGGGCCCATCACCCCGTAGGCGCGGGCGATGCGGCCGGAGACGGCGACGGGAGGACGGCCGGGGACCCCTCGGCGGCCAGGAGCCCCTCCACGATGGTTGTGGCCGCGGCGAGCGTCATCGGCCCGTAGTGGCGCACCCGGATGATGCCGTCGGCATCGAGGAAGTAGTGCGTCGGGAGCCCGAAGCCGAGCCACGCCTTGAACACCTCGGAGCGTCCGTCGAAGCCGATGGTGTAGTCGAGGCCATAGGTCTCCGCGTACGCGCGCACATCCTCGGGAGAGCTCTCCTGGACGCTCACGCCCACGATGGACAGGCCGCGGTCGCGATACGCCTGGTCCATGGTCCGGAGCACCGGCAGCTCCTCCTGGCAGGGAGGGCACCAGGATGCCCAGAAGTTGACCCACACCGGGCCGCCGCGCAGATCCTCCAGCGAGATCGGTCGGCCATCCAGGTCGGTCAGCCCGATCGATTCGCCATCCCGCAGGCCCGTGAGCTCGGGTGCCCGCTGGCCCACCGCGAGTCCGTCGGTGACGTCACCCACGATGACGAAGCTGGCACCGGGCTGCGGACCAGGCGTGGGCGCCGGGGCGGACAGGGGCGTGGTCAGGACGAGCAGCAGCACGCCCACGGCCGCGAGGGCGCCCCCCAGCGCCAGGATGTGCCGGAGCGTGAACGGGCCGACCAGCCTGCGGTTCCAGCGGTCCCGGCCGATTCCCGAGGGGGTCGGCTCCGGCGGCGGCGCGGTCACTCAGACCTGCGGGATGAAGCGGGCGAACATCTGGTAGACGACCGTCAGCCAGTCGAACAGGATGGCGACGCCCATGACCACCACGAGTCCGCCGCCGACGATCTCGATGGTGCGCCCGTGCCTCGCGAGCGGTCGGGTGATCGAGGGCGCCCGGTCCACGGCGAGCGCGAGCAGGATGAACGGCACGCCCAGGCCGATGGAATAGGCGACCAGCAGCAGCGCCACCTGCGGTCCCGGGCCGAGCGCGGCCATGGTGAGGATCGCGCCGAGCGTGGGGCCGATGCAGGGGCTCCAGCCGATCGCGAACACCGCCCCCAGGATGAGGCCGCCGAGCACCCCCGTGCGACGCGGCCGGACAGCGCCGAATCCGCCACCCCCGAAGCGCTGGAGCGGCCGCCAGGTGCGCATCATCGCCGTGGGCCGCAGGACGCCCATCAGGTTGAGGCCGAGCAGGATGAGCAGGATGCCGCCCACGGTCCGGAGCACCGGCAGGTTGTCCTTGATGGGTCCCACCGCGACGTACACGAACAGTCCGAGGAGCGTGAAGATCGTCCCGAAGCCGAGCACGAACGCGAACGCGTTGGGGAGCGTGCGCCAGCCCCCGGACACCCCCCACCCGGCGCGCGTCGCGGCGGGCAGCGTGGCCGAGGCCATCGGTCCCGCGGCCGCGAGAACCGCGGTGTCGGGTCCCGGCTGAGGCGACTGCGTGACCACCACGCCCAGCTGCCCCAGGTACGCCGGCACGACCGGCAGCACGCACGGCGAGAGGAAGCTGAGGATCCCCGCGACCAGGGCCGCGCCGAGGGTCAGGTCCATGGCGTCACGCCTCCCGCGGCAGCGCACGATCCAGGAACGCGCGCAGCTGGCGTCCGCTGGTGACCAGCGCGAGCTCCTGTCCGCCGATCTCGAGCACGGGCACCAGGCCCCCGTAGCGGGACTCCAGGTCGCGATCGCCCTCCACATCCACCTCCGTCACGGCGGGCACCGACTCGCCTCGTCGGGCGCGGTCCGACAGCGCGGCCTGGATCTCCTGGGCGATCTCGTCGCACAGCTCGCACCGGGCGCGGCGATAGACGGTCAGCTGCGGGGGAGGGGACGTGACGCTCATCTGCTGGTCCGTATCGTACGCCGGGATGCATCGAGGGCCCGCGGGCCGCGCGTCACGCACAGGCGGGCCACCTGGCCCGCCGGAGACGGGCGCGAGGGGTCACCCGCCCAGCGGCCGGTCAGCTCGTCGCTCGCGGCGCGGTCGCCCGTGTCGCCCGTGTCGCCCGTGTCAGCGGTCGGACGGGCCCTTCGTGCGACCCTGCCACAGCACGGCGCTCATCGCCGCCGTCCACGCCAGGACGCCGATGAGGGTCAGCCATTCGAGGACCGCCACCGGCCACAGCCAGGGTCGCTGGTCGGGCGCTCCGAGCGACTCCACGTCGCCCAGCAGCAGGAAGGTCAGGAAGGCTGCGGCGGCAGCGACCGTGAAGATGCCGGGCCAGGCGAGCGAGCGGGGCACGTCGTCGGGGCGCAGGTGGATGAGCCACGCGGTGAAGATGCCGATCGCGATGGGTGCCGCCAGGAAGAACGTGAGCGCCACGAGCGCGTGCGCCTGGGCCTGGTCCATGGGGAACACGCCCACGAGCGCTCCGGCGATGCCGGCGACCGCCCCGGCGACCGCGATCGCGCCGCCCCAACCATGTCCCACGATGCGCCCCAGGCCGACCATGAACGCCGCCAGCGCCAGGCCGCCCGCGACGAGCCCCGCGTTGAACAGCAGCGCCAGCTCGGAGTTGGAGACCTCGCCCAGCTCCGAGATCCAGTGATTCAGGAGCGAGTAGCGCTCGCCTGCCGAACCCTCGTAGGCGACCGCCGTGACGGTCATGGCGACCGTGAGCGTGACGGTCCCCACGATGCCGAGCAGGGCGAGCCGGCGATGGGCGATCCGATCGGTGCGGGAGGACATCGGCGCAGAGTGTACGGCCTGAGCGGTCGCCGTCCTGCCTGCGCCGGGGGACGCGGTACGATGTCCGTCGCGCGCCCCCGTAGCTCAGTGGATAGAGCGAGGCCGTCCTAAGGCCTGCGTCGGCGGTTCGAGTCCGTCCGGGGGCGCCAGTGCCACCCGTGCACGTCAGCGACGGCCCCCAGATCGCGACCGCTGCCCGGCGCCTTCAGCGAGCAACTGCTGGACCCGCTGATACGAGACACCCACCAGACTGCCGACCTCACGGGCGGAGAGCCCGGCGTCGTGCAGGGTGGTCACCGAGGTCCGGAGCAGTTCCGAGGCGCGCGCGGATGCTCTGACGGCGGTGGCGCGGGCATCCCTCGTCTCCCTGAGGAGCTTCATCCACTCATCATCGAGCCGGGGCTCGATCTCCACCGCGAACGAGTCACTGGGGACGTCCAGCCAGACCGCGATGAGGTCCCGGACCGTCGCCTCCGCACGGTCCAGCGTCTTGGCCTGGGTCACGACGTCCAGCTCGGGGACCGAGAGCAGCCAGAAGCGCTCCTCCTGCGTCGCGACCACACGGTATGTCGTCACCTGCGCCACCATCCTTCGCCCAGCACGGCTGTCAACTTGCGGCGGTTGTCGCCCACCACGCCCGGCGTCAGCTCCCGGTGCCGGGGATCGCGATCTGGACGTCGCCGCACCGCCAGATCTCGTGCTCGGCCCCCTCGCGGACCAACTGGAGATCGAGCTCGGCTGCGCGGGCCGCCATCCTGATCTCCCTCACGTGGTCGGCGCGCTTCATCGGAGCGATGCCATGCCTATTGTGCGCGTCCGTCTACGGGTCTTGTAGCTTCGCGGCAGGTGAAGGTGAGCGGCTGCGCCGCGCAGCAGGGGAGCAGCCTCGAGACCCCTTCCGTGGACGATGCCAAGCACCAGGATCGCTCGATCACGACGGACCCCGACCCGCTCCTCGGGTGCAATGTCCTCGAACGCCCTGGCGGCCGCGCTGGCGAACTTGACGTCGTAGGCGTTCGGTCGAGATCTCCAAGTCCCTCAACTGACGTCCGACGTGGCCCGAGAGAGGTCGCGACCGAAGTCTGCCGTGAACTCAAAGCCCGGCATCGCCGCCTCGTCCCGCCGGAGGCGGTATGCCTCGAGAGCAGCATCCTCGGTGGCGCCGCCCATCAGCCACTCCGTCACCGCTTCGGCGAGGAACGTGGCCCCGACCGAGGCGTTGTCCATCCCAAGCCCGGTCCACGGGTCCTGCTGGAGGCACGCGTCGCCGACCAGCGCCCAGCCCGGCCCGGACGGCCTTCGGATCATCGCGTCCCTCGGCCCGGATCCGAGGGTGCGCGACGCGGGCGACGCGACGGCAAACCGGGGGCCCAGGCCGGGATGCGCCGCGACACGTTCGTCGAACGCCGCGCCCGGGTTGGTGCGGAACCTGCTGAAGGCGGCAAGGTTGACGGAGATCGCGATGCACGTCATGCGGTCGTCGCTTGGGAAGGCATACACGAGCTCGTCGCCCGCGAACGAGAACTCGGGACCGTCCCGCTGCCCGTCAGCGCCGGCGAAGTCGTGGACGTACCGGAAGAACATCGCGCGCGTGGCAGGCTCGGTGCGCTCGACGTGCGCGGCGGCCTCGCGAGCCACGAGGGAGTTGCGGCCGTCGGCACCGATGACCAACCGAGCGCGGACCACCTCGGCACCACCACCGAGCTGGAGCTCGATACCGGCCACACGGCCCGCCGCGTCGCGGACCAGCCGGCGGACGGGCGTGCCTTCTCGGACGTCCACCCCGGCGGTGCGACGCGCGCGTGCCAGCAGGATCTCGTCGAGCGTGACGCGGCGGACGGAGAGCGCATAGCCGACGTCGCCCGGGGCCTGTGGGGGCTCGATGATCGGGATGCGGCCCCCGCCGTGGTAGCTGTACTGGCGCGTGAGCGGCGGCGCACCCGAGGCGAGCACCTCCTCGAGGATCCCCAGCCTGCGGAGCATCCCGACGAGCCCCGCCCCGCGAAAGAAGTGGGTCGAGATCGTGTCGCTGGGAAAGCGCGCGGCATCGACGAGCAGCACCCGTGCGCCAGCTTCGCCAAGGAGCGATGCCGTGATGGAGCCCGCGACACGGGCGCCGACGATGGCGACGTCGTACTCGACGGTCACGCGCCGGGACCGCTCACGTCGAGCTCGCCCGGATCGCTTCGCGCGGCGTCACTGGTGGGTGCCCGAGTCCGTCCGGGGGCGCCACTCACACGTCGATGATGTGAACGATGTGAGCGAGCCCTGCGACATCCGCCGAGTTCCTGGTGTAGAGGTCCAGACCGTTCGCCACCGCGGTCGCGGCGATCAGGAGGTCCGCGAACCTCGTCCGGCTGGTCCGCCCGGCCATTCTGGTCGCGGCGTACACGCGTCCGTAGGCGCGCGCCGCATCGCCGTCGAACGGTAGCGGATCCCAGGTCGTCGTGGCCCAGTGGAGGCGATCCTGCCGCCGCGCACGCTCGGCATCGTCGTCGGTCGCATGGGGACCGGCGGCCAGCTCGGCGAGGGTGACGGCGGCGATCGCGGACTCGTCAGGCAGCCGCGCGGGGTCGATGAGGTCGTGGTCGACCACGACCGATGTGTCGAGCAGCCCGCGTGTGGGACGACGCGGCTCGGGCTCTGCGCTCGACGGCTCCGATGCCGGATCAGCCATCGATCGAGGGGTCGACGACCGCATCGAGGTCAGCGCGGAACCGCGCCAGGTCGACCCTGGGGGCCCGTCGCGCCGCCTCGGCGATCACCGCACGCTGCACGAACCGGCGGCGGGGAACCGGGCGGAGCTCGGCCACGGGAAGTCCGTTGCGTGTCACGGTGATGGTCTGCCCTCCCTGGACGTCCCGCAGGACGGCGGCGGAGTCGTTCCGGAGCTCCCGCTGGGTGATCGATCGTGTCATCGCCGCGGACCGTAGCAGATGTAGCACATCGTAGCAAGCATGGGGGAGCCGACGACTCCCCCGTGGGACGTCACTCCGCCCCGATGTCCACGCCCAGGACCTGCGCGGTCCGTGGGTCGAGGGGGCACGCGGCCCAGGTCCAGTTCGTGGAGCGTCGTGGCCTCCTGGTTCAGCATGTCCACTGGGCCGGAAGCGCGCCTGCTGCCTACACGGCCCGGCCGAGCAGGCAGGCATCTTGGAACGGCGTGAGATCGAGATGCTCCACCGGAACCGCCAACGCACCACTGGATGGTGAGGTAGGGCCACCGCGCCTGGTTGCCACCCACCCGACCTCCAGGTACCAGTCCGACACCCTGCGTTGCTGATGGGTGCCCGAGCCCGTCCGGGGGCGCCAGCACGACGGCAGCGGGGCAGGACCGTACAGGTCCCGTCCACCGCACGTGTCCAAGATGCCGCCACGTGTCCGGCCCGCTCCTGCCCCGTATACTGCCGCAGGCTCGCCGTCCCCCAGTCGGGACAGGCTCCCGTCGGCGGCGATCCTCCCGGCAGAGCAGGTCATGCAGGTGAGGAGGAACGATGCGTCCCATCGAGCACGAGCACGTCATCCCACAGCTCGTCGACCACATGCGGCCGATCTTCGACTCGAGCCCGGACGGTGTCTACATCTGGCTCGATGGACACCACTGGGCATTCAACGACCGCTTCGCGGAGATGTTCGGCTGGACCCTCGCCGAGATGCAGGCGTCGGCGTTCAGCCTCGACCTGTTCGTCGACCCGGCGGACCAGGAGATGTTCGTCTGGAACTACCAGAACCGGGTCGGGGCGCTCGCGTTCCCGGTGACCTTCAGGTTCCTCGGCAGGCGCCGGGACGGGTCGGTCGTCCAGGCCGAGACCGACATGATCCCGCTCGCCTACGGTGGTCACACGCTCGCGTACCACTTCGTCCGAATCGTGGGCTCCTGAAGACGCAAGGCGTGAGACCGACCGGGTCCCTGCCCTCCGGACATCGGTCGGCGTCGCAGCATCCGCTGGCCCGGCTCGTTACTGGCGGGCGATCTCCCCGGCGAATGTCTCATCGATCGCCGGCAGGGTGTCCAGAAGGTCAGGGAACGCTGTCGCGCTGATGGCGCGCGCCTCCGGCGGCGCGATGATCGCGACCGGAACGCCATTGCGCATGACCTCGACGCGCTCGCCGTTCGAGACTCGCCCAAGCACGGCCGACAGGTTGCGCGCGACCTCCGTCGCAGTGAGTCGGCTCATCGAACGAGCCTATCCGACCGATCAGATGGATGGGCGCTCTGGCTCACCCGACCTCCACGTACCAGTCAAGCACGCTGCGCTGCTGATGGGCCCACGAGTCGGTCCGGCGGCGCCATAGCAACGCAGACGGTCCGAAGGACGGTCGCGCGGGCGGCGTCCAGACGATGGACTCGGGCTCAACGATCCGGCCCTTGGCCTGGACGCTCTCGACGAGGAGGCGGACCAGCTCCGCGAGCTTGGTGTGGTGGCGCGCGCTACGTTCTCCGCCATCGTCGTCATCACCATGCGGTCGCGGTCGGACCACGAGCTTGTCCGGATCTCGTAGCTGCCCCAGCATGGCCCGCGTCTCTGCTACCTGACTGCGGGAGTCCTCGTCGCGGTTTGACGACCGAGCTGGTGCCCGCTCTGATCGTCAGCCTGCCGCTGCGCTGGAACCGCTCGCGCATCTTCCTCGGCCACACGCCACACGACGAACCATCGGGTCGTCTGGGAATCGGGAACCTTCACCCTCGGCGGCTGACCCATCATGGTGAGCGCGGCCGAGTGGACCGCGCCAAGGTTGGGGGGCCGCATGGAGCGGGACCTCGTCCAGCGAGCGATGGCGGGTGATCACACGGCGTACGGGGAGTTGGTGCGCCGATCGATCGACAGGCTCTACGCCGTCGCTCGTCTCATCCTGCGGGACAGCGTGCGGGCCGAGGATGCGGTCCAGGAGGCGCTCGTCGCCGCCTGGCGCGACCTCTCGGCTCTTCGTGACCCCGATCGGTTCGAGGCCTGGCTGCGACAGCTGGTGGTGCGATCGTGCTATCGCGAGGCACGACGCGATCGCCAGCGGATGCTGCGCGAGGTCCGGGTGGCCCCGCTCGCGGGCGTCATCCCGGATCCAGCGGGCATGGCCGCGATCCGCGACCAGCTCGACCGCGGGTTCTCCCGGCTCGACGCCGAGCAGCGCGCGCTCGTGGTCGTCCACTTCTACCTGGACCTCCCGCTGCCGGAGGCGGCCGACCTGCTGGGCATCCCCCTCGGCACGGCCAAGTCCCGGCTGCACCGGGCCATTGGACGCATGCGAGCCGGCCTTGATGCCGACGCGCGCCTTCCCGAGCTGGGATTGAGGGCGTGATGGGCTCGCCGTTCGACCTCGACCGACACATCACCGAGTGGCTCGATGATGCGGCTCCCACGCGCGCGCCCGACGGCCTGCTGCACCGAGTTCTCGCGGAGAGCGCCTCCAAGGGCCGTCGACCCCGCTGGATCATCCCCGAAAGGTGGCTTCCGATGTCGTTGTTCCTCCGTCCGGTCGCGGTCGCCCGAACCGCGGCGATGTTCGCCACGCTCATCCTGTCTCTCGTGCTCGCGGTCGCTGCGGCAATCGCGTCGCAGCCAAGCCCCGGGCCGGGCCCGGTGATCGATGGCCTGCTCGTGTTCGATTCCGGCGGGGACATCTGGCTCGCAGAGCCCGACGGATCGTCACCTCGGCGCCTGACCGACGACCCCCGACTCGAGCGCAGCCCGGTCTGGTCTCCGGACGGGACCCGCCTCGCGTACGACCGGGACGAGGCAGATGGGACCACCAGCCTGGTGATCGTCGACCCCGATGGGTCAGACCCGACGACCATCCCGCGCCGTGGCACGGGAGCCTTCGCCCAGGAGTGGTCACCGGACGGAACCCGCATCCTGTTCGCACGGCAGGTCGACGGACGCGAACAGATCATCGTCGCCGACACCAATGGGTCGGGCGAGGCGCCGATCGGCGACACGACGCTCCGGATGCTGGACCCGGTGTACTCTCCCGACGGGACATCGATCGCGTTCCGGGGCACCGACCAGGCGTGGCCCGGCGCTCTGTACGTCATGGATGCGGATGGCACCCGCATCCGGCCCTTGGCGCAGGTGGATGCGCTCGGCCGTGGTCTGGAGCTGCCGGACTGGGCCCCGGATTCCCGGTCGCTGACGACGTATGCCATGACCGCTGCGAACACGTCGTACGAGATTTGGGTGATACCGGCCGATGGCAGCCCCGCCCGCGCCGTGACGAACAACGGCTGGAACGACTATTGGCCCACCTGGTCCGCGGACGGTCGCATCGCGTTCGTGCGCGGTGACGGTGCCGCCGAGGCCGTGGTCATCGACCCGGCCACGGGCTCGGAGGCGATCCTCGATTCGCCCCGGCTTGATGTACGCCCGCTCGTCTGGGCGCCATCCGGGACCCGGCTCCTAGCGGACGCTGCGGACGGTTCCGGCTTGCTGGTCCTGGACCCGGTGAACGTGGCAGCACCGATCGCGGTGCCCGCGACGGGTCCGGACTGGGGCGGCGGCTGGCAGCCCATTCGTCCGTAGAGGCACCCGTTGGGTGATCATCTCCGCCGCGTGCGGTCTCCCCGTCACGGGCTCTCACGGGTGATACGGTGGGCGTCATGGATAGAGTGACGATCCGAGACCTGCACAACCACGGCGAGGTCGTGGATCGTGTCGCGGCGGGCGAACACCTGACCGTGACCCGGGATGGTCATCCAGTCGCCGAGCTCAGGCCTGTTCTGGCGCGCGGCATGTCATCAGGAGCCCTGCTCGAGCGCCGGCGTCGGCTCCCGCCGCTCGACGCCAGGATGCTGCGCCGCGAGATCGACACGGTCATCGACCATTCGCTGTGAGCGACCCCGAACGCCTGCTGGACACGAGTGCCCTCCTTGGTCTGCGCGATATTGAGGACGCCTCGCTGCTCCCGGACGTGCCGCTGATCTCAACGATCACGCTGGCGGAACTGTCCGTCGGGCCGTTGATCGCGAAGGACGATGGTGAGCGCGCCCGGCGCCTTCTTCATGTCCAGCAGGCCGAGGCGGATTTCGATCCGCTCCCGTTCGATGCCGCAGCAGCCGGCGCGTTCGGCGGGGTCGCCTCGGCGTATCGCCGCACTGGTCGGAAGGCTGCGGCCCGTGCCTTCGACGCGCTGATCGCGGCGATCGCGATCGCGAACGACCTGCCGCTGTACACGGCCAACCCGGCGGACTTCGCCGGGATCGACGGGCTGGTCGTCCGCCTCGTTCCTGGGCCCGGCCGGGAGGCCTGACGCGAGCTGCCGAGACTGCGCGTCAGTCCACGCCGAGCACGGTGAGCCAGCGCTCCCCGGCGGGCGCCATGACCATCACCCGCTCTCCGGTCCGCGCTCCCAGCAGCGCCGCGCCCATCGGCGCATCCGCACCGATCCAGCCTCGCTGCGGATCGCCGTCGCCGGGGATGACCAGCGAATAGGCGGCCTCACTCCCGTCATCCTCGCGGACCCGCACCCGCCGGCCCACGACGGCGCGATCGCTCGCCGCCTCGAGCGCGGCCGTGTCCAGCAGGCTCCGCAGGTGCGCCACGCGGCGCTCGCGCTCGGCACGGTCGGGGGCCCCCGCGAAGCGGTCGTCGGTGGCGCTCGTCAGTTCGGCGAGCTCAGACGCCAGCGCTCGCCAGGCGCCTTCGGTCATGGGCAGCCGCATGGAGGACGAGATGCGGGTCATCGAGGTGGGGGGCAGGGTTGCGATCGACATCGTGGACCTCCTGGTCATACGAACAGGTGCATGGACCCCCGGCGACGCAGCCGGCACAGCAGTAGGCGCGCCCGGCGTGGAGCGTCGCAGGACCGTGGAACGCGTCCTCGCACGAGCCGCAGCGGCGGATGGCTGGGATGGGATGCGACATCTGCACCTCCATTGATGGCCCGACCCGCCATGGACGGCGCCGCGCCCGACGGGCATCATGTGGTCAGCCGCGCGGGACGTCGTCGTAGCCTCGCGGACGCGAACGAACATCCCGGCGGACATCCGTGAACAGGACATGAATACCCGACCGGACACGGAATCCCCACTCGCCGCCGCGGTGCTCGCGGTGGTCGATCCGGACGCCGACGCCGCCGACATCGAGGCCCGGCTCGCCGCCGCAGGCGCCAGCCTCGATGCCGGGACGGCGGGCGTGCTCCTCGCCAGGCTCGCGGATCTCGGTCTGGTGCGGGTGACCCGGGTCGCCGACACGGGCCCGCGCATGGCCCTCACCTCGCTGGGTCGGCGCGCCCTCGCCGCATCGCTCGTGGTCGGCGGCGCGGCGCACGCCGCGGACCTCGAGCGCCTGCGGACGCACCTGCTGTCCACCATCGCCCACGAGCTGCGCACGCCGCTGACCGCGGTGCGCACGAGCGTGGGCCTGCTGCTCGATCCCGCCAGCGAGCCGACGGACGATCAGCGGCGGACGCTGCTCGAGGCGATCGAGCGCAGCGCCGAACGGATGCAGCGTGTGGTCGGGGACATCCTCGACCTGGCGCGGTTCCGGTCGGGCAGCATCCGGCTCCAGCTGCGGCGCTTCGACCCCATCGAGCTCGCCCGGGGTGCCGTGGCCTCCCTGGAGCCGCTCGCCCGCGTCCGCCGAACCCGTGTCACCATCCTGGGCGATCCCTTCCCCACGCCGGTCTACGGTGATCGGAGACGCATGGAGCAGGCGCTGGTGAACCTCGTCTCGAACGCGCTGCGGCATGCGCCCCCGGACGGCAGGGTGGATGTGCGCGTGGATGTGCGCGGGGAGCTGACCGCGTGGTCGGTCCGGGATGACGGACCGGGCATCGCGCTGGCTGACCAGGACCGGCTGTTCGAGCGGTTCTTCGTGGGCCGGGGGGATCGCCGCGGCCCACAGGACGGGGTGGGCCTGGGGCTGCCGACGTCGCTCGCCATCGCCCAGGCCCACGGGGGCACGATCGAGGTGCGGAGCGCGCCCGGCGAGGGCAGCACCTTCACCATCCTGGTGCCCACCGACGGCCCCGAGGAGGTCGAGTGACGCGCATCCTGGTGGTGGACGACGAGCCCGATGTGGTCGAGGCGCTGCGCATCGGCTTCGCCCTGCAATGGCGGGACATCGACGTGCTCGGGGCGGGAGACGGTCGGACGGCGCTCGACCTGATCGAGCAGGAGCATCCTGACATCGTGCTCCTGGACATCGGCCTGCCCGACATCGACGGCTACGAGGTGCTGCGCCAGACCCGCGCCTTCTCGGACGTGCCCATCGTGATGCTCACGGCGCGGGACGATCCCATCGACAAGGTCAAGGGCCTGGAGCTGGGCGCCGACGACTACGTCACCAAGCCCTTCAACCACCTCGAGCTGAGCGCCCGCATCCGGGCGCTGCTGCGTCGGCTGGACATGCCGGGTCCGGCCAGCCGGGCTCCGTCGTTCCGATCGGGGGACCTGGAGGTGGACTTCGCACGGCAGGAGGTCCGACTGCGAGGCGACCGGGTGGACCTCACGCCCACCGAGTACAAGCTGCTGTACCACCTCGTGCGCAACGCGGGCCACGTCCTGCAACACGGGACGCTGCTGGCGAAGGTGTGGGGCCGGGAGTACGTTGACGAGGTCGACTACCTGCGCGTCTACGTGCGCAGGCTCCGGGACAAGCTGGGTGATGACCCGGACGCGCCCCGCTACATCCGGACCGAGCGGGGCCTGGGCTATCGGTTCCTGCCGCCCCCCTGATCGTCAGGCGACCGCGGCACCGTCACGCACGACCCGCCAGTGCGCGACACCGGACAGCGCCTCGTCCACCGACTTGTGGAACTCCACGATCGCGGACGGGTATCCCTGGGCGCGCAGCGTGTCCTGCACAGCCTGCGCGGCCTCGATCGTGTCCATGCGCATCCCGGTCTCGCGCAGCGACTGGCAGGCCGCCTCCACGACCGCCACGAACGCCTGGTCCTTCCACTCCACGACCTGGATCTTGACGTTGCTGTCCATGGCGTCTCCGAACAGTTAGTTGTCGTATGACAAGCAACATGATACCGCCGCCGGCCGGGCCCGTCATGTGCCGGGCGGTGGGGACGGACCGGGTCCACCGGCCTCAGCGAGCCCGGGCCACCAGTCGGATCTCGACCCGGGCACCGAGGGGCAGCGCCGCCACCCCGATCGTGGTGCGCGCCGGGTACGGCTCCGCGAACCGCTCCGCGTACGCCTGGTTCATGGCCTGGAAGTCACCCATGTCGGTGAGGAACACGCTCGCCTCCACCACGTCGCCCAGGTCCAGGCCCGCACCGGCCAGCACGGCCGACAGGTTCGCGAGGCACTGGCGCGTCTGCGCCCCGACGTCCCCGTCCACGAGGCGGCCGGTCGCCGGGTCGAGCGGAGTCTGGCCCGACAGGAACACGAACCCGCCGCTGCTGATCGCGTGCGAGTAGGGGCCGACGGCGGCGGCGCCCGGGACGGTGATGGGGATGCGGCTCACGGCGGACTCCTGGATGCGGTTGCGCTCCTGTCAGGCGTCCAAGGCTACCCGGCCCGCGATCGCGTCACAGCCGCGCCTGCGGCGCGTCACGATGGACGGGTCGGCCGCACGGTGCGACCGGGCAGGGGAGGTGCGTTGCGGATGGCACGACTCGCGGGTCGCGTGGCGCTCGTGACGGGCGCGGGTTCGGGCATCGGGGAGGCGATCGCCGTGCGCCTCGCCCGGGCCGGTGCCGTGGTCATCGCGACGGATCTGGAGCCCGACACCGCCGAGCGCACGGCCCGGACCATCCGGGATGCCGGCGGTCAGGCCACGGCGGCCACCCTGGACGTGACCCGCGACGGTGCCGCGGCTGACGTCGTGGAGGCCGCGATCACCGCACACGGGAGCGTCGACATCCTGGTCAGCAACGCCGGCGCCGGCTCCGACGCGCCGCCGCTGGAGGTGGATCTCGTGACCTGGGACCGCATGATCGCGGTCAACCTGACGGGTCATCTCCTGTGCATCCGCGCCGTGCTGCCGCACATGGTCGCGCGCCGCCGCGGCAGCATCGTGACCATCGGATCGGTCAACGGACTCACAGGCCTGGGGGAGGAGGCGTACTCCGCGGCGAAGGCCGGCCTGGTGAGCCTGACTCGCAACATCGCGGTGCGCCACGGGGCCGACGGGGTCCGCGCCAACCTCATCGCTCCGGGCACGGTCCGCACGCCCATCTGGGCGGCCCGGCTCGCGGAGCGGCCGGACGCCCTCGAGCGGCTCGCGGGCTGGTACCCGCTCGGCAGGGTGGGGGAGCCGGAGGACGTCGCGGATGCCGCGCTGTTCCTCGCCTCCGACGAGAGCCGCTGGGTCACGGGCATCGTGCTCCCCGTGGACGGCGGGCTCACCGCGGGCATGGGCCGGATGATCGCCGACCTGTCCGGCTGATCGCGGCTCGGGCCGGGCCGGTGGCAGCCGGGCCGATGGCCGCGTGACCGGTGGCCGCCGGGGCCGGTGGCCACGCGACCGGTCGGTCCCCGGGCATGGGACGGTCGCCGAGTTGCACATCCACGGCGAGTCTGTCACCCTGCGCTGATCCGCCGGAGCCCAGCCGGCGGGAGGGAGACCCCGGGACGGCGCCGTGAACCCGTCCCGAGGGGCGTCGCGCATCCGGCCCCAGCCTGTGCGCGGCGAGGAGGTGCACATTGGCCGTGTCCACACGCGCCGGACGAGCCCGCATCGCGCTGCTCGCGGGCGTCCTGCTGCTGTCCCTGTCCGCGCTCGGCGTCACGCCTGCCGCAGCCCACCGGGAGCTGCCGCCACCATCCGGGCGAGACGCCAGGATCGAGCGGGTGATCGAGATCGCCAAGCGCCAGATCGGCGATCCGTGGGTGTGGGGACGTCGCGGGCCGGCCGCGTTCGACTGCATCGGCCTCGTCTACTACGCGTTCAAGGAGGCCGGGGCGCTGAAGCTCATCGGCGGCGAGTACCGGACCATCGGCGCGCTGCGCGCGTGGGCGGAGAACCACGCCGGCGACGACCGCCGCAACCCGCGGCGCGGGGACCTCGTCGTGTGGGGCGGCACCAAGCACATCGGCATCTACCTGGGCCGCGGCCTGGCGATCAGCGCGCTCGTGAGCGGTGTGCGCATCCACCGCGTCAAGGAGCTGACCGACCCGTTCACGGCGTACCTGCATCTCGCGCGCGCGTCCTGATCGGGGAGGCCGCCAGATCGGGCGGCCGTCAGGCGGCGCCGGCTCCGCGTCCGCCGGCCCGGCATCACTCGCCGCCGAACGTGTCCGCCAGCCGGTCGTCGCGCAGGAACGTCCGCTGCCCCGCCGCGAACAGCAGCACCGCCGGGATCGCCAGCACCACGGCGCCCGCCATCAGCACCGGCCAGTCGTTGCGGTCCAGCTGCTGGAGCCGCCGCAGGCCCACCGTGAGGGTCTCCCAGTCATCGGTCCGCAGGTAGAGCGTGGGTGACACGAAGTCGCCCCAGAACAGCAGGAACGCGAGCGTGCCGACCGCGACCGTGGTGGGCATCACGAGCGGCAGGCCGACCCGCCACCAGGCCCCGACCGCTCCGATGCCCTCGAGCCGCGCCGCCTCCACGAGCTCCGGCGGGATCCGCCGGAAGGCCCAGGTGTAGAGCAGCACGAACAGCGGGCTGCCGCCGAGCAGCGCGGGCGCCACGAGCACCAGGGGCGTGTCGATGAGGCCGGCTGCCGCGTACAGCAGGAAGCGCGTGAGCCACAGCGCGGTCACCGGCACCAGCAGCGCCACCACCGACGCGACGACCAGCGCCCGGCGCATGGGCGCGGTGAGCTGGGCGATGGCGAACCCCGCCGCAGACGCGACGATCAGCGACACGGGCACGCCCACGAGCGCCACGAGCAGGGAGTGGGCGAGGAACCGCCCGAAGGGCAGGATCGCGAACAGGCGCTCCCAGGACGCCAGTGTCAGCGGGTCGGGCAGCCAGTCGGTGGCGCGGGGGGGCGGCAGGTCTGGGGACCGCAGGGACGCCGCCACGATCCACAGCAGCGGCACCACGAACACCGCCGTGACGGCGGTCAGGAGCGCGGCTCGCGCCAGGCGTGAGGCCAGCGCCGGCCGCGAGACCCGGCCGCGGTCGCGGGTCCCGGTGGGGTCAGGCGCCATCGCGCCAGCCGCGCGCTCGCAGCACCGCCCACAGCCCCGCCAGCAGCAGTCCGGTGAGCAGCGCCACGAACAGCATGAGCGCCGAGCCCGTGCCGTATCGGAACCGGTCGAAGGCCTCCTCGTGGATGAGCTGGGGCAGGAACAGGGTCGCGTGGTAGGGATCGCCGCCGGTCATCACGGTCGCGGGCACGAACGTCCACTGGAATCCCAGGATGATGTCGCGCACGGTCAGCAGCAGCAGCCACGGCAGCAGCAGCGGCAGCGTGATGGCCCGAAACAGACCCCAGGCCCCGCCGCCGTCCAGGGCGCCCGCCTCGTACAGCGAGACCGAGATCCCCTTGCGGGCGGCGAGGAGCACCACGAACCCCTCGCCCAGCCCCAGCACGGCGAGCGCCACGAACGGCAGCTTCGCGGTGGACGCGTCCGCCAGCCAGCCGGGCCGGGGCAGCCCCAGGGCGCCGAGGAGCCCGTTGACCGGTCCGTACAGCGGGTTGAACACCCAGACCATCACGAGCGCCAGGGCGACGTCGGGGATGACCGCGGGCAGGAACACCGCCGCGCGCGCGGTGCCCACCCCACGGCCGCGGCGCTGGAGCAGCAGCGCGAGGAGCAGGGCGCCCGCGATCCGAAGCGGCACCATCAGCGCGACCAGGAGCAGCGTGTTGCCGATCGCGACGGGAACCTTCGGGTCGGTGGCCAGCAGCCGCCAGTTGGTGAACCCGGTCCAGACCGGCGCGGACAGCCCGTCGTAGGTCGTGAACGCCAGGCCCAGCGACAGCAGCGCGGGCACGGCGACGAGCGCCACGGCGCCCACGAGGTAGGGCCCCAGGAGCACGCCCAGGCCCAGCCGCCAGCGGTCGATGGGTCGCCGTCGACCCCGGCTCAGCATGGGCCCGGAAGGGGCGCGCGAGCGATCAGCCCTCCGCGCCAGAGAAGAACGGGGCCGTCCGCGCGATCGCCGCCGCGATCGCCTCGTCAACCGACGACAGGCCGTAGAACGCCCGCTCGATCTCCTCGTCGGCGACCTCCTCGATGTCCGGCCACATGGCCAGCAGCGGGAACCGGCGGATGGTGGGGATCGCGTCCAGCCAGACCTGGGAGCCGGCGGGCGGCTGGGACGGATCCAGGAACGCGTCCGAGTGGGCGACCGCCACGTTGGACGGCACCGTCCGCCCGGTCCGCGCGATGACCTCCTGGCCGGCCGGGCTGTTGGCGTACTCGATGAGCGCCCACGCCGCGTCCGGGTTCGTGCTCGCCGATGGCAGGCAGTAGCCGTCCGAATGGAGCACGTCGGCGGCCTCGCGGCGCTCCGGCAGGGGCGCCACGTCCCAGCCGAACGACACCTCGCGCACCGACGGCACGATGCGCCGGCTCTGGAGGAACATCGCGGTGCGTCCGTTGAGGAACCGGCTCTCCGAGTCCTCCGCCTCCTCGGCGACGGCGTCGGGCACCACGTGGTGGACGGCCTGAAGGTCCACGAACCACTGGAACGCCTCGCGGGCGCTCGCGGAATCGAGACCGAGGCCGGACGGCTCCAGCGGGTTGTTCACGACCTCCCCGCCGTTCTGCCAGATGAAGGGCGCGAGGCGCATCAGCGACGCCTCGGTGCCCAGGCCGTACTGGTCGGTCAGGCCGTCCCCGTCGAGGTCCCTGGTGAGCGCCTGTGCGGTCGACAGGAGGTCGTCCCAGGTCCAGCCCGCCCGGGGCAGCGGCACGCCCGCGGCCTCGAACAGGTCGGTGTCCAGGTAGACCGCCAGGCTCGACTGGTTCTGCGGCACGCACATCACCTCGCCGCGCCACAGGAACCCGTCGAACGCCTCGGGGAAGAAGTCCGTCTGTGACAGCACCCGGCTCGCCCGCAGCCGGTCGGTGAGCGGCGCAAGCTGACCCTTCGCGGAGAACGCGGCCTGGTTGCGGTAGTTGACGAGCACCACGTCCGCGGGCGTCCCGGCCGCCAGGTCCTGGCCGAGGCGCTGTCGGTAGTCGCCCTGGCTGGCCACCTCGATGAGCTCCACGGTGACCGCCGGATTGGCCGCCTCGAAGGCCTCCGCGAGCGTCCGATATGCCGCGATCTCCGCGGGGTCTCCGAACACCATGAACGCCACGGGCCCCGACGGGCCGGGCGACGCGGCGATCGTGGCGACCGGCGCGGCGACAGGCACGGCGAGCGCGGCGGCGATCGCGGCGAGGGCCGCGGATGACGACAGCTGACGACGACCCATGGTCCGGGCACTCCTCGTGATGGCGACCCTCGATCGCAGGTAGGATACCCGCGAGGGCCGTCCAGACATCGCGTCGGCCAGGTGGAGCGGGCGATCGCCGCCCCGCGGAGGTGTCCGACCCGGTGACGATGCCGGATCCGCCCGGCCGGTCCGATGGCCCCGGGCGATCGCTGCTGCTGCCGGCCGCGGGGCTGGCCTACCTGGGCCTCGGGGTCACCCTCGGCCTCGCGTGGCTGCTCGGATGGGCGCGCTCGTCGCTCTTTCCCACCGGCTGGATCCTGCCCGCGGTGCTGGCCGCCTCGGGTGGCCTGATGGTCGCGCGACGGCGCTTCGACATCGTGGCGGTGCTCCTGGGGGGCCTGACGCTCGCCGTGTTCCAGCTCGACCTCGCGGTCTACCTCGACGGCGCGGCGCTCGGCGTGGAGAATCCCGCCGCGTTCGATGCCGTCATCGTCGTCGCGATCCTGGGCCTCGTGCCGCTGGTGCTGCGCGGCGAGTTCCGCCGATGAGCCTGCCCGCGACCCCTGACGCGCTCGACCGGCTGCGCCGGCGCGCCGTGGTCACGCTCGTGGCGGGCGTGGGCCTGGGCAGCACCGGTTACATCGCCGCGGTGACGGTGGCCACGATCGTGGCCCAGGAGCTGGCGGGCAGCACCGAGTGGGCGGGGCTGCCGGGCGCCACGATCGTCATCGGGTCGGCCATCGGATCCACCCTGCTGTCGGCGTTCATGGTCCGCCGGGGACGCCGGGACGGGCTGGTGGCGGGATACCTGGTCGGTTCGCTCGGCGCGCTCATCGCGGGGCTGTCGCTGATCCTCGCCTCGTTCGCGGTGTTCCTCGTCGGGACCCTGCTGATGGGCTTCGCCAACTCCGCCAACCAGCTGTCGCGCTACACCGCGGCGGACATGGTGCCCCTGTCGCGCCGCGCGTCGGCCATCGGCACGGTCGTGTGGGGCGCCACGATCGGCGCGATCCTGGGTCCCAACATGGTGCCGCTGGCGGGCCAGGTCGCGAGCGCCGTCGGGCTGCCGCCGCTGACGGGCGCGTACGGGGCGCTCGTGCTGTTCGTGGGCCTGGCGGCCGCGCTCACGTTCTGGCGCCTCCGTCCCGATCCGTACGCCCTCGCCGACCGCTCGGACTCGGCACCCGCGCGCCCGGATCCGTCCGGCGGGCCCTCGGCCTGGTCGCTGCTGCGACGCCACACGGTGGCGATCTCGATGGTGGCGCTCATCATCGGCCAGTTCGTGATGACCCTCATCATGACCATGACGCCGCTGCACATGACCGAGCATGGCCACGACATCGCCGCCGTGGGCCTCGTCCTCTCCGCGCACACCTTCGGCATGTTCGCGCTCGCGCCGCTGTCGGGACGCCTCACGGACCGCATCGGTCCGCCGCCCACCATCCTCATCGGGATGGGCGTGCTGGCGTCCTCGGCGGTGATGGTGGTGGTCGCACCGTCGGACGGCGGCGCGCTGCTCATGCTCGCCCTGTTCCTCCTGGGGTTCGGCTGGAACCTGGGCTTCGTGGCGGGCTCCACGATGCTCGCCGCCGGGCTTGAGATCGAAGAGCGCACGCGCCTGGAGGGCGTCACCGACTCGCTCATCTGGAGCTCCGCCGCGGTCGCCAGCCTCAGCTCGGGCGTGCTCGCGGCGGCCGCGGGGTTCGCGGCCCTGGGGTTCCTCGCGCTCGGCCTCGTCGCGATCCCCACGCTGCTCGTGGCGTCCCGTCGCAGGACGCTCCCCCGACCGGCCCGCTAGACTGCCCACGCCCAGACGACCGAACACGCACCGGAGCGCGGCATGGATGCCATCCGTCGGGTCATCGGGCAGATCCTTCCCCGCGGCGCCCTGCTGCTGGCGGCGCTCACGTTCGCGGGCTACGCGATGGGTCTCGTGCGCGACCGCGCGTTCGCCCGGACATACGGCACGGGCGCGGACCTGGACGCCTACAATGCCGCGCTCCAGCTCCCCGAGATCGTGCTCAACATCCTGGTCGCGGCGGGCCTGGGCGCGGCGTTCGTGCCCATCTTCGCTCGCCTCCGGACCGATGACGCGGACGCCGCCGACCGATTCTCCCGGACCGTCCTGACGCTGGGCGCCGCGGTCATGGCCGTCGGCGCGGTCGTCCTGTTCATCCTGGCGCCCGAGACCGCTCGGTTCGTGGTGCCCACCTGGGCCGGGGAGCAGCTGGCGAGGTACGTGGAGCTGTTCCGGGTGATGTGCGTGACCACGGTCATCTTCGCGGTCTCGTTCACGATCGGCGAGATGCTCCTCGCGCGGCGGCGCTTCCTGTCGTACGGCAGTGCGCCGCTGCTGTACAACACGGGCATCGTCCTGGGGGTGGTGCTGCTGGGTCCGTCGCTGGGCATCCTGGGCGCGGCCGTCGGGACGGTCGCGGGCGCGCTGCTGCACCTCGGTGTCCGCCTCGCCGGGGTCGCCCGCACGGACGCGAGCCTGCGGCCGCTGTGGAGCGTCCGCACCCCGGCATACCGCCAGTACCTGCGGCTGTCCATCCCGAAGATGGTCAGCGAACCCATCGAGTCGCTCACGTTCCTGTGGTTCACGGCCGCCGCCTCGGGCATCGTCGAGGGCGGCGTGAGCGCCGTCAGCTACGCCCGCAACTTCCAGAGCGTGCCCGTGAGCATCGTGGGCATCGCCTTCGCGACCGCGGTGTTCCCGGTGCTGTCGGACGCCGCCGCGCGCGGCGAGCGCGGACGGTTCACGCGCCTGGTGGGCACGAACGCGCTGACCATCGGCGTCGTCACCGCGCTGGGCGCGCTGATGATGGCGGTCCTGAGCACGCGGCTCATCGACACGCTGCTGGCGGGAGGCGCGTTCGACGACGCGGCGGTGGCGCTGACCGCCTCGGTCCTCGCCGCATTCACCCTCTCCATCCCGCTGGAGGCGCTCGCGGCGCTGCTGGCCAGGGCGGTCTACGCCACCCGCAACACGCTGCTGCCGGTCGTCGCCTCCGTGGCCGGCCTGGCCGTCACCCTCGGCGGGGTGGACCTGCTGCGGGACGGCCAGGGACTGCTGGCCCTGCCGCTCGCGTTCGGGATCGGCCAGGGCGTCAAGCTGCTGATCCTGGCGGTGGCGCTGCTGGCGCGCATCCGAGGCATGGGCGACCCGACCTCGCCCGCCGACCCGCTCACTCCGGAGGGGCCCGCGGCGGTCACGGGACTCGGTTCGGCCGCCTGAGCGGGCCGCCGGGTCCGGGCGCCCGGACCCGGGCGCCCGGGTCCCGGGCCGTGCGGGCTTGCGACCCGGCCGCCGGTCACCCGGGCCGCGGAGCGGACATGACCGACGCGGGTGCGACCTGTGCGTGCGATCCGGGCCGGTCATCGGTCCCGATCGCGCCGAGCGCGTCTGGATGGGTCGGGCATCGGTCCGATCCGACGAGGTCCGGTCCGGGTGCGACGGACGTGGCCGCCGAGAGGACGGCCCGGCCGTGAGACCAGGATCGTCGCCGCCCTGGCCGCTCGACACGCCCACGATCGCGCGGCTCACCGGCGCCCGGGTCGATCGATCCGGGCATCGAGACGCCGGATCGCGCGCCGCGTTCAGCCGCCGCTCGCCAGGCGCGTCCGCTGCTCCTTCATGCTGAGCGTGGGCGCCACGATGATGTACGTGCCGTCGCGCTTGGGATAGGCGCCCTCCGGCCGCTGCCAGCCCAGGAAGTTGCGCTGCATCTCGGAGTCGTCCTGGAACGTGCCGGGCGGGTCCGAGGCGCCCCAGATGGAGGACACGCGGGGGTACCAGGGATCGAAGATGTAGGTGCCCTTGATGTCCACGTCGCGGAACAGGGTGGGGTCCGCGTCCGCGCGGAACCCGGTCATCACCCAGGTGTGGGCGCCGCGCCACGCGATGAGGATGACCGGCGCCTGCGTCTCCATGAGGATGCGCGACGCGTCGCGCAGCGCGTACGCGCGGCTGTTGTAGGCGCGCAGCTCATAGCCCTTGACGCCGTACGCGTCCAGCGCGGAGACCATCGCCGCCGGTCCCCAGCCTCCCGCCTTCGCGTCGCGTCGGCTCTCCCACTCGGGCAGGCGGCGATCGATCTGCCTCTGGAACGCCTCGCCCGGCTCGCCCACGCCGTACATGTTGAGCACCATCTGGATCCCCGACGAGGCGCACATCGTGTTGTCGACCTGGCTCGTGAAGCGCCTGTCGGTGGCCACCCGCAGCTGCACGTCCACTGGCCGACGCCTGGGCCTGGGCGTGGGGGTCGGGGTCGGCTCGGGCGTGGGCTCGGCTGTCGCCTCCGGGTCCGGCGTGCCACCCGGCCTGCGCGTGGGTCGCGGCGTGGCTGCGGGGGGATCCGGCGTGGCGGCGGGCTCCGGCGTGGCGATGGGCTCCGGGGCGAAGGACGGCTCGTCGAAGACGACCACCTCGTCGATCTCGCGGTCGGGTGGTGGCGCCACCACCATCCGGACCCGCTGGACCATGCCCAGCCAGCGGTCGCCGACACCCAGGGTGTTCGTCCAGACCGCGCCCGTGGCCACCAGCACGATGACCAGGAGCAGTCCCACGCCGACAACGAATCCGCGCGCGCCGCTGTGCGGGCGCTGAGACATCTCCGTCTCCTTCCTTGGGCACGCGGATGATGCCTCAGCGGCCGCGACCCTGCATCGGACCGTCGTTCCGGCACGTCCGGGCATGCCGGGCTACGCTGTGGCCAGATGTCGCCGACCCCCGCGCCCCGCCCGCGCAGCGCCTTCGCCGCCGCGGTGTTCTCGCTGATCCTGCCAGGCCTGGGACATGCCTACCTCGGTCGCTGGTCACGCGCCCTGGGCTGGGTCGTGCTGCCATTCCTGCTGCTGACCCTGGTCGCGGGGGTCGCGCTCAATCCGGCCGCCAAGGACCTGGTCCTCGCGCAGATGAGCGTGGAGGCGCTCGCGGGCGTCCTCGGGCTCCTGGCGCTGGACCTGGTCTACCGGGTGCTGTGCATGCTGGACGCGTGGCGCCTGGCGCGCGTCGGCGGCGCCCCGCGCGGCCCGGCCGTGGCCCTGCTGTCCGCGGCGGGCCTCCTCGCGGTCCTCGCGGTGGCGGGCGTCAGCCACCTCGCGCTCGCCCGTCCGGTGATGGTCGCGATGTCCCTGACCAGCGCCGTGGAGGGCCCCGACACGGTGCCGGAGGAGTCCTTCGACCCGGCCACCATCGCGAGCCTCCGGCCCCGGACGCCGCCACCCACGCCCACGCCCGATCCCTCCGCGTCGACGCCGCCGCCCACCGCCACCCCGGAGCCCACGCCCACCCAGGGCCCTCGCTGGGACAAGGGCGGCCGGCTGTCGATCCTGCTGGTCGGCCTGGACGGCGGCCGCCCGGGCGGAGGGGGCCTGACCGACACGATGATCGTGGTCACGGTCGACCCGAAGACCAAGCAGAGCGCGTTCATCAGCATCCCCCGGGACATGGAGGGCGTCCCCATCCCGCGGGACTGGCCGGCGTACGCCACGTACGGCGGTCTCTACTCGTACTCCATCAACACGCTCTATGCCTCCGCCAGGATCAACCCGAGCCTGTGGGCCCCCCGGGTGACCGAGCGCCGCCACAAGGGATATGCGGCGCTGATGGGGGTGCTGGGCGAGCTGTACGGGTTCCCCATCGACTACTACGTCTCGGTCGACCTGCGCGGGTTCCGCGGCGCGCTCGACGCGCTCGGCGGCACGATGGTGGACGTCCAGACCCCGGTCTACGACTACCACTATCCGGCGGACGACGGCAGCTCCGGACACATGAAGGTCTCCGTGCCGCCGGGCATCCGCTACATGGACGGCCGCCACGCCCTGGCGTACGCGCGCGCCCGCAAGCTCACGTCCGACTTCGATCGGGCGGACCGCCAGCAGCGCGTGGTCACCTCCGTGCGAGAGCAGGTCGACCTGTCCACGCTGCTGGCTCCGGGCGTCATCCCCGACCTGCTCAAGACGGTCAAGCGGTACGTGCGCACGGACATCCCGCCGGGCATGATCCCCCGGCTCATCTCGCTGGCCCAGACGATCGACCTCGACGACCGCATCTCGCTGGTGCTCACGCCCCCCACGTACGGCACGGACTGCTACCTCCAGGCGGCGTGCCCGGGCGACTACCAGCTCATCGCGAACGTGCCGCGCATCCGGGCCGCCGTGGGTGACGTGTTCAGGGCGGACCGGGGGCTCGCCCGGCAGCGTCAGCGGCTGCTCAAGGAGGGCGCCATCGTGCATGTCCTGAACGGGACCCGGGGCAGCAACCGGACGACCACGCGCGTCGCGGACGGGCTCGCGGCCCTGGGTCTGGATGCGACCGTGCCGCCCGTGAGCGGCGGCGCGGCCGATCGCGACGACCATCCCCGCACCGTGCTGGTGGCCTGGAACGGCGCCGAACGGACGATGCCCATCGCCGCGTCGGTGCTGGCGGACGCGATGCACGTGAAGGTGCAGCCCCGCGAGGACCCCGAGGCGACCGCCGACTTCACGGTGATCGTGGGCGGCACGACCGTTCCCCCCGGCTGACGCCCGGTCAGTCGCGGGCGGTGGAGGCGCCGTCCCCGTCGTGACGCCCGGACCCCGCCGATCGCAGCGTCACGGCGGGCGCGCTGCTGCCGGCGCCCGACTGGGGGATCGGCGTGGACGCGCTGGAGACGGTGGGCTGGACGCCCCGGGACCGCAGCAGCCGATCCTCGCGGAGCAGCACCGCGGCTCGCACGACGAGCAGCACCCCCAGCACGAGCGACACGCCCGCGATCGCCTGGAGGAACAGGGGTGCGGCCTGGAGGCGGCTCAGCAGCATCGTCGCGCCGAACGCGATCGACGCCAGCGGCCCGACGAGCGTGGGCCAGCGCCAGCGCATCTCCGCCCGGCCCAGCCACCACTCCGCCACGCCCAGCAGGCCCGCCAGCACCAGGCCCAGCGCCAGGACGGCGAGCACCACCGGGACGCTCACCGAGTCGGTCACCAGGCCCAGCATCACGAGCGCACCCGTCATCAGGCCCACGCCAGCCCGCAGTCCGCGCCATCCCAGCACCACCTGGGGCAGGTCGAGCCGCATCGCGGACCACGCCTGGACGGTCGCCAGGAGCAGCAGCAGCAGGCCCACGAGCCACAGCAGCGGCACGCCGGCTCCCTGGTTGAACAGAAGCAGCAGGCCGAGCGCGATCGCGACGACACCCTGGAGACCCACGATCCACCAGGCGATGTCCGAGCGCCAGGGCGCCACACGCTGCGCGGCACCCACCGCCCCGTTCCGGATGCGCAGCTCCAGCCCACCGTCCACCGTCTCGGCCTCCTCCAGTCCGTCCGTCCGTCCGCGCGGGTTCAGCCGCGCCGACCGATGACGGTGAACAGCCCGCGGGCGTCCTGGCGGTGCGCCTCGGGCCGCGCGGGATCGTACGGCTCGAGCGTGAAGCCCTGCACCACCTGGTCCACCGTGAGACCAGCCCCGGTGAACAGCTCCATCGCCTGAGCCGGGGTGTAGCCGCGCGTCGCGGGGTTGCGCTCGTGCGTCTCGGAGCGGATCACGCGCCCGTCGACGAGCACCTCGTACCGGTCACGCGTCTCCTCCAGCTGCGTCGCCGGGTCGTAGCGCGCCCACGCCGTGCGCCGGATCGTGGCGCCGTCCTCCGGGCGGACCGCCTCGGCGACCCAGGTCTCCTCCAGGGGCATGCCCGGCGCGCCCAGCTCGATGAACGGCATCACCAGCAGTCCGTCCGGCTCCAGGTGGACCGCGAGGCGATCCATGGCGCGGGACGCCTCGGTCGGGTCGAGCACGAGCTGGAAGGTGGAGGAGGGGACGATGATGGTCCGGTAGCGCCGCGCCAGGTCCAGGGTCTGCATCTCCTGGAGATGGAGAATCGGCGCCAGCCCGACCGCCGCAGCCTTCTCGCGGCAGATGGCCAGCATCTCCGGGCTGTTGTCGACGCCGTCGATGTCCACGCCCGACCGGAGGTACTCGAGCAGCAGCCGGCCCGTGCCGCAGCCGACATCGAGCACCGGCTCGCCGGACCGGTCGATGAGCGAGCGGTAGAACGGGCGGTCCTGCCAGTCGGAGGTGTCGCCCCTCAGCAGGTCCCAGGCGGCGGCCATGAGGCCGCGATACTCGTAGTCGGCGCGCATCCCGCAAGCCTACCGGAGCGTCGCGCGCCCGGTGGACCGCGCGGCGGGCCGCATGCGGCGATCCCGGTGGGCGCACTGCGGCCGGACCGCGCGGCGGGCCGCATGCGGCGATCTCTCGGTGGGCGCACTGCGGCCGGACCGCGCGGCGGGGTGCGCCGCGACCTCGCCGTATCCTGTGCCGGATGTCCGACCCCCGACCCCCTGACCCCGACGCCTGGAGCCATCCGGTCGCCGAGCCGCCGCCGACGCCTCGACCGCGACCCCGGCGCGACCCGTGGGGCGCCGTCGTCGCCCTCGGCATCGTGGGCCTGATGCTCGTCGTGGCCCTGCTCGCGGTGCTCTCGGCCGTGCCCGTGCAGCCGCCCGCGCCGGAGCGGGAGCTGGTCCACGTGCGCCCAGACGCCGTCGACCTGGTGATCGCGCAGGGCCCGCCCCGGTCGTGGGACCCGGCCCGCATCGGCGACGCCCAGTCGGCCGCGATGCTCGCCCAGACCTGGGAGGGGCTGACCGCCCTCGACGGCTCCGGCAGCGTGCGACCGGCCCTCGCGTCGTCGTGGGCGATCGAGGACGGCGGGCGACGCATCGTGTTCACGCTCCGGGACGACATCGCCTTCAGCGACGGGACGCCCATCACCGCGCAGGACGTCGTGGCATCGTGGCTCCGGACCATCGACCCGGCGTCGCCCAGCCCGCTCGCCTCGCTGCTGGGCGATGTGACCGGTGCGCGCGAGCATCTCTCCGGCACCGGCTCCCGCGAGGACGTCGCGATCCGCGCCGATGGTCGGACGGTCATCGTGGACTTCCGCAGGCCCGCCGCCTACTTCCCGTCCGTGGCCGCCTCGCCCACGCTCGCGGTGGTGCCCCGCTCGCTCGACGATGGCGCCCTGGGTGCGCGCCTGCCCGACGAGGGCCTGGTCGTCTCCGGGGCGTACGTCCCGACCGCCCAGGACGAGCGCACCATCACGCTGTCGGCGAACCCGAGATACTGGGCCGGGGCGCCGCCCATCGCAGCCATCGGGGTGCTCGCCGACACGGAGGGCCGCAGCCCCGTGGAGGTGTTCCAGTCGGGTGACGCGGACCACATCGGGATCTCCCCGGCCGACGCGTCCTGGGTCGCCTATGACCGCGGACTGGGCCCCCAGCTCCGACGCGGCGACGACCTCTCCGTGAGCTACTACGGCTTCGACACGTCGCGGCCGCCGTTCGACGACCCGCGCATCCGGCGCGCCGTGGCGATGGCCGTCGACTGGGATCGCCTGGTCCGGCTCGACGATGCCGATGCGGTCGTCGCGACATCCCTCGTGCCCGCCGGGATCGCCGGCGCCGGGGAGGGCGACTTCACGCCGCGATACGATCCCGACGCCGCTCGGGCGGAGCTCGCGGCGGCGGGCCATCCGGGTGGCGAGGGCCTGCCGTCCATCACGATGGTGACGAGCGGTGGCAGCATGGACGTGGCGGTGGCGGCACAGCTCCGGGAGCAGCTGGGCATGCGCGTGGACCTGGAGGTGATGCCGTTCGACGAGTACAACGAGCGGCTCGCCACCGAACCGCCCGACATCTTCAGCATCGACTGGATCGCCGACTACCCCCATCCCAACGACTTCCTGGGGCTGCTGCTGGAGACCGGCAGCGCAAGCAACCCCGGCCGCTGGAGCGACGCCGCGTACGATGCGATGCTGGAGGCCGCGGCATCCACGGGCGATCCCGCGGACCAGGCCGAGGCGTATGCGGCCGCCCAGCGGATCCTCGCCGACCAGGTGCCGCTCATCCCGCTGCGCTACGGCGAGTCGTGGGCGCTCAGCCGCGAGGGGCTGCTGGGGGCGGGTCCCACGGGCCTCGGGTTCCTCCGGTTCGCGGGTCTCGACTGGGCGGACCGATGAGCCGCGGGTCGACCGGACGAACGGGGGCGCTGCTCCCGCTGGCGCTGGGCCTGGCCCTGGCGTGGGCGCACGCCTCTGCCGTGGCGCAGGAGCCCGCCGGCCTGAGCTTCGACCCGCCGACCGCCCAGGGCGCGCTCCTGGAGCCGGTTCGGTTCGAGGTCTCGCTGGCGGCGGACGCGCAGCCGGTGCGGGTGGAGCTGCTCACCCGGACCGAGGGCGACCCCGTCTCCCTGCTGCGCGAGGCGGAGGTGGCCCCGGACGGCCCCGGACGGTATCGCGCGAGCGTGCTCGACTCGTCCCACATCCCTCCCAACACGACGCTCGAGTACCGGTTCCGGGCGACCCTCCCGGACGGGTCGGTCGCCGACAGCGCCAGTGGCCGGGTCACCATCGCCGATGAGCGCTTCGACTGGCGGTCGCGCTCGGACGGCGTGGTCACCCTCCACTGGTACGAGGGCGACGACGCGTTCGCGGACCGGGCGCTGGGCATCGGCAGCGCCGCGATCGAGAAGGCGTCCACGCTGCTGGGAGTGGAGGACATGCCGGCGGTCGACTTCTTCGTGTATGCCGACCAGGACGCCTTCTACGACGCCCTGGGGCCCGGCACGCGCGAGAACGTGGGCGGCCAGGCGAACGCGGACATCGGCACGATGTTCGGCCTCATCACGCCCGCGGAGGTGACCTCCGACTGGGTGGACACCCTCGTGTCGCACGAGCTCACCCACCTGGTGTTCGCGGAGGCCGTGGACAACCCCTACCACTCGCCGCCGCGCTGGCTGAACGAGGGCCTCGCAGTGCATCTGTCGCAGGGATACGACCTGGGCGACCGGGCCACGGTGGCGGGCGCGGTCGCGTCGGGTTCGCTCATCCCGCTGGACGGCCTGGTCGGACTGTTCCCCACCACGGGTGACCGGTTCGGCCTGGCCTACGCCGAGAGCTCATCGGCGGTGGACTTCCTGGTCCGGACGTACGGCGAGGCACCCCTGGTCCGGCTCATCACGAGCTACGCCGACGGCGTCACCGACGACGAGGCGTTCCAGGCGGCGCTGGGCATGACCATGACCCAGTTCGACGACGCCTGGATGGCGTCGCTGGGGGCCAGCCGCCCGGCACCCTTCGGGCCCCGGCCGGCCCCGCCCGGCCCGCTGCCGTCGGGCTGGTCGTCGTCGCCCGCGCCCTGAGCGTCCGCGCCACAGCCGCGCCCGCGCCCTGAGCGCCGGACCCATCCGCCCGCCCCCATCCGCCCGCCCCCATCCGCCCGGCCCTCAGCCGCCGCACGATCATGCGTCACCCGGACGCCCGCATGGTCCGCGGGGTATCCTCTCGCGGACCATGCGAGACCTCGCCCTGCGCGCCATCGACACCGCGAACGTCCGGGGCGCCACCTTCGCCGATGTCCGCGTCGTGCGCCGCCGCGACGAGTCCCTGACCATCAAGAGCGGCCGCGCCGAGGGCGTCTCCATCGGCGAGTCCGAGGGTTTCGGCGTGCGCGTCCTGGTGGACGGGGCATGGGGGTTCGCGAGCAGCGGCACGCTCGACGCCGCGGAGGCGGACCGGGTCGCGGCGCTCGCGGTCCGGATCGCCCGCGCCTCCGCCACGGCGCGGCGCGCGGCGGTCGTGCTGGACGACCGGCCTCCCGCCCGGGGCACCTTCCAGACCCCTGTCGCGGAGGATCCGTTCACGGTTCCCATCGACGAGCGGCTGGGGCTGCTGATGGAGGCGGACTCGGCGATGCGCCGAGTGGCCGGCATCGCGTTCACCGAGACGCTGGGCCACGCGCAGCGCGAGTGGAAGGCCTACGCCGCCAGCGACGGCTCCTGGACGGAGCAGGTCATCACCCACGTGGGCGCGGGCATCGAGGCGAACGCGGTCGAGGGGGACGAGGTCCAGCGTCGGACCTATCCCGACGCGGGCGGCGGCTACCAGGCGGCCGGCTGGGACTATGTCCGCGGCCTCGACCTGCCGGGTCACGCCGAGCGGCTCGCCGAGGAGGCGGTGGAACTGCTCAGCGCGCCGCAGCTGCCACCCGGCCGCCGGACGCTGGTGCTCGCGCCGTCCATGCTCTACCTCCAGCTCCACGAGAGCTGCGGGCACCCCACCGAGCTCGACCGGGTGTTCGGGACGGAGGCGTCCTATGCCGGCACGAGCTTCCTGACCACCGACAAGCTCGGCTCCGGGTTCCGCTATGGCTCGGAGCTGGTCACGATCGTGGCGGACGCGACCGCGCCCGGGGGCCTCGGCTCGTTCGGCTGGGACGATGAGGGCGTGGCCGCCCAGGCGGTGCTGCTGGTCCAGGAGGGCGTCTTCGTGGGATATCTCTCCAGTCGCGAGACGGCGCCCCGGATCGGCCGTCGCAGCGGGGGCGCCATGCGCGCGGACGGCCACGACCGGCTGCCGCTCATCCGCATGACGAACGTGAACCTGCTGCCGGTGCCCGGCATGAGCCTCGAGGACATCATCGCGGACACCGACGACGGCCTGTTCCTGGAGTCGAACCGATCGTGGAGCATCGACGACCGGCGGCTCAACTTCCAGTTCTCCACGGAGGTCGCCCGCGAGATCCGCGGCGGGCGCCTGGGGAGGCTCTACCGAAACGCGACGTACACGGGCATCACGCCCACGTTCTGGGGCTCCTGCGATGCCATCGGGGACGCGTCCTCGTGGGTCATGCTGGGCACGCCCAACTGCGGCAAGGGCGAGCCGGGTCAGGTGGCGCACGTGGGTCACGGCGTGTCTGGTGCGCGGTTCCGGGACGTCCAGGTGGGGGTCGGCCAGTGGTGACCGCGGCGCCCGTGGTCGGGTCGCCCGAGGATGCCCGTCTGCTGGCCCAGGCCGCGGTCGCCGCGGCGCTCGATGCCGGGGCGGAGGACGCCGAGGCGCTGGTGCAGGGTGGCCACGAGGAGCTCACGCGGTTCGCCAACAGCGAGATCCACCAGAACGTGGCCCAGGCCTCGACGACCGTCAACCTTCGGGTGATCATCGGTCGTCGGGTGGGCGTCGCATCGGGGAATCGCGTCGACCCCGACGGGCTGGGCGCGCTGGCGCACACGGCGGTGACCATCGCGCGCCTCCAGCCGGAGCGTGATTCGGACCCGGTGCTGCCGCCGGGGCGCGCGGTGCCGCTCGTGCCGGGGACGGCCGCGACGGCCACGCTCGGGGCCACGCCGGAGGAGCGCGCGGACGCGGTCCGCGCGATCATCGCCGCGGCGGACGCGGCGGGCGTGGTCGCCTACGGCTCGTACCGCACCGTCGCGGAGCTCCTGGCCGTCGTCTCCACGCGGGGCGTGTCGGTCGCCGAGGAGCGATCCCTGGGTCATGCCCTGACCGTGATGATGGGTCCCGACGGCGGCACGGGGTACGCCGAGGCGGCGGCCGTGGACCACCGGGCCATCGACGCCCGGAGCCTGGGGCGCGAGGCCGCCGACAAGGCGCGCGCGATGGCCCGGCCGGTGGCGCTGCCGGCGGGGGAGTACCCCGTGGTGCTGGAGCCGTACGCGGTCGTGGACATCCTGGACTTCCTGGGATACCTCGGCTTCTCCGCGCTCGCGGTGGAGGAGGATCGGTCGTTCGTCTCGCCCGGCCGCGTGGTGGGCTCGCCGCTGGTCACCATCCGGGACGATGCGACGGACGTCGCCGGCACCCCCGCCTCGTTCGACTACGAGGGGGTCGCCACGCAGCCCGTGACGCTCATCGAGCGCGGCGCATGTCGCGAGGTGGTGCATGACGCGGAGACCGCGCATCGCGCCGGACGAACGTCCACGGGCCACGGCCTGCCGGCCCCCAACACGTACGGCCCGTTCCCGCTGCACATGCTGATGGATGCGGGGGACGCCAGTCAGGAGGCGCTCGTCGGGGGCCTGGAGCGTGGCCTGCTGGTCACCCGGTTCCACTACACCAACGTGGTCCATCCCAAGCTCGCCGTGATCACGGGCATGACCCGCGACGGCCTGTTCCTGGTGGAGGGCGGCCGCATCGTGGGTCCCGTCCGGAATCTGCGGTTCACCCAGGGCTACCTCGATGCGCTCGCGGGCGTGGAGGCCGTGGGTGCCGAGCGGCGCCTGCTGCGCGGGTTCCTGGGCTCCACGCTCGTGCCCGCGGTGCGCATCGGGTCGTTCGCGTTCACAGGGGTCACCGAGCATTGAGTCCGCGATGACCCACCAGATCGTGGACCAGGTCGACGACACGGTGGTCACGGACGCGGAACCCTCGCGGGACGCCACGCGCCGGGTGCTCCTGAACCCGCGCTTCATGGCGCTGTTCCTGTCGCAGATCCTCACCCAGGTCGGCGGCAACATGGTCCTGTTCGGGCTGACCATCAAGGTGTCGGACCTGACCAACTCCGCCACCTCGGTGAGCATCCTGCTGCTCACGTTCCTGGTGCCGGCGGTCGTGTTCGGGGCGGTGGCGGGCGTGTTCGTGGACCGCTACGACCGACGCCGCATCCTCATCAGCACGAACATCGCGCGCGGCCTGCTGTTCCTGCCGCTGGTGTGGCTGGACAGCCAGCTGGCCCTCATCTACGCGATCACCGCGATCGTCGCCACCCTGACCACGTTCTTCGCACCCGCCGAGTCCGCGATGATCCCCATCGTCGTGCCGCGCTCCCAGCTGCTGGCGGCGAACGGCCTGTTCATCTTCGGGCTGCAGGCGTCGTTCGCGCTCGGGTTCGCGGTGCTGGGGCCGCTGTTCAACACCCTGTTCGGAACCGAGACGCTCATCGCGGTGGTGGCCGTGCTGTACATCGTGGCGGGCGGCATCCTGGTGATCCTGCCCAAGGCGCCGCCGGAGCCGGGCCAGCTGGTCAAGGGCGACGCCGCGGGACAGGCCCGGCTCGCCATCCGGGTGACCGCGGACCAGCTGCGAGAGGGTCTCAGCTACATCCGCGACCACCGCAACATCTTCTGGTCGCTCACCTATCTCGCCATCACCGCGTCGCTCATCGGCGTGCTGGGCACCCTCGGGCCGCAGTTCGCCAAGGACGTGCTGGGCCTCACCACCGACGGCTTCATCGTCATCGTGCTGCCCCTCGGCGCGGGTCTCGTGGCAGGCATCCTGGTGCTCAACCGGATCGGCCGGTACTTCACCCGACGACGGCTCATCGAGGGCGGCATGGCGGTGCTCTCGGCGTCGCTCGCGGTGCTGGCCCTGGCCCAGGAGCTGCCCACCCTCTCGGACAACCGACAGGCGCTGCTGCTGGTGGCGGTGGTCGTCGCGTTCATCGCCGGCATCACGTACGCGTTCGTGGCCGTGCCGGCGCAGACCGCGCTCCAGGAGGAGCTGCCCTCGGACGTCCGCGGCCGCGTCTTCGGCGTGCTCAACACGCTCGTCAGCCTGGCCAGCTTCCTGCCCATCCTCATCGTCGGCCCGGTCGCGGACCTCATCGGCACGCCGGCCGTGGTGCTCATCTCGGCGGGCGTGATCGCGGTCACCTGCGTGGGCTCCTACCTGTGGGGCAAGCCGACCACGGGCAAGGGGATCAACCCGCACATGGAGGTCTCCGACCCCATCACGGTGACCGCCACCTCGTCGACCCTCAATCGCCCCATCCGGCTGCGATACGTCGACGACGGAGCGGGCGACGAGACGCGCATCCTGTATGTGTCCAGCCCGGTCCAGCCCGGCGTGGCGGGACCCGCGGGACGGGCATCCGCCGCGGATCGGGACGCATCGAGGGACGCCGCCGGTCGGTCCGGACCGTCGGCTGACGCGTCGGTGGACGCGATGCCCGACGCGCCCACCTCCGGTGGCGCGGCCGCCTGACCGGCACGCCATGAGCCGCCCCCGGATCGCGATCGTGTTCACGGGCGGCACCATCAGCATGCTGCCCGACCCGGCGACCGGGGCGGCCGTGCCCGCGCTCGATGGAGCGGCGATCCTGGCGCGCGCACCGGGCCTGGGGGCATCGGCGGACCTGGAGCCCGTGGACTGGGGTCTCGTGCCCGCCAGCCATCTCACCTTCGCCCAGATCCTGGACATCGCCCGGGTGGTCCGCGAGCGCATCGCCGACGGGTGCGCCGGCGTCGTGGTGGTCCAGGGAACCGACGTCATCGAGGAGACCGCGTTCGCGCTCGACCTGCTCGTGGGCGGTCCGGTCCCGGTCGTGGTCGTGGGCGCGATGCGCGGCGCCGCCGACCCGGGATACGAGGGTCCCGCCAACCTTCGCGACGCCGTGGTGGCGGCCGCGTCATCAGCGCTGCGCGACCAGGGGACGCTCGTGGTGATGGGCGGGCTGGTGCTGCCCGCCGACGACGCCACGAAGACCCACACCAGCGCCTACGACACGTTCCAGGCGCGCAACCTCGGGCCGCTCGGCACGGTGGACGGTGGCGGCGTGGTGGTCGGCAGGCGGCGGACCGGTCGGCGCCTGCTCCCGGTCCCCCCGGACGCCGCCGCGGAGCCCATCGCGATCGTCACCGCGACGGTCGCGTCCGACGGCGCGCCGCTCCGCTGGGCGATCGCGGGCGGTGTGCGCGGCGTGGTCGTGGCGGCGACCGGCGCGGGCAACACGCATCCGGACCTGCTGGTCGCCGCCGAGGAGGCGATGGCCCGGGGGATCCCCGTGGTGCTCGCCTCGCGCGCGTCCGCGGGTCGCGTCGCGCCGACGTACGGGTTCCCCGGTGGGGGCGCGCGCTGGCTGGCGGCGGGCGCCATCCCGTCCGGCTTCCTGACCCCGGTGAAGGCCCGCATCGCGCTGGCGCTGGGCCTCGGCGCGGGCCTCGACCGGCAGGCCCTCCGGGCGCTGTTCGCCGACCCGTGACCGGCGGCAGGGATCCGTGACCGTCCGCGGCGGCCCGGCGCGGCTGCTGCTGCTGGGGCGGGTCGCGACCCTGGCGGGCGCCTCCGGTCCGGCCTGGGTGGACGGCATCGCGATCCGCCACGGGCGGGTGCTGGCGAGCGGTGCCGAGGCGGACCTGCGCCACCTTCGAGGGCCGGGCACGCAGACCTGGCGGCTGGGGGCGGGACGCGTGGCGCTGCCGGGCATCGTCGATGCGCACCTGCACCTCGCGAGCGCCGCGATCGCGGCGCGCCAGCCGGACCTGTCGGGGGTCTCCGGTCGCGCCGCGACCCTCGCCGCGATCGGACGGGCGCACGCCGGTCTGGACGCGTCCGGCGATCGCTCCGGCTGGCTGCTGGGTCACGGCTGGTCGCTCGACCGGCTCGGCGGATGGCCCACGGCCGCGGATCTCGAGGCACATGCGCCCGGTCGTCGCGCGGCGCTGTGGAGCCATGACCACCACGCACGCTGGATCAGCCCAGCGGCTCTCTCGGCCGCAGGCATCGATCGCTCGACCGGCGACCCGCCGGGTGGCCGGATCGGGCGCAGCGCCGATGGTGAGCCGGACGGGATGCTGTTCGAGGCCGCCGCCACGATGGTGGACCGCGTCATCCCACCGCCCGACGCGACACGGCTGGCGGCCGACATGACGGTGTACGCCGCCGAGCTCGCACGTCTCGGGGTCGTGGGCGCCCATGATCCCGGCGAGGTCGTCTCCGACCCCGGACTGCGCCGGGGTCCCTCGCTGTATCGGTCGCTGGCCGCCGCGGGGCGGCTGCCCCTGCGGGTGGTCGCCTCCGTCCGCGAGGAACAGCTGTCCGTGGCGCTCGCGACTGGCTTCCGGACCGGGCGCGGCCTTGCGGCGCGGACGCGCGACGCCGCCGACGACCGGGGATCCGACCAGGCGAGCATCGCCGCTCGCTACCGCGACGGCTGGCTCAAGCTGTTCGCGGACGGCGCCCTCGGATCGCGCAGCGCGGCGCTCCTCTCCCCGTACGAGGCGGACGACCCGGCGGGTCCGCCCGTGGGCGGACCGCGGGGCATGCTCCTGCGCTCCCCGGAGGCGCTCCTCGCGGCGGCGACCCGCGCGGCGGCCGGCGGCATCGCGGTGCAGATCCACGGCATCGGGGATGCGGCGGTCCGACTGGACCTGGACGTGCTCGCAAGGCTGCCGCCCGTGGGCCGGGCCCGTCATCGCATCGAGCACGCGCAGCTCATCCACGCGGCGGACCTGTCGCGGTTCGCCGAGCACGGCATCGTCGCCTCCGTGCAGCCCTGTCACCTGCTGGGCGACGCGGGCCCCGCGCGCGCCGCCTGGGGAGCGCGCACCGCGCGCGCGTTCCCCCTCCGCTCGCTCCGCGACGCCGGGGCGCTGCTCGCGTTCGGCACCGATGCGCCCGTGGAGTCCGCCGACCCGTGGCCGGGCATCGCGGCCGCCGTCACCCGCAGGGGTGGGCTCTGGCCCGAGGCACAGGGTCCGTTCCATCCGGAGCAGGCCATCGAGGTTTGGGAAGCGCTCCGAGCGGCGACGCGAGGACCCGCGGCATCGCTCGGCGTGGTCGACGAGGGCCACCTGGACCTGGGAGCGCGGGCGGACCTGATCGTGGTGGATGCCTCCGTCGTGGATGCGCCGCCGACTCCGGGCGGGCCGCTCGAGCGCTGCCGACCGCTGGCCACGCTCGTGGACGGGATGGTCGCCTGGCGCGACCCGTCCTTCGACGCCTGACGGGGAGTCAGCCCCGCAGCGCCGGAGTCAGCCCCGCAGGACGCCCGCCCATCCGCGCGACCTGGCCACGGCCTCCCGCCAGCCGCGCAGCAGCCGTGCGCGCGTCGCGGCGTCCATGGCAGGCTCGAATCGTCGGCCGAGCGTCCAGGTCGCGGCCACCTCGTCCAGCCCGGACCACTGGCCCACGGCGAGACCCGCCAGGAAGGCGGCTCCGAGCGCCGTCGTCTCGGTCACCACCGGGCGCTCCACGGGCACGCCCAGCAGGTCCGCCTGGAACTGGAGCAGGTCGTCGTTGACCGCGGCACCGCCGTCCACCCGCAGGCGGTCGAGCGGCGCCCCGGCATCCGCCTCCATCGCATCGAGCACGTCCCGGACCTGGTACGCCATCGAGTCGAGCGTGGCGCGGGCCACCTCCGCCACGCCCGTGCCGCGGGTGAGTCCGATGAGCAGGCCGCGCGCGTCCGGGTCCCAGTGCGGAGCACCCAGGCCCACGAACGCGGGCACGAGGTAGACGCCGTCGTCCCGCGACGCGGTCGCCGCGAGGCGCTCGACCTGCGCCGCCTCGGAGATGGCCCCCAGACCATCGCGCAGCCACTGGACCGCGGCGCCCGCGATGAACACCGAACCCTCGAGGGCGTACGCCGCGGGCCCGTCCGGGGACAGGCGCCACAGGACCGTCGACAGCAGGCCGGCGCCCGACGCCACCGGCCGATCGCCCGTGTGGAGCAGCATGAACGCGCCCGTGCCGTAGGTGTTCTTCGCGTCGCCCGGCGCATGGCATGCCTGGCCGAACATCGCCGCCTGCTGGTCGCCCGCGACCCCCGCGATCGGGATGGGTGCCCCGAACAGCGAGGCCTCGGTCTCGCCCAGCACCTCCGAAGAGGCGCGGATCGCCGGCAGGAGCGCCATCGGCACCCCCATGATCGCGCACAGCTGGGGGTCCCAGGCGAGCGTCGCGAGGTCCATCAGGAGCGTGCGGCTCGCGTTGGACACGTCGGTCGCGTGGACCCGGCCACCGGTCAGGCGCCACAGCAGGAACGTGTCCACCGTCCCGAACGCGAGCTCGCCCGCGAGGGCGCGGTCGCGCGCCCCCGGGATCGAGTCCAGCAGGTGGCCGATCTTGGGCCCGGAGAAGTAGGCGTCGAGCGGCAGTCCGGTTCGGGAGCGGACGAGCGGCTCGTGCCCGGCCGCGCGGAGCGCCTCGCAGCGGGGCGCCGTGACCCGGCTCTGCCACACGATCGCCGGGCCGATGGGCACCCCCGTGGAGCGGTCCCAGACGATGGTCGTCTCGCGCTGGTTCGTGAGGCCGATGGCCGCGACCCCGCGCGCATCGACGCCCGCCCGACCCATCGCATCCCGCGCGACGGCGAGCTGGCTGGACCAGATGTCCTCCGGGTCGTGCTCCACGAGGCCGGGCGCGGGGAAGCGCTGCGGGAACTCGCGCTGCGCGCCGGCCACGGGCCGGCCGGCACGGTCGAACAGGATGGCGCGCGAGGAGGTCGTGCCCTGGTCCAGGGCGAGGATGAGCCGCTCGGTCACGGGATCTGCGCCTCCGGGTTCGCGCCGGTCAGTGGGCCGGCAGGTCGTACTCGCGGCGGGCGCCGGCCAGGTACGCGGCCACGCGCCCGTCCGCGCCCGCCGGGTCCCAGCCCAGCACGCCGCCCGCGATCGCGTCCACGCGCGCCGCGATCGCGGCGCCCCGGTCGGGCAGCAGCATGGAGAGGCGCATCCGCCGCGACAGGATGTCGTCGAGCGACCGTGCCAGCTCCTGGTCCGCCGCCCAGGCGACCTCCGCCTCCAGCTGGGGGATGGTCGGGGCCAGGGGTCGCAGCAGGTCCAGCCTGCGGCCCAGCGCGACCACCGCCTCCGCCTCGGTGCCATGTCGGTCGACCAGCTGCCGGGTGACCTCGCGGGACAGCCCGGTCTCCCGGGCGAGCCGGTCGGACAGGCGGCCCAGCGCCTCCCGGGGCGCGGCGCCGACCAGTGCCAGATCCGCGGTCCCCGATGCGGCGCGACCATCCCCACCGACCGCCACATCCACGGCGTCCTCCGCCATCACCCGGTACGTGGTGTACTTGCCCCCGGACACGCGCGTCAGGCCGTCGTCCCCGCGGTGCACTCTGTGCTCCCGACTGACCGCGACCGTGCCGCCTTCGCCGGGTGTGCCCACGAGCGGTCGCAGGCCGGTGTAGGCACCCACCACGTCGTCTCGGACGAGGTCCACCGCGAGCGTCCCGTTGACCGCGTCGAGGATCTGCTGGACCTCCGGGTCCGTGGGGGAGGGGCGGTCGGACGGTCCGGCGTCCGGCAGGTCCGTGGTGCCGATGAGCCAGGCCCCGGGCCACGGGATCATGAACAGGACCTTGCCGGGCACGCGCAGCGTGACCGCGCTCTCCACCGGGATGCGCGTCCGCGGCACCACCAGGTGCGTGCCCCGGCTGGGCACGAGCGGCATGTCGGTGCCCCCCAGGGGCGCATCGCCGCGTCCCGCCCACACGCCCGTGGCGTCGATGACCGCCGCGGCCCGGACCTCCAGCGTCTGACCGGACTCGCGATCCTCCGCCGTGATGCCGACCATCCGCCCGGCCGCATCCCGCAGTCGACCGGTCGCGCGCGTCCGGGTGGCCAACAGCGCACCCCGGCCGATGGCGGTCCGCGCGACCGCCAGGACGAGGCGCGCGTCATCCTCCACGCCGTCGTGATAGACGATGCCGCCGCGCAGGCCCCGTCGTCGGATCATCGGGGCGAGACGGGCCACGGCGCCGACGCCCAGGTGGCGCGACCGGCCGCCATCGCGCGCCGCGCCGAGCAGGTCATAGAGCGTCAGGCCCGCGCCGTAGAACGCCCGGTGGACCAGCGGCAGGCCATAGACCGGGAACAGGAACGGCGCGAGCGTCACCAGGTGCGGCGCGAGCCGCAGCAGCCGAGACCGTTCCCGCAGCGCCTCGCGGACGAGGTGGAACTGGTAGTGCTCCAGGTAGCGCAGCCCGCCATGGATGAGACGCGAGGAGCGGGACGACGTGCCGACCGCGAGGTCGTCCTGCTCCACGAGCGCCGCCCGGAGACCCCGCGAGGCCGCGTCCAGCAGCGCGCCGACGCCCACGATCCCGCCGCCCACCACGAGCAGGTCCCAGCGATCGTCGGCGAGCCGGACCAGGTCTGCGGCGCGCCGCTCGTCGGGGGTCATCGGACGGCCGGACTCACGGCCCGCAGGCGCTCCGCGGCGTCCTCCGCGGTGATGTCGCGCTGTGCCTCGGAGAGCAGCTCGTAGCCCACCATGAACTTCCGCTTCTCCGCCTCCAGCAGGGGCGGGAAGAAGTGCGCGTGCAGCTGCCAGTGATCGATGTCCCCGCCTCCGAACGGCGCCTGGTGCCATCCGAACGAGAACGGGAACGGCCGGTCGAACAGCAGGTCGTAGCGGGTCATCAGGCGCTGGAGCGCGAGCACCAGCTCGTCGCGCGCCCGATCGTCGAGGTCCACCAGCCGGCTCACGGGCAGCCGCGGCAGCAGCAGGACCTCGAACGGCCAGACCGCCCAGAACGGCACGATCGCCAGCCAGGCCTCCAGCCGCTCCACCACCCGCGGCCCGTCCGCCTCCTGTGCCGCGATGTCCAGGAGCATCCGCCGGCCCGTCGTCGCATGATGGCGGCGCTGGGTCGCGTCCTCGCGGGCGGGACCCACCGGCAGCGCGCTGCCGGCCCAGATCTGGCCGTGGGGATGAGGATTGGAGGCGCCCATCTCCGCCCCGCGGTTCTCGAACACCTGGATCCACCGGTAGCGCGCACCGAGCTCGTCGGTCTGGTCGGCCCACACGTCCACGACCCGGCGGACGTCCGCGGGGTGCATGTCCGATAGCGTCAGGTCATGACGGGGCGAGAAGCACAGGACGCGGCTGGTGCCCTGCTCTCCCTCCGCGCGCAGCAGGCCGTCCCGCCACCCCGAGAGCGGCGTGTCCGGGCGGAGCGCGGCGAAGTCGTTGGTGAACACGTATGTCGCATCGTAGGTCGGATTGACCGCGCCGGTCACCCGCGCGTTGCCGGGACACAGGTAGCAGCCCGGGTCATAGGCGGGACGCGAGACGGGCGCGACGGACTCTCGACGCCCCAGCCAGGGGCGGTTCGTGCGGCCCGCGGACACCAGCACCCATTCATCGCGCAATGGGTCGTGGCGTCGGTGGGGATCGCCGGACAGGTTCTCCAGGCTCATCGGGCGGACCCCATGGCCGCCAACGGAGCGGCCTGACCGGCGTCATGCGCGGGCTGGTCGGCAGGCACCGCGACGAGTTCCCGCACCTGCGCCGCCAGGGTCTCCCGGGCCGCGGCCTCCAGGCCATCGTCGGTGATGAGCATGTCCGCCTGGGACAGGCGCGCGATGGAGCTGATGCCGATGACGCCCCATTTGCTGTGGTCAGCCACGACGATCAGCCTGCGCCCGGCATCCACCATCGCGCGGTCCGTCTCCGCCTCCTGCATGTTGGGCGTCGTGTATCCGGCGTGGGGATCCATGCCATGCACGCCCATGATCACCAGATCCACGTTGACGGTGCGCAGCGCGGCCACCGCGAACGGGCCGACGAGCGCGTCCGACGGCGTGCGCGCGCCGCCCGTCAGGATCACCGTCTGGTCCGCCCGACCGCCGTGGTACAGCACGTCCGCCACGGGCACGGAGTTGGTCACCACGGTCAGGCGGGGGACCTCCAGCAGCCGGCGCGCGACGGCATAGGTGGTGGTCCCCGCCGAGATCGCGATGGCGTGGCCCGGCTCCACCAGTCGCGCCGCCGCCGCGGCGATGGACTCCTTGGCGTCACGCTGGAGCTCCGACTTGGCCGAGAACCCCGGCTCGAACAGGGCGCTCTGCTCCACCGCCGTGGCGCCGCCGTGCACCTTCTCCAGCAGCCCCTGCTCCTGGAGCAGCTCCAGGTCGCGCCGGACGGTCATGTCCGACACCCCCAGCTCGCGCACCAGGTCGGCCACCCGGACCCCGCCGTCCGATCGGACTCGATCGAGGATGTAGGCATGTCGCTGACGAGCCAGCACGGTGTTCCATCGCTCCTTGTGCGGTCACCTCCGGGTGGTACCGTTCCCAGTGTCCCTCACCACCACGCGAAAGTCAACGCAATCACACGATCTGATGCCCGTCCCCGGTGCCACCGCGCGATCGCGGCTTGACACGGGCCCGTGTCCGGGCACACAATCCGTGTGAACCTGTTGGTTTCTGTTCGGGCCGCCTGGCCCGCAGCATCTGGAGGAGGGGACATGACGTTCCGCAACTTCGCACGCACGTCGGTGGCCGTGACCGGTCTCGCCGTCGCCGCGCTCGCCACCAGCGCCGCGGGCGTGGCGGCCGGTGACGTGACGGTCGGATCCAACTACTCGGACGAGGTCCCCAAGGCCGCGTTCCAGGCGGCGCTGGACTACTGCGCGGGCGTGACCGGCGACACGTACACCGTCAACACGGTCGACCACGGCACCTTCCAGGACCAGATCAGCTCCTATCTGCAGGGCGGTCCGGACGACGTGTTCACCTGGTTCGCGGGCTATCGCGCCAAGTTCTTCGCCTCGCAGGGCCTCGTCGGCGACGTGAGCGACGTGTGGGCGGAGATCGAGTCCAACTACAACCCGGCGTTCAAGGCGGCGTCCACCGCCGCGGACGGCAAGCAGGTCTTCATCCCGTTCTACAACTACCCCTGGGTGGTCATCTACAACAAGGCCATCTGGGACGAGAAGGGCTACACCGTCCCCACCAACCTCGAGGAGCTCACGGCGCTCGGCACCAAGATGCAGGCGGACGGCCTCGTCCCGATGGCGTTCGCGGACAAGGACGGCTGGCCCGCCATGGGCACGTTCGACATCCTCAACATGCGCATCAACGGCTACCAGTTCCACATGGACCTGATGGCCGGCAACGAGAGCTGGACCGATGAGCGCGTGACCAAGGTGTTCGAGGCCTGGAAGACGCTGCTCCCGCTGCAGCAGCAGGCCGCGCTGGGCCGGACCTGGCAGGAGGCGGCGCAGGACATGATCGCGGGCAAGGCGGGCATGTACTTCCTGGGCACCTTCGCAGGCGAGCAGGCCGACGAGGCCACCCGCGCCAACCTCGACTTCTTCGCGTTCCCCGCCCTCGGCACCGAGTTCGACGCCGAGTCGGGCATCGACGCCCCCATCGACGGCTTCATGATGGCCGCCAACCCCAAGAACCCCGACGGCGCCAAGGCGCTCCTGAAGTGCCTCTCCACCGGCGCGGCGCAGAACGCCTTCCTGGCGGTCAGCCCCAACAGCGTCGGCGCGGCGAACGACGTGGACACCTCCGGGTACACGCCGTTCCAGGCCAAGTCCGCGGAGATCATCGCGGCATCCGGCGCCATCGCCCAGTTCCTGGACCGTGACACCCGCCCCGACTTCGCGGGCCCCAACGGCATGCAGGGCTTCCTCCAGAGCTTCCTGGGCGACCCCGACCAGGACCTGGCGGCGCTCCAGCAGAGCATCCAGGACTTCTGGGACACGCTCCCGCCGCAGTAGGCACAGCACTCTCGGACACGGACGACTCCGATGACGATGGGTTCGTCCGGCGACCTGATCCCCGTCCCGCCCGCCCAGGGCGGGGCGGGGGTCGCGCCGTCCCGCGGCTCCCGGCGCAGGCGCCGTCGGTTCAGCACGCTCACCCGGGTCGACCGCCTGATGCTCCTGGGGTTCGTGGCGGTCCCCACGTTCCTGGTCCTGTTCTTCATCCTGCTGCCCACCGTCCTGTCGGTCGTGCTCTCGTTCACCTCGTGGAACGGGTTCGGCGGCCTGGACACGATCAAGTTCGTGGGCGCGGACAACTACGTCAACCTGTTCACGAAGTACAAGCCCTTCTGGCCGGCGCTCAGCCACAACATCCTGTGGCTGGTGTGGTTCCTGTGCATCGCCACGCCGCTGGGCCTGTTCTTCGCGGTCCTCCTGGACAAGGGGATCCGCGGCACGCGCATCTACCAGAGCGTGCTGTACATGCCGGTCGTGCTGTCGCTGGCCATCGTGGGCTTCATCTGGCAGCTGCAATACTCGCCCGACCAGGGGTTCCTCAACAACATTCTGGGCACCACCACCCGCAATGAGCACTTCATCGACTGGCTGGGCGACAAGGACATCAACCTGTGGGCGGTGCTGGTCGCCGCGTCCTGGCGCCACGTCGGCTACGTGATGGTGCTGTATCTGGCGGGCCTCAAGGCGGTGGACCCCAGCCTCCGGGAGGCCGCCCAGATCGACGGCGCGAACGAGCGCCAGACGTTCCTGAAGGTGATCTTCCCGGTGCTCCGGCCCATCAACGTGGTGGTCCTCGTGATCACCGTGATCGAATCGCTCCGGGCGTTCGACATCGCCTACATCATCAACCGCGGCAAGAACGGCCTGGAGCTGCTGAGCATCCTGGTGACCAACAACCTCATCGGTGAGGCGAGCCTGGTGGGGTTCGGCTCCGCGATCGCGGTGGTGCTGCTGATGATCTCCGTGGGCCCCATCGTCTACTACCTCGTGAAGAGCGTGCGCGCGGAGGCAGAATGACCAGCGCCCGGATGATGAACGCAGGCCCCGACGCGACGACCGGCGTGCGCAGGGGCATCGACTGGCGGCGTGTGATCCTGCACACCTTCCTCATCGTCATCTGCGTGGTCTGGCTGTTCCCGCTCGTCTACACCGTGTGGCAGTCGCTGCGGCCGTACGCGGACACCGCCGCGAACCCGGTCACCTGGCCATGGCAGGCGCAGTACACATTGGACAACTACCTCACGGCGTGGAACAACGCGGAGCTGGCGCGCTACTTCCTGAACACGCTGGTCATCGTGGTGCCCGCGGTGGTCATCGTGCTGCTGCTCGCCTCGATGATGGCGTTCGCGGTGTCGCGCTACAGCTGGCGCTTCAACCTGGTGCTGCTGATGCTGTTCACGGCGCTCAACCTGCTGCCGCCCCAGGTCATCATCACGCCGCTGTTCCGGATCTACCTCGCCATCCCGGCCACGGAGGTCCTGGGGATGTTCGAGCGCGGCCAGCTGCTGTACGACCAGTACCTGGGCATGGTCGTCATCCACGTCGCGTTCCAGCTGGGGTTCTGCACGTTCGTGCTCAGCAACTACATGAAGACGCTGCCCAAGGAGCTCAACGAGGCGGCCGTGGTGGATGGCGCGTCCGTGGGCACCACGTTCTTCAAGATCATCCTGCCGCTGACCCGGCCGGCGCTCGCTGCGCTGGCCACGCTCCAGGTGACCTGGATCTACAACGACTTCTTCTGGGCGCTGATGCTGATGCGCACCGGCAGCAAGTTCCCCATCACCTCGGCGTTGAACAACCTGAAAGGGCAGTTCTTCGTGGACAACAACCTGGTCGCCGCGGGCGCGATCATCGTGGCGCTGCCCACGCTCATCGTGTACTTCGCGCTCCAGAAGCATTTCATCGGGGGCTTGACGCTCGGGTCCACCAAGGGCTGAGCCCGGGCAGCAGGGAAGATCAGCCGGTCACCACGCCGGCGCCGGCGACCGCGCGCACGGGCCACACGCGCGGCGTCCGGCCGCTTCGCGCGGCGTAGTCCTCCTCGATCCTCGCGCGGAGCGCAGGCACGGCGTCGGGGCGGACGAGGCTCACCGTGCAGCCACCGAATCCCGCGCCGGTCATCCGCGCCCCGACCACGCCCGGCGTGGCCACCGCGATCTCCACCATCAGGTCCAGCTCCGGGCAGCTCACCTCATATCGATCGCGCAGCGACGCGTGGCTCTCGGCGAACAGGCGCCCCACGGTCTCCAGGTCACCGGCCGTGAGCGCCCGCTCCGCCGCCAGCACCCGGGCGTTCTCCTCCACCACGTGCCGCGCGCGCTGGGCGGCGACCGGGTCCAGCTCGTCCGCGCAACGATCCAGGAGGGCCGCGTCCACATCCCGCAGCGAGGTCACCGCCGGGTGGTGGCGGGCGATCGCGGCCACCGCGGCCTCGCACTGTGCCCGGCGCTCGTTGTACGCGGAGCCGCTGAGCGAGCGCGGCACGCCGGTGTGCGCCACCACGAGCACCACGTCGGGCGGCAGCGGCACCGCGCGGTGCTCCAGGGTGCGGCAATCCAGGAGGACCGCGGCGTCCGCCTCGCCGCACGCGGACGCGAACTGGTCCATCAGCCCGCAGCGCACCCCCACGTGCTCGTTCTCCGCGCGCTGTGCGAGGCGGGCCAGGGTCATCGGATCGGTGGCCGGCGGAGCGTCACCCGAGAGGGCCCACGCGCTGACCAGCTCCAGCGCCGCCGAGGAGGAGAGCCCCGCACCCACGGGCACGGTCGACTCCAGCCAGCCCCGCAGCCCGGCGATTCGCAGCCCCGCGTCCCGAAGCTGGAGCGCGGTGCCCACCACGTAGTCGCCCCACGCGCCCGCCACGGGCGGCGGGGCGTCCAGGTGGAACTCCAGTGGGCGGGCATCCGCAGCCGAGCCGAGCCGCACCCGACGATCGTCGGCGGGCACGTACGCGATGCGCATCTCCAGGTCGATCGCGGCGGGCAGCACGAACCCGTCGTTGTAGTCGGTGTGCTCGCCGATGAGGTTGACCCGGCCCGGCGCCCGGACCACGCGCACCGCCGCCGGGTCGGCGTCCGGCTCGGCGGCCGCCAGGCGCGCGCGCAGCGCATCGGCATCGAGCGGAGAGGGACGTGCCGCGCGCGTCACGGGGCGCTCGCGGTCAGGCAGACCGGGGCCGCCGCGGCGGCCGGCTTCGACGACGCCTGGTCACCTGGCCGCGCTGCCACAGGCTCCGAGGCATCAGGAAGAAGTAGGAGCCCGTGAGCGGTCCCACCCAGTGGAACACCAGCGCGTCGTACCGTTCGGCGACCGAGCCGACCCACGCCAGCTCCTCCGACGAGAGGCTGGGTTGGGGGCGCGGATGCGGCGGGCGAGCGGCCATGTCCGGATGCTACCCGGTCGGTGGGTGGCGCGGGGCGGGACGAGGACGACGGCCGGATGGGGACGGAAGCATCTGATCTTCTTCGATGGGTCACCTCGATGTCGAGCGCGCCGATGGCGGCCGCGGCGTCGATCGGAGCGTGCATGCCGTGACGGCGATCCGCTGCGAGAGCTGAACGGTCGAGGTCTTCCTGGTTCTTCTCCCGGGCATCCCTGGGCCGGGTACGCCGCGGTCGACAGGGTGGGCCCTGGGGGTCGCGGCATGGGCCTCGGCCGGGGTGGTCCGTCCGAGCGCCCGGTGTGGCCGGCACACGTTGTACTCGAGGCGGAAGACGTCGAGCTGACGTATCCGCTCGAAGTCATCGGGCTGAGGTCGACACCGCGCCCCAGTTCCGCCATGCGCAAGATCCGCGAGATCCTCCGCCTCGCCCTCGGTGAGGGCCTGAGCCGCCGCCAGGTGGCGGCCGCCACCGGGGTGCCCGGCTCGACCGTGGGCGGTCACCTGGCCCGCGCCCGGCTCGCTGGCCTCGCCTGGCCGGCGCCCGAGGGCGTCGATGATGCCTGGCTCGAGGGCAACACGCGATGGGTCGTGGCGCCGAGAAATGACTCAGATCGCTCAAGGGCTGTCCGTCGGAAATCTCCACCGCAACGACCGTCAGCACGCCCGAGCACGGCCCGCAGGGGAGGACAGCCGATGGCACGGAGATTCACGTTGACGGTTGACACGACCGATCGCGTGCGCGCGTCGCGACCAACGATCCGGAAACATCGAGCATCGGTCTCACGAGGTGGTCCCTCGTAGCCTCTGCGCAACCGGACCATCTCCCTACTGCCATTCGGTGACTCCAGCAGCCAAACTTGGGCACGACCGACCCACAAGGTCGAAGCACCAGCCCTCTCGCGTCGCCGCTAGTATGCCGAGCAGGGTCCCGGTTCAGGAGGGGTGATTGGACGTCTTCGCGCTTCGCGACCGTCTCGTGGCCGACTACGAGGCGTTCACGCGCAGCTTCATCACCGTGCGCGACTCCCGGATCGGCGAGATTGTGGACGAGGAGCTTGCGGACGGCCTGTTGTGGCCCGAGGCGCTCATCCAGCTGAACCCGTCATTCGCCCCAGGCGGCACGATCGATGAGCTGGTGGCGGCCGGCGTCCTCGACCCCCAGAACAGCGCGATCTTCCGGCGCGGCAAGTCGGAGGGTGCGGGCGGCGGAGTGGGTTCCCAGGCGCTGCGCCTCCACCGGCACCAGGAGGACGCGATCCGGGTCGCCGCCACCGGCGCCAACTACGTCCTGACCACGGGCACGGGCTCGGGGAAGAGCCTCACCTACATCGTGCCCATCGTCGATCGGGTGCTGCGCGACCGGCAGACGGAGGGTCCGGGCAAGCGCATCCGGGCGATCGTGATCTACCCGATGAACGCGCTCGCCAACAGCCAGGCCGGCGAGCTCGAGAAGTTCCTGAAGTTCGGCTTCCCCGACGCAAACCGCCCTGTCACCTTCGCCCGGTACACGGGGCAGGAGGACGAGGAGAAGCGGGCGCAGATCATCGCCAACCCGCCGGACATCCTCCTGACCAACTACGTGATGCTCGAGCTGCTGCTCACGAGGCCCGGCGAGAAGGACCTGATCGCTGCCGCCCGTGAACTGCGGTTCCTCGTCCTCGACGAGCTCCACACGTACCGCGGGCGCCAGGGTGCGGATGTCGCGCTGCTCGTCCGGCGCGTCCGTGAGGCCACCCACGCCTCGCGGCTGCAGGTCGTCGGCACGTCGGCGACGCTCGCGGGCGGTGGCACGGTCGATGAGCAGAAGGCCGAGATCGCCGCGGTCGCCACGCGGCTCTTCGGTGCCCCGGTCGAGCCCGCGAACGTGGTCGGCGAGACCCTCGTGCGCTCCACCGCCGCACCGCGACCGGACGATCCCGCCTGGGTCGCGGGGCTCCGTTCACGCGTGGAGAGCGGTGATCCGCCTGCGGACCCGCTGGCCTTCACCAGCGACCCGCTTGCCTCCTGGATCGAGGGTGCGCTCGGGCTGACCGAGGAGCCCGGCAGCGGCCGGCTCATCCGCCGGCGCCCTCGCTCCATCAGCGGCGAGGATGGCGTGGGCGCCGAGCTCGCGACCCTGACCGGCCTCGATGCAGAACGCTGTGGTGGCGCCATCCAGGCGACGCTCTTCGCGGGGTTTCGGGTCGCGCTGCCGGGTGCCGCGTTCCCGGTCTTCGCGTTCCGCCTCCACCAGTTCTTCAGCCGCGGCGACACCGTGTACGCGAGCCTCGAACCGGAAGCCGACCGGCATCTCACGACGCAGGGCCAGCAGTACGTCCCGGGTGACCGTGACCGGGTCCTCCTGCCGCTCGCGTTCTGCCGGGAGTGCGGCCAGGACTACTACTCGGTCGGCCGTCGCCGGGACCTCTCGGGCACCGTGACCTACGACTCAAGAGAGCTGTCCGACGTCACAGCCGTCGAGGACCGCGACCGCGGGTTCCTGTACCTGGGCTCGGAACGGCCATGGCCCGACGAGGTCGAGGCGGACATCGACCGGGTGCCCGACGACTGGCGCGAGGAGAAGCCTGACGGCCGGCTCGTGGTCCGCGCGGATCGGAAGCAGCACCTGCCGTCCATCGTCCATGTCGCTCCCGATGGCCGCGAGAGCCCGGCCGGCCTGCGCCTGGTCTGGGTACCGGCGCCCTTCCGCTTCTGCCTCAGCTGCGGCGTCGAGTACTCGGGTCGGCAGACGCGCGACCTGGGCAAGCTCTCGACGCTCGGCTCGGGTGGCCGCAGCTCCGCCACGAGCCTCCTGTCGCTGACCGCCGTTCGCTCGCTCCGCGGCGATGGCAGCCTCGAACCCCACGCACGGAAGCTCCTCGCGTTCACTGACAACCGCCAGGATGCCGCGCTCCAGGCGGGCCATCTCAACGACACCGTCGAGGTGGGTCTGCTTCGTTCCGCGCTCTTCCGGGCCGCCCAGGCTGCCGGGTCCGACGCTCTGGGTCATGACGAGCTCGCCGCGAAGGTCGCCGAGTCCCTGTCGCTCGATGTCGCCGACTACGCCATCGACCCGACCGTCCGGTTCGCGGCCCGGGCCGAGACCGACCGGGCGCTCCGCGACGTCCTGGGCTATCGCGTCTATCGCGACCTCGAGCGCGGCTGGCGTGTCACCGCGCCGAACCTCGAACAGTCGGGGCTGCTGAGGATCGAGTACACCTCACTCAGCGACCTGGCGAAGGCGGACGAGGAGTGGGCGTCGGGCCACGCCGCGCTCGCGACCGCAAGCCCCACGCAGCGCGAGCACCTGGGCAAGGCGCTCCTCGACCACCTCCGGCGCGAGCTCGCCATCCACGTCGACTACCTGCGACAGGAGTGGCAGGACGGCATGAAGCGGCGCTCCAAGGAGCGGTTGGTCCTGCCCTGGGCGATTGACGAGGACGAGGTCCTCGAGTTCGCGAAGGTCGCCTACCCGCGCGGCCGCAGGACCGGCAGCAACGACTACGGCGGCAACGTCTACCTGAGCCCGCTCGGTGGCCTGGGCCAGCTCGTCTCGCGCGTGCTCGCGCCCGCCGGCGGCCGGCTGCCCACCGCGGACCGGGAGCAGATCATCGGTGACCTGTGCAAGGTGCTCCGTGTCGCCGGCCTCCTGCTCGTCGTGGACGAGCCGAAGGAGGCAGGCGCCGTCCCCGGGTACCAGCTCGCGTCGGCCGCGATGCGCTGGACGGCGGGCGCCGGGACCGAGGCGTTCCATGACCCGATCCGGGTGCCGAACGCCCCCGAGGGCGGCCTGGGCGTCAACGACTACTTCGTGCGCTTCTACCGCGAGGTGGCGGCCGACGGCGTCGGCATCCGCGCCAAGGAGCACACCGCACAGGTCGCCTCGGCCGAGCGCGAGATCCGCGAGGCGGACTTCCGGGCCGCCAGGCTGCCGATCCTGTACTGCTCGCCCACGATGGAGCTGGGCGTCGACATCAGCGAGCTGAACGTCGTCGGGATGCGCAACGTCCCGCCGACTCCCGCCAACTACGCCCAGCGCTCGGGTCGTGCGGGCCGGTCGGGACAGCCCGCGCTCGTATTCACCTACTGCTCCGCGGGCTCGCCGCACGACGCCTGGTTCTTCCGCCGGCCGGACCGGATGGTCGCGGGCCAGGTCAAGGCGCCGCGCCTGGAGCTCGTGAACGAGGACCTCGTGCGCAGCCACGTCCACGCCATCTGGCTGCGCGCGGTCGACACGTCGCTCGGGCACTCGCTGTCGGAGATCCTGGACGTGAGCGGCGAGGACCCCACGCTCGAGATCATTGACCAGGTCCGGGACGCCATCGAGAAGCCTGCGGCGCGCGCCGTGGCTGGGGTCGCCGCGCGCGCGTTCCTGGCCACCGTCGATCTCGCCGACGCGGACTGGTACACCGGGCGCTGGCTCGAAGACGCGCTCACGAGCGCCCCGCTCCGCTTCGACCGTGCCTGCGACCGATGGCGCGACCTGTATCGTGCGGCGCTCGACATGCGCACCACCCAGAACAGGGTCATCGGTGACGCGTCACGGAGCCCTGACGACCGGGCCCGCGCGAGCCGCTACCGCGCGGAGGCAGAGAGCCAGCTCGAGATCCTGCGGGGCGAGGGCGGCGAGAGCGCGATGCAGTCGGACTTCTACTCCTACCGCTACTTCGCGTCCGAGGGGTTCCTGCCCGGCTACAGCTTCCCGCGCCTGCCACTGTCCGCCTGGGTCCCTGGGCGCGGCGGCGCCGGCAAGCGCGACCACTACCTGTCCAGGCCGCGCTTCCTTGCCATCAGCGAGTTCGGGCCGCGCACCGTCGTGTACCACGAGGGCAGCCGCTACCTCATCAACCGGGTGATGCTGCCGGCCCACCGGACAGAGGACAACCGCCTCGTCCTGACCGCCGCGAAGCGCTGCGCCGCCTGCGGCTACCTCCACCCGGTCGAGGGGACCGGCGTGGGCATCGACACCTGTACCCGCTGCGGCGGCGCGCTCGACGCCGCCCTCGGCAGCCTGTTCCGGCTCTCCAACGTCGCGACCAAGCGACGCGACCGGATCAGCTCCGACGAGGAGGAGCGCACCCGCCAGGGCTTCGACGTCCGAAGCTCGGTCGCGTTCGCTGGGCCGGCCGGAAGCCCCAACGTCCACCGCGCAGAGGTCTCGGACCCCGCGGGTGACCTGCTGCGCCTAGAGTACGGTCCCGCGGCCACGATCTGGCGCATCAACGTGGGCTGGCGGCGGCGGCGCAAGGATGCGCCGCTCGGGTTCGTGCTGGACACGGAACGCGGCTTCTGGCAGCGCAACGAGCTCGATCCCGATGACCGCGACGACCCGATGTCGGGGCGCACCGAGCGGGTCATCCCGTACGTCGAGGACCGCCGCAACGTGCTGCTGGTCACCCCGTCCGTGCCACTCGACGCGGGCGGCATGGCGTCGCTGGCGGCCGCGCTCAAGAACGCCATCCAGATCGAGTTCCAGCTGGAGGACGCGGAGCTGGCGGTGGAGGCGCTCCCCGCCGAGGACCGCCGCAACGTCCTGCTGTTCTACGAGGCCGCCGAGGGCGGCGCCGGCGTACTCCGCCGCCTGGCCCGTGAGCCGGGCGCGATGCCTGCCGTCGCCCGCGCCGCGCTCGAGCTGTGTCACGTGGACCCCGCTACCGGCGCGGACCTGCCGCCCTCGTCGCGGATGCGCGAGGCGTGCGAGGCCGCCTGCTACGACTGCCTCCTGTCCTACGGCAACCAGCGCGACCACCGGCTCCTCGACCGAAGGCCGATCATCCCGGTGCTCCAGCGGCTCGCCGGCGCCCGGGTCACCGTGTCGGACTCGCCGGAGGCTCCGGCGGAGCACCTCGCGACCCTGAAGGCGCTGGCCGGCTCCAACCTCGAACGGCGATGGCTGGACCACCTCGCGGGGCGTGGCCATGTCCTGCCGACCGCCGCGCAGAAGCTGGTCCCGGGCATCTACGCCCAGCCCGACTTCTGGTATGGCGCGACCACGGTCGTCTTCATCGACGGTCCCGTCCACGACTACCCCAACATCGCGGAGCGTGACACCACCGTCCGGGCCTCGCTCGAGGACGCCGGGTACCTCGTGATCGCCTTCGGCCAGGACGAGGCGACCTGGGATCGAACCCTCGCGGCCTACCCGAGCGTCTTCGGTGCGCCGGCGCGTACGGGTGCGGTTTGACGGCACCCGCGCTGCCCGGCCCCTTCACCCCAGGCTCGCTGGTCCGAGCGCGTGGTCGGGAGTGGGTGGTCCTGCCCGACTCCGATGCCGCCGTGCTCCGTGTCCGGCCCCTCGGCGGTTCCGATGACGAGGCGACCGCCATCGACCTCGCGTTCGAGGGCTACGACATCGCGCCGGCCACGTTCGCGCCGCCGACCGTCGCAGACCTCGGCGATCACGCGTCCGCGCGGCTGCTCCACCAGGCGCTGCGGCTCTCCGTCCGCGATGGCGCCGGCCCCTTCCGGAGCTTCGCCCGCATCGCGGTCGAACCCCGCCCGTACCAGCTGGTGCCGTTGCTCATGGCGCTGCGCCAGGAGATCGTGCGGTTGCTCATCGCCGACGACGTGGGCATCGGCAAGACCGTGGAGGCGCTGCTCATCGCCCGGGAGCTCCTCGACCGCGGTGAGATCGACCGGCTCGCGGTCCTCGCACCCCCGCACCTCGCGGAGCAGTGGGGCGCAGAGATGCGGGACAAGTTCCACATCGATCCCGCGCTCGTGCTCGCCTCGACCGCGTCGCGCCTGGAGCGTGGCCTGCGGCTCGACGAGTCGCTGTTCGAGCGGAACCCGTACGTCGTCGTCAGCCTCGACTTCATCAAGAGCGAGCGCCACCGCCTCGAGTTCCTGCGCACCGCGCCCCGCTTCGTGATCGTCGACGAGGCGCACACCTGTGTGGAAGCGGGTGGTGCGGGGTCGGGCCGGCACATGCGCGCGGACCTCGTGCGGCGTCTGGCCGCGGACACGGACCGCCACATGGTGTTCCTGACCGCCACTCCGCACAGCGGCAACGAGGCCGCCTTCCGGGACCTCCTGGGATACCTGGACCCCGCGTTCCGGGACCTGCCCGAGGACCTCGGCGGCGACCACAACCGGCCCGCGCGCGAGCGTCTCGCCCGCCACCTGGCCCAACGCCGTCGCGGCGATATCACGACCTACCTGGCCGAGGACACCCCGTTCCCGGAGCGCACGGTCCAGGACCGGACCTACACGCTCACGCCCGAGTACGAGCGCTTCATCGACCGGGTCATCGCCTACGCGCGCGAGGTCATCAGGGACCCGGCCGGCGGCAACGCCCGGCGCCAGCGGGTCCGCTGGTGGTCCGCCCTTGCGCTCCTCCGCTCGATCGGCTCGTCCCCGGCCGCGGCCGCAGCCACCCTCCGGGAGCGCAGTACGACCGCGGAGGCGGCATCCGCGGCGGAAGCGGACGCGATCGGCCGCCGGGCAATCCTGGACCTGGAGGATGAGAGCACCGAGGGCGAGGACGTGGCTCCGGGTGCGGACCCGACCGGTTCCGACGAGGCACCGGTGGAGTCGACCCAGCGCCGCCTGCGCGACCTTGCCAAGGCTGCGGAGGCGCTGTCCGGTGCCCCGGACGCCAAGCTCGCCAAGGGCATCGCGGTCGTGAGGAAGCTGCTGGCGGACGGCTGCGCCCCGATCGTCTTCTGCCGCTTCATCGCCACCGCGGAGTATCTCGGCGACGCGCTGCGGAAGGCCCTCCCCAAGGACGTGACCGTGGAGGTCGTCACGGGTGCCCTCGCGGCCGACGACCGCAGGGCGCGCGTGGAGGCGCTCCGGGACACCGGCAAGCGGGTGCTCGTCGCGACCGACTGCCTGTCGGAGGGCATCAACCTCCAGGAGACGTTCGACTCGGTCGTGCACTACGACCTCTCCTGGAACCCCACCCGCCACGAGCAGCGGGAGGGTCGTGTCGACCGTTTTGGACAACCGCGCCCGCAGGTGCGAGTGGTGACCATGTATGGCGCGGACAACGCGATCGACGGAATCGTCCTCTCGGTGCTGCTCCGGAAGCACAAGGCGATCCGCGACAGCCTGGGCATCAGCGTGCCGGTGCCCATGGACACGAACGCCGTCCTGGAGGCGATCCTGGAGGGGATTCTGCTGCGCGGTGGGGACGACGAGCGGAGCAGCACCCAGCTTGCGTTCTGGGAGCGCGAGGTCATCGACCCCGGCAGCCGGGAGCTGGTCGCGGAGTGGGACCGCGCCGCCGAGCGGGAGAAGCGCAGCCGATCCCTGTTCGCCCAGCACGCCTTCCCGCTCGACCGGGTCGTCGAGGCCCGGGACGCTGCCCGCGCGGCGGTCGGCGAGGGTATCGACGTCCAGCGCTTCACGATCGATGCCCTGCGGGCCCACGGTGCGACCGTGACCCAGCGGCCGACCGGCGCCTTCGAGGTGGACGTCCGCGAGGTGCCCCGCGCCGTCCGGGACATCGCGGGCCTGGATGTGGACCGGATGCGCCTCCGCTTCTCGCCGCCGGCCGGGGACGACCGCCTGGTCGGGCGGACGCATCCGGTCGTGGATGGGCTGTCCGCGCATGTCATCGACACCGCCCTCGACCCGATCGCCGCGTACGTGGCCCGGCGGGCCGGCGTCATCCGCACTGCCGGCGTCACCACCCGCACCACCGCGCTCCTGGTGCGCCTCCGCCACGATCTGCGCACGCGCGTGCGCGGCGGCGGCGGTGAGTCACGGGCCCTCGCGGAGGAGGTGCGGGTGCTGGGCTTCACCGGCGCGCCGGATGCGCCCACCTGGATGCCGGACGCCCAGGCCGACGCGCTGCTGGACCTCGTGCCGTCCGGCAACGTGCTGCGGGAGCAGGCCGAGCAGCAGCTGGAGCGCGTCGCCGCCGGCCTGGGTCATCTCCGGCCTGCGCTCGAGCGGCTGGCCGCCACTCGCGCCGCCGACCTGGCCGCCGATCACGCCCGCGTCCGCGACGTCGCGGATCTGCGCGGCCGGACGACGGTGGTGCCGCAGCTGCCGGTCGACGTCCTGGGCATCTACGTGTTCCTCCCGGTGCCCGTGGCCTGACGATGGAGGTCCGTCGTTCTCGCGTCACCAGCACCGTCCGGACCGAGGGCGGTCTACTGCCGGCGGACCTGCTCGCGAAGATCTCCGCCGCCGACCCGTCCGTCCCAGGCCTGACGCCGGCGGACCTGGGCCTCGCCGCCGGCGAGCGCGTCCGCGAGGCGATCACCGGCAGCTGGAACCGGCTCGTGGGCGCCTGGGCCGCGCTCGATTCGGTCAGGGCGGGTGCTCAGGCCAGCGATCCGCTCACCGGCCCGACGCGCGAGCGCTTCCTCCTGCCGCTGTTCGAGGAGCTTGGCTTCGGCCGGCTGCCGGTCGCGCGCTCGGTCGAGATGGATGGCACGACGTATCCCATCAGCCACGCCTGGGCCAACGAGAACGTATCGGTCCGGGTGCCAGTGCACCTCGTGGGCGTCGGCGTGGGGCTGGACAGCCGGTCACGCGGCGTCCGGGGTGCCGCGGGCGCCGCGCCGCACGCGCTCGTCCAGGAGTTCCTCAACCGCTCGGACGACGCCCTGTGGGGGCTGGTGACGAACGGCCGGATGCTGCGCCTGCTGCGCGACAGCACCTCGCTCACCCGCCAGGCGTTCATCGAGTTCGACCTCCAGCAGCTGTTCGAGGGCGCCCTCTACGCCGACTTCGCGCTGCTCTGGACGGTCTGCCACCGAACGCGCTTCGACGGCCACCGATCGGCCGACTGCCTGCTGGAGCGCTGGACGAAGAGGGCCGCCGACGACGGCACCCGTGCGCTCGACAAGCTCCGCACGGGCGTCGAGGACGCGATCACCGTCCTCGGCTCGGGGTTCCTGGCGCATCCCGCGAACGGGGCCCTTCGCGACGCCCTGCGCGCTGGCGATCTCGACCGCCAAGACTACTACCGGGAGCTCCTGCGCCTCGTGTACCGGCTCATCTTCCTGTTCGCCGCCGAGGATCGCCGCGATGAGGCGACCGGTCGTGAGCTCCTCTTGGACCCATCTGCTTCGGACGAGGCGGTCGCGCGCTTCCGCGAGAGCTACTCCACCGCGCGTCTCCGGGACCTCGCCATCCGTCGTCGGGGCACCAGGCATGGCGATCACTGGGTGGTTGTCCGCCGGGTCGTCGCCGCGCTGGGCGGCGATGGCGCACCGACCCTGGCCCTGCCGGCCCTCGGATCGTTCCTGTTCGGACCGGAGGCGTGCCGGCACCTCGACGCGGCGGAGCTCCGCAACGAGGACCTGCTGGCGGCCGTGCGGGCCCTGTCCACCATCGAGGAGGACCGGCGTCTCCGGGTCGTCGACTACCAGAACCTTGGCGCCGAGGAGCTGGGCTCCGTGTACGAGGGTCTGCTGGAGCTGCATCCGCGCATGGAGATGGAGGCCAACCCGCCCCGCTTCGAGCTCTCGACCGCGGCAGGCAACGAGCGGAAGTCGACCGGCTCCTACTACACGCCGACCAGCCTGATCAGCTGCCTCCTGGACTCCGCGCTTGACCCGGTCGTGGATGCGGCAATCACCGGCAAGGACCCGGCCGATGCCGAGGCTGCGCTGCTAAGCCTCGCGGTCGTGGACCCGGCCGCCGGATCGGGTCATTTCCTGGTCGCGGCGGCCCACCGCCTCGCCAAGCGCCTTGCGGCCGTCCGGACCGGGGAGGGCGAGCCGCCCCCGCAAGCTGTCCGGAGCGCTCTCCGTGATGTGATCGCACGCTGCATCCACGCCGTGGACATCAACCCCATGGCCGTCGAGCTGTGCAAGGTCAGCCTCTGGCTGGAGGCATTGGTGCCGGGCAAGCCGCTGACGTTCCTCGACGCGCACATCAAGTGTGGCAACAGCCTCCTTGGATCCACCCCGGAGCTGGCCGGCCGGGGCATCCCGGACACTGCCTATGAGGCGATCACGGGGGACGACAAGGCGATCGCGCGCGCGTGGCGGAAGCGGAACGCGGAGGAGCGGGCCGGGCAGCAGACCCTGTTCGAGGCGCCGCTCGCCTTCCCGACCGAGGCGATCGCCCGCGAGGCCCGGGCCCTCGAGGACCTGCCGGACGGCTCCTTGAGCGCGATCGCGACCAAGGCAGCGAGGCATGCCGCCCACGAGGCATCGACGGACGTGAGACGGTCACGTGCCGCGCTCGATGCGTGGTGCGCGGCGTTCGTCGCCCCGAGGATGGATCAAGCGCCCGGGATCACCACCTCGGTCGTCCGGGCAGTGGGCATGAACCCGGGTGGGGTGCCGCAGGGCGTGTGGGGCGTGATCAAGGCGATCGCCCGCGAGTACGCGTTCCTCCATTGGCCCCTGGAGTTCCCCGCGGTGTTCGCCCAAGGGGGCTTCGACGTGGTGCTCGGCAATCCGCCCTGGGAGCGGATCAAGCTCCAGGAGCAGGAGTTCTTCGCGGAGCGCAGCCCGGCGATCGCGAGTGCCCGGAACGCGGCCGAGCGGAAGCGCATGATCGCAGGCCTTCACGTCGAGGATCCGGAGCTCTGGTCGGCGTACCAGGCGTCCCTTCGCCGCTCGGAGGGCGAGAGCCACATCCTGCGCAACTCCGCACGCTACCCGCTCGCGGGGCGCGGCGACATCAACACCTACGCCGTCTTCGCGGAGTCCATGACGGCGCTGACGAGTCCTCGTGGTCGTCTCGGCGTCATCCTCCCCACGGGCGTCGCGACCGATGACACGACGAAGCTGCTGTTCGGCGACTTCGTGCAAGGGCGCAAGCTCGTGTCGCTCCACGCGTTCGAGAACGAGGCTTTCATCTTCCCTTCAGTACACCACGCATTCAAGTTCTGCCTGTTGACGCTCGCCGGGTCACCCATCGAGGCACCAGCCGACCTCGTCTTCTTCGCGCGCCAGGTGGACGACCTGCGGGAGCCGGACAGGCACTTCTCACTGACGCCCGAGGAGTTCGCACTGTTGAGCCCGAACACCCGGACGTGCCCCACGTTCCGGAGCCGCCGAGATGCGGAGATCGCCAAGGCGATCCATCGACGGATCCCCGTCCTCATCGACGAGTCGAAAGGGACCGAGGGGAACCCGTGGGGAGTCAGTTTCCTCGCGATGTTTCACATGGCCAACGACAGCGGGCTGTTCCTGGATGGTCCCGGGCCGGATCGCCTCCCGTTGTACGAGGCGAAGATGGTCCACCAGTACGACCATCGATACGGAACGTACGAGGGCCAGACGGAGGCGCAGGCCAACCAGGGAACACTGAGTCGGCCCACGTCCGCAGAGAAGGCCGATCCCAACTACGGCGTTTCGCCGAAATATTGGGTGCGCGATAGTAATGTCACGGCTGCCCTCCGGGATCGAGACCCACACTGGATGATCGCCTGGCGTGACATCGCCCGTGCCACAGACGAGCGGACGCTCATCTCATCCGTCCTGCCGAGAGTCGGAGCTGGAGATACTGCGCTCCTCATGTTCTCAGGCCATCCGCTCTTCGGGCTCTTGGTTGGGAACCTGAACTCGTTTGCCTTGGACTGGTGCGCTCGTCAGAGAATTTCTGGGACTCACCTCAAGTATCACGTCGTCCGCCAACTGCCCGTGCTTCCACCTGACTGGTATGCCACTACGGCGCCTTGGGCGACCGAGACGTTGGCCGACTGGATTCGGAGATACGTGGTCGAGCTGGTGTACTCGACGCATGATCTCAGTGATTTCGCGCGTGATGCCGGGTGGGAGGGTCCCCCGTTCCAGTGGAATGACCAGCGACGCCCTCACCTCCGTGCGGAGCTCGATGCCGCGTATTTCCGTCTGTATGGGATCACGCGCGACGACGTCAACCACGTGATGGAATCATTCTGGACGGTGCGTGAACGGGACGGACGCAGATGGGGCACCTACCGCACGCGGAACTTAGTCCTCGATGCCTACGACGCGATGGCCAGCAGTTCTGCCGCTCATCCCTTCGTGAGTCGTCTCGACCCACCCCCCGGCGATCCCGCGATGGCGCATGCCCCGTCGGCGGGCCGAATAGCGGGTGCGTGGCAGCCCATGCCTGATACCGGGGAAGGAAACAGATGAAGGCTGACACCGTCGATCTCGCGGCCATCTTCGGCCAGCCCGTCCACTACGTGGTCCCGCTGTACCAGCGCCCGTACGTCTGGAACCGGGAGCTCCGGTGGGAGCCGCTGTGGGAGGACGTCCGTACGGTCGCCCATCGGCAGCTCGATGACACCCCCGCCAACGACAACATCCCGCACTTCCTGGGCGCGGTGGTCCTGGAGCAGTCGCTGACCCAGTCGGGCATGATCGGCTCGCGCACGGTCATCGACGGCCAACAGCGGCTCACCACGCTCCAGCTGCTCATCGCGGCGGCCCGGTCCCTGGCCATGGAGCACGGCCTGGATGGGCCGCGCAAGATGTTCGAGAAGCTGCTCCTCAACGACGACTTCCTGGTGCGCCAGAAGGGCGACGAGCTCAAGGTGTTCCCCACCCAGCGGGACCGCCAGGCGTTCCGGGAGGCGCTCGGCGACGGCGTGGTGGCGTCCACCGGCGGCCACCGGATGCACGAGGCGCACCGGTTCTTCCGGACCTCGATCGTGAGATGGGCCGCGGATGGCGCCGACCTGGGCGGCATCGACGAGCACCTGGTCGCCCTGAGCACCGCCATCTGGAAGCACCTGGTCGTGGTGACCATCGACCTGGACCCGGGCGACAACGCCCAGATGATCTTCGAGACGCTCAACGCGCGCGGCACCCCGCTCCTCGCGGGCGACCTCATCAAGAACCACCTGTTCCAGACCGCCACCATCCAGAAGGCGGACATCGACGCGCTCTACGAGCAGCACTGGAAGAGCCTCGACACCGACTGGTGGCGCGAGGAGGTCCAGCGGGGTCGTCGGAATCGTCCACGCCTGGACGTGTTCCTGAACAACTGGCTGGCCATGGTGACCGGCGGCGAGGTCGTCACCCACCAGCTGTTCCAGGAGTTCAAGCGGTACCTGGCAGCCGGTCCCAGGCAGGCTGCGGACGTGCTCGCCGAGCTCGCCCGATACGGCACGGTCTACGAGACGCTGGAGACGGAACCCATCGGGACGCCGCTCGGGCGCTTCCTCTATCGACTGAGCACGATGGAGGTGACGACGGCCTACCCGCTCCTCATGTGGCTCCTGGGTCCGGACGGGCTTCCCGAGGGAGGGGAGCGGGATATCGCGCTGGGGGCGATCGAGAGCTGGCTGGTCCGCCGGATGCTCACGCGCCAGACGACGAAGAACTACAACACCGTGTTCTTGGCGCTCCTCAAGAACGTGCGTGAGGCTGCGGCCGGCCGTGGCACGGGGCCGATCGGCCGTGACGTGGTGGAGCACCTCGTCGGGCTGACCGGAGAGAGCCAGTTCTGGCCCACCGGCGGACAGGTCCGCGCCGCCCTGCGCGAGCTGCCGGCCTACACCGTCTTCCCGCGCTCCCGGCTGCGGATGGTCCTCGAGGCGCTCGAAGCTGGCATGTACACCGGCCTCGTGGAGAAGGTCGTCCTGCCGACCGACCTCACGGTGGAGCATGTCCTGCCCCAGGAGTGGTCGACCAACTGGCCGCTGCCGGAGGGGGTCGACGAGGTCCAGGCACGCCTGGACCGGGATGCCGCGAAGCACCGCCTGGGCAACCTCACCCTCGTCACGGGCAGGCTCAACCCGAAGATGTCCAACGGGCCGTGGCTGGACAAGCGGACCGCCCTGCGCGAGCACAGCGTGATGCGCATCTCCACCGACATCCGGAACGCGGAGACGTGGAACGAGGCCGCCATCCTCGAGCGCGGCGAGACGCTGTCCGCGCTCGCCGTCTCGGTCTGGCCACGCCCGGACGACACGGACGACGAGACCCACGCTCCCGCCGAGGTCGCGGTCGTGAACGCCGCCGTCCACCCCGTCGGCCCTCCCGATCCGGACAGCCCGACGGCGTTCGCGTCGGCCCTCGGCATCGCCGATGAGGTCGGGGTGGGGCCGGAGCTGCGGCGCATCATCCTGGTCGGGCGCGAGATCGGCCTGCGGCCGCGGCCCGATCGCTACAGCGTGATGATGGCGCCGCCCGCGGACAGGCGGGCCTACCTGTTCACGGTCTGGCCGCAGTGGGACGAGGGCGGCTCGTTCAAGCTCTGGAAGTCACCGGCGGCCTTCGCCAAGTGGATCCCGGGCGTCACGCTTGACGCCGCCCGCACGGCCCTCGGCGCCTCGGAGGACCCCGGCGTGCTGCTCGCGTCCGAGACGGAGGCGTTCCTGGCGGCGATCCGTCGGCTCGCGCCCACGGCGTGGCAGACCGGCTCCTTCGAGGAGCGGCACGCGGAGCTGCTCGCCCTGGGCATCGACGGCCTCGAGCGGGTCCCGGAGCCCGTGCTGCGCGTGATCGACCATCGCGCGGGTGGGGAGCCGACGCCCGCGCTGCGGTTCGCGGCCGCGGCGATGGGCCGAGAGGGCGTCACCCTGCGGCCCGCCAGCAGCAAGGACGAACCCTGGACCTTCCATGTCCGGCACCCGCGGTTCACGCAGATCGTCGTGTACGCGACCCCGAGGCCCGGCGAGATCGAGCTCGCCTACCGGCTTCCGGGCACCCATCCCACCGCTGGCATCGCCAGGGCCCGAGATGGCGACTACGGGATCCGCCTCATCGTCCGAGACGATGCCGGTCTGGATGCCGCAATGCGGCTGCTTGACGACGCGATCGGGCTCGGCTGACCGATCCGGTGGACCTCGACCAAGCGATCGCCGGCGCGCGCTGCTCCACGCAACACCCGTATCGAGTGGCGGCACCGGATCGCGGTGCACGGGGACGCTGCCATCGAGGCGGTGAGCCCGTGGGTCTCCGACGCGGAACTCGGGGCGTTCGCCGTCCGCGTGATCGAGGCCACAGCGAGTACGCCGACCCCGACCTGGCGATCGCCGCGCTGGCATCCGTGGCGCGGCTGGCGCCCAACCCGGTGATCCGTGGTGACGTCGATGCGGCCCGCGATCGGCTGCGACCGGCCCGTCCGACGCCCCCGACCGACCCCCGGACCCGGCTGCCTGACAAGGCCGGCTGGTCCTGGCCAAGGTTCCAGCCGTCCGACTTCGGCCGCGTCGAGGCACGAGCTGGCGCCGCGGCCAGGATCCCGTGGGGCTCATCCCGCTGCTGCTTCGGCGGTTGCTGGAGCTTGACCCCACCTTCATGTCCGTGCCCATCGACATGTCGCCGGAGGTGCACCTCGCGCTGCGAGGCCGATACCGCCAGGACGAGGAGTGGAAGCAGGGCTGGCGCTCGTCGAAGCTCGTCGGCTACGCCCATGGACCCACGATCGAACGTCCCGACGAACGACCCAGGGTGGCCGTGGGCTGGTATGTCGAGACCGGCTCCGGGGAGGATGGCTACGGGCCGGTGACGAGCTCCCTGTGGGACTGGCCGCTCATGATGGCGCTGCTGCGGGATCCGAAGCGCCGAGCCCCACTCGAGCCCGACGTCGACCTCCCGACGATCGCGCCATCGCGACTGTGAGTCCATGGGTCGCCGACCCAGAGATCAGGACGGCGATGGAATCCATGGCGAGCCCTTTCGTGCGGTTGGTGAACCGACACCTCCAGGCCCCGAGGGGCTCACCTCGTCCCGTGCCACTCACCATCACGGACGTCGGGATGCTTACGATGGGGACGGCGCCGCTGGTCGCCACGCGGCGATTGCGATACGATGTCCGCTCCGCGGGCGGCTAGCTCAGCTGGTTAGAGCACTTGCTTGACATGCAAGAGGTCACTGGTTCGAGTCCAGTGTCGCCCACCATTCCACCGTGATGACCGGGACGCGCCCGCATCCGTGGACCCCAGAGAGCCCGGGCCGTGGCTGGAAGCCCGGGCGGTCGACCACACGGATGCCCGGTACCACCCGCGAACGGAGACCGATCGAGCGCGTCGCGCCATGGCCGCGGCGAAGACGGGTGGGACCGCGGGAGGCACGCCTCTCGTCCTGTCGATGGACGAGAGGCGCTTGTGATTCCCGGGAGGGTGACGATGAACCAGCAGCACGATCAGGACGCGGACGACCTCGAGTTCGAGGCTCCCGCCAGGGGCTCCGCGGACGAGCTCCTGGACGCGAGCGCGCACGGCGAGCACGACGATCCGCTCGACCCCATGCGCCACTCGGCCGCCCACATCATGGCCGAGGCCGTCATGGACCTGTTCCCGGGCACGAAGCTGGGCATCGGACCGGCCATCAAGGACGGCTTCTACTACGACTTCGACCTGCCGCGCCCGCTGACGCCGGACGACCTGGAGCGCATCGAGGAGCGGATGCGGGTCTCGGTCGCCGCCGACCACCCCTTCGTGCGCCGGGAATGGGACCCCGACGAGGGCCGCACCTACCTCGCCGCCAAGGGTCAGTCCTACAAGGTGGAGATCCTCGACGACCTGCGCACGGCCGCTTCCCTGAAGGGCGACGCGCCCCCGGTCGTCACCACCTACCAGCACGGGCCGTTCATCGACCTGTGCCGCGGGCCCCACGTCGCGTCCACCGGCAAGCTCGGTCCGTTCAAGCTGCTGAAGCACTCCGGCGCCTACTGGCGCGGCCGAGAGGACCGGCCCATGCTCCAGCGCATCTACGGCACGGTCTGGAGCACGCAGGAAGAACTCGATCAGTACCTGTGGCGCCTGGCAGAGGCGCGAAAGCGCGACCACCGCCGCCTGGGCGTGGCCCTGGACCTGTTCAGCTTCCACGATGCGAGCCCGGGCTCCGCCTTCTGGCATCCCAAGGGTCAGCGGCTGTGGCGGACGCTGGAGGGCGCCATGCGCGAGCTCCAGGACCGGCGCGGCTACCAGGAGATCAGCACGCCCATCCTCGTCCACAAGAAGCTGTGGGAGCAGTCGGGGCACTGGGACCACTACGCCGAGAACATGTTCCGGGTGGAGGCGGAGGGGCAGACCTTCAGCCTCAAGCCCATGAACTGCCCCGAGAGCACGTACATCTACCGCAGCCGCATCCGATCCTATCGAGACCTGCCGCTGCGCCTCAATGAGTACGGCCGGCTCCATCGCAACGAGCGCTCGGGGGCGCTCTCGGGCCTCACGCGCGTGCGCCACTTCATCCAGGACGACGCCCACATCTACGTCCGGCCGGACCAGCTCGCGGACGAGATCCGGGCGCTGCTGGACGAGGTCGCGGAGACGTATGCCTGGTTCGGGCTCACGGCGCGCTTCGCGTTCGCGACGCGCCCGGAGAAGGCGCTGGGCGACCCGGCGGCCTGGGCCCACGCGGAGGCGCTCATCCAGCAGGCGCTCGACGGAGCCGGTGTGAGCTACGTGGTGAAGCCCGGCGACGGCACCTTCTACGCCCCCAAGATCGACATCTACATCGACGACGCCCTGGGCCGCGAGTGGCAGATGGCCACCATCCAGGCCGACCTGATGATGCTGCCCGAGCGGTTCGACCTGCACTACATCGACGCCGAGGGCCAGCCCCAGCGGCCGATCGCCATCCACCGCGCCATCTACGGCTCGCTGGAGCGCTTCATCGGCATCCTCGTGGAGCATTTCGCGGGTGCGTTCCCGTTCTGGTGCGCGCCGGTCCAGGCGGTCGTGGTGCCCATCGCGGACCGCCACAACGACGCCGCGCGGGAGCTGGCGGGTGTGCTGCGGGCCAGGGGCATCCGGACGGAGGTGGATGACTCGTCGAACCGGATGAACTACAAGATCCGGGCCGCCCAGGAGCAGAAGGTCCCGTACATGCTGGTCCTGGGCGACCGTGAGGTGGCGGCCCGATCGGCCGCCCCTCGGACGCGCGCAGGTGAGCAGCAGGAGCCGCTGGGCTGGGAGGCGCTCGCGGAGCGGCTCGGGGCGGAGGCCACCGCGCGACTGCCCGAGTGATGCGACGCGGCAGGGCTGGGCGGCCGCGACCTGGCCGGGTAGGATGGACGACGACGATTCGTCGGTCGACTGGGAGGCATCCACATGTCATGGGTCGGTTGGGGACCGCGTCTGACCCTTGTCGCGAGCCTCGCCGCGCTCGCGGTCACCACGGGCGTCCAGCCCGTGTCCGCCCAGGCGCCCTCGCCTCCCGTGGACTCGGCGGGACAGGCGTCGGTCGTCACGCTCGGCGCCGACACGGAGCTGCTGCGGGACGGCTTCGACGGCCCGTCCTCGTGGGGGCTCGGCGAGACCGACACCGTGACGATCAGCTTCGGGGGCGGCGGTCTCCGCATCCGCCAGGAGGGCGGTGGCGGCGGATCGAACTGGACCTGGCGTGATTCCGTGGCCGCGCGACCCGTCGTGCGCGTGGGCGTGGACACGACGTTCGAGCGAGGCACCGGCGAGGCGGGTCCGATGTGCGTCTCAGAGGCGAACCCGCCATCGTTCTATCTGGGGATCGCCACCACCCGGGATGACTGGGTCGTGGCGCGCATCGTGGACAGTGACATCGAGGTGATCGCCCGCGGCCCGCTCCCCGGTCCGGCTCCCTCGGAAGGCACTCGGACGCGCATCGAGATCGAATGCGCGGTGACCGGCGGGGCAGGGGACCGCATCGCGCTGTTCGTGGACGGAACCAATGTGGCGGATGTCACGGACGGTCGATCGATCGGGCCGTTCGACCGTCCAGGTGTCTACGCAGGCATCTACGGCCAGAGCTTCCAGGCGCTGTTCGACGACCTCGTGATGTCCGGCGGCGAAGCCTATGCGCCGGCCACCTCGCTGGAAGGGCCTGGGGAGTCCCCCTCACCGCCACCTCAGCCCACACCGCTGCCGGCGGGGACGCTCATGGCGGCCGTGCCCGCGTCATTCCGGGCAGACTGCAGGACCGTGCCCCCAGACACCGCGAGCGGACAGCTGGAGGCGGTGCTGTGCGTGCCGGCAGGTGCCGTCGACGCCGCAGAGTACTACCGGTATGCAACGCTGGACGCCCTGGATGCCGCGTTTGCGCGCTTCATCCCGAGCGGTGCAGCCTTGTCCGGGACATCGTGTGCGGATGGGCCCTCCACCGCGGACTTCACCGTCAACGGCCGGGTCGCAGGAACGCTGGCCTGCTACGGCGATCCGCGCGGCGGCGTGACGTTCCAGTGGGCGAACCGAGATCTGCTCGTGCTGGCGTTCGGCACCACCCGGGCAGGCACATACGCGGACGCGGACGCTTGGTGGCAGACCGCCGGGCCGATCCCCTGAGACGCCTGCACCGCCTGTCGATGACCCGGACGCGCCGCGACCGTGTCGTCGCACCCTGGATCGCTGTCGCCCTCGCGGTGCCTTTGGTCGTGGTCGCCTGTCGCCCGACAGGCCCGCGTGCGACCCCCGGCACGACGCCGACGCCCGGCCCTTCGGTCCGCCCCTCATCGTCCGCGGGTGCCTCGCAGGCCGTCATGCCCACCAGTCCGAGTCCCAGCCCCATCGTGACCGCAGCGCCGCTGGTGACGCCGTCGACCACGCCCACGCCCAGCCCGAGCCCGACGCCGTCGACCACGCCCTCGCCGAGCCCGAGTCCCACGCCGAGTCCGACGCCGTCGCCCAGCCCGAGCCCGACGCCGTCGCCCACGCCCTCGCCGAGCCCGAGTCCCACGCCGAGTCCGACGCCGTCGCCCAGCCCGAGCCCGACGCCGTCGCCCACGCCCAGCCCGACGCCGTCGCCCACGCCCAGCCCGAGCCCCACGCCCAGCCCGAGCTCCACGCCCAGCCCGACGCCGTCGCCCACGCCCAGCCCGAGCCCCACGCCCAGCCCGACGCCGTCGCCCACGCCCAGCCCGAGCCCCACGCCCAGCCCGAGCCCGAGCCCGACGCCGTCGCCCACGCCCAGCCCGACGCCCACGCCGTCGCCCACGCCCAGCCCGAGCCCCAGCCCGACGCCCACGCCCAGCCCGACGCCGACGCCCACCCCCACCCCCACGCCCACGCCCAGCCCGAGCGCCACGCCCACGCCCAACCCGACGCCGTCGCTCACGCCCAGCCCGACGCCGAGCATGCCTGCCACACCATCGCCATCCCCGTCGGCGACGCCACGACCCACGCCCGCGGGCACCCCGGAGCCGCTCGTCTCCCTCGGCGCGACGACGCGCGTGTTCAGCGATCCGTTCGACGACCAGACCCGCTGGAGCGTGAGCGACGGAGAGGCAGGACAGGTGGCCTACACCGACGGATCGCTGTCCATCATCCTCGCGGGCGAGGACGCCCTGCTGCTGTCCTCGCGGAGCGTCCCCGAGCCCGTGCCCGTCCTGCGCATCGAGGTGTCGATGACGCTCAGCTCGGGCGATGGCAGTGCCGGCATCGGGTGCGGCACGGGTGGCGACACGCCCGACCACCTGGTGGGCGAGGTGACCAGCCAGAACACCTGGCGGCTCTCGACCGTCGTCAATGGCGTGCGGTCCTCGTTCGCCGAGGGACCTCTGCCATCCGCACTGGACCTGTCGGGAGGAGGCACCAGCGTCCTGGCCGTGGAGTGCGCCGCCACGGGCACGGACGCAGGAGACCGCATCGCGCTGTGGCTGGGCGATCAGGTCATCGCCGACGCCCAGAGCGGAACCACCCTCGGAGCGTGGGACCGTGCCACGGTGCTGGCCACGGCCAGCAGTCCGCCGCTCGTCGCGTTCTTCGACGACGCGGTCGTGGCCGTGGGCAGCCAGTACGCGCCGATGGAGGCAGACCCGGCGGTGCTGGAGCTGCTGGGTCACGTGCCCGCTGCATGGCGCGGATCCTGCACGGCGCGTCGTCCCGTGGGTGCCGAGGCGCTCGTGGCGGGCCTCGTCTGTTCCCCGGCCGGCTCCGCCATCCAGGCGGAGTACTACCGATACTCGAGCACGGCTGCGCTCGATGGCGCGTTCCAGCAACGGCTGGTCCAGGCCCGCGGCCAGGTGCTCGATCAGGACGACTGCTCCGTCGGGCCGAGCCTCCTGGGCTGGTCGACCCCCGATGGCTCCGGTGGCCGGATGGCCTGTTTCGAGAACCGGGACACGCTCGGCGGCCTCCAGATCCTCTGGACGGACACTCGGCTGGGCATCCTGGCCCTGGGGGTCCACACCGACGGTGGCTTCGACGTGCTCCACACCTGGTGGCTGGACGCGGGACCGGAGTGACCGGCCGCGCGAGCCCAGCGGCCGTGCTATCCTGCGCGGTGCGGCCGGTGGCCGTCGCTGCCTTGTGTGGCGCCGCACCGATCGTGTCGTCCAGAACGCTATCAACATGAGGGAACTGGCCTGAGCAGAGACCTGCGCGTCAACGAGATGATCCGCGTCCCCAATGTGCGGGTCGTCGATGAGGAAGGGAGCCAGCTTGGCGTCCTGCCAACGCATCAGGCGCTCCGCGTGGCGCAGGAACGAGGCCTGGACCTCGTCGAGGTCGCGCCGAATGCGTCCCCGCCTGTCGTCAAGTTCCTGGACTACGGCCAGTACAAGTACGAACAGGCCCGCAAGGAGAAGGAGGCTCGGCGGCACCAGCGTTCCGTCGAGTTCAAGGAGATCCGCCTCAAGCCGAAGATCGGCAAGGGGGACTTCGACACCAAGGTCCGGCGTGCCATCGAGTTCCTCGAGGACGGAGACCGGATCAAGGTGACGGTCCAGTTCCGCGGTCGCGAGGTGAGTCACGCCTACATCGGGCGAGACCTGCTCCTCCGGTTCGGGGACCTGATCAAGGAGCACGGCGTCGTCGAGCGGCAACCGCTGCTCGAGGGCAAGTCGATGTTCATGACCGTCGCCTCCACGCACAAGCCGAAGGCCGCGCCGGACCAACGGCAGACACCAGAAGCCAAGACCACGCCGTCGGCACCGCGCGCCGAAGGGGAGGCCCGAGAGGCCGCTCTGACCGCCGCAGCCGCGGTGCCCACGGCGCCCGAGGTCCCCCCGACGACCCCGGCCGCAGGAGACTGACCGCGATGCCCAAGATGAAGACGCACAAGACCGCTGCGAAGCGGATCGGGAAGACCGGCTCAGGCCAGCTGATCCGGGTCAAGTCCTGGCGCGGCCACCATCTCGAGATCAAGTCCTCGCGCCGCACGCGCCGCTATGCCGGCAAGGCGATCGTGGACTCCACCAGCGCCAAGCAGGTCCGCCGCCTGCTGCCCTACCTCTAGGAGCCGGACCAGCATGGCACGCGTCAAGCGAGGCGTCACCACTCACAAGCGCCACAAGCGGCTGCTCAAGGCCGCCGAGGGCCGTCGGGGCACCAAGTCGAAGCTCTATCGTCCCGCGCACGAGGCGCAGCTCCATGCGATGGCGTACGCGTATCGCGGTCGCAAGGAGCGCAAGCGTCAGATGCGCGCGCTGTGGATCACCCGCCTGGGCGCCGCGGCCCGCCTGAACGGACTCAGCTACAACAGGCTCATCAGCGGCCTGAAGGCAGCCGGTGTCACGCTCGACCGCAAGGTCCTGGCCGACATCGCCGTCCGCGATGCGGCGACCTTCACGCGCATCGCCGAGGTGGCCAAGGGCCAGTAGCGGTCCGCGGGCATCGCATCGTGGATCTCGCCTCGTTCCAGGGCCAGCTCGACGCGCTCCGCGCGCGAGCGCTCCAGGCCATCGCAGACGCCGCCACTCCAGAGGCCCTCGGAGACGTGGACGCCTCGATCCTCGGGCGCAAGGGTGACCTGCGCACGCTGCTCGGCGGCATCGGCGGGCTTCCCGCGGAGGACAGGCCGCGCGTCGGTGCGCTCGCCAACCCCATCAGGGAGGAGATCGAGGCTGCGCTGACGGCGCGCCGCGGGTATCTCGAGACCCGGGCGCTGGAGGATCGACTCCTGGCGGAGCGCACCGATGTGACGCTGCCGGGTCGAGCGGCGTGGCGGGGGTCGCTCCACCCCATCCGCGAGACCGAGCGGGAGATCGCGCGGATCTTCGGGCAGTTCGGATTCGTGGTCGTGGAGAGCCCGGAGGTGGAGACGGACGAACTCAACTTCCAGGCGCTCAACATCCCCGAGGATCACCCCGCGCGTGACCTCTGGGACACGATCTACATCCGGGAGCCGGAGGGGATGCCGCCCGATGGTCCGCGGCACCTGCTGCGGACCCACACCTCACCGGGCCAGATCCGTGCCATGCGCGCATCCGCCCCGCCCATCCGCATCCTCACTCCCGGCCGCTGCTTCCGCTACGAGGCCGTGGATGCCTCCCATGCCTTCGAGTTCTTCCAGGTCGAGGGGCTGATGGTGGACGAGGGCACCAGCATGGCCCACCTGCGCGGTCTGCTCGACGCCTTCGCGCATGAGCTGTTCGGGGCCGGTCGACCGACCCGCTTCCGGCCGGGCTACTACCCGTTCACGGAACCGTCCGTGGCGTTCGACATCGGCTGCGTAGTATGTGATGGCTCAGGCTGCGCGGCCTGCAAGCGGACGGGTTGGATGACCATCCTGGGAGCCGGCATGGTCCACCCCGTGGTGCTGCGCAACGGCGGCATCGATCCGGAGCGACACCAGGGCTTCGCCTTCGGCATGGGGACCGACCGGATCACGATGCTGCGCCACGCGACCCGCGACATCCGGGCATTCCTGGCCAACGACCTGCGCTTCCTGGAGCGGTTCTAGATGCGCGTCCCCCTGTCCTGGCTGCGCGAGTTCGTCGACGTCGACCTGACCCCAGAACGGCTCGCGGAGCGCCTGACGCTGCTGGGCATGGAGGTCCAGGGCATCGAGCGCATCGGCGACGGCTGGCGGAACGTGGTGGTGGGCCGTCTCATCGAGGTCTCCCGGCACCCCAACTCCGACCGGCTGTCGCTGACCCGCGTGGACGTCGGTGACGGCGTGGAGCGATCGATCGTGTGCGGGGCCACCAACATCGCCGCGGGTCAGCGGGTGCCCGTCTCGCTGCCCGGGGCCGTGCTGCCGGGCGATCGACGCATCGAGGTCACGCGCATCGCGGGCACCGACAGCCAGGGCATGCTGTGCTCGGGAGCGGAGCTGGCGCTCACCATGGATGCGGATGGGATCCTCATCCTGCCTGAGGACGCCCCCCTGGGGGTGGCGCTCGGGGACCTCCTGGGTGACGTCGTGCTGGACGTGGACGTCAAGCCCAACCGGGGAGACGCCCTCTCGATCATCGGCCTGGCACGAGAGGTCGCGGCGGCCACCGGGGCGCCGCTGCGCTGGCCGGACATCCGGGTCGCGGAGTCCGGGGACGAGACGTCCGATCACCTCTCGGTGCTCGTCGATGATCCGCGCTGTTCCGTCTTCGTGGGACGCTATCTGGACGGTGTGACCGTGGGTCCGTCGCCCATCGACGTCCAGCGGCGCCTGCTCAGCGCGGGCGTCCGGCCCATCAGCAACGTCGTGGACGCCTCGAACCACGTGATGCTGGAGCTGGGCAAGCCCATCCACACGTTCGATGCGGCGGCCATCGCGGAGGGCCGCATCGTGGTCCGTGCGGGACGGCCCGGCGAGCGCCTGGAGACACTGGACCACGTGGTGCGAGACGTGGACCCCGAGGTTCTGCTCATCGCGGACCCGGCCGGACCCGTGGGCATCGCGGGCGTGATGGGTGGTTCTGCGAGCGAGGTCGGCGACGCCACCACCCGGGTCATCGTGGAGTCGGCCATCTTCGACCCCGTGAGCATCCGGCGCACCGCGTTCCGTTACGCGCTGCGGTCGGAGGCCAGCCTCCGATTCGAGAAGGGCCAGGAACACCGCCTGGCGCGCATCGGCGCGGACCGGACGGCGCAGCTCATCCTGCGCTGGGCGGGCGGGCGCGCCGCCCGCGGCGTGGTCGACACCGATCCGGCCCCGCGGCCCATGGCCCGGGTCGCCTTCCGGCCTGCCCGCGTCAGCCGCCTCCTGGGGACGGACCTGTCGGCCGAGGACCAGCGAGCGTTCCTGGCGCGCGTGGAGGTGGACACGGAGCCGGCGCCCCCCGGCACCGCCATCCCGGTCATCGCGGGTGCACCGGGGGTGTCGGTCGCCGAAGGGGAGTCGGCGTGGGTCGCAGTCGTGCCCGGGCACCGGCGTGACCTGGTCATCGAGGCGGACATCGCCGAGGAGATCGCGCGCGTTCGAGGGTATGACGCGCTGACGGGGCGACTGCCGGACACGGCCATGCCTGGCGTGCGCCCGGACCCGTGGGCGCCCCTCGACACCATCCGCCACCTGCTCGCGGGCCGTGGGTACTCGGAGGTCGTCACGCACGGTCTGATCGGTCCGGAGGACCATGCACGCCTCGGGTTCGCGCCAGGAGACCCGGCCACGATCGTCGCCGTGAACCCGGTCACGGTCGACCACTCGGAGCTTCGACGCGCCCTGCTGCCGTCGCTGGTGCGCGTGCTCGCGGACAACGAGCGGCTCCGGCGGGATGACGTGGCCATCTTCGAGATCGGCAGCCGCCATCACCGGGAGGGCCTGGAGCCCGTCGAGACCGCTCGCCTGGGCATCCTTGCGGCGGGCAGCGTCACGCCCGCCGATCATGGGCAGGCAGCCCGGTCGGTGGAGATCGCCGACCTGAAGGGGCACCTGGAGTGGGTCGTCTCCCGTCTCGCGGGCGTGCGCCTGCGCTGGGAGACGGCGCCCGCGATCCGTCCGGGGATCGACCACCCGGGACGCACCGCCCTGGCGGTGGCGGTCACCCAGGACGGGGAGTCGGTCGTGCTGGGCACCGTCGGCGAGCTCGACCCGCGCTACCTCGGAGCGTATGACGTGCGTGCCCCCCGAGCCGTGAGCGCGGAGCTGGACATCGACGCGCTGCTCGCGATCGTCCCCCGGCGAGTCCGCGTCGACAGCACGCCACGCCTGCCGTCGGTGGAGCGGGACATCGCGGTGGTGGTGCCCTCAGACCGGCCGGCAGGATCGGTGGAGGCCGTGGTCCGCGAGGCGGCGGGCCCGCTCCTGTCCGGGGTGCACCTGTTCGACCGCTACCAGGGAGCGCCGCTCGGGCCGGACGAGGTCAGCCTCGGGTTCCGGCTGCGCTTCCAGCCGGTGGACGATCCGATCGACGAGGCGCTCCTGGATAGCCTGATGGTCCGGGTGGTGGGGGGCCTGAGGGACCAGCTTGGCGCGAGGCTTCGGGAGCGATAGGGTTCACGGCATGCCTGCTCGCGTGCCGCGATGAACAACGGTGACATCGTCCTGCTGCTGATCCTCGTCGGGGCCTTCATCATCGGCTTCGTCTGGGGCACCGCACGCAGCCTCATCTTCCTGGGTGGCGCGGCCATCGTGTTCCTGGTCGCCGCGCATGCCCGGCCGCCGCTGGCGGGCTACCTGGGCAGGCAGTGGACGAATCTGAGCCCGGTCTACAGCGACATGGTCGCGATGCTCCTGCTCTACGCGCTGGGACTGGGCGGCCTGCTGCTGCTTGTCTGGTTCGCGGCCCGCAACACCGGTCTCTCGCGACGAGCCCCGGACCTGGACCGGCTCCTCGGTGGCCTCGTCGCGGTGGGCTGCGCGGTGCTGGTGGTGGGCGGACTCGACGCGTCGCTGGCGCTGTTCCACGGGTACGACCCAGGCGTCGCCCGCGTTGGTGGCGACTGGTCCGCCGGCCTGTACCACGGCCTCATCGAGTCGCAGACCGGTGCGGCCATCCATCGCACGCTGCTGCCGGCCCTGGGCACCGTCGCCGGCCCGTTCCTCCCGGTCGGGTTCCGCGAGGCGTTCGGGGCCTGATGGAGGACGCGACCTCCGGGTCGCCCGGCGATCCCCGCGGGTCGCCCCCGGCCTGGGGTCGCGAGCGGTTCGCTCGGCCATCGACCGAGCTCGCGGTCGCCCTCATCGGCGCGCGCGTGGTGCGCGAGGACCCGTCCGGTCGCACGAGCGGCGTGATCGTGGAGACCGAGGCGTATGCCGGCCCCGAGGACCGGGCCAGCCATGCCAGGGCCGGATGGACCGCGCGCACGGCACCCATGTTCGGGCCGCCGGGCCATGCCTACGTGTACCTCGTCTACGGCATCCACTGGTGCCTCAACGTCGTGGCCGACGTCGACGGGATCGCGAGCGCCGTGCTCCTGCGCGCCATCGCACCCGACGCGGGGCTGGCGCTCATGCGTGAGCGGCGCGGCAGGACGGCCGGGCCCGATGCCCGGCTCGCCGCGGGCCCGGCACGCCTGTGCCAGGCGCTGGCCGTGGACCGGTCGCTGGATGGGCACGACCTGACGGCCGGACGGGACCTCTGGATCGCAGACGCGCGGCCGGGGGTGCAGGCCGCGCCGGTCGCGAACACGATCGTCGCGGGCCCGCGCATCGGGGTGGCCTATGCTGGTGTCGACTGGGCGGGACGCCCGTGGCGCTTCGGCATCCGGGACCACCCCTCGCTCTCCCGCCCGTTCCCTGCGGAGCCCTGATGGACGCGAAGTCGCGCACGCTGCTCGAATACCCTCAGATCCGGTCGCGGCTCGCGGAGCATGCGTCGTTCGCGCCCTCCCGCCGGATGGCGGAGACGCTGGAGCCATCGGACGAGCCGCTCGTCGTGAGGCGTCGACTGGATGAGACCGACGAGGCGCGCGAGCTGCTGTCCGAGCGGCCGGAGGTGGGCATCGGCGGGGCGCGGGACATCGGGCTCCCGATCGAGCGCGCCGCGCGCGGCGGCCGGCTCGAGCCGCCCGAGCTGCTCGCCGTGGCGGAGACCCTCGTGGCCGTCGGCCGCCTGGCGGACGCGCTGCGCGGCGTGAGCCGGCCACTGCTCCACGAGCTGTATCGCGACCTCCGGCCGATCCCCTCCCTGCGCGTCCGCCTGGAGCTCTCGATCGATCCGTCCGGAGAGCTGCTGGACAGCGCGTCGCCCATGCTGGGCGGCCTCCGGCGGGCCGTCCGGATCGCCTACGAGCGGCTCCGGGCACGCCTGGACCAGCTGGTCCACGGCGAACTCGGCAGTGCCCTCCAGGATCCCATCGTGACGCTGCGCAACGGACGATACGTGATCCCGGTGCGCGCGGATGCGAAGGGCCGCGTGCGGGGCATCGTCCACGACCAGTCCGGCAGCGGCCAGACGCTGTTCATCGAACCGCTCATCGCGGTGGAGCTGGGCAATGCCTGGCGCGAGGCGCAGCTGAAGGTGACCGCCGAGGAGGAGCGCATCCTCGACGAGCTGTCTGGCCTCGTCGCCGGCCACGCGGCCGACCTGCGCCTGACGCTGGACGCGCTCGCCCGCTTCGACCTGTGGGCCGCCAAAGCCCGCCTGGCGGCGGAGCTGGACGGCGTCCGCGCGGAGACGTCCCCCCGCCAGGAGGTGGTGCTGCTGTCCGCTCGCCACCCCGGCCTGTCGGGTCGGGTGGTGCCCATCGACCTGCGGCTCGGCGGCGAGTACACGGCCGTGGTCATCACCGGGCCGAACACCGGCGGCAAGACCGTGGCCCTGCGCACCGTGGGCCTGCTCGCCCTGATGCACCAGTCGGGCCTCCACGTGCCGGCGGCCGCCGGGAGCAGTCTGCCCGTCTTCCGGGACGTCTTCGCGGACATCGGCGACGAGCAGTCGGTGGCCCAGTCCCTGTCCACGTTCAGCGGCCACCTGCGGTCGATCGTGCGCATCGTCGAGGGCGCCGGACCGGGCTGCCTGGTGCTGCTCGACGAGCTCGGTGCCGGCACGGACCCGACCGAGGGGTCGGCGCTCGCCCAGGCCCTGCTGGACCACTTCATCACCGCCGGGTCGCTGGTCGTGGCGACCACGCACTACGCCGAGATCAAGACCTACGCCCACAACACCCCGCTCGCGCGCAACGCGTCGGTGGAGTTCGACCTGGACACGCTCTCGCCCACGTATCGCCTGACCATCGGCCTGCCGGGCACGAGCCAGGCGTTCGCCATCGCGGAGCGCCTCGGTCTGCCACCCGGCCTCGTCGCGGATGCACGGTCCCGCCTGTCGCGGGCGCAGGTCGAGTTCGAGTCCACGCTCGCGTCCATCAAGGCATCGCAGCTCCAGATCGAGGAGGCGCGTTCACACGCTGCGGAGGCCGAGGCGCGGGCGAGGGAGGCCCGTCGCGTGGCAGAGGAGGAGCGCCGTCGGGCGCGCCAGGAGCGCGACCAGGCCGTCGCCGCGGCGCGGGAGGAGGCGGAGGCCGCGGTGGCCGCCGTCCAGGCGGAGGTGGCGGAGGCGCGCCGGATGCTGGCGCGCGAGACGCTCACGGAACGGGGGCTCGCGGACGCCGTGTCGCGCCTCGAGGAGCGCCTCGCCGCCGTCCCCATGCCGCGGGGCGGTTCCGGTGCGCCGGCCGCGATCTCCGGCGACTGGCGCGTGGGCATGCGCGCCGGGTCGACCGCCGGGTGGGTCGGCACGATCGTCTCGGTCGACCGCGAGCGCGGCAGGGCCACGCTCGACGCCGGCGGGCTGCGGGTCGACGTCGCCCTCGACGAGCTCGCGCCACCGGACGCGAGCCTGCGCACGCCGTCAGGGGCACCGCGCGCCGGTGCGGGCCCCGTCGATCGTCCCGTGGCCGGTCGGCGCGGTGACTTCGGCCGGGCGCCCGACGTGCGGCTCACGCCCGCCGCGACCGCCATCGCGGGGCGTCGCGCCGGCGCACCCCCGCGCGCCGTCCCGTCGAGCCTGGATGTCCGCGGCGCGCGCGTGGACGAGACGCTCGAGCTGCTCGAGGGCTACCTGGACCGCGCCGCGACGGCGGGGGCGGGCCGGGTGACCATCATCCATGGCCACGGCTCAGGGGCGCTCCGGGACGCGGTCCGCACCGCCCTCGCGACGCACGCGCTCGTGCGCGAGTGGCGCCCGGGCGAGAAGGGCGAGGGAGGCGACGGCGCCACGGTCGTGATGCTCTGATCGCGGTCGCCCGTCGTCAACCGCCCCCGCTCGGGGTGGGACCAGCGGTCGGCTCGGGGGTCGCGGGCGGCGGCGGCTCGGGGGTCACCACCGGTGGCTCGGGCGTGGGCTTGGGCGTCTTGGCCGGCTTCGGCGTCTTGGTCGGCTTGGGCGTCTTGGTCGGCTTGGGCGTGATCTCGGGCTCCGAGGTGGTCTCCGCGGTGGGCTCCGCGGTGGCCTCCGCGCTCGGCTCCGCGGTCGGATCGGACGACGGCTCGACGCTTGGAAGCGGTGATGGAGACGCCTCGGGCGCCTTGTCGCAGCTCACCGCGGGTGCGAACGGCGCGCCCCAGGACGCACCGTATGGCCAGAATCCAGGCTGGTAGAAGAACATCGTGCGTGTGGGTCGGTCGGGATCGGGACCTCCGGCCACGCCCACGCCGCGCCGCGCGCGCGCGATCCAGCCCTTGTTCGCCTTGTTCCAGCTCTCATGTTCCTGCTCGACACGATTGAGCACCAGATAGCCCCTCGTCTCCGGCGTGCCGACGCATCCGTCCTTCCAGCGGTACGCGTCGCCGTCGGGACCGATCATCACGTCGACGCCCACGATCCACGGGTCGTCGCCCGGCACGGTGCCGTCGATGTACCACTCCCGCACCTGGCGGCGCGACCAGGGGCTCGGCTTGAAGCCCGTGAACGCGTCGACGGTCGCCTGCTGGAGGCCCTTGGGTCGCGGGAAGTCGTTGACCGCCCAGCCGCGCGTCGCGTCACGCATGATGTTCTGCCAGATCGGCCCGGCCACGTCCAGCGAGAAGATCGGGTCCGCGGCGGAGCTCACCGCGGAGTTGTCGCTGTTGCCCGCCCAGACACCCAGCGTGAGGGCGTACTCGCCATCCCTGCGCCCCTGCTTGGTGGGCGGCGCGATGTAGCCGTAGGCCGCGAGGTCCTTGGCGTCGTTGTTGGTGCCGGTCTTGAGCGTCGCCGGACGGCGCACCCCGCCCTGGACGATGGCCATCCGACCCCAGACCGGGTTCACGTCCGGGTCGGTGTTGCCCGCCAGGATGTCGGTGACGATGTAGGCGGCCTGCGGCGACACGGTCTGCCGCCCGTCAGGGACGCTGTAAGGCGGCACGACATCCTCGCCCCCGGCATCGGTGATGGACAGGATCGCGGCGTGGCCCAGGTAGACGCCCCGGTTGGCCATGGTCGCGTAGGCCGTCGTGAGGTCCAGGGGGTGGACCTCGGCGGTGCCCAGGGCGAATGACGGACCCTGGGGCTTGGCGGTCAGGAACCGCATCCCCATCTCGCGCGCCATCGCGAAGACGCGATCGGCCCCGGTGGTGATGAGGGCCTTCACCGACGGGATGTTGAGCGACATCTGGAGCCCGAGGCGGACGCGCAGGGGTCCCCGTTCATATCGGTCGAAGTCGGTGGGCGTGTACCCCCGCCCGAAGTCCGTCGTGACATCCATCAGCATCGACGACGCCGTGATCGTCTCTGCATCGATGCCCGTGACGTAGTTGAAGGGCTTGAAGGCCGAGCCCGGCTGGCGCCAGCCGAGTCGGAGCACGTCGTACTGCGGCTGGAACCGCTTGTTCACGCGGCGGGTCTCGTAGTAGTTGGCGGACCCCACGTAGGCCAGGATCTCGCCCCGCTGGTAGTCGATCATCGCGGCCGCGCCATTCCACACGTTCTGGTCGCGCAGGTTCGCCATCCAGGACGCGTAGTTGACACCGAGCGCCTCGGCCGCCGCGCTGGGGTTCTGGCGGTGGGGCAGGAGGGTGCCCGCCTGGACCCACTTCTCGGCGATCTTCTGGAGCCGCCAGTCGAGCGTGGTCGTGATGCGGTAGCCGCCGCGCTCCAGGTTGGGGCACGTCTCGGCATCCGGGCCGCACAGCACGTCCTTGAGCTGCTCGCGCACGAACCACACGAAATGCGGCGCGCGCCAGTCCGGCAGGCCGATGTCGCGCACCACGACCGGCTCACGCTGAGCGGCCAGGAAGTCCTGGGTGGTGTACGTGCCGCCGGAGAGCACCCTCCGCTCTGGGTCGCTGGCGAGGAGCCCCAGGATGTAGTTGCGGCGCTTCACGATCGCCGAATCCTCCGGGACCACGAGGCACACGCCGTCGCCGTCCGGGTCGAACCCGGCGCACCGCGGATCGCCCGGCTCCGTCTCCACGGCGTTGCGGATGAGGTCGTAGCTGGCGGGCGACTGGGGGATCGCGGCGAGGATGGCGGCCTGCGCCAGGGTCAGGTCCGTGCGCAGGTCGTATTGCCGAAGCTGCTTGTCCGTGAGCGCGAAGTAGTTGCGCGCCGCGGTCTTCACGCCGTAGCTGTTGTTGCCGTAGAAGTTCTGGTTGAGATAGGCCCGGATGATGTCCCGCTTGCCGTCCTCACCCGGGTATGCCTGGGTGACGCGGATCGACTGGATCAGCTCCTTGACCTTGCGCTCGATCAGGCTCCCGTCCTGGATGACCGAGGCCGGCAGCAGCCGCTGTCGCACCAGCTGCTGGGTGATCGTGGAGGCGCCGCGGGCGTTGCCCCGGAGGGAGTCGATGGCGGCGGAGACGATGCCCACCGGGTCGAAGCCGGTGTTGGTCCAGAACGACTTGTCCTCGATGGCCGTGGTCGCGTCGATGAGCACCGGCGGCAGCTCGTCCCACCGTGCGACCTCTCGGCGCTCCCCCTGCGAGAAGCGCGCCAGCTCCACCCCCTTGCGGTCGTAGACGATGGACTCCTCCGAGAACGCGATGGCCTCCAGCTTCCTGGGATCATCGAGGCCGTCGCGGAAGCTGACGACCACTCCCACGACGCCCGCGAACCCGACGAACGCCACGAGGGCCATCAGCCCGAACACCAGCATCGGCACCCCGACCGACAGCGGGCCGCCGCGGCGTGGGCCCGGGCTCCCGGACCCCTTGGCGCGGCGACCGCCCCGCTGCCTCACCGGCAGCGGGGCCGGCGGGCCCCATGATCCCGGATGACCGGACGGGGCACCGTGCGGCGCCTGCGGTGCAGGGTAGCCCGACGGCGGGGGACCATAGGGCGGGACGCCGTAGGGCGGGGCGCCGTAGGGCGGTGGACCCGAGGGCGGCCCATAGGGCGGGGCGCCGTAGGGCGGGGGACCCGAGGGCGGCCCATAGGGCGGCCCATTCGGAGGGGCGCCGTGTTGGCCCTGGCCGCCTCCGCCGCGTGCGCCACGCCCGCGCCCGAAGGCGAGCAGGCGCCGGGGCTCGCTCGACATCATCTCGGCGCGGACTCTACCATCAGGGGGTCCAGGGCGCCCCCGTGCGCGCCGCTCGCCCATGCCCGCCCCGAGGTCCCGCAGTCGCATGTCGTCCGACTTCCTCGCCGAGCTCCGCAGTCGCGGGCTCGCCCATGAGCGCTCGGAGGGCCTGGAGGCGCGTCTGGCGCGCGGACCCGTCTCGGGCTACATCGGCTTCGACGCCAGCGCTCGGTCGCTCCACGTGGGTCACCTGCTCCAGGTGTTCCTGCTGGTCCACCTCCAGCGCGCGGGCGGTGCCCCGGTCATCGTCATCGGCGGTGCCACGGGCATGATCGGCGATCCATCCGGCAAGAGCTCCGAGCGAAAGCTCCTCGATGACGCCACGATCGCCCAGAACGCCGCGGCGCTCCAGGCGCAGCTGTCGCGGTTCGTGGATTTCTCGCCCGGCCCGGCACAGGCGCGCATGGTGGACAATCGCGACTGGCTCGCCGGGATGTCCGTGCTGAGCTACCTGCGCGACATCGGCAAGCACTTCACCATCCCGTACATGCTCGCCAAGGACTCCGTCCAGGCACGCCTGGGAGCCGGCATGTCCTTCACCGAGTTCAGCTACATGACCCTCCAGGCGGCCGACTTCCTGCACCTCCACCGGGAGCTGGGCGTGGACCTCCAGATGGGCGGCGCGGACCAGTGGGGCAACATCACCGCGGGTCTCGAGCTCATCCGCCGCTCGGAGGGCCGCGAGGAGGGACAGGAGGCCTCCGCGTTCGGCCTGTGCAGCCCGCTGCTGCTCACCCGGGCGGGCGTGAAGATGGGCAAGAGCGAGCGCGGCGCGGTGTTCCTGGACCCGGCGCTGACCAGCCCCTACGAGTTCTTCCAGTACTGGCTCAACGACGACGACCTGCTCGCCGTGCAGCATCTGCGCTGGCTGACGCTGCTGCCGGAGGACCGCATCGCGCAGATCGAGGCGGAGCAGGTCGCGCATCCCGAGGCGCGCGCCGCCCAGCGGGCCCTCGCCCATGACCTGACCGCGCGCATCCACGGCGCGGACGAGGCGGACCGCCAGGTGCGGGTGGCGGCGGCGGCCTTCTCGGGCGAGCCGATCGAGGACCCCGAGGTGCTCGAGGTGCTCGGGCGCGAGGTGGGCGGCTTCGCGCTGACCCCGGCGCTGGCCGGGGGAGGGGTCGCGGACCTGCTCATCGGCGCGGGATTGGCGGCGTCCCGCGCCGAGGCCCGCAGGCTGCTGGAGCAGGGAGGCGTGCGCATCAACGGGGCCCGCCTGGCGCCTGACGGCACCATCCCCGAACTGCTCCACGGGCGCTATCTCGTGGTGCGCGTGGGCCGCAAGAAGCTGGCCGTGGGGCGCGTCCCGGTCTGACCCCGGCCGAGTCGCCCGTCAGCCGTGACGGGCGCGCAGGACCCCCATGACCGCGGACGGCGCCAGGCCGCGCTCCGCGCACAGCACGAGCACGTGGTACAGCAGGTCGGCGATCTCGCCCGCCAGCGGTCCCTGGCCACGGGGTGCCCCATGAGCCTCGGCCACGGCGTCGTCCTTGGCGGCCATCAGCACCTCCACGGCCTCCTCGGCGACCTTGCGCGCGGGCCCATCGACGCCGGCCGCCAGGAGGCGCGCCGTGTATGACCCCTCCGGCCGGGTCCGCGCACGCTCCTCGATCGTGGCCCACAGCCGCTCCAGCCATGCCAGGCCCTGGCCATCGACCCCCGGCGCCGGGTCGCCGGCGGCCGCGCCGGCGTCGAAGCAGGAACGGCGGCCAGTGTGGCAGGTCGGGCCAGCCGGACGGGCCGCGATCAGGATCGCGTCGGCGTCACAGTCGTAGGCCACGCCGGTGACCGCCAGCACGTTGCCGCTCTCCTCGCCCTTGCGCCATAGCCGACCCCGAGAGCGCGAGTGGAAGTGCGCCTGGCCCGTGGCGAGGGTGGCGGCCAGCGCCTCCGCATCCTGCCATGCGACCATCAGCACCCTGCCATCGGCCTCATCCTGGACCACGCTGGCGACCAGGCCGTCGGGCCCGTAGCGGACACGGTCTCGAGCGAACGCGGCGAGGTCCGTGCGGGAGCCTGTCATGCGGCCGGCTCGACGAGGCGCACGGGCACCCCGGCCGCCGCCATCGCGCGCTTCACGCCGGCGATCGAATGCGTGGAGCGGTGGAAGATCGACGCCGCCAGCACCGCATCCGCGGCCCCCTCCACCAGCGCCGCCACCATGTCCTCCGGTGTTCCCGCCCCACCCGAGGCCACCACCGGCACGTCGACCGCCGCCACCACCGCGCGCAGCAGCGCCAGGTCGAATCCCGACTGGGTGCCATCCCGGTCGATGGATGTCAGCAGCACCTCCCCGGCGCCGCCCCGGGTGGCCTCCCGAGCCCACGCGACCGCGTCCAGCCCAGTCGGCGTGCGACCGCCCTGCACGACCACCTCCCACGCCCCCGGCCGTGCCGGATCCTGGCGCGCGTCGATGGAGATGACCACGCACTGCCGACCGAACCGCGCGGCGCACCGCGACAGCAGCGCGGGCTCCCGGACCGCCGCGGTGTTCACGGCCACCTTGTCGCCCCCCGCGCGCAGCACGTCGCGCATGTCCCGCGGGGACCGGACGCCGCCGCCCACCGTGATGGGCACGAACACCCGGCGCGCGGTGCGCTCCACCACCTCCAGGATCGTGCCGCGACCCTCGGGCGCGGCGCCGATGTCCAGGAAGCAGATCTCGTCGGCTCCCTCGGCCGCGTAGCGCGCGGCGAGCTCCGGCGGGTCGCCCTCGTCGGTGAGGTCCACGAATCGCACGCCCTTGACCACGCGGCCACCCGCCACGTCGAGGCAGGGGATCACGCGGCGCAGCAGCATCCTCGTCAGCCCCCGGCGCCGGCGGGTGCCGCGAGGGGCATGCCCGCGCGCGCGGGCAGGTCGGCCTCGGCGATCTCGGCGCCTTCGGCGGCCCTGGCGGCCTCGGCGACCTCGGCGACACCAGCGGCCCCGGCGGCCCCGGCGGCCCCGGCGGCCCTGGCGGCCCGTCCTGCCTCCACCAGCCCCACGACGTCACGCAGCATCCGCAGCCCATCGGCGCCCGATCGCTCCGGGTGGAACTGGAAGCCCAGGAGCCGCTCGCGGGCGACCATGCTCGTGAACCGGCCGCCATGCTCCGTCTCGGTCACGACCACGCCGGGATCGTCCGGCTCGGGCGCGAAGGAGTGGACGAAGTACGCCGGCGCCCCGTCCCGGATGTTGGCCACGACCGGATGGCGGCGGACGACCTCCAGCTGGTTCCAGCCGATGTGCGGCAGTCGCGGCGCGTCCCGAAGCCGGCGGACGCGCCCCCCGAGGAGACCCAGCATCCGCGCGCCGTCCTCGTCGGAGCGCTCGAACAGCAGCTGCATCCCGAGGCAGATGCCCACGTACCAGGCGCCCGCCGTCACGGCATCCCCGATGGGTCCCAGCAGGCCGCGTCGCCGGAGGCGCTCCATCGCCGGGCCGCTGGCGCCCACGCCCGGCACGACGACCGCGTCGACGCCGAGAAGCGCCGCGGGCTCCCGCGCGAGGACGGTCTCCGCCCCCGCCAGCGTCAGCGCGTTGCGGATGCTCACCAGGTTGCCCGCGCCGTGGTCCACGATGGCCATCCGCACGCCGGGACGCGACCGCCCCGCGACCTCGCTCACAGCGTCCCCTTGGTGGAGGGCACGGCGTCCGCGCGTCGCGGGTCGATGGCCATCGCGCTCCGCAGCGACCGGGCGAGCGCCTTGAACGCCGCCTCCGCCACGTGATGATCGTTGCGGCCCGTCGCCGACAGGTGGAGGGTCATGCCCGCCGTGCGCGCGAGCGATTCGAGGGCATGCTCCACGAGCTGCGTCGACAGGGCACCCACCCGCTCGCCGCGGAAGGCCAGGTCGAGCACGGCATAGGGCCGACCCGAGAGGTCCAGCGCGCAGCGCGCCAGCGCCTCGTCCATGGGCACCGCGGCATCGCCGAAGCGGGTGATGCCGCGACGGTCTCCCAGTGCGCCCGAGATCGCGTCGCCCAGCACGAGGGCCACGTCCTCCACGGTGTGGTGGTCGTCGACCTCGAGGTCGCCCGCGGCCTCGATCTCGATGTCCATGAGCGAGTGGCCCGCGAGCGAGGTCAGCAGGTGGTCGTAGAACCCCACCCCGGTGGTGATCCTCGCGACGCCCGTGCCGTCAACATCGACCAGCGCCCGGATGCGGGTCTCGCGCGTGGCACGCTCCCGGGTGGCTCTCCGCCCAGCCCCCATCATGGCGTCCTCCGCTCCTGCCACTCGCGCACGGCGCTGACCAGCCGCTCGTCGTCCTCCCGGGTGCGCACCGTGAACCGGAGGTGGCCCCGCAGCGGGTTCGCGGGCCCGAACGTCCGTGACACGATGCCGTGGCGCAGCAGCCAGTCGGTGGCGACGTCCGTGTCGTCGGGCGCGCCCACCCGCGCCAGCACGAAGTTGGCGACGCTCGGGTGGGTCGTCCAGCCGAGCGCGTCCAGCTGCGCCCGCAGCCACTCCCGCTCCGGTCCGACTCGCTCGACCATCGCCGCTGCCAGCTCCGGGCGGCGCAGCGCCCATGTGCCGACAGCCGCGGAGACCGTGGACACCGAGCCCGGCGGTCGATTGCGCTCCAGTCGCTCGATCGTGGGGCGCTGCGCGACGGCATAGCCCACGCGCATCCCCGGCAGCGCGAACGCCTTGGACAGCGTGCGCACCGTGACCAGGTGCGGATAGGTGGAGCGCAGCGGCACGCTGGTCTGGCGCGTGAACTCGAAGTACGCCTCATCCACGACGACCGTGGGCGCCCTGGTGCCGAGCTCGGCTGCGGCATCGAGGATGCGGATGATCCGGTCGAGCGGCTCCGGCGAGCCGGTGGGGTTGTTGGGCGCGCACAGCCAGACCACGTCCGCGCCGTCCAGGCGCGCCAGGATCGCCTCGATGTCCGCCCCGAATCCCTCGCCCGCCGGGCGCCGCGGCACGGCCTCGATGTGGCCCGCACGCTGATTGGTCAGGACGCCGTACATGGAGTACGTGGGGATGGGCACGATCGCCCGGCCGCCCGCGGGGATGAACGTCTTGGCGATGATGTCCAGGACCTCGTCCGCGCCCGCCCCGACCAGGATCTCATCGCGGTCCGCGCCGACGTAGTCGGCCGCCGCCTGCGCCAGGTCGGCGTACAGGCTGTCGGGATACTCGTTCAGGGGCGGGTCGAACGGACCGGCCAGCGCCTCCGCGACGAAGGCGGGCGCCGCGACGGAGGTGTTCAGGTCGAACCGCAGGATGTCCGACGGCCGGAGGCCGTAGCGCTCCGCGATCGCCTGGTTCGATGGCTCCCAGGTATAGACCTGGGATGCCCACACCGATGACGTGCTCATGGCAGCAGCTTCTCCACGGGGATGACCAGGATCCCTGACGCGCCTGCTCCCCGGAGGCGCGGCAGCAGCGTGTGGACGTCGCGCGAGCCGACGACCGCGTGGATGGCCACCATCCCCTCGTGGGCGAGGGGGATGACGCTGGGGGATTCCAGCCCCGGCAGCAGATCCTCGATGGCGGCGAGCGCCCTCGCGGGCGCATTCATCATGAGGTACTTCACGCGACGCCCGGCGACGACCGCGCCCAGCATCGTGAGCAGCTCGTCCCCGATGGCGCGCCGGACGGGGGTTGCCTCGCGCGCCGCGATCACGATCGCCTGGCTGCGCACCAGCTCGCCGATGCGCCGGAGGCCGTTCATGGCGAGCGTGCTGCCCGTGGACACCAGGTCCACGATGGCGTCGGCGACCCCCAGCCGAGGGGCGACCTCCACCGCACCGCTGATGGGCACGATCTCCACGGCGATGCCCCGCTCGCCGAACGCCCGGCGGGTCGCGTTGGGGTGGCTCGTCGCGATGCGGGCGCCCGCCAGGTCCTCCAGCCGCTGCGCGGGGTGTGCGGCCGGCACGGCGGCCTCCAGGCGGCAGCGGCCGTACCCCAGCTCGAGGGCGACGGGCACGTCCATCTCCGACTCCACCAGCAGGTTCGTGCCCGTGATGCCCAGGTCCGCCACGCCGTCCGCCACGAACTCCGCGATGTCGTCCGTGCGCACCGACAGGATGTCGATGGGATGGTCCTCGACGCGCGCGAACAGCGACCGCGTGCCGTCGTCGAAGCTGATCCCGGCGTCGCGCAGGAGCGCCACGGTGGGTTCCATCAGGCGCCCCTTGTTGGGGATGGCCAGGCGCAGCCGGCCCGCGTCGGTCAGCGACGACAGCGCGGCGGCGTCCATGAGCAGGGGAGTGGTGCCGGTCATGGGGTCCTTCGTGCGAGGGGTCAGGATGCGCGGGCGGTCACGCCGGCGCCGCGTCGGAGCGCCTCGCGATAGCCGCCGGTGCCGTGGTGGAGCCACTGCGCGACGCGCGTCACGGTCGCCGTGCTGGCACCCGTCTCGCGCGCGATGTCCGCATAGCTGTGGCCCAGGTCCAGGAGCTGCGCGACGTGCCAGCGCTGCGCCATGTCGTGCAGCTCGCGGAGCGTGCACAGGTCGCGCAGGAAGCGCGTCGCGGCGGCCCGGTCGGTCAGGGCGACGATCGCATCGAGCAGGTCGTCGGTCTGCGGGCCGAGGCCGTCGGCCGGATGGCTGGTCATCGATTCCCTCCGTCACGGCGGCGGCGGCGCCCTCGTGATAGCGTGGTAGCATGCTACCACGATGGATGTCCATGGCGCGCCGATGGAGCTGATCCCCGCGATCGACCTGCTGGGCGGCCGCGTGGTCCGGCTCGCGCGGGGCGCGTACGACCAGGTGACCGACTACGGCGGGGATCCCCTCGCCGCGGCCCGGCGCTGGGTCGCGGAAGGCGCCGGACGCCTCCACCTGGTGGACCTCGAGGGCGCCCGCGCGGGCCGGCCCGTGCAGGCGGACCTCGTGGCCCGGATCGTGGCGATGGCGGGCGTGCCCTGTCAGGTCGCGGGCGGGCTCCGGGACGCCGACGCGGTGGCGGCCGCGCTCGACACGGGTGCCGACCGGGTGATCCTGGGCAGCGCGCTGGTGCGGGACCCGGGGCTGGCGGGCGCGCTCGTGGCGCGTCACGGGACGGACGCCCTGGTCGCCGCGGTCGACGTGCGCGACGGTCAGGCGCTGGGTGATGGCTGGGTCGCCGGGGCGCGGGGGGAGCCCGCCGACAGCCTCGTCCGGCGCCTCGTGGACCAGGGCGTGGACTGGTTCGCGGTCACCTCGATCGCCCGGGATGGCCTGCTGGCGGGTCCGGACCTGGACCTGCTCGATGCCGCGCGGGCAGCCGCTCCGGGCGCCCGCATCATCGCGAGCGCCGGGGTGAGCACGATCGAGGACATCCGGACCCTGGCGCGGCGCGGATGCGCCGGAGCGATCCTGGGCCGTGCCCTGTACGAGGGCGCGATCGGGCTGCCCGATGCGCTCGCGATGCTGGCCGCGGATGGAGCCTCGGCCGCCCGTCAGTGACCGCCCTGGGCGGCGACCTCCTTCGCGTGCGCCTCGATGATCTTCTGGGCCACGTGCGCGGGGACCTCCTCGTAGTGGTCCACGCGCGCTGAGAACGTGCCTCGCCCGGCGGTCATGGAGCGGAGCTCCGTGGCATACGTGAACAGCTCCGCCTGGGGGACCGTGGCCCTGACCACCTGGACCTGGTCATCGACCTCCATGCCCAGCACCCGGCCGCGGCGCGTGGAGAGGTCGCGGTTGACGTCCCCCATGTATGCCTCCGGGACGCGCACCTCGACCTCGCAGATCGGCTCAAGGAGAACCGGCTGGGACTCCTGGATGCCCTTGCGCGTGGCCAGTGATCCCGCCAGGCGGAAGGACAGCTCGTCCGAGTCCACGTTGTGGAACGACCCGTCATACAGGGTGGCCTTGAAGTCGATGACCGGGTAGCCCGCGACGGGCCCCTTCTCCGCCACGTCGCGGACGCCCTTCTCGACGCCCGGGAAGAACTGGCGCGGGACGACGCCGCCCACGATCCGCTCGCTGAACGCGACACCGCCGCCGGGGTTCGGCTCGATCTCCAGCCAGACATGGCCGAACTGGCCGCGGCCACCGGTCTGCTTCTTGTGGCGACCCTCCACGGAAGCCCTGCCCCGGATCGTCTCGCGGTACGGGACGCGCGGGGCGTGGGTCACGATGGCGGTGCCGAACTTGCGCCTGAGACGCTCGCCGGCGACCGCGATGTGGTTCTCGCCCTGGCCCCACAGCAGCTGCTCTCCGGTGTCGATGGGCCGCTCGACGCGCATCGTGGGGTCCTCCTCCAGCAGGCGGTGGAGGGCGGACGAGAGCTTGTCCAGGTCGGCCTTCGAGGCCGGTTCGATGGCGATCGGCAGGCTGGGCACCGGGAACTCGAGCGGCGCCATGGTGGCGGGATGCTCCCGCGACGAGAGCGTGTCCCCGGTGACCGTCACGGTGAGCTTCGCGACGGCCCCGATCTCGCCGGCCTGGATCTCGCCCGCCGCCTCCTGCTCCTTACCCCGGATGACCAGGACCTGGCCGATGCGCTCCTCCTCGCCGCGCGCCGCATTCCAGACATGGTCGTGGGCGCGGACGGTGCCCGACCAGACGCGGAAGTACGACAGCCGACCCACGAACGGGTCGGCCGTGGTCTTGAACACCTGGAGCACGAGCGGGCCGCTCGGGTCCGGGGGCACCTCGATGGTCGCGCCCGAGGCATCGGTGGCCCGCACCGGCGGCTCCTCCGCGGGCGTGGGCAGGTAGCGCACGATCGCGTCGAGCAGACCCAGGATGCCGATCTCCCTGGCCGCGGCGGTGACCAGCACCGGCGCCAGGATCCGGTCCCGGACGCCGCGATGGAGGCACGCGTCCAGCTCGGCGTCCGTGACCTCCTCGCCCTCCAGGAACTTGGTCATCACCTCGTCGTCCGCCTCCGCGGCGGCCTCCAGCAGCTGCTCGCGACGCCGAGCGACCTCGTCGGCGAGGTCTGCCGGGATGGGCACCTCCGTGGCCTGGCCCTTGTCGAACAGGTATGCCCGCCGGTGGACGACGTCCACGTACCCGCGGAACGAATCGGCCGCCCCGATGGGGACGTGCAGCGGGGCGATCTTGGTGCCGAACGCGGCCCGCAGGGCGTCCAGCGCCGCCAGCGGGTCGGCATTCTCGCGATCGCATCTGGTGAGCACGAAGATGGCGGCCCGCTCCATCTGCCGGCCGAGCCGGATGGCCGTCTCGGTGCCCGCCTCCACGCCGCCCGACGCGTCCATCGTGATGATCGCGCTGTCGGCCGCCGCGAACCCGGAGATCACCTCACCCACGAAGTCCGCGTAGCCGGGCGTGTCCAGGAGGGTGATGTGGTGGTCGTCGTGGTGGAGGCTGTTGACCGCCAGCGACAGCGACAGGCGGCGCTTCTGCTCCTCCGGCTCGAAGTCCAGGTTCGCGGTGCCGTCATCCACCCGTCCCAGCCGCGAGATGGCCCCGGACACGTACAAGAGGTGCTCCCCGAGCGTCGTCTTGCCGGACCCCGCGTGACCCGCGAGGACGACGTTGCGCAGGTTGGGCAGCTCTTCATGGTGCACGGTGGACCCTCCGAGTCGACCGGAACCGGAACCAGGCCTCGGGCGAGCCTTCAGACCTCCGGACCGTGTCGGGGACGTTCCGCCGCATCATATAGAATCGCCCGCGATGTCCGGACATTCGAAGTGGTCGACGATCAAGCGCCAGAAGGGCGCCAACGACGCCAAGCGCGGCGCCGTGTTCACCAAGATGGGTCGCGAGATCTCCATCGCGGCCCGCCTCGGGGGAGGGGACCCGGAGGCCAACTACCGCCTTCGCCTCGCGGTGGAGAAGGCACGCTCGGTCAACATGCCCGCGGACAACATCAAGCGGGCGATCGAGAAGGCGACCGGCGCGGGCAGCGGCGACGCGTACGAGGAGATCGTGTACGAGGGCTACGGCCCGGGCGGCGTGGCGGTCCTCGTGGAGGCGGCCACGGACAATCGCAATCGCACCGCGGCGGATGTGCGCGCAATCTTCACCAAGGCGGGCGGCTCGCTGGCGGGCGCGGGCTCGGTGGCCTGGCAGTTCGAGCCGCTGGGCGTCATCAGCGTGCCGCGCGAGGGCGCCGATCCTGACGAGATCGCCCTCGTGGCGATCGACGCGGGCGCCACGGACGTGGACACGGAGGCGGACCCGCTGGAGATCAGCACGACGCCCGGTGACCTCGAGGCCGTGCGCAGGGCGATGGAGGCGGCGGGGATCAAGGTCGAGTCCGCGGAGCTCACGATGCAGCCCAAGAGCAGCGTGACCATCGATGGCAACGACGTGCGCAAGAACCTGCGCATGATCGAGACCCTCGAGGACCATGACGACGTCCAGCGGGTGACCGCGAACTTCGAGCTGCCCGACGATGTCCTCGCGGAGGTCTCGGCCTGACCTCGACCCGCCCGGTCCGCCCGTGATCGTCCTGGGCATCGACCCCGGCACCGCGATGTGCGGCTACGGGGTCGTCTCGCGCGAGGGATCCGTGCTCCGCATGCTGGACTACGGCTGCATCCAGACGTCCAGCACGCTGCCGCCCGAGGAGCGTCTGCTGCGCATCCACGAGAGCCTGGACCGACTGCTGGCGACCCATCGGCCGACGGCCATGGGCGTGGAGCGGCTGTTCTTCAACAGGAACGTCCAGACCGCGTTCGCGGTGGGCCAGGCGCGCGGGGTGGTGCTGCTCGCAGCGGCCCAGCACGGCGTGCCCATCATCGAATGGGGGCCCCACGAGGTGAAGGTCGCGGTGACCGGCTATGGCAGGGCCCAGAAGGACCAGGTGCAGCGGATGGTCCAGGCGCTCCTGGGCATGGCCGTGCTGCCCCGCCCGGATGACGCCGCGGACGCCCTCGCGGTGGCCATCTGCACCGCCCACAGCCGCCCGCTGGCGGTCGCCTGAGATGATCGCATCGCTGACCGGTCGAGTCGTCACGGTGCGTGCCGACTCGGCCGTGATCGTGGTCGGCGGGATGGGCTATCGCGTGTTCGCCGGTCCCTCGACGCTCAGGGCCCTGCTGCCCGGCGTCGAGGCCACCGTCTGGACGCACCATCTCGTGCGCGAGGACCTCCAGGCGCTGTACGGATTCCGGACCGAGGAGGAGCTGGGATTCTTCGAGCTGCTCATCACGGTCACGGGCGTGGGACCCAAGGTGGGCCTCGCCATCGTGGCATCGAGACCCGTCGCGGACCTGCAGCTGGCCATCATGCAGGGCGACGAGGCGGTGCTCACCGCGGTCAGCGGCGTGGGCAAGCGCCTCGCGGGTCGGATCATCCTGGAGCTGCGCGAGCGGGTGGCCGCGGCAGGCAGCGCCGGCGCGGCCGCGGGTCCGGGTGGCGCCGGCGCGTCCGAGGGAGAGGTCGTCGCGGCACTCCAGGCGCTGGGCTACACGCCCGGCGAGTCGCGGGAGGCCGCGCGCGCCGCGGTCGCCGGGCTGGCCGCCGGAGCGTCCCTCGAGGATCGGGTCAAGGCTGCCCTGCGGGCGCTCCGCCGCGAGTGAGCGCTCGCGGGCGCCTCGATCAGGGTCGAACATCCGTTCGGTTCCATGCCGATCTCTGCTATCCTGCCGGCCATGGATGACGCGCCGCGGACGGTCGCCCCGATCGTGATGGAGGAGGAGTCCGGGCTGGATTCCAGCCTCCGTCCGCGCCTGCTGGCGGAGTACATCGGCCAGCCCCAGGTGAAGCAGAACCTGGCGATCCTGCTGGAGGCGGCCGGTCGGCGCGGGGAGGCCGCGGACCACGTGCTGCTGTACGGCCCTCCCGGCCTGGGCAAGACCACGCTCGCCCAGATCATCGCGCGCGAGCTGGGCGTCCACCTCCACACCACGAGCGGTCCGGCCATCGAGCGGGCGGGGGACCTCGCGGCGATCCTCACCAACATCGACGAACGGGACGTCCTGTTCATCGACGAGATCCACCGCCTGAACCATGCCGTGGAGGAGATCCTCTACCCGGCGATGGAGGACTTCGCGATCGACGTGATGATCGGCCGGGGACCCAGCGCCCGATCCCTGCGGCTGTCCATCAAGCCGTTCACCGTGGTGGGTGCCACGACGCGCGCCGGACGCCTCAGCGCACCGCTGCGAGACCGGTTCGGCGCCGTCCACCGGCTGGACTACTACGCGGAGTCAGAGCTGGCGGAGATCGTCCGCCGCTCGGCGGCGATCCTCGGGGTGGCCATCGAGCCGGACGCCGTCGCCGTGCTGGCCGGCCGCGGCCGGGGGACGCCGCGCATCGTGAACCGACTGCTGCGCCGGGTCCGCGATCACGCGGAGGTGCGCGGCGACGGGCGCATCACGCGGGAGCAGGCGGAGGCCGCGATGGCCGCCATGGACATCGATGACGTCGGCCTGGACACCACCGATCGTCGGCTGCTCGCGGCGATCGTGCAGAAGTTCGCCTCCGGCCCGGTCGGCGGGGCGGCCGTGGCCGCGGTCATCGGGGAGGAGGTGGAGACGATCGAGGACGTCTACGAGCCGTACCTGCTGCAGCTCGGGTTCCTGGATCGGACGCCGCAGGGCAGGGTCGCCACGGAGGCCGCGCGCGACCACCTCCGCGGACTCGGCTATGACGTGCCGCCTCCCCGGCGCGCGGAACGCTCGGACCCCGGGCTGTGGGACGGCATGACCACGGAGGGACGGGTGGATGGCTGAGCCCGCGGTGACGGGCGCGGAGGGCATGGCCATCGTCACCCGCGACCTGCGCCGGCGCTACGGCGCGCGGGTCGCGCTGGACGGACTGGACCTCAACGTGCCGCGGGGTCGGGTGTACGGGTTCCTGGGCCCCAACGGGTCGGGCAAGACCACCACGCTGCGCGTCCTGGTCGGACTCATCCGTCCGGACGCCGGCCGGATCTCGGTGCTCGGCACGCCCTTCGACTGGCGGGACCGCCGGCGCATGTTCCGGATGGGCGCCCTCATCGAGAGCCCGGCGTTCTACCCGTATCTCTCGGGGCGGGACAACCTGCGCACGTTCGCCGCCGCGGGTCCGCCCACGCCCGGGCATCGGGTGGATGCCGTGTTGGACGCCGTGGGCATGGCGGAGCGCGCCGGGGACAAGGTCAAGACGTACTCGCTGGGCATGCGCCAGCGGCTGGGCATCGCGGGGGCGCTGCTGTCGGACCCGGAGCTGCTGCTCCTGGACGAGCCCGCCAACGGGCTCGATCCGGCGGGCATCGTGGCCATGCGGGAGCTGCTCCGCCGGCTCACCGCCCAGGGCAAGACGGTGGTCATCTCCAGCCACATCCTGTCGGAGGTCCAGCAGCTGGCGGATGTCGTGGGCATCATCGACCGCGGGCGGCTCGTGCGCGAGGGCACCCTGGAGCGGCTGCTGACCGACGGCGCCCGGATCCGGCTGCGCGTCCCCCCGGAGCACCTCGAGCAGGCGATGCGCCTGCTCGCCGAGCGCGCGCCTGTGGAGGTCCTGCCGCCCGACGGTCGCGGGGAGGGATGGCTCGCCGTCCAGGTGGGTCCGGAGCGGGCTGGCGACGTCAACCGCCTGCTCGGCGGCTCCGGCATCTGGGCGTCGGACATCGCCCCCACGAGCGACCTCGAGTCGGTCTTCCTGTCCCTCACCGCCACCCCGCAGGCGCCGCACGGGCAGGATGGTCCACCCCCCGGATGGGGGATGCGACCCCCCGGGGATGTCCGCTGATGCGCCTCGTCGGCGCGGAGCTGCTGAAGCTCCGGAGGCGCTGGGCCACGTATGTCGTGCTGGGCATCCTGGTGGGCCTCATGGTGCTCGTCTACCTGCTCGTCGGTGCGCTGGCCCGCGGCTCCGCGGCAGCGGGCCTCGTGACCGGGTTCCCCGCGGCGTACGGCGTGATCAATCAGTTCGTGTTCGGGCTGGGCTCCCTGCTCGCGGTGGCGTACGCCGCCGCCGTGGCGGGTGCCGACTGGAGCTTCGGCGTGATGCGCGTGATCATCGCGCGGGGCGAGAGCCGCACCCACTACGTCCTCGCCAAGGCCATCGGGCTGGGGATCGTCCTGTCCCTGGGCGTGCTCCTCGCCTATGCCGCAGGCATGGCACTGTCGGCGCTCGCGTCCGCCATGATCGGCACCGGCCTGGGCGCTCCGTTCGGGGAGCAGGGCACCCGGAGCCTGGCGGCGTCGCTCGTCCTGGGCACGTACGTGCTGTGCCAGCGGGCCGCCATCGGGTTCGCCGTGGCGATGGTCCTGCGCAGTCAGCTCGCGGGCGTGGTCGTGGGCATCGTGCTGTACATCGCCGAGCCGATCCTGAGCGGCATCCTGTTCCTGCTGGCGATGGGTGGCAACCTCCGGAGCGGCACCATGCCCACGGACGTTCAGTGGCACCAGTTCCTGCCGTTCAGCATCGGTGACGCCATCCTCGAGGAGGTTGCCACCGTGGCACCCGGTGGCCTGTCGCTGCCCGCCGTGCCGCTGGGGGTCGCGCTGGCGGCGGTCACCGCCTACCTCGGGCTCGCGCTCGCCATCGGGATGGTGTCGCTGCGGCGCGCGCAGGTGTCCGGATGACCCTGGAGTCCGTCGCCACGATCCTGCCGACCGGCTCACGCCCGGTCCGGTTCACGGTCACGTCACCGCCCATCCCGGGCTCGCGCGCCCGGACCGGCAGTCTGGGCACCCCCCACGGCGTGGTGGACACGCCGGTGTTCATGCCGGTGGGCACCAACGCCACGGTCAAGGCGCTCGACCCGGACGACCTTCGCGAGGTCGGCGCGGGGATCATCCTGTCCAACACCTACCATCTCGCGCTCCGACCGGGTCACGAGCGCGTCCGGGACCTGGGCGGACTGCACCGATTCATGGGCTGGGATCGCGCCATCCTCACGGACTCTGGCGGGTTCCAGGTGGTGAGCCTCGCGCAGTCGCGCTCGATCGACGAGGGCGGCGCCACGTTCCGCTCACATCTGGACGGGTCGCTCCAGCGCTTCACGCCGGAGCACGCGATCGCCGTCCAGGAGGCGCTGGGGGCGGACATCGCGGTCTGTTTCGACCATCCGGTCCCACCCCACGCCTCCGGTCGCGAGGTCGTGGCCGACGCGACCGAGCGCACCCATCGCTGGGCGGACCGCTGCCTGGACGCCCATCGCCGGCCGGACCAGGCGCTCTTCGGCATCATCCAGGGCGGCCTCGAGGCGGACCTTCGGGAGTCGTCCACGAGGTTCTTCGCGGCGCGCCCGTTCGACGGCCTGTGCATCGGCGGGCTCGCGGGCGACGAGACGCCGGAGCAGCGCCGCGCCGTCCTGGACGTGGTCGCGCCGCTGCTCGCCGACGACCCGAGGCCACGGTACCTGATGGGGCTCGGCTCGCCCCTGGACCTGCTGGACGCGGTGGACGCGGGGATCGACATGTTCGACTCGGTGCTCCCCGCCCGGGTCGCCCGGAACGCCACCCTGTGGGTTCCCGGCGGCCGACTCAACCTGCGCAACGCACGCTTCCTGGATGACCCGCGCCCGGTCCAGGAGGGGTGTCGCTGCCGGCTCTGCCGGACCTTCTCCCGGGCCTACCTCGCCCACCTGTTCCGGGCCGGCGAGCTGCTGGCCTATCGCCTCGCGACTTGTCACAACCTGACCTTCACCCTAGACTTCATGGCGCGGATCCGTTCGGCGATCGCCGACGGGACGTTCCCCCAGCTCCATCGCGGATTGCGGGCCTCGGCTGCCGGTGCCATCGCGACCGAAGGGTCGACGGTGTGACACGCGAGGTGGCACGTGGCCCCGTCAAGCTGCAGTGCATGCCGGGTGAAGTCGGAGTGAAGTCGCGTCGCTCACACTGGGCGACGCCATGTGGAGGCGCGAGGACCCATGGCCGGCAAAGTACCCTCCCGCCGCGAAACCAAGAAGAAGCCGAAGGCCGCGAGCCCCAAGCCCAAGATCGAGTCCCTGCTCGATTCGCCGCCGCAGTCCGTGGAGCTGGTCAAGCCCAAGCGGAAGCCGCGGTCGGAGAAGGTGGCGGACGACGAGCAGTAGCTGACGGTGTCCCGGTCCTCGGCGGCAGCCTCTGAAGAGGAGACGGCATGACCATCACGAGGGCCGGGCAGCCGGCAGGCACGGACCGCAACGCCGATCGGGCGTCCGCGGAGCGCACGAAGGCCATCGACTCGGCCATCCTGTCGATCGAGAAGCAGTTCGGGCGCGGCTCGATCATGCGCCTCGGGTCGTCCGAGCGGCAGCAGGTGGACGCGATCCCCACCGGGTCGATCGCGCTGGACCTGGCGCTCGGCGTCGGGGGCGTCCCGCGCGGCCGGATCACGGAGGTGTTCGGTCCAGAGTCGTCGGGCAAGACCACCCTGTGCCAGCACGTCCTCGCCGAGGCCCAGCGGCGCGGCGGCACCGTGGCCTTCATCGACGTGGAGCACGCGCTCGACCCGCACTATGCGCGCGCCTGTGGGGTCAACGTGGACGAGCTGCTGGTCAGTCAGCCGGACACGGGAGAACAGGCGCTGGAGATCACGGAGACGCTCATCCGCTCCGGCGGCATCGACTGCGTCGTCGTGGACTCGGTCGCCGCGCTCGTGCCGCGAGCGGAGATCGAGGGCGAGATGGGCGACTCGTTCGTGGGCATCCAGGCCCGCCTCATGAGCCAGGCGCTCCGGAAGCTGACGGGCGCGGTCAGCCGGTCCAACGCAGCGCTCGTGTTCACCAACCAGCTGCGCGAGAAGATCGGGGTGATGTTCGGCAACCCGGAGACCACCCCCGGCGGTCGCGCCCTCAAGTTCTACGCGTCGGTGCGCATGGACATCCGGCGCATCGAGACCATCAAGTCGGGCACGGATGCGATCGGCAGCCGCGTGCGGGTCAAGGTGGTCAAGAACAAGGTCGCCGCGCCGTTCCGGGTCGCGGAGTTCGATGTCATGTACGGCGAGGGAATCTCCCGCGAGGGTGGTCTGCTGGACGTGGGCGTGGCGTCGAGCATCGTGACCAAGACCGGTGCCTGGTTCACGTACGGGGAGACGCGCCTCGGCCAGGGTCGAGAGCAGGCCAAGGAGTTCCTGCGCTCCAACCGGGACGTGGCACAGCAGCTGGAGACGGACATCCGAGCCAGGGTGGCCACGATCGCGGTCCCCGTCGAGGGAATCCCCGAGGCCGAGTAGCGATCCGGTCGCGCGGACCGTCACATGGACGCGCAGCGCCCCCGCTCAGACGTTGACCGGCGCGCGGCGGAGGACGCCCGTCGGGCGCGTCGCGGGGCGGTCACCGATCCGGCGGTCGTGATGGAGGCGGCGGCTCGGTTCCTTGCCGCGCGCTCGCGCTCGGTCGCGGAGACGCGCCGCCGCCTGCTGCGGCTCGGGTACCAGGCACCGCTCGTCGAGGAGGTGCTGCGGCGCCTTGTCGCGATGCGCCACCTCGACGACGCGGCGTTCGCGCGTGCCTGGATGGAATCGCGCGACCGGTCACGGCCCCGCGGGACGGTGGTCCTGCGGCAGGAGCTCCGTCGGCAAGGCATTGATGACGATGTCATCCGCGAGGCCCTCGACGATCGGGTCGCGTGCGCCCAGGGGGGTTGGTCGGAGCTCCCCGGGACCGAGGACGGGGCAGGCGGCTCGGCATCGGCCGGCGACGCGGCCACCTCGTCAGCCGACCGCGCCGCGGCGGAGCGGCTGCTCAGGCGGCGGGCGGCGGCCCTCGCGCGCGAACCGGACGCACGGACACGGCACCGGCGCGCCTATGCGCTCCTCGCACGCAACGGGTTCGACCCGGCCATCTGCCGCGAGGTGAGCGCCGCCGTGGCAGGGCCAGAGGCACCGGTGGACCCCATGGACGAGGGTCCGGACCCGGACGCCTGGCAGACCGACTAGGCAGACCGTTCAGCGTGATGTACGCTGCCCATCATGCTGAGCAGCCAGACCGATACGACCGCAGGGAGGCGCATGAGCTGGGTGGACGAGCGGTTCGGCCTCGGCGGTCGCATCGCGCTGGTGACGGGATCGCGCCAGGGAATCGGCAGGACGATCGCCCGGGGTCTCGGTCATGCGGGCGCGACCATCGTGCTCAACGCCCGTGACGAGGCCTCGCTCGAAGCTGCGGCCGAGGCGCTCCGCGAGGAGGGGCTCACGGTCCACACGGCCGCGTTCGACGTCACCGACCACGCGGCGGCCGCCCGCGCCGTCGACCACATCGAGTCGGATATCGGGCCCATCGACATCCTCGTCAACAACGCCGGAATCCAGATCCGCCGCACGCTCGAGGAGTTCTCCGAGGCAGACTGGGACCGGATCATCGCCACGAACCTGGGCAGCGTGTTTCATGTGGGCCAGGCGGTGGCGAGGCGCATGATCCCCCGGGGCCGTGGCAAGATCATCAACGTCTGTTCGGCCCAGTCGGAGCTCGCGCGCAGGAGCATCGCCCCCTACACGGCATCCAAGGGCGCCGTGAAGAACCTGACCAGGGGCATGTGCGCGGACTGGGCGGCCCACGGCATCCAGGTCAATGGACTCGGGCCCGGCTACTACGTCACGCCTTTGACCCAGGCCCTCAAGGATGACCCGGCCTTCGACCGATGGCTCCGCGACCGCGTGCCCGCCGGCCGCTGGGCTGACCCAGAGGAGCTCGTCGGCGCCGCCGTGTTCCTCGCGTCGCCCGCCTCGGATTTCGTGAACGGCCAGGTCCTGTACGTGGACGGCGGCCTGCTGGCCGTCATCTGAGCGACCCGTGTACGGCTGCGTCATCCACGCCGCCCGCGACCTGCGCATCGACGCGCTGGCGGCGCCCGGCCCCGCATCCGGCCAGGTCGAGGTGGCCGTCGCCCTGGGCGGCATCTGCGGCTCGGACCTCCACTACTACGCGGAGGGCGCGGTCGGGGCGTTCACGGTGCGCGAGCCCATGGTGCTCGGCCACGAAGTGGTGGGCACGGTCATCCGGCTGGGTCCGGACGTCGACGGGCCGCCGCCCGGCACCCGTGTCGCGATCGACCCTCGGGTTCCCTGCCGCACCTGCGACCAATGCCTGGCGGGCCGAGCCAACCTCTGCCCCAACGGCACCTTCCTGGGCAGCGCCGCACGCATGCCCCATGTGCAGGGCGGATTCCGGCATCGCCTCCTGATCGGCGCCGCCCAGGCAGTCCCGCTTCCGGACGCCCTGCCGTTCGAGCGCGCGGTGTTCGCGGAGCCCACCGCGGTCGCCCTGCATGCGGTCAGCCAGGCAGGGGACGTGAAGGACCGCCACCTGCTCGTGGCGGGTGGCGGTCCGATCGGTCAGTTGGTGGTGCTGGCGGCGCGGCGGGCGGGAGCGGCGCGCATCACCCTCACGGACCGGCTCGAGGAGCCGCTGGCCATGGCGCTGCAGCTGGGCGCGGACGAGGTCGTGATGGCGGGGCCGGAAGCCACGCTGCCGGAGGCGGACGTGGCGATCGAGGCGACGGGGTCATCCCGCGCGCTGGGGTCGATCCTCCCCGCGGTGGTCCGCGGCGGACGCATCGTCCTCGTGGGTCTGCTGCCGCCGGCCAGCGAAGGATTGCCGCTCCACCTCGCCGTCACGCGCGAGCTGGAGCTGGTCGGCTCGTTCCGGTTCAACGCAGAGTTCCAGGATGCCGTCGAGGCGCTCGGCGACGGACTCGGGGTCCTGCCCCTGCTCACCGAGCAGCTCCCGCTCGCGCGCGCCGTGGAGGCGTTCGACCTGGCGCTCGACCGCCGTCGCTCGATGAAGGTCCAACTGCGGTTCGATGGCTGAGCCCGGTGCCGCGCCGGCTCCGCCCAGCCTCAGGGACGTGGAGTCGAGCGCGCCCGCGGTCACCCGCGCGATGACGCTGCTGTCCGTCCTCGCCGAACCGGACGCGGAGCCGCTCGGCCCGAGTGAGCTGGCACGTCGCCTCGGACTGCCCAAGTCGTCCGTCGCCAACCTGTGCGCGGCCCTGGCGCAGGCCGGCGTCATCCGCCGGGTGGGAGAGGGGCGCTATCGCCTGGGTCATCGGCTGCTCGAGCTGGGCGCGGCGTACCTGCGCCGGGTGGACCTGCTCGAGGAGTTCCGGGAGGGATGCCGTTCGCTCGGCCCGGCGTCGTGCGAGACGATCCAGTTCGCCCTGCTCGACGGGATGGAGGTGCTGTACCTGGCCCGACATGACGGCTCGCAGCCCATCCGACTGGCCGCCGACATCGGCCGGCGCATGCCCGCGACCTGCACCGGGCTGGGCAAAGCGATGCTCGCGACGCTCGACCCCGCCATCGTCCTGGACCGGGCATCGCAGCTCACGGCCCTGCCGCGCCTCTCGAATCGGTCGATCACCACACTCCCGGCGCTGCTCGAGGAGCTCGAGCGCACGCGCGAGCGCGGGTTCGCGATCGACGACGAGGAGAACACAGTCGGCGTCGTGTGCTACGCCATGGCCCTGCCCCCGGTCGCCGGGGTGCCGCCTCGCGCGGTGTCGGTGACCCTGCTCAAGGCCCGCGAGACACCCCACCTCCGCGAGGCCCTCGTGCAGGACCTCCGCCGCCTCGTGACCGCCCTGCCCGTCCGCGTCTGACGGCTCCGCCGGTGTCGCCGACCGGAACTTCGGGGGTTGACACCCCTGGCAGGGACAGTAGGATGAACGGCGTCCCATATACCGAACGGGTGAGGAGGGGCCATGGAGGGGCTGGAGGCACCGCGCGCCGGTGGGCGTCCGATCGTCGCAATCTCGCGCTCGGGTCTGCCCGGGTCCGGGATCGCGGCCCTCGAGGACCACGCCGACCTGCGTCGCTGGGAGCGCCCGGCGCCTCCTTCCCAGTCGGAGCTGGCGGCACTGGCGAACGGCGCGGACGCGCTCCTGTGCATCAACGGCGACCGGGTCGACCGGGCGCTCCTGGCAGCGGTGCCCACGGTGCGTCTGGTCGCGATCGGCAGTGCCGGATACGACTCGGTGGACGTGGGCGCCGCGCTCGACTCGGGCGTGATGGTCACGCACACCCCCGGCGTGCTCCACGAGACCACCGCCGACCTGGCCTTCGGACTCATCCTCGCCGCCCGACGTCGCATCGCCGAGTCGGACCGCTGGGTCCGAGCGGGTGGCTGGACCGCCAGCAGCCTGTGGACGATGCTCGGTCACGATGTCCACGGTGCCACCCTGGGCATCATCGGGTTGGGCGAGATCGGTCGAGCCGTGGCGCGTCGCGCGGCCGGCTTCGACATGACCGTCGTGCACCACTCCCGCAGCCGCGGCGGGGACGCGGGGATTCCTTGGCTGCCACTGGAAGACCTGCTCGCGACCGCGGACATCGTGTCCATCCACCTCCCCGCGACCACCCAGACGCGCGGGCTGATCGGAGCCCGCGAGCTTGCCCTGATGAAGCCGACGGCGACCCTCGTGAACACGGGCCGCGGCGGGATCGTGGATGAGGCGGCACTGGTCCGCGCCCTGCGCGAGGGGCGGCTCGCATCGGCCGGCCTCGACGTCCAGGCGCGCGAGCCCAATCCGGACCCAGCGGACCCGCTGCTGGGCGTGCCCAACCTCGTGGTGACCCCGCACATCGGCTCGGCCACCATGGCCACGCGCATCCAGATGTTCGACCTTGCCGCCGCCAACGTCAGGGACTGGCTGACGACCGGGCGCGTCCGCACGCCCGTCCCCGAGCACTCCCGGGGTGCAGGGTCGTGAGCGTGTCCACGCCCGGCGCGGTCCTCGCCTTCGAGTCGGTGACCAAGCAGTTCAGCGGTGTGACCGTGGTCGACGACGTCTCGTTCGCCGTCGAACGCGGATCGATCGTCGCGCTGCTCGGCGCCAACGGCGCGGGCAAGTCGACGCTGATCAAGATCCTCGCCGGCGTCCATCCCGCGAGCGGCGGCCGGATCCTGCACGGCGGGCGGGACGTGACCAGCCCCGGCGCGCGCGAGTCGATCGGGTTCATCCATCAGAACCTCGGCCTCATCGACTGGATGACGGTGGCCGAGAACATGGCCCTGTGGTACGGCTACGAGCGGCGCGGCGGCCGGATCGACTGGGGGGCCGTGCGAGCCCGGGCGCGATCCGCCCTGGAAGTGGTGGGCGCGGGCATCGACCCCGACGTCCGGATCTTCGACCTGCCGCGGACCGAGCGCTCCCTGGTGGCCATCGCGCGCGCGCTCGGCCGCGACGTCGACGTCCTCGTCCTCGACGAGCCGACGGCCAGCCTGCCCGCCGACGACGTGGAGCGCCTGTTCACGGTGCTGCGCGGGCTCCGCGCGCGCGGCGTGTCGATGATCTACGTGAGCCACCGGCTCGACGAGGTGTTCGCGCTCGCCGACCGGGTCGTGGTGATGCGCAACGGGCGGCTGGTCCTTGACGCCGCCGTCGCGGGCCTGGCGCAGGCCGCACTGGTGGAGGCCATCGTCGGCCACCGGCCCGAATCGATCGACCGTCCCGCCGCACCACGCGTCGGCGCCGCGCGCCTGGTGCTCGAGGAGATCGTGGTGGGAGACGTGGGCCCGGTCTCGCTGGCCATCGCGCCCGGTACCATCGTGGGGCTCGCGGGGCTGCGTGGCGCGGGCCACGAGCTGACGGGGCGCGCCATCGCCGGACAGGAGCCTGTGGCACAGGGACGGGTCCTGCTCGACGGGATCGCCCGGACGGGCGTCGGGCCGCGCGCCGCCATCGGCGATGGGATCGCGTTCGTGTCCAGCAACCGTGAGACCGAGGGCATCGCCGTGGGACTCGATGTGCGCGAGAACCTGTTCCTCAATCCCGCACTGCTGGGGCGCCGGGTGTTCGAGCTCCGGTGGGGCGGTCGCGAGCGTCGGGAGGCGCGCGCGGCGATCAAGCGCCACGGCGTGGTCCCCCCGGCACCGGACCGGGTGATCGAGACGCTCTCGGGTGGCAACCAGCAGAAGGTCATCCTGGCGCGCTGGCTCGATCGCGAGTGCCGGGTGCTGGTGCTCGAGGATCCGACCATGGGCGTCGATGTCGGCGCGAAGGCGGACATCTACCGGCTGCTGCTGGAGACCGCCGCGCGCGGCACGTCGGTCGTGGTGGTGTCCACGGACTTCGAGGAGATCGCCACGGTGTGTGGCAGGGCCCATGTGTTCGACCGCGGCAGGGTCGTCCGCGAGCTCGAGGGCGACGCCCTCACCGTGGCCGGTCTCACGGACGCCGCCTCGGGACATGCCATCACGGCCGCGGGGACCGGTCGTCCAGCCGGCGGCGCAGGGACGGCCCCGGGTCCCGGGATCGCTCACGGAGGAGATCCGGCATGACCACGTCGCTGCGCTCGACGGCGCTGGAACCGGGGCCCGACGACTACGAAGGATCCGGGATCGACCGCGTGACGCACCTGCTGCGCCGCTGGTTGCCGTCCTACGGCCTGGTCGTGCTGACCGTCGTGCTCATCGTGCTGTTCTCGCTGGCTCTGCCCAGCACCTTCCCGACGTTCCTCAACTTCAAGCTCATCGCCAATGGCAAGGCGGTCCTCGCGATCCTCGCCCTCGCGGTGACCATCCCGATGGCGGCGGGCAAGATCGACCTGTCCATCGGCTACGCGGTGGGGCTGTGGCACATCCTGGTCCTCACGCTGCAGATCAACCTGGGGCTCCCATGGTGGTTCGCGGTGGTCGTCGTGCTCGCGCTCTCGGTGGTCGTGGGCATCCTCAACGCGGCCCTCGTGGAACTGGCCCAGGTGGACGCGTTCATCGCGACGCTGGGCACCGGCACGATCCTGTACGCCGTCTCGCTGTGGCACACGGACGGCAAGCAGGTCGTGGACCGAGCGGACGCCATCCCGGATGCGTTCTGGGGCCTGGCCAGTTGGGACCTGTTCGGCATCCCCGGGCCGTTCGTGATCGTGATGGGCCTCACGGTCGCGCTCTGGATCGCCTTCGACCACCTGCCGATCGGCCGCTACCTCTACGCGGTCGGGGCGAATCCCCGCGCGGCCGAACTGACCGGCATCCCGCGCCGCCGGTACGTCTTCGGCGCGTTCATCGCATCCGGGCTGCTCGCGGGCATCGCGGGCGTGATGTTCGCGGCCCGCCTCAAGGTCGGCCAGGCCAACGTCGGGCTCGAGTTCCTGCTTCCGGCGCTCGTGGCGGCGTTCCTCGGCTCGACCACCATCCGCCCCGGCCGTGTCAACCCGTGGGGCACCATCGTGGGCGTCACGATCCTCGCGGTGGGCATCTCCGGCATCCAGCAGATCGGCTCCGCGTTCTACGTGGAGCCGCTATTCAACGGCGTCACCCTCATCGTCGCCATCACGATCGCCAGTTGGGCCGGCCGCCGCCGACTCCAGGCGGGCGAGAGACACCGCCAGCCGCCCCGGACCGGTCCCGGGACCCACGATGCGCCCCCGGTCCAGCCGGGGGCGCCGTCGGGTGGCTGATCCCGATTCGGGAGTCGAACGGCCCACCTGCGGGCCGTGGCACACCAGAGCACACAGGACAGGAGGATGATCATCGTGAACCGATCGAGGTCTCGACGGCTCTCGGCGCGCGTCGGCGTGCTCGGCGCCGCCGGCCTGCTCATCACCGGCGTCGCGTCCACGGGCGCACAGAGCCCCGCCCCGTCCGCGCCAGCTGACATCGTCGCCCACGCCAAGGAGGTCGTGGCCAACCAGCTCAGCGCGGCGAGCGGCTGGGACGGCCCGGAAGCCGGACCGGCGCGCCAGGACGCCGATCTCATCATCTTCGTGGCGTCCGACCTCACGAACGGCGGCATCACCGCGGTCTCCGACGGGGTGAAGGAGGCCGCGGAGGCGATCGGCTGGAGGCTCCAGGTCCTCGACGGCAGGGCGAGCGTCCAGGGTCGCACCGACGCGATGAACCAGGCCATCGCGCTCCAGCCCGCCGGGATCATCCTCGGCGGCTTCGACGCGGCCGAGCAGGTGGCGGCGATCTCCACCGCGACGGGCGCCGGCATCCCGGTCGTCGGCTGGCACGCTGGCTCCGCGCCCGGGCCGGACGCGGCGACCGGCATGTTCACGAACATCACCACCGATCCCCTCGAGGTCTCGCGCCTTGCGGCGCTGTTCGCGATCGCGGACTCCGACGGTCAGGCAGGCGCTGTGATCCTCACCGACTCGCAGTACCAGATCGCGATCGACAAGGCCGACGCGATCAAGGCGCAGCTCGAGCAGTGTGCGACCTGCACGGTGCTGAGCTACGAGGACTCGCCCATCGCCGAGGCGGGGCAGCGGATGCCCTCGCTGGTGGCGTCCCTGCTCCAGAAATACGGTGATGACCTGACCTACCTGCTGGCCATCAACGGCAACTACTTCGCGGGTTCGCGCGCCGCCCTCGTGGACGCCGGCAAGGCGGGCGACGAGGCGCCATTCGCGGTCGCCGCGGGCGATGGCGACTCCGCTGAGTTCCAGCGCATCCGCGACGAGGACTACCAGAAGGCGTCCGTCGCCGAGCCACTGTACCTTCAGGGCTGGCAGCTCGTCGACGAGCTGAACCGGGCCATCGCAGGCGAACCCGATTCGGGTTACCTCGCACCCCCCAGCCTGATCACCAAGGCCAACGTGCCCGACGGCGACGTGTTCGACCCGGCCACCACCTATCGCGACAACTACAAGGCCATCTGGGGCATCCAGTAGCCTCCGCCCCGTCCCGGCGGGCCGAGCGTCGCCGCAGGCGCTCGGCCCGCCTCCCCCCGCCATGGTGGACCCCATGAACCGCATCCCACCCCCGGTCGGGGGCTCCATCGCATCGGTCGTCCGTGTCACGGATGCCGGACTTGACGCTCTCATCGACCCGCACGCCTCCCTCACGCGACTGGCCGATGGCGGCGCGTGGGTGGAGGGTCCGGTCTGGCTCCCCCGCGAGCAGGCGCTCGAGTACAGCGACATCCCCAACGACCGGGCCCTGCGCTGGAGCGAGGCGCACGGGCTCGAGGTGGTCCGTCAGCCGAACGACTTCACGAACGGCAACACGCTCGACCGCGAGGGGCGCGTCGTGCACTGTGAGCACGGCAGCCGCGCCGTCACGCGGACCGAGCTCGATGGGTCCCGCGTCACGCTCGTGACGCACCATGCGGGCGGGCGCCTGAACTCGCCGAACGATGTGATCGTCGCACGGGACGGCTCGATCTGGTTCACCGACCCGCCGTACGGCATCATCTTCCCGCGGGAGGGGCATCCTGCCCCCATGGAGCAGGCGGGCTGCTTCGTCTACCGGTTCGATCCCGGATCCGGGAGCCTGTCGATCGCCTGCGACGCCGCCACGCACCCCAACGGGCTCGCCTTCTCGCCCGACGAATCGGTGCTGTACGTCGCGGACACCCACGCCGCGATCGAACCCGCGGCACCGAGGCGCCTGTTCGCCCTCGACGTGGAGGATGGACGGAGGGCGGTGCGACCGCGCGTCATCCACACGCTCGCGGACGGGCTGTTTGACGGGTTCCGCGTGGACGTCCGCGGCAACATCTGGACCTCCGCCCACGACGGGATCCACATCCTCGCTCCGGACGGGCATGAGCTGGGCCGGGTCCTCGTCCCCGAGATCACCTCCAACTGCGTCTTCGGCGGTCCGGACGGCCGCCGCCTCTTCATCACCGCATCGAGCTCCCTGTACGCCGTCGACGTCCTCGTGACCGGCGCGGGGGTGGCGGCCGCGGTCGCACGCGGGGAGTTCATCGCATGAGCGACGGGACGGTCGGTTTCCTGGGGTTGGGCCAGATGGGCGATCCCATGGTGCGCAACCTGCTGGTCAAGGGCTGGGATGTGGTCATCGCGCCACGTGATCCGGTGAAGGCCCGGGGACTGGTCGAGGCTGGTGCGCGCCTCGTCGCCACGCCTGCCGACATCGCGCCGCTCACGGATCTCGTGCTGCTGTGCCTGCCCGACACCGCGTCCGTGCGCGATGTCCTGCTCGGGGGCGGCGGCCTGCTCACGGCGGGGGAGTGGCACGGCACGGTGGTCGACCACTCGACTCTGCCACCGGCGGCGTCCCGGCAGCTCGCCGTCGAGCTGGATGCACGCGGCATCGCCAGCCTCGACGCGCCCATCAGCGGCGGCGTCCGGGGTGCCACCGCCGGCGCCCTCTCGATCATGGTCGGAGGACCGGCCGAGGTGCTGGCGCGGGTGCGCCCCGCGCTCGAGGCGATGGGCAGCCGCGTCGTCCACTGCGGCGGCCATGGCGCCGGACAGGTCACCAAAGCCTGCAACCAGCTGATCGTGATGGCAACCACGACGGCGGTCGCGGAGACCCTCCGTCTCGCCGAGCACGCGGGCGTCGACCCCTGGGTGGTCCGCGAGGCGCTCATGGGCGGGTACGCGGCGAGCCCCATGCTCGACATCCAGGGTCCCCGCGTCATCGAGGGTGCGCACCAGCCCGGCGGTCGGGCGATCTTCCACGCCAAGGACATCGCGGCCATCCGGGAGCTGAAGGCGCAGGCGGGCCTGGACCTGCCGCTGTTCGACGTCGTCGCCGCCCAGTTCGAGCGTCTGTTCGACCTGCCCGGGGGAGGGGAGCTGGACCACAGCGCCGTGAGCCTGCTGTACCCGCGCTCGTCGTCGCCCTCCGGTGACTGACGCCCGCGCCCCAGACCGCCCCGCACCGACGGACGCCATCGTCGTGATGGGCCTGATGGGAGCCGGCAAGTCCACGGTCGGACGCCTCGTCGCCGCCGCGCTGGGCTGGCCCCTGGATGACAGTGACGCGTCGATCGAGGCGCGCGAGGGTCGGACGGTCAGGGAGCTGCGATTCGCCCTGGGTGTGGACGACATGCATGCCCTGGAGGCGCGCCATCTGCTCGGGGCGCTCGCCGCGCCACGACCGCGGGTGGTCACGCCGGCCGCGTTCACGATCGAGGTCCCCGCCTGTCGCGAGGCACTTCGCGGGCCGGGCGTGGCGACCGTCTGGCTCACCGCCACACCCCGCACCCTCGCGACGCGATTCTTCGCCCAGGGTCACCGGCCCGCGTACGGTGACGACCCGGAGACCTTCCTGGGGGAGCAGCTCGCACGCCGCGCGCCGCTCTTCCGGAGCGTCGCACCGCTGGAGGTGGACGTGGACCAGACCCCGCCCGCGGATGCGGCGGGCTTGATCATCCGGCGGCTGGGCCTCGCAGGCGGCGCCCCTCTGGGTTGACCGGATGGTGCCCCCGACCCTGACCTCGCCCGCTCGTTTGACGCTCGGCGCGCGCGACCGCTACGCTCTCGGGTAGACCACCCGCCCGGTGATCGCCGCCCTCAGACCCCGGGTCGCCCGGGGCGCGACACGACGACCGCCGTCCACATGATCCCGGCGCTCCCTCGTGGGGTCGCCGCCGTGGCGCCGCGACGCCCGCCATCGACCATCCCCGCGCACCTCCAGCGACCGAGCTGGACGGGAGGCAATCGTGAACGACATCGCCATCGTGGTGGCCCTGCTGGCTGCCGTCGCGATCGGCCTTGGCATCGGATTCCTCGCTCGAGGCATCATCGCCAACCAGTCGGTCAAGGCCGCCAACGAGAAGGCGGGCCGGATCGTCGCAGAGGCGCGCGCCCAGCAGAAGGAGCTGATCCTCCAGGCCAAGGACGAGCAGGTCCGGCTGCAGCGCGACCTCGATGAGGAGGGGCGCCAGAAGCGCGCCGACCTCACGGCGCTGGAGCGCCGCCTGCTGCAGCGTGACGAGCAGCTCGACCAGCGCACGGACATGCTCGAGGAGCGCAGCCGCAAGCTGATGCTCAAGGAGGGGGAGCTGGAGGGCCAGCGCGAACAGCTCGCCCAGGCGCGCCAGGAGCACCTCGCGAGCCTCGAGCAGGTCAGCCGGATGAGCGTGGACGAGGCGAAGTCCGTGCTCCTGGAGCAGGTGCGCGAGGAGGCGGAGCACGACGCGGTCCGCCTGGCCCGTGCGATCGAGCGGTCCGCCCGCGACGGGGCGGAGGAGAAGGCCCGCGACGTCGTGGTCACGGCCATCCAGCGGGTGATGGTCGACCACACCGCGGAGATGACGGTCACCGTGGTGCCCATCCCGTCGGATGAGATGAAGGGCCGCATCATCGGCCGCGAGGGCCGCAACATCCGCGCCCTCGAGCAGGCGACCGGAATCGACCTGATCATCGATGACACCCCCGAATCGGTGCTCATCAGCGGCTTCGACCCGGTGCGCCGGGAGGTCGCCCGGCTCGCCCTCACCAAGCTCATCGCGGATGGCCGGATCCACCCCGGCCGGATCGAGGACGTGGTCACCAAGTCCAAGGCGGAGGTCGACCTGCTCATCCGCCAGTCGGGTGAGTCGGCGGCGTATGACACCGGCATCCCGGGACTGCCACCGGAGATCATCCGGCTGCTGGGACGCCTGCGCTATCGGACGTCCTATGGCCAGAACGTGCTCAAGCACGTCGTGGAGACCGCGCGCCTCGCGGCGGTCATCGCCGCGGAGGTGGGCGCGGACGTCCAGATCGCCAAGATGGGTGGCCTGCTGCACGACATCGGCAAGGCCGTGGACCACGAGGTGGAGGGGCCGCACGCCTGGATCGGCGGCCAGATCGCCGAACGGCACCGGCTGCCCGCCAAGGTCGTCAACGCCATCGCGGCGCACCACCAGGAGATCGAGTACACCTGCGTCGAGTCGCCCATCGTCCAGATCGCGGACGCCATCAGCGCGTCGCGCCCGGGCGCGCGCGGCGAGACGATGGACACGTACGTGAAGCGGCTGGAGGAGCTTCAGTCGATCGCGAACAGCTTCCCCGGCGTGGAGAGGTCGTTCGCGGTCCAGGCCGGACGGGAGGTGCGGATCCTCGTCCGCCCCGAGGAGATCGACGACCTCGCGAGCACGCGCCTGGCGCGCGACATCGTGCGCAAGATCGAGGAGAGCCTCACGTACCCGGGTCAGATCAAGGTGACCGTCATCCGCGAGACGCGGGCCGTGGAGTACGCGAAGTGACGCCGCGGCTCCGCCTGGAGGCACGGCCGTAGCAGGCTCGGACGCCCGTCGCCCGGTCGCGGAGACGCGGGCCGCGGACCGCCTGCCGCCGGTCCCGGCACGGCCCGGCGCGGGCATCCTGCGCGTCCTGATGATCGGCGACGTCATCGGCAAGCCGGGGCGCCTGGCGCTGGACAGACTGCTGCCCGAGCTCCGGGACGAGCGGGGCATCGACCTGGTGACCGCGAACGGCGAGAACCTGGCGGGGGGCATGGGCCTCACGCCCGCCACGGCCCAGACCCTCTACGACGCGGGCGTGGACGTCATCACGAGCGGCAACCACATCTGGGACAAGAAGGAGATCATCCCGCGCCTCGACACCGACGAGCGCATCCTGCGTCCCCTCAACTACGGTGGCGACGGGGTGCCCGGTCGGGGCTGGGGCATCTTCCACGCCCTCGACGGCACTGAGGTCGTGGTCGTGTGCGCCCAGGGTCGGACGTACATGCAGCCCATCGAGAACCCCTTCACGGACGTCGCGCGCCTGCTCGCCGACGGCGCGGACGAGCTGCCGCCGGTGCGCCTGGTGGACTTCCACTGCGAGGTCTCCAGCGAGAAGACCGCGTTCGGGCTGCACCTGGACGGTGCGGTGAGCGCGGTCGTGGGCACCCACACGCACGTGGCCACGGCGGATCACCGGATCCTGCCCCGCGGCACCGCGTTCGTGTGCGACCTGGGCATGACCGGTCCGATCGACTCGGTCATCGGGTTCGCGCCGGAGACCGTCCTGCCGCGGTTCCTGACCGGCCTGCCCACGCGGTTCGAGGTGGGCTCCGGGCCCGTGGTCCTCAACGCGCTGCTCATCGATGTCGCACCCTCCGAGGGCGGGCGGGCGGTGGCGGTGGACCGGATCAGCCGGATGGTGGACGTGTGACCACGGTTCCCGGCCCGCTGCCGGACGGCGAGTGGATCGACCTGCACACGCACACCAGCCGATCGGATGGCGTCCTGGCGCCCGCGGAACTGCTTCGCCAGATGACCGCCGCGCGCATGCGCCTCGTGGCGATCACCGACCACGACACGCTGGCGGCAGTGACCGAGGTCGCCGGGTCGCTGCCGGATGGGGCGCCCCGGGTCATCGCGGGCATCGAGATCAACACGGTCGGCCGAGAGGCGCTGGGAGGGGTCGGGCTGGGCCGGGATCATGACGAGCTGCACATCCTGGGCTATGGCCTCGATGCGTCGGATGCCGCGCTCGCGGATGCGCTCGCGCTCCAGCGACGGGGTCGGCGCGACCGCATCGCGCTCACGCTCGAGCGGGCGCGCGCGCAGGGGTGGTCGCTCGACCTGGAGATCCCGGACGATGCCGGCGCGTCCGCCGACTCGGTCGGTCGGCCTCACGTCGCCCGGGCGCTGGTCCGAGCAGGCCATGCCCGGGATGTCGACGACGCCTTCCAGCGGTTTCTCCAGCCCGGCGGCCCGTGCTACGTGCCGCGCCAGGGCCTGGGGCCCCGACAGGCGATCGAGGTGATCGCGGCCGCCGGTGGGATCGCGGTGCTCGCCCACGCGCCCGAGGCTCCGGACCGGCCGGACGTCATCTCGCTGCTGATGGACTGGGGCCTGCGCGGCCTGGAGGTCCACCATTGCAGCTTCGATCCACCGACCGTCACGCGCATGGCCGACTGCGCGAGCCGCCGGGGGCTGCTCGCCACCGGCGGCACGGACTACCATGGCGATTCCATGGACTACGCCACGGCTCGGGCGGCGCTGCACATCCCGACGGGGATCGCCGACGCGCTGATCGAGGCGATCGACCGATGAGCGGGCGCACCCTGCCGGTCCTCGACCTCATCGCGCCCGGGACCTCGGCCGGTGAGGCACCGCGACAGGCACACGCGGTGGAGCCCGGCGTGGCGGAGTTCGCCACCGACGACCAGGTCCAGCCGCGCTTCCACGTGTGGACGCTCGGCTGCCAGATGAACCGGTCGGACTCGGAGGAGATGGCCGGCGCGCTGCTGGCCGCAGGCTGCTCAGAGGCACCCGCCCTCGAGGCGGCGGAGCTCATCGTCATCAACACCTGCGCCATCCGCGAGGCCGCCGAGCAGAAGGTGATCGGGCGCATGGGGGTGCTCGCTCGCCTCAAGGCGGCCAACCCGCGGCTGCGCGTCGTGTTGACCGGCTGTTCCGTGCGCGCCGACAACGTGCGCGGCCTGACCCGTCGCTACCCGGCCGTGGACCTGTTCCTGCGCCCGGACGAGGAGCCGGAGCTGGCCCTCCGCCTGGGTCTGCTGGCACCGACCTCCCCGGGGGCCCTCGCGGGAGTCGCGCGCTTCTCGCGGGTGCACCGCGGCACCGCCGCCACGGCCGACCGACTCACCGCCACCCGTGCCGCGGCGGTCGACGGGGAGCGCGTGGCCCGGGGCAGCGCCACCCACGCATGGGTGCCCATCATCTACGGCTGCGACAAGACCTGCACCTACTGCATCGTGCCGTTCAGCCGCGGCCCGGAGCGAAGCCGTCCGTTCGACGACATCCTCGCCGAGGTCCGGGCGCTGGCCGCCGCGGGCTATCGGGACGTGACCCTGCTCGGCCAGAACGTCAACAGCTACGGCCACGACCTGCCGGCGGAGGCACGCTTCGGCGACGTGCGAGCGGTGCGCCAGCTCGGCCGAGACGTCCCGCTGGACGGCAGGCCGGACATCGCGAGCCTGCTGCGGGCCATCGACGGCATCCGGACCGACACCGGTGTCCCGGCCATCCCGCGCCTGCGCTTCATCACGTCGCACCCCTGGGACCTGGGTCCCCGGCTCATCGCGGCGATGGCGGAGTCGCCCAGCGTCTGCGAGCATCTCCACCTGCCGGTCCAGTCGGGGGATGACGGCGTGCTCCGGCGGATGGGTCGTCAGTACACCGCGGACTCATACCTGCGTCTCGTGGAGTCTCTGCGCGCCGCCGTGCCGGGCATCTCCCTGACCACCGACGTCATCGTGGGGTTCTGCGGCGAGACCGCGCAGCAGCACCAGGCCACGCTCGAGCTGCTGCGCGAGGTCCGCTTCGACGGGGTGTTCGCGGCGGCCTTCTCGCCACGCCCCGGGACGCCCGCCGCCCGGCTCCCCGATGACGTGCCCGGAGACGAGAAGCGTCGCAGGCTCAACGAGCTGCTGGCGCTCCAGGAGACCATCGGGCGTGAGCGCAACGAGGCCTGGGTGGGGCGGACCACGGAGGTCCTGTTCGACGAGCTGCGGACCCCACGCGGCCGACACGCCCACGAGTCCTCCCCGGACAGCGCGGACACCCCGAACGCGGCGCCCGAGACCCGCGCGGATGCCTCGTCGGACACGGACAGGTCGCGCGGCCCGGCCGGTGCGGTGCAGCTGACGGGTCGCAATCGAGAGAACAAGCTGGTCCACGCGCCCGGACCGGCGGAGCACCTCGGGCGGCTCGTCCGCGTGACCATCGAGCACGCCGGGCCGTACGCGCTCGTCGGGCGCATCGTCGCAGACGCGGCGTAGGGGGCCCCTCCGACGGCAGCGCCCGCCCCGCCGATGGCCATGCCCGCCCCGCCGCTCGTCGTCATCGCCGGCGCCACCGCGGCGGGCAAGACCCGCCTCGCCCTGGATCTCGCGGACCATCTCGCGCGGCACGGCCCGGGCGCCGAGATCATCAGCGCGGACTCCCGCCAGGTGTATCGGGGCATGGACGTCGGAACCGCCAAGGCCACCCCGGAGGAGCGGTCGCGCGTGCCCCACCACGGCCTGGACCTCGTGGACCCGGATGCGGCGTTCAGCGCGGCCGACTTCCTGGCGCACGCCCGCAAGGCGCTCGCGGGCATCGCCGAGCGCGGCCGGGTCGCGATCCTGGCGGGCGGCACGGGACTCTACCTGCGCGTGGTCGCGCGCAGGGTGCCCCTCGACGCGGCGGGACACGACCCGGCGATCCGGGCGGAGCTGGAGTCGCGGCTGGCGACGGACGGCCGGGAGGCGCTCGCCAGGGAACTGCGCGCGCTCGCCCCGGGCGTGGCGGCGGGGACCGACCTCGCCAACCCGCGCCGCGTCGTGCGCGCGCTGGAGCGCGCGCGACTGCTGGGAGACGCGCCTCCACCCGTGCCGATGGGCTACCCCGGCCCGGTGCTCTGGCTCGGCGTCCGACCCGACCGCGTCGAACACGACCGGAACATCGTCGCCCGGGCGCGGGCGCAGTTCGACCACGGTCTGATCGAGGAGGCGCTGGGGCTGCGCACCCGGTACGGAGACGGACTGGCCGCGTACTCCGCGATGGGCTACCGCGAGGCGTTCGCGGTCCTGGACGGCCAGACCGACCGCGAGACGGCGATCGCCCAGGACGCCGCCCGCACGATCCGCTACGCCCGGCGTCAGGACACGTGGTTCCGCTCCGAGCCTGACATCGCCTGGCTCACCTCGGGTCCGGACGCGCTGTCCGCCGCGATCAGGCGGGCGGAGGACTGGCTGGCGGAGGACTGGCTGGCGCGAGCGCCTGGTCGTGGAGCGACGGGATCCGGTCGGTGATCTCCGTCATATCGTAGGGCTTCGCCTTGTCCGACACCCAGCTTCGGTCGGGCAGCTGCGGCAGGTCGGCTCCGAAGTACATCCGCAGGACCCACCGCCAGGTGTTGACGGAGCTCATCGTGGACGGCATTGTCGCCTGCTCGCCAGACAGCCCGGGCAGGTAGAACGCGTCGAGGATGCCGAACTTCTCCTCCAGCTCCTCACCCGTGGCGTCCGTCCATCTGGAGGCGCGCAGCTCCCCATTCCGCTCAGGGTAGGGTCCCTCGTCCGCCTGGACGATGATGATGGGCCGCTCCTCCTCGGGCAGGGCCAGCAGTGGCTCCAGGATCGCCTTCAGGCGCGCGTTCGTGTACTTCACCTGGGTCGCATAGCTCGCGCGCTCCCCGGGCGTCGACCCGTCCACGAACGTGCCGTCCTCGGTGAACACGTAGGGCGGATGGGGCATCAGGATGTGGGCGAAGGTGAACGTGGGGCCGGGCAGGTCGCGGACGCGCTCCAGCGCGTCGAACTCGAACAGCGCGGCCTCCGCATGGCGATCGCGGTCCACCGACGTGAAGGACACGCCCGTGGCCTTGGACAGCAGCGGCAGCGCGCTCATGTCGAACAGGGCCGCGGCGAAGTCGGAGAGGACGTTGGGGTGCAGGTTCTCGTCGGCGATGCGTGCGCTGCGGGTGTGCTCGAACCACCCTCCGATGTGCACGTACTCGTAGCCCTGGGACTTGAGGAATCGTCCCACGCGGTGATCCTGGAGCAGCTCGAACACGTTCTGAAAATCGGATGGCTTGGGGCCTGACTGGGGGATGAGCGTCTCCAGGAACTCCATGTTGAGGACGGAGCTGAGCGAGAGCGTCGTGGACACGTAGTTCGCGTGGGCGTCGGGCAGGACCCGGAAGCCCCGATCCTCGAGCCACTGGTACAGGTCGTTGTCGGTGATGCCGTACAGGCTGGCGATGGAGCGCTCGGAGCCGTAGCGATCGAGCACGATGTAGTAGATGTCCCGGTCGGTCCCGGGCCCGTGCGCGACCACGGGCAGCCGGTCGGTCATCACGGCGGGCGGTTCGATCCCCGAGACGACATCGGGCACCACGTCCACGAGCGTGACCAGCACCAGCACCCCGGCCACCACGTCGAGGACCGTGGTCAGGCTCCCCAGGCGTCCCCGGATGCGCCACGCGACGACGATGGAGACGATGATGGCCGCCGCCACGAGCAGCAGCCCGGGCGTGTCCTCGACGATGCGGCCGAGCGAGTGGATCCGGAGCCGGCCCACGACCCACGTCGCCTGCCCGTACATCAGGATCGCGATGAGCGAGACCGAGACCACGATGCCCGCGCGCCGCGCGTCGCGGAACGCGAGCGACAGCAGCACGAGCACGACCGCGGTCACCGCCTCGATGAACAGCAGCGGCGCGATCACATCACCGAGGCTGACCTCGCCGACGTTGCCGGCATACAGGAACAGCACGGGATAGGCGGCGAACAGGAACGGATGGAGCGGCACACGCAGCCGGGGACGCCCGATGGACGCCGTCCCGGAGGTGGGCCTGGTGCCGGTCACGGGCGGCGAGTCGGGTGCGATGGCTTCCACAGGATCCTCCGCGGCGCACCTTACATCACCGCGTCGACTCGGGCATGGGATCGGTCCGCCTTCCGGCTCCCGTCGCCGCCGGGCGGGCCATCGGGCCACGGGGCATCTCGCGACGCCCCGGCGGCGCAGCGCCTATCCTGAGCGACCGATGACCACCGACCGCGACCGCACCCGCACCATCGACCTCGCGCCGACCGTCGAGCGCGCCTTCCTCATCGCCGTGGACACCGGCGATGACGAGGGCTGGACGGCGGAGGAATCGCTCGCCGAGCTGGCCAGCCTCGCGGACACCGCGGGCGCCGAGGTGGTGGGTGCGGAATGGCAGAACCGCCGCCACATCGACCCCAACTGGTACCTCGGCAAGGGCAAGGCAGAGGAACTCGTCGGCGCCAAGGCGGAGACCGGGTTCACGCTGCTCATCGCGGATGACGAGCTGAAGCCCAACCAGCAGAAGGCGCTGGAGACGCTGCTGGGTGTCAAGATCCTGGATCGCTCCGGGCTCATCCTGGACATCTTCGCGCAGCACGCGCGGACCCACGAGGGCCGCCTCCAGGTGGAGCTCGCCCAGATGGAGTACCAGCTGCCCCGCCTGACGCGGCTGTGGACGCACCTGTCGCGCACCGGCGGCGGCATCGGGACTCGTGGTCCGGGCGAGAGCCAGCTGGAGACCGACCGCCGCCTCATCCGCGCGCGCATCGCGAAGCTCAAGGAGCGCGTCGAGGACGTGCGCCGCCAGCGCGAGACGACCGCCCGCGCTCGAGACCGGCGTCTCAGCACCACGGTGTCCATCGTGGGCTACACGAACGCCGGCAAGAGCTCCCTGCTCAACGCGCTCACGGGCACTGAGGCGGCCCTCGCGGAGGACCGCCTGTTCGCGACGCTCGACCCCACGAGCCGGTCGGTGCGGCTGGGAGACGGCCAGTCGGTGATCATGACCGACACCGTCGGCTTCATCCACAAGCTTCCCCATCAGCTGGTGGACGCCTTCCGGGCGACGCTCGAGGAGGTCGTCCGCGCGGACGTCCTGGTGGAGGTCGTCGACGCCTCGGACCGCCACGCGCCGGAGCACCGGCGGACGGTCCAGCAGGTGCTCGACGAGCTGGGTGCTGGCGACAAGCCGCGCCTGGTGGCATGGAACAAGGCCGACCTGGTGGATGGCCCGCCGCTCCTGCCGGACGCGCCGGCACCGGTCGTGCACGGCGAGGTGCTCGTGTCGGCGGTCACCGGATATGGCATGGACGCGCTGCGGGCCGGTCTGGCCGCGCTGCTGGCGGATCTCTGGGAGGACGTGGACGTGGTGCTGCCGTACCAGGCGGGGGAGCTGCTGGCGCGCATCCGCGAGCGCGGCACGGTGGACATCGACTACCGCGGCCACGATGTGCGCATCGTCGGTCGCGTGGCGCCCGCGCTCGCGGGCGAGCTGCGCGCGGCCGCCGAGCGCTGGAGCGGCCAGGGCGGCTGACGCCTCCGGGTGAGGAGGGGAACCGTTCCGGTCAGTGGGTCGTCTGGAGGGGACAACGAGGCCACCTTCCGCATCGGAGTCCGACCATGCCCGCATCCGGTCAGCGCTTCCTGTCGCGCCATCTGCCGGTCACCATCGTCATCTGCGCGTTCCTGGCGATGGGCGCCCCCGGGGCGCTCGCGCAGGGCGACTCGTCAGCCCCGAACCCGGGCACGGGTGTCCAGGTCAGTCCGGGACCGGGCGGCCCGCGGACGTTCGAGGACGCCGCGACCCCGGTCGTTCCGCGGCCCGGATCTGTCACCGATCCCACCCCCACGGCATGGGACCATGTGACGATCTCGCCGGACGGCCGGACGCTCACGGTGTTCTTCTGGAGCGGCGCCGAGGCGTGCTACGGCCTGGACCACGTGGAGCTCGCGGACATCGAGGGGACGCTGTCCATCACGCTGTTCGCGGGGTTCCGGGCCGACGCGGCGAATGTCCGCTGTCGGGAGATGGCGCAGCTCTACTCCACGGTGATCGAGGTGGCGACCCCGGTGCTCGCGGGTGGGCTGCCGGACTGGGCAGGCGCCGTGCTGGCGCCGTCCGAGGGCGAGCTGGCGCTGCCCGGTGCCACGCTGCTCCAGAGCGAGCCGCACCCGTGGGACGTCGTCCAGGTGGGACCGGACGGACGGTCGCTGTGGGTCTGGTTCACCGGAGGCGTCGCACCCTGCTTCGGTCTCGGCAGCGTGGAGCTCGTGGAGGTGGCCGACATCCCGACGCTCGTCCTCCAGACCGGACCCGCCGACGCCACCGCGACGTGCGCCGCGATGGCGGTCACCTACCGCACGCCGGTCGAGGTCCCGGAGCCGATCCTGCTGGGCGGCGCCGCCTGACGCTCAGGGCTCGAACGTGTCCTGGGGCACCGCGCCCTCACCGGGCGGTCGCCGCAGCGGCTCGAGCACGGCGCCGGGGGAGGGGATGCGCTCGGTCACGTCGGTCAGGTCATAGGGGCGGGGCTTGGGCGACGTGTAGCTCCGGTCCGGCAGCATCGGCAGATCCGCCCCGAAGTAGCTCGACAGCAGATACCGGAACGTGTTCACCGAGCTGAGGTCCGCCGGGGGTGGTGCGACGTCCTGTGGCAGGCCCGGCAGGTACATCGCGTCCAGGATGCCGAACTTGACGGCGAGCTCCGAGGGCGTCGCCTGCGCCCAGTCGAACCCCATCTGGTCGTGGCCATAGCGGGGCGGATAGGGTCCTTCGTCCCCCTGGATGACGATGATCGGCTGCTGGTCGGCGGGCCGATCCTGGAGGCACGTCACCAGGTCGCGGATCCGGTCGTTCGTGTAGCGCAGCTGCTCCGCGTAGCTGGTGGGCTGCTTCGCGGGCGTGCCGTCGGCCCGGAACACGTACGGCGGATGGGGCAGCAGGACGTGCGCGAACACGAAGTTGCGATCCACCTCCCGGCACAGGCGTGCGAGCTGGTCCCACTGGTACCGGGCCGCCGCCACCGCGCGACCCTTGTCCCGGTCCTGCGACCGTGAGGCCCGCAGCAGCGAGAGCACCGAGGCGTCCCTCACCAGGGTCCCGAAGTCCCGGGACTCGCCCGGTCGCAGCATCACGTCCGCGATGTCCGACGAGCGCGTGGGCGGGAACCATGACCCGAGCTGCGTGAACCGGTAGCCCTGCTCCTTGAGGAACCGCCCGACCGGGTGGTCCTTCAGCCAGGCGTAGACCGGCAGGTAGTCCTCGCTGTCGGCGCCCACGCGCTGCGCGAGACCGTCCAGATGGGTCATGTGCAGCGTGGACGCGAGCGACAGGCTGGTCCGGACGTAGTTGGCATGGGCGTCCGGCAGGAGCCGGAACCCCTTCGACTCCAGCCATGGCCCGAAGTCGTTGTCGGTGATGTCGTAGAGCGTCCGGAGCGAACGATCGGAGCCGTATCGGTCGAGGATGATCCACCAGATGTCGCGCGTCGTGCCCGGGCCGCTCGCCGTGGCCGTCACGCCCGACCCGGGCTCCCGCACGGGGTTGGCGAACTGGTTCACCACCTGCCCGGCGATGGGGATCACCGAGAACGCCACGAGCACCACGGACAGCAGGTCCAGGGCGAGCGTGGCGGTGCCCAGACCGCCTCTCAGGCGCAGCGCGACGATGATCACCAGGCCGGCGGCGCACGCGAACAGCACCAGGCGCACGACCGGCAGCGGCACGAACCGATGCACGTTGTCGCTGATCGGCCCGTACATCGCGAGCAGGATGACCAGGCCCGACACGATGATCGCGGCGCGACGCGCCTCGATGAGCCGGGACAGCACCACGAAGCCGACGGTCGCGAGGCCGACCACGACGGCGAGCGGGATGAGCAGCTCCACCGGCTCCAGCTCGCCGATGTTCTGGGCGTACAGGAACAGCACCGGGTACGCCGCGAACAGGAGCCAGTGGAACGGCAGCCGCGCCAGACGACCCTCCGGCGGCGGCGACGATCGGGGCGACGCGATCGCGTCCGCGGCTCCAGGGTCCTGCATGAGAGACGGAGTGTATACAGGTCCATGGTTCGTGCAGGATTCAGGATTCCCCGATCGGCGTGTGCGGATCCGCATGGCCACACGACGGCGCGACGCCGTGATGGTGGCGACCGAGGGCCTCGGGGTGGAGGAGGCTCAGGCTACTGCCCGTGGCCACGGCAAAGTACCCACTGATGGCCACGAGGAAGTCCCCACCCTCGACCTGATCCACGAGGCCGCCCGATTGGCGGTGATCACCCGGGCTCCGGCACGCCCGCTCGGTGACCCTGGAAGGCTGAACCACGCCCCTACCCAGGAGCGATCACATCCACGGTCGGGAAATAGGTGCGGTACCGCGCCGCATCGCGTGTGAGCACCGAGTAGCCCGCGATCGCAGCATGCGCCCCGATGTAGAAGTCGGGAAGGGGAGTCATGCGCGCTCCGCCGCGCCGCCGATGGACCTGGAAGGCTCGCCCGGCCAGGAACCCGGCCTCGAACGGCAGGGGCTCCCGCTCGACCCGAGATCGCGGGAGGGCGGCATCCAGCTCCTCCACGGTGTCGAACGCCAGCGAGACCTCGGCGTAGACGATGGGGTTGATGACCAGCGCCGCCACGCGTGCTGTCCGTTCGAGCGCAGCACTCGACCAGTCGAACCACCGCGGGTCCTCCTGGAGCACGTCGATCAGGACGTTGCTGTCGACGAGGACCGGCGCCATCAGTCGCCCCGCGTCAGCGCCATGATCTCGTCTGTGGTCAGCCTTCGATTGCCCCGACCGCGCATGCCATCCACCAGGAGGCGACCACGGTCCGGTCGCCGTCCGGCTCGATCCGCCTTGACGATCCGCACTCCATCGTCATCCAGCCGGAACTCCACATCCGTATGGGGCAGGAGCCCAGCAGCCTCACGGATCTCGTGCGGGATCGTGACCTGTCCCTTGCTCGTGATGCGCATGCCGCCTTCCTCGTCGTTCTTACCGCTGACAGTAAGACTAGCATCGCTCGCGGTCCGGCTGCGGCGCACTGCGCACGGGCCCGAAATCCTCGCGACCTGCCCGGCGCGATCGCATGCCTGAGCGTCGACCGCCCATCTGGATGCCCGGAGCTTGGCTGAGTACGTCGCACACAGCGTCGCGTGGTAGCATCATGCATCATGGTGCAGTCACGCCGGACCACCGTCTCCGCATCCGAGTCCTCGCTGCGGACCCTCGAGGCTGAGGCACGGCGTCGGGAGGTCTCCCTTGCGACCATCCTGCGCGAGGCGGTCGAGGACAAGGCAGAAGCACTTCGCAGCCGTCGGCGACCCCGTGTCGGCGTCGCTCGATCGACGGACGGACTCGCGGCGCGGGACCTGACCGACGAGCCGGTCGCGGAGGCGCCACGCTAGGTGGCCCTGATCCTGGACACCGGACCGCTGCTGGCCGCCCTCGACGCGGCGGACCCGGACCACGCGGCCTGTGCCACGCTGATCGCCGAAGCAGACGAGGACCTGGTCGTGCCCGTGCTCGTGCTCGCCGAACTCGACCACTGGTGCGCGAGACGCCTGCCACCGAGCGCGTGGTCGACCTTCCTCGACGACGTGACCGCCGGCGCGTATCGGCCCGAGCCACCCACCAACGCCGATCTCGAACGCGCCCTGGAACTGCAGACCACCTACCGCGACCTGGGTCTGGGAGTCGTGGACGCGACCGTCATCGCGCTCGCCGAGCGACTTGGCGAGCAGCGGGTGGCGACGCTCGACCACCGCCATTTCGCCACGGTGAGGCCGTCGCATGTGCCAGGCCTCACGATCGTGCCGTAGCCAGGGAAGCTGGCCGGGCAGTCTCCAAACCCTTCGGACACCCGGGCGCGCCTTTGACCAAGGGTGCTCTAGTACCTTCCGATAATGTGAGTTATGTATCATTACGCGGTGGGCCGCGTGGGCCGCGTGGGCCGAGCGTCCGGGCGTCCGACGGCATCGGCCGGACCGCAAAGAGCGGCGGACCGGATCGTCGAGACCGCGCTGTCGGCTCCTGGCCTGACGAGGTGGTCAGCCCGCGAGGTCGCGCAGCAGCCCGTCCTCCAGGCTGTAGATCCAGGCGTGGATCTCGACGACCTGCCCGCGCGCCCGCGCGTCGTGGACCACCGTCGTCCGACCGACGTTGCGCGCCTGGGTCAGCACGTTCAGCTCGCACAGGCGATCCTGGCGCGCCCTCGGCGACGACAGGTGCGCGAGTTCCGCCTGGTGGACGGCCGCGATGTCCCGCACATGACCCAGCCAGTTGTCGATGAGCCCGTGCGCCGTGCCGTCGAGGGCCGCCGCGATGCCACCGCAGCCATAGTGGCCGCACACGATCACATGCTCCACGCGCAGCACGTCGATGGCGTACTGGAGCACGGACAGGCAGTTGACATCGGAATGGACGACCACGTTCGCGACGTTGCGGTGGACGAACAGCTCCCCGGGCGCCAGCCCCACGATCGAGTTGGCCGGCACGCGGCTGTCCGAGCAGCCGATCCACAGGTAGTCGGGCGACTGGATGGCCGTGAGGCGGCGGAAGTAGTCGGGATCACCGGCCACCCGGGCGGCGGCCCATGCACGGTTCTGCTCGAAGAGGCTGGACAGGGTGCGCATCGCGCCATCGTACGGGTCGGCCGCCATCCAGGGTGCCGCGGAGAGGGCCGCACATCGGGTCAGGCGCGCGCCAGGCCGACCGAGCGCTCGATGATGACCCGCAGGGGCGTCGGCACGGCGTGGGCCCTGCCATCTGTGACCTCCGAGATGCCCTGCTGCGGCCCACCAGATGGTCGCGCCGCCGACACGACCCAGCGTAGGGCCGACCGGCCCGTCGCGCGCGACCGGATGGTCGCTCGGCGCATCCACGGCTGCCCGGACCGACCCGATACCATCGACGGATGTCCGTGGAGCCCCTGACCTCGCTGCCCTACACCGGCGACCCGGCCGCCGACGCGATGCTCGCCCGCGACCCGCTGGCGCTCATCATGGGGTTCATCCTTGACCAGCGCGTCACCATCCCCAAGGCGTTCTCGTGCGGCCCGACCCTCGCGGAGCGGATGGGCGGACGACTCGACGCGGCGGCGATTGCGGCCACGCCCGAGGCCGACATGGAGCGGCTGTTCCGCACGCCACCCGCGCTCCATCGCTTCCCGAACATGATGGCGCGCCGCGTCCGGGACATGTGCGCGATCGTGGCGCGCGAGTACGCCGGCGACGCGCACAGGATCTGGTCTGACGGTTGCGACGCGTCCACGGTGGAGCGGCGCCTCGTGGCGCTGCCGGGCATCTCGCCGTTCAAGGCGCGCTCGATCATCGGCATCCTCGTGCTCCGCCTCGGCGCGGCCATCCCGGGCTGGGAGGGCCACATCCCCGCCGAGCCGTCGATGGTCGACGTGGTCTCGCCGGAGACGCTGCGCGCCTACCAGCTGAGCTGAGCCTGCGCCCGCGGGCTCGGGCATCGTCGATCCCGCGTGCCATGCGCGTGCTAGCGTTGCCGGGCATGTCCGTCATCGAGGTGCCCCACACGATCCGGCGCATCACCGCCGACGACGGACCGCTCCTGCGCGACCTCCGGCTGCGGAGCCTCGCCGATGCGCCGGAGGCGTTCGGTCAGCCGCTCGAGGAGGCCGCGGCGCAGCTCGACGCGGAGTGGGTCGCCCAGGCCGGTGTCGCCGCACAGGGCAATCGCCGTGCCTGGTTCCTGGCCGAGCGACGCGATCGGGTCCCCGACAGCGAGCCGCGCTCGATCGGCATCGTGCTCGGCCGGCGGCGGCCGCCCGACCAGCTGCTCGTGTTCAGCATGTGGGTCGACCCGGCGTTCCGCCGGGCCGGCCTGGGGGGAGCGCTCATCACGACCGCCGAGACGTGGGCGGCCGCATGGGGAGCGCGTCGCTGCGTGCTGTGGGTGTTCGCGAGCAACGAGCCCGCCATCCGCTTCTACCTCCGAATCGGATTCCGAAGCGAGATCGCGGGAGAGGATGCGCGGGCGGGCGCCGCGTACGGTGCGCTCGCGATGTCCCGGCCCATCCCGGGCATGGCGGAGAGGTGACGTCCGCGACGGGCGGGCGTGCGATCAGGGGCGCTGGTCCACCGAGACCCAAGCGCCGTCCACGTGGAGGTGGACGACTGCCGGCCGACCCGCCGCGAGCGCCTCGGCGATGGCGGGCTCGACACCCTCGTCGTCGGTGACCGTGAGGCCCAGGGCTCCCACGGAGCGCGCGAACGCCGCGAAGTCGATGGGTCCCAGATCGGACGCGGTCACCGCGCGTCCCTCCCGCTCCTGGTGCATCCGGATGGTGCCGTAGCGGCTGTTGTCGAACACCAGCGCCACGGGCCGGGCTCCCTCGCGCACCGCGGTCTCGAGCTCGTTCATGGTCATCGCGAATCCCCCGTCACCCGCGAGCGCGACCACGGGCCGCTCCGGATGCAGCAGCGACGCCGCGATCGCGGCGGGCAGGCCGTACCCCATCGCGCCGCTCGTGGGACCCAGGAACGTGCCCGGTCGCGTGAAGCGATACCCCCGCGCGACCCAGCCCGCGAAGTTCCCGGCATCGGTGGTCAGGATGGCGTTCGCCGGCAGGCGCGCCTGGAGCGCCGCGACCACGCGGCCGGGATGGACACCCGGGCCGCTCCACTCGCCGTGGTCCACCCGGCTCGCCGCGAGATACGCCTCGCGGTCGGCGGCGAGTCGGGTGATGCGTCCGTCGCGTGCCTGCGCATCCAGCGCCGCGCCCCGCAGGTCGGACCAGGCGGCATCCAGGAACCGGGAGGCGTCCGCGGCGATCGACAGGGTCGGTGCCGTCAGGCCGGCGTGGGCGCGACGCGGCTCCAGATCGACGTGGGCCCAGCGCTGAGTCCGGCCGGGCACGCGATACGAGAAGGAGGCGGGCTCGCTCAGGCGGGCGCCCAGCACGAGCACCACGTCCGCGTCGACGAGGCGCCGACGGACCGTCGCGGGTGCCCAGTAGCCGGTCATGCCGAGGTAGTGCGGGTGGTCGTTGGGAAACACGTCGGGGCGTCGCCAGGACGCGATCACGGGCACGGCGAGCGCCTCGGCGAGCGCCACGAGACGCTTGCTGGCGCGGGCGCGCAGGACCCCTCCCCCGGCCAGGATGACGCCCCGCTCGGAGGCTGCGAGCCACCGGAGAACCGTGCGCACCGCCGAGCGATCGGCGGCCGGACCCTGGCCCGCGGCCGGCACTGGGGTGACCTCGCCGCTCACGCGGTCATCGAGGAGGTCCTCGGGAAGGATGAGCATGAGCGGTCCGGGTCGACCGGACTGGATGGTCCTGAGTCCGTCGCCCACCTGGCGGAGCGCCTCGGTCGGGTTGTTCGGCTCGACCGCCCGCTTGGCCAGCGAACCGATGCCGCGGACCAGGTCGGATTCCTGGAACGCCTCCCGCCCCCGATGGGCTCGCCGGACGCCGCCCATGATCGCGACCATGGGCACCGAGTCCTGGCGCGCGGTATGGATGCCGATGCTGGCGTTGGCGGCACCCACGGTCCTGGTCGCGAGCACCGCCTGCGGCCGACCCGTGAGCTGGGTGGCGGCCTCCGCCATGAACGCCGCGCCGCCCTCGTGCCGGGTCGCCACGGGACGGATGCCGGCGCCCAGGAACGCGTCGAGCAGCGACAGGAAGCTCTCGCCGGGGACCGTGAAGGCGAGACGCATCCCCGACGCCGCGAGTCCCGACGCGATCGCCTTCGCGACGGTCGTCTGCGGACCCGGGGATGGCGCGATCGACGCGACCGCGGGGCGCTCGAACTCGGGGTGCGAGGCCGGCTCGGGGTCAGGCTGGGCGTCCGGCTCGGGCTCAGGCTCAGGCTGGGCGTCCGGCTCGGGTTGGACGTCCGGCTCGGGTTGGACGTCCGGCTCGGGCTCAGGCTCGGGCTGGGCGTCCGGCTCAGGCCCGGGCTCGACGAGCACGATCGGCTCGCTCACGGCATCCGCACCGTCGTCCAGACCATCGACAGGATCACCACCACCGCCACGAGGCCCACCGCGATGCGGGTCCACCGACTCCGCGCCATCATCCACCTCAGCGGTAGTTCTGGAACTGGAGCGGCACGGGGTACCCCTCAGACTCATCGCGCAGCCGCGCGATGACCTTCTGCAGGTCGTCCTTGCTCTTGCCGGTCACGCGCACCGCGTCCCCCTGGATCTGCGACCTGCATCTCGGGAACTCGTCTCGGATGAGCTTGCCGATGCGCTTGGCGAGCTCGTCGCTGAGGCCCTTGCGCAGCGTCACCGTCTGGCGCACCGTCATGCCGCCCGCGGGCTCGATGACCCCCCAGTCGAAGATCTTGAGCGACAGGCCGCGACGGACGGCCTTCGACTCGATGAGGTCCCGGATCGATCTCGCCCGCGTCTCCGAGTCGGTGTGGATGGCGATCGCGTCCTTGCCCAGGTCGATGTCCGCCTTCGCGCCCTTGAAGTCGAAACGCGTGCCGATCTCCCGGCGCACCTGGTCCAGCGCGTTCACCAGCTCCTGGCGGTCGAAGTCGCTGACGACATCGAACGAACTCTCTCCGGCCATCACGCCCCCTCCTGCGGCTGCCCCGGAGCGGGCTCCGGTCTGAACGTCCCGTCGATGCCCACGACGCGCTCCTGCGGATAGCCACGCAGCCGCGCGATGCGCCCGGCCGGGTCGAGATCCAGCACCAGGAAGCCTCGATGGCGGACCCGTTCCGCGGTCTGCCGGAGGGTCGTCGCCCCATGCCACGCCGCGAGGACGGTCCGACCCTGGACCCACAGCCGCTCGGCGTCCAGCTCGGTGTGGACCGTGCTGCCGGCGAAGGCGTTCCAGTGGTCGCGGAGTCCGTTGTCGTCGGTGATGGCGGACCCGAACGGGTCGAACCGGACATCCGCGTCCGGCGCGAACAGGTCAACGAGCGCGTCCACGTCCCGCGCCTCCCAGGCGCGCTTCCAGGCGGCGAGCAGGTCCTGGCCCGCTCCGTGCGTGAGTGCCTCGGTCATCGCCACCAGTCTACCCGTCCGATCCCCCGTCGAGCGCCGCGACCAGCCGCTCGGCGATGACGTAGGACCGGCCGCCGCCCATCACGAGCACCACTTCTCCCGGCAGCACGCGCGTCGCCAGCCAGTCCGCCGTCGCCTCGACACCCCCCGGGGCATGTGCCGGGGTCTCGCCGCGGGCGCGCACCGCCGCCGCCAGTGCCGCCGCCGAGGTGATCGTCGTGTCCGGGTCGCGCCCCGCCCAGATGTCGGCGACGACCGCGACATCGGCGGTCGCCAGCACCGCCGCGAAGGCCGGCAGCATGGCGGCGGTGCGGTGGTAGGTGAGCGGCTCGTATACCGCCCAGACCCGCCGGCCCGGCCAGCGCGCGCGCACGGCGGCGAGCGTGGCGGCGATCGCGGTGGGGTGATGCGCGTAGTCATCGAGCACCAGCACGCCGCCCGGCTCGCCCTTGGCCTCCAGGCGTCTCCCGACCCCGCCGAACGTGGCCAGCCCGGCGGCGATCGCCTCGACGGGCACCCCGAGCGCGTGTGCGGCGGCGGCCACGCACAGCGCGTTGGCCGCGTTGTGCCTGCCCGGCAGCGGCAGTCGCACGTCCAGGCGATCCAGATCGCGCCCGGTCAGTGTCAGCTCCGGACCGACGAGCCTCGCCGCGACATCGAGGTCGGCCGGCTCGGGCGCGGCCGGGTCCGGTCCGTCCGCGGCCAGCGCCACGCGGACGACGCGCCCGGGCCAGGCCGCCGATCGCTCCAGCAGCCGCCGCACGCCCCCATCAGCCACGTTCGCGACGATCGTCCGAAGCTCCGATCCCGCGGCGCGCAGCCAGCCCTCGAAGGCGTCGAGGACGGCGTGCTCATCCGCGAACACGTCGGGATGGTCCCACTCGACGTTGAGCAGGATCGCCAGCCGCGGGCGGTAGGCATCGAAGTTCCCGGCGTACTCGTCCGCCTCCACGACGAACGCGTCTCCGCTGCCCCAGCGCGCGGTCGCGGGGAGGCCGCCGGTGATCGAGGCGGGCATCAGGGCCCCGACCATGGCCGCGGGATCGCGTCCCGCGTGTGCCAGGAGGTGGACCAGCCAGCCTGTGGATGTCGACTTGCCGTGGGTCCCCGCGACCGCCACGAGCGCCCCGCCCTGCGTGGCCGCCGCGTCGGCGATGACCTGCTGCCACGCCTCCGTGGGCACGCCCCGCGCGTGCGCGGCGACCAGCTCCGGATGGTCCGGCGCCACCGCGGTGAGCGCCTTGGTGACGGCCAGCCGGTCGACCACCGGGGCGCCGCCCGCATCCACGTGCTCCGCCGCGTGGGCCCATGCGAGGGGGACGCCCGCCGCATCGATGGGCAGCGTGTAGGGTGACGGACCGCCTGGGTCGCAGCCGCTCACCGAAGCGCCCGCGGCGTGGGCCAGGAGGACCGCCGCCGAGGCGCCCGCGCCCGCCGCGCCGATGACGTGGATCCGCTCTCCGGGATGGATGGGCCGGGCGGTGCGCGCCGGCAGCAGACCCGCGCCGATGTCCGCCGCGGAGCGCGTCACGCGCCGTCCAGACGGTCGAGCGCCAGCTCCAGGGCGGCCGCGGCGCTCGCCCGCTTGTCCCCGGCGCGATCGTGGGACCACACGAAGCGCCGCGCATCATGGCCCGAGCCATCCGCCACCGCGATATAGGTGAGGCCCACGGGCTTGGAAGCGCTGCCGCCGCTCGGACCGGCGATGCCCGTGACCGCGACCGCGAGGTCCGCGCCGAGCAGCCGTCGCGCGCCGTGCGCCATGGCGACCGCCACCTGCGCGCTCACCGCACCGTGGTGCGCGATCAGCGTCGCGGGAACCTCGAGCACCTCCACCTTGACGCTGTCCGCGTAGGCGATGACGCCGCCCAGGAACCAGGCGCTCGATCCGGGGACCTCGGTGACCGCGTGACCCACGAGACCGCCGGTGCACGACTCGGCCGTGACGAGGCGGACACCACGGGCGAGGCAGCGCTCCGCGAGCCGCATCGCGAGGGCGTGGAGGACGACTGGACCGGGAGCCTCGTCGAGCATCGCCTCAGTCCAGCGCGCGGGGTTCCTTGCCCTTCGCGAACTCGACGGTGGCTACCTGGCGACCCTTGCCCAGCAGGCCGTGGGGCACGCCGTTGACCACGACGTAGGTCGTGCTCGCACTGCCCGTGCTGACGATAACGGCGCGGCGCGCCGCGAACGTCGCGCGGTCGCCTCGCCGGACGGTGCGCCCCGGCTCGGCGATCTCACCATCCACCCACACCCGCACCCACGCGGCGCCATCCCTGGCCTCCAGCGTCAGGAACACGCCCCGGTAGCGCACCTCCACGCCGCTGGTCCGGGACGTCCCTCCGGACGGCGTCGCGACGTCCACCGTCCAGCCACCCGCGGGCAGCTGGAGCGATCCTGCGAATCGCCCGTCGCGGACCTTGATCGTCTGTGGCTCGGGGGCCGCGGGCCCCGGGCCCTCCCCTGCCCAGCGGGCTGAGACGACCACGGTCTGTGCATCGGTCGTGCCGCGGACCTCCAGCACCTGGTTCTCGATCGACGCTCCGTCCACGGGCGCCTCCAGGTCGAGTCGCTCGGTCGTGGCCACCGGCGGCGAGGCGGCCTCCGGCGATGCCGCATGGCCGGGTCCGACGGCGGGAGGAGACGTGGCGCCCGCGAGCGGCGATGCGCCCTGCGCCGGCGTCGTCGGGGGCGGCGTCTCCGTGCCCAGCGGCACCGAGACGATGACCGAAAGCGACCCCGACTCGCGCCCGGTCTCGGGGTCGCGCGCGACGAGCGTGAAGTCGTTGCGGCCCTTGCTCACGCCGAGCTCCGCGGTCCATGTGCCGGCGTCGTCCGCGGTCACCGTCTGGATGATCGCGCCGTCCGCTCCGGCCACGTTGACGAGGAAGGACGGTCCGCTCGCGCCACGCAACACCACGGTGCTGGCGCCCGCCGGCAGACGGACGACGCGGTCACCGTCGACGGTGATGGCCGGGACCTGGGTGAACCGGACGAGCTGGAGTCCGATGTAACCCGCGAACGCGAGCACCACGACCGACAGCACGGCCGCGATGAGGATCCCCGGCGAGAACGTGAACCCGCGGCGCGGCTCCATGAGCGGCTGCGGCGGCGGCGTGACCGCGACGGGCTCGCCGCGACGCCCGAAGTCCTGCTCGTCCCGCCAGCGGCTGAGCATGTCCTCTGGGTCCAGCGCCAGGTACAGCGCGTAGTTGCGCAGGAACCCCTTCGTGTAGACCGAGCCAGGCAGCTCCGTGTAGTCCCCGCTCTCGAGCGCGGCCAGGTGGCGCGCCCGGATCTTCGTGTCCCGCTCCGCGCGATACAGGTCGACGCCCTTGCGCTCTCGCGCGGCCTGCAGGGTCTCGCCGACGCTGGGGGCGGGCTGCGCGTCGATCGGCGAGCGCTCCCTCCCCATGCGGACGGCGCGGATCTGCTGGCGGGCGGTCATCGCGCGGGTCGATCCCCTTGGCGGTGGAGGGCTGAGACGGGGGCCTCGCCCGGTCGCGGCGAGGAGGTAAGTCTACGACGTCACGGGCCGCTCCGCCCATGGAGACGGGCCGTCAGAACACCTGTTCCAACGAGCCGCGAGGATGCGTGCGGCGGTCCGTCGAATCGACGCTCGCGGCCCCAGAGGGCGCCCCTGGGTCTACAGGTCGTCGACCGACTCGGGGCCTCGGACCCAGTTCTCCGGACCGTAGACCTGGCGCGGGGTGGCCGGGTTCCGGGGATCCTGGGGCCCGATGATGCCGTAGCGCTCGAGCTCCTCGATGAGCCTGCTGGCGCGGTTGAAGCCCACCTTGAGCTTGGTCTGCATCATCGATGTGCTGGCCTTGCCGGTGGTCATGACCAACTCCGCGGCGCGCGGCACGAGCTCGTCCTCGGAGAGCCTGGCCAGCCAGCCGAACTGGCCGCTGTCGCCACCCTCGTCGTCCGCCGCGGCCAGCACATCCATGTCGTAATGCGGCTCGGGCTCCTGCGCCCGCCAGTGCTCCGTGACGGCACGCACCTCCGCATCCGACACGAACACGCCCTGGAGACGCACCGGGCGCGGCAGGTCCGCGGGCTGGTACAGCATGTCGCCGCGGCCGATGAGGTCCTCCGCGCCGGGTTGGTCCAGCACGGTCCGGCTGTCCACGTTGGAGGCCATCGCGAAGGCGATCCGGCTGGGCACGTTGGCCTTGATGAGCCCGGTCACCACGTTGACGCTCGGTCGCTGGGTCGCCAGCACGAGGTGGACGCCGACGGCGCGCGCCTTCTGCGCGAGCTTGACGATCGGCTCCTCCACCTTGCGGCCCTCGCGCATCATCAGGTCCGCCAGCTCGTCGATGACGACCACCGTGTAGGGCAGGCGCTCGTGGGGCTCCACGCGCTCGCTCGCGTTGTAGGCGGCGATGTTGCGCTCCCCTCTCGCGGCGAGCAGCTTGTAGCGGTCCTCCATCTGGCCGACGGCCCAGGCCAGCGCCGCCCGTGCATGGTGCGGCTCCACGATGACCTCCGCCTTGAGGTGCGGCAGACCCTGATACGGCGCCAGCTCCACACGCTTGAGGTCGACCAGGACGAGCTGGACCTCATCGGGGGTGGCCCGCATGAGCAGGGAGGTGATGAGCGCGTTGACGCACACGGACTTGCCCGATCCGGTCGCGCCCGCGATGAGCAGGTGGGGCATCCGCGCGAGGTCGACGGCGTACGCCTTGCCGGATACGTCGCGGCCCAGCGCGAACGTCAGCTTCGAGGTGGCGTCGGCCATCCGCGCGTCCTCGTACAGGGATCGGATGCCCACGACCTCGGAGCTGTGGTTGGGGATCTCGATGCCCACCACGTCGCGTCCCGGGATGGGCGCCTCGATGCGGATCGTGCGCGCGGCGAGGGCCATCGCGAGATCGTCCGCGAGCCCCTCGATGCGCGACACCTTGATGCGCACGTCCGGGCGCACCTCGTACTGGGTCACCACCGGTCCGGAGTTCGTGCCCACCACCTCCGCCGGGATCTGGAAGCTCCGCAGCTTCTCCTCGATGATCTTGATGTTGCGGGCGTGATCGGGCTGGTTGCCCGCCGCGGCGGCCTGGTGGGCGGTCAGCAGGTCCACCGCGGGCAACACCCACTCGCGGGGCTCGGGGACGGGTTCCGGCTGGTCCGCGCCCGCCGCATCGAGACCCAGCGATGTCTGGCGGACGGCCTCCGGCGCGACGGGGGCGAGGGGCGGGCGCGCGGCCGCCGTGGCCGTCGGAGCGCCGCCCGTGACCTTCGCCTCGTTGAGCGCGGCCGACCAGACCGTGGCGCTCATCGGCGCGGGGCTCGGATCCGGGCGCGGCAGCTCGGGCGGAGCGCCCACGCCGCGTCCTCGCTCGATGGGCCGGGGGGTGGCCGTCGAGGGCCCTGGCGAGGTGGACGCCGCGCTCCGGGCGATCCTCGCATCACGGGACGCCGCGCGCTCGGCGCGCGACACCGAGGCGCCCTGCACCGCGGCGGCGGTGGCGCCCGCGACGGTGCGTGTCGTGACCGCCACCGGATGGACCAGGTGGCGCAGCGTCAGCTCGAACATCAGCAGCAGGCCTGCCACGACGAGCCCCGTCAGGATCACGAACGCCCCGAAACCGCTGAGCAGGTCGGTGAGGGCGGTCGCGAGCATCGCGCCGATGCGGCCCCCGCCCTGGGCCAGGTCGTCGGCGCTGCCGCCCTTCCCCGACAGCAGGTGGATGAGCCCCTCGCCACCCACGAACAGGAGCACCCCGCCGAAGGCCACGGCAAGCCACGATGGCTCCATGCGCGGCGTCCGCTCGACCATCACGCCGCCCACGATGAGCAGTGTCGCGAGGAACCAGGCTCCCTGCCCGAAGGTGGTCCGGAGATGTCCCGCCACCAGGCCGTTGAGCAGCCCGTCGGCAGGCAGCACCAGCGCGATGAGCACGATCGCGCCCGCCACGATGAGCCCGACGCCGAGCACCGACCGCGCCGTCTCGGGCGTCATCATCGGACCCGCCGGCTGGCCGTCGGTGCGCCTGCCCCGCGACCGACCGCGGGGGGCCTTGCCCGCGCCCCGGGACCCGTTGGAGGCGCGCGGCGCGCCCTTGGTGCCGCGCGCCGCGCCACGCGGGCTCGCCGATCCCCGGGGGCTGCCGGCCACCGGGCTAGACCTCCACCACCACGGGGAAGACCATCGGTCGACGCTTCGTCTGCTCATACAGGTACTGCGACAGCGCATCCTTGATCTGTGACTTGAGCAGACCCACCTCGGACGTGCGATCGCCGGGGGACTCGATCGACCGCGCGATCCGCGCCCCCGCCCCCGCGATGAGCCGGTCGTCCGGCTGGGCGACGAATCCGCGCGTGACGATCTCCGGCCTGCCGACCATGGCCCCCGTCTGCTTGTCCACGGTCACCACGCACAGGAACATGCCGTCGTTGGCGAGGGCGCGCCGGTCGCGCAGCACGATGTCGCCCACCTCCCCCACCGACAGGCCATCGACGAACACGTAGCCCGCCTCGACGCGGGAACCGCGCCGTGCGGTGCCGTCGGCGAGGAACTCGATGGGCTGCCCGTTCTCGATGATGAAGATGTTCTCCGGGGCGACACCCGTCTCGGCAGCCAGCCGGCCGTGCTGGACGAGCATCCGGAACTCGCCGTGGACCGGCAGGAAGTGCCTGGGCTTGACCAGGTTGAGCATCAGCTTGAGCTCCTCCTGGCTGCCGTGACCCGACACGTGGGCGCGCTTGATGGCGTGGTAGTAGACGTTCGCACCCACCTTGAACAGGTTGTCGATGGTGCGCGCCACGTATTCCTCGTTGCCCGGGATGGGGCTCGCGCTCACGATCACGGTGTCGCCGGGCGAGATCTCCACGAAGCGATGGTCTCGATTGGCCATGCGCGCGAGACCCGCCATGGGCTCACCCTGGGCGCCCGTGGTCGCGATGCACAGCCGCTCGTCCGGCACGTCCTTCAGGCGGTCCTTGGGCACGAGCGGGCCGGCCGAGAACTGGAGATAGCCCAGATCCGCGGCGATACGGGTGTTCTGCTCCATGGACCGGCCGATGACCGCGACCCGGCGGTCGAAGGTGCCTGCAGCGTCGAAGACCTGCTGGATGCGCGCGATGTTGCTGGCGAAGGTCGCCACGATCACGCGCCCACGGAGGCCCTCCATGATGTCCCGGAACGCCTCGCCCACGGTCCGTTCCGAGGGCGTGTAGCCGGGATTCTCCGCACGGGTCGAATCCGACAGCAGACACAGCACGCCCTCCGCGCCGAACTGCGACAGGAGGTGGTAGTCGGTGCCCTTTCCGTCGACCGGTGTCTGGTCGAACTTGAAGTCGCCGGTGTGGACGATGTTGCCCACGGGCGTGCGGAGGTGGATGCCCATCGCATCGGGGATGGAGTGCCCGATGCGGAACCCGGTCGCGGTGAACGCGCCCAGCGTCACGCTCTGACCCGGCTCCAGTGCCAGCAGCGGGTTCTGGTGGAGGCGATGCTCCTTGATCTTGTTGCCCAGCAGGCCTCGCGCGAGCGTCGACGCGTACACGGGCACGCCCGGGAAGCGGGGCAGGATGTACGGCAGACCGCCGACATGGTCCTCATGGGCGTGGGTGATGAGGAAGGCCTTGACCTTCTCGCGGCGTTCCACGAGGTACGTCACGTCCGGCACCACGAGGTCGATGCCGAACATCTCCTCCTCCGGGAACATCAGGCCGCAGTCGATGACGACGATCTCGTCGCCGTACTCGAACACGGTCAGGTTCTTGCCGATCTCGCCGACGCCGCCCAGCGGCAGGACGCGCAGGACCGCGTCCGACGCGGCGGAGGCCCGTCCGTTGCTCACAGGCCCATCCCCTGCCGGTCCCGATCGTCCATGGTCCCCTCCTGGTCGAGGTCCGCGACGAGCGCCGTCGGCTCGTCAGGACCGATGTCGTGTGCCTCGATGCGGGACGTGTCCTCGGCGGCGGACGCGCCGCCCGCAGATCGGCGCTCGCGCGCCCGGAGGAGCGCGTCCGGGATGCCCAGGACGTCCCGCTTCATGGTCTCCTTGAGGCCGCCCTGCCGGAATGCTGCCGCCGGGTGGTACATGGCATATCCGAGCGCGTCGCGGGCGCCGGTGGCGGGGTCCATCGGACGCATCGTGCCATGGGCCTGCGAGATGCGCGAGCCGGGCAGGAACGTGCCCATCGAGATGCGACCGAGCGTCACGACGAGCGCCGGGTCGAGGATCTCCAGCTGTCGTCTCAGCCACGGCGCGCAGGCGGCCATCTCGTCGGGCTCCGGATCGCGGTTGCCGGGCGGTCGGCACTTCACGACGTTCGTGATGAACACCTCACGCCTGGCCCATCCGATGACCCCCAGCAGCTCCTCGAGCAGTCCGCCCGCGGCCCCCACGAACGGGCGCCCCTGGAGATCCTCGTTCTGCCCCGGCCCCTCTCCCACGAACACCACCTCGGTCTCCGGGTGTCCCTCGCCGGGGACCGCGTTGGTCCGACCGTCCGACAGACGACAGCGCGTGCAGCCGCGGATCTGCGTGGCGAGAGCGTCGAGCGCAGCGCGTCGCTCGTCAGGCGTCACGCGGGCTGGCCGGCCCGCTTGGAGGCCGGAGCGAGCCAGCCGTTCCGGACCACGACCTCGGCGATCTGGACGGCGTTCGTCGCGGCGCCCTTGCGCAGGTTGTCCGCGACCACCCAGAAGGCGAGGCCGCGGCCGTCCGTGCGCGAGGCGTCCTGGCGGATGCGCCCGACGTACACCAGGTCCGTTCCCTCGGCATCGGTGGCGAGCGGGTAGCGATCCCGGGCGGGATCGTCGACCACGACCACGCCGGGCGTGGCCTCGAACAGGTCGCGCGCCTGCGCCGCCGTGATGGGTCGGGTGGTGTCCACGTGGACCGCCTCCGAGTGGGACGAGAAGACGGGCACCCGGACGGCCGTGCAGGAGACCGACAGGTCGGGGAGATGCAGGATCTTGCGGCTCTCCTGGATGACCTTCCACTCCTCCTTGGTGTAGCCGTCGTCGCGGAACACATCGATGTGGGGCAGCGCGTTGAAGCCGATCGGATGGGGGTACACGCGGGCGACCTTGGGCTCGCCCGCCGCGTGCGCCCGCACCTGGCCCTCGAGCTCCGCGACGGCCTTGTGGCCCGTGCCGCTCACGGCCTGGTAGGTGTCCACGATCACGCGATCGAGTCCGACGGCATCGCGCAGCGCCATGAGCACGGGCATGAGCTGCATCGTGGAGCAGTTGGGATTGGCGATGATGCCCTCGTGCGACGCGGCATCAGCGTCGTTGACATCCACGACGACGAGCGGCACGCCCGGATCCATGCGCCACTGCGAGGAGTTGTCCACGACCACGCAGCCGCGCCTGGCGGCCTCCGGAGCGAGGTCCCGGGAGACCGAGCCGCCCGCGCTGAACAACGCGACATCCACGCCCTCGAACGCGTCGGGGGCGGCGACCTCCACCGGCCACTCCGCGCCGTTGAGGGTCATCGTCCGCCCCTCCGCGCGCGATGCGAGGGGCTTCAGGGTGCCCACCGGGAAGCCGCGCTCCTGGAGCACGGCGATCATCGTCCGACCGACGAGGCCGGTGGCGCCGACGACGGCGACGGTGAGCGGGCGGGACGGGGCCTCGGGAACCGAGGCGGCAGGCGAGATGAGGCTGGACATGACCGGGGCATGGTACCAGCGAGCGACGGGGGGCCGAATCACGCGGGGCCCACCGACCGGTGGGCCCCGCGTGGCGTCAGCGGTCCGGCGGTCCGCACGGGACCGCCGGGCGTTCAGACGTTCTTGGCGAGGTGGCGCTGCATGGCGGCCTTGCGCGAGAGGTTGACGCGGCCCTGGCGGTCGATCTCGGTCACCACGACCATGATCTCGTCGCCCTCGGACACGACATCCTCCACCGTGGGCACGTGGTAGTCGGCCAGCTCGCCGATGCGCACGAGGCCCTCCTTGCCGGGCAGGATCTCCACGAAGCAGCCGAAGCCCATGATCCGGGTCACCCGGCCGAGGTACAGGCCGCCGACCTCCACGTCACGGGTGAGCGACTCGATCCAGGCGATGGCCTTGCGCGAGTTCTCCGAGTTGACCGCCGCGATCTCCACGCTGCCGTCGTCCTCGACGTTGATCTCCGTGGCGGTCTCTTCCTGGATCTTGCGGATCATCGCGCCACCCTTGCCGATGATGTCGCGGATCTTCTCGGGATTGATCTTGATGGTGATGATGCGCGGCGCATAGGCGGACATCTCGGTCTTGGCCGAGGGCAGCACGGAGGTCATCGCGTCCAGGATGGAGAGCCGCGCGATGCGCGCCTTCTCCAGGCCCGTGCGGATGATCGCCTCGTTGATGCCCTGGACCTTGATGTCCATCTGGAGTGCCGTGATGCCGTCCGCGGTGCCGGTGACCTTGAAGTCCATGTCACCGAACGCGTCCTCCTTGCCCAGGATGTCCGTGAGGACGGCGAACCGCTCGCCCTCCGTGACGAGGCCCATCGCCGCGCCCGCGACGGGCGCCTTGATGGGCACGCCCGCGTCCATCAGCGCGAGCGTGGATCCGCAGGTGGACGCCATGGAGGTGGAGCCGTTCGAGGTCACGCACTCGGACACGAGGCGGATGACGTACGGGAACTCCTCCTGCGAGGGCAGCACCGGCACGAGCGCCCGCTCCGCGAGCGCCCCGTGGCCGATCTCACGACGACCGGGGCCGCGCATGGGCTTGTTCTCGCCGGTGCTGTAGGGCGGCATGTTGTAGTGGTGGAGGTATCGCTTGGAGTCCTCCGGGCTGATGGTGTCGATGCGCTGCACGTCCGAGGACGGGCCCAGGGTCGCCACCGTGAGCGCCTGCGTCTGGCCGCGCGTGAACAGGGCCGAGCCGTGGGCGCGCGGCAGCAGTCCGGTCTCCACGCTGATGGGCCGGATCGTGTCCGTGTCGCGGCCGTCCATCCGGACGCCCTCCGCGAGCACCAGCTCGCGCACGACCTTCTTGTGCAGCAGGCCGGTGAGGCCCTTGCTCAGGCCGGACGCGCTCTTGGCGGCGTCGAGGGCCTTGTCCTGGGCCGACTGGTCGGCCTGTCCGACACGCGCGCGGATCGAGGCGGCGACGGCGTCCTTGTAGGCCTGCACCCGGACCGGCAGCTCGGTGGCCAGGCGGAGGACGAGCTCCGCGGTGGCCTCGGCGTCCGCCAGCGCGCGATGCGTGGGCTGCGCCGCGAACCCGAAGAAGCGGGCGATCTCGCCCAGCTTGTAGACGTCGAGGTCCGGATGGGCCTCGCGCGCCAGGACGAGCGTGTCCAGGTAGGTGCCCGGGCCGTACGCCGGGACGTCCGCGCCGGATGCCTTCAGGAAGGCCAGGTCGAAGCCGACGTTGTGACCGACGACGGTCGCATCACCCGCCCACGCGACGAAGCTCGCGACGGCCTCCGCCGGCGAGGGCGCCTTCGCGACGTCCGCCTCGGTGATGCCGTGGAGCTGCGCGCCGACGATGCCCTTGGCGGGCCTGGCGAGCGACGAGAAGCGGTCCGTGACTCTGCCGCCGCTGATCTTGACGGCGCCGATCTCGACGATCTCGCCGAGCTTGGGATCGCGCGAGGTGGTCTCGGTGTCGAACACGACGAACGTGGCACCGGCCTTCGCGGCATCCAGAAACGCCAGCACGGAGTCCGTCGCGGGCTCGATGTACGGCAGTCGCTTGGCCTTGCCGACCTGCCGCTGGAGCTCCAGCTGGAGATCGACGAGCGGCTGGAGCGCACGATGGCCGAACAGGATGGCCTCCGCCATCACGTCCTCGCTCAGCAGCCTGGCGCCGGCCTCGACCATCATGATCGCGTCACGGGTGCCCGAGACGACGAGGTCCAGCTCCGACTCGTCGAGCTGCGAGTTGAGCGGGTTGAGCACGAATTCGCCACCGATGCGACCCACGCGCACCGATCCCACGGGTCCCAGGAACGGGATCTCGCTGATGGTCAGAGCGAACGACGCGGCGATCGTGCCGATGATGTCCGGGTCGTTCTCCTGGTCGGTGGAGAGCACCGTCAGGACGATCTGGACGTCGTCCTTGTAGCCCTCGGGGAAGAGCGGGCGGATCGGTCGATCGGTCAGGCGCGCGGCCAGGATGGCGGCCTCCGACGGGCGCGACTCGCGCTTGATGAAGCCGCCCGGGATCTTGCCCGCGGCGTACATGCGCTCCTCGAAGTCGACGGTCATCGGGAAGAAGTCGAGACCGGGACGCGGATCCGACCGGTTGGCGGTGCCGAGCACCACCGTGTCGCCGTAGCGAATCGTGACGGAACCGCCTGCGAGCAGCGCGAGACGTCCCGTCTCGACCGTCAGGGTGCGACCGCCGAACTCGGTCGAGAGCGTGGTGACAGCCATCAGTCCTCCTGGGGGTGGCCGGAGGAGGGACCTGGCGCGCTGGCGCACCGGGGAGCACCCGGCGGCGGCGTGGAGTCGATATCGCGCGGCAGCGACCTGCTGCCGCAGGCCCGCCGCTAGCGGCGCAGGCCGAGCCGACCGATGACGGCGCGATACCGCGCGTTGTCCTTGCGCATCAGGTACGCGAGGAGGCGGCGACGCTGGCCAACGAGCTTGAGGAGGCCGCGGCGCGAGTGGTGATCCTGGGGAAAGGCCCGGAGATGCTCCGTCAGCCCCGCGATGCGCTCCGTGAGCAGCGCGATCTGGACCTCCGGCGAGCCCGTGTCACCCTCGACCGTGGCGTACTCCGTGATGACCTGTTCCTTCGTCTCCCGCGTGAGCGGCACCTGGTCCTCCAACCATCCGTTTGCTTGGTTCACTTCCTGTGCAACCCGCGAAGTGTAGCACAGGACCTCCATCGGCCCCCGCCGCGCTGGCCCCCGCCGGATGGCCCGCGCCGCGGGTCATGACGGCTCGGACGCCTCGGGTGGGGACGGGCTGTCAGGCGACGCCCAGCGGCCGGCCCAGGAGGCGCTCCGCCTCGCCGGTGCGACCCTCTGCGATGAGCGCCCGGATGCGGCCGCTCGAGACCCGCTCCCCGTCAACCTCCATGATGGGCGTCTCCACCAGCCGCCAGCCCTCCTCGGCGGCGAGCCGTCGGACGAGGCCGATGGTGCCCTGCCGATCGTGCCCGAACGCCGATTCCGGCGACATCACGAGGCCGCGCATCCGGCGCCCGAGACGCAGGCGGTCCAGGAACGCCTCGGCAGACTGGAGGCGGAATGCCTCGTCGAAGCGCTGCACCACCACGATCGCGACACCGGCGGCCTCCATCAGCGCGCATCGCTCCTCCACGGAGCACAGCAGCGCCGGGGCGCGCCCCAGGATGACCGCCTCCGGATGCGGATCGAACGTGATCGCGACCGGCGCCGCGTCCTCCGCCAGGGCCGCCTCCACGAGCATGCGGAGCACCGCCGCGTGACCCACATGGAGCCCGTCGAACACACCCAGCGTGGCCACGAACGGCAGGTCGGCCGGCAGGGCGTCGAGGTCGTCAAGCCGCATCGTGCTCAGTGGTCCGGAGAGAGGAAGACCTTCTCGGGGTGGAGCCGCCCGCCCTCCACCCGGGCCATGGCCACCAGGTGCCCGGTCGCATCGACCACCCGCACGAGGCCGTCGGGGCCCGGCCCGGGGAGCGTCTCGCCGCGGTGTCGGACGACCTGTCCCCGCGCCAGCGCGGCCAGCTCATCGGATGAGGGCGACACCCGGGGATAGGCGTCCAGGCCCGTGTCGGACGGCAGCAGCAGGTCCTGCGCCCGGCCGGCGGCGAGCGCCTGTCGGACCGCGTCGAGCGGGTGCGCGGCATCGAGCCGGAAGGGCCCGCTGGCCGTTCTCGTGAGGGCCCCGAGATATGCGGCCGTGCCCAGCGCGGCGCCAAGGTCGCGCGCCAGCGCCCGGACGTAGGTTCCGGCGGAGCAGCGCACCTCGAGGGTCGCGGCGGGCCGCTCCGGGTCGCTGACATCCCAGCCCGCCAGCACCAGCTCGTGGATGGTCACGCGGCGTGACTTCAGCTCCGGCTTCTTGCCGTGACGCGCCAGCTCGTACGCGCGGCGGCCCCCGATGTGAACCGCGGAATGGTCGGGCGGGACCTGCTCGATGGGGCCGCGGAACACCGCCAGGCATGCCTCCACGGCGTCCCGAGAAGGGAGCGGCGCGTCCAGCGGCGTGAGCTCGCCGTCGCGATCGTCCGTGGTGGACGCCGCACCCAGGATGACCACCGCCCGATAGGCCTTGGCATCGCCGAGGTGATACTCCACCATGCGCGTCGCATGGCCCAGGAAGACCGGCAGCACGCCCGCCGCGAACGGGTCCAGGGTCCCGCCGTGACCCACCCGACGCACGCCCGTGAGCCGCCGGACGATGGCCACCACGTCATGCGACGTGGGCCCCGTCGGCTTGCCCACCACGAGGATGCCGTCCAGCTCCGGTCCGGTCGCGCGGCGCGGACTCATGACTCGCCCGACCCGCGGGCGATGAGCGCGGTCGCCCGGTCCAGGACGCTGCGCCGCGCCTCGACCAGAGGCGCCGAGATCGACGCACCGGCGGCCCGGGCGTGACCGCCGCCGCCGAATGCCCCGGTCAGCGCGATCGCATCCACGCCCCCGTCCCGGGTCCGGACGCTGATGCGCGTGTGGTCTCCCAGATCCTTGAACAGGATCGCCACCTCGGCCCCCTCCGCCTGGGCCAGCAGGTCGATGATGCCCTCGGACATCGCGGGCATGGCATCCGCGGCCATGAGGTCTCCGGGCGCCAGCGTGGACCACACCAGCCGCTCGTCCGCCGCCGACTCGAGCCGGGACAGCACCAGTCCGAACAGGCGCAGCTGTGCCGTGGGCTTGGTGCGGTAGAGCCGCCTTGAGATGTCCGACAGCGGCGCGCCGGCCGCCCGTAGCTCCGCGGCCACGCGCAGCGTGCGAGGCGTCGCGTTGGGGTGGGCGAACGTCGCGGTGTCGATGACCACGCCCGCCATCAGGACCGCGGCGAGGTCTCCGCCCAGGGCGTCCACCGGGACCCCCAGGCGGGGCAGCAGCAGCGTGTCCATCTCGCACGTGGCGGCCGCGGACGGGTCGATCCAGTCGACCGCGCCGAACCCGACGTTCGAGGCGTGATGGTCGATGTCGACGATGGGCACCCGCGAGAACAGCTCGGCGTGGCGATCGAGCACCGATCCGACACGCTCCAGCTCACCGCAGTCGCCGACCACGATGAGGTCACAGTCCAACCCCGGCTCCGGATCCTGGCGGAAGCGCTCGATGTGGGGCATGAAGTCATACATCGCGGGCACGGGGTCGGTGCACACGGGTGTGGCCTGCTTGCCCAGCGACTCCAGGGCCAGCGCGAGCCCCAGCGCCGATCCCAGGGCGTCGGCCTCGGGGTCTCGATGGCATACGGTCAGCACCCGGCGGGCCGCCAGGAGCCGCTCCACGACCGCATCCGGCACCGCGGCGATATCCGCGGCCGTGAGCGCCTGGAGCCCGGGGGCCGGGATGCTCGGCTCAGCCGTCACGTCCACCCCCCTGGGTGGCGCCGGCGCGCGGGCTCCTTCTCCTGCGGGGCCGGGGTGCGGGCGGCTCGGCGTGGCCACGCGCCGTGAGCGGGTCGGGCAATGACTCCGGTGCGGGCGGGACGGACGTGGGGTCGCCACCGTGCTCCAGCTCGTCGATGAGCTGGAGCACGCGCGTGCCCCGCTCCACCGAATCGTCGTGGCGCAGGTGCAGCTCCGGGATCTTGCGCAGATGCAGGCCGCCCAGCCGGTGTCGGACATAGGGCATCGCCCGGCCCAGCGCGCGGAGGCTGGCCCTGCGCGCGGCGGCGTCCCCGATCACCGAGACCCAGACCGTGGCATGGCCCAGGTCCGGTGCGACGTCCACCTCCGTGACCGTCACGAAGCCGATGCGCGGATCGGCGATGTCCCGGGCGATGATCGCGCTGATCTCCTCCCGCAGCAGCTGGTCCAGCCGCGCGGTCCGCTCCGTCACGGGAAGTCAGCTCCCGCCGGCGCGCGAGACCGCCTGCGAGGTGAAGCTCTCGATGATGTCGCCCTCGACCAGGTCGTGGAACCCGGCCAGGCCGATGCCGCACTCGTAGCCGGTGGCCACCTCGCGAACGTCGTCCCGGAACCGGCGCAGCGAGTCCACCTTGTCGGTCGCGATGAGGCGGCCGCCCCTGTAGACGCGCGCACCGCCCCGCACGACCCGCCCGTGCGTCACGTACGAGCCCGCCACGACCTGCGACTTGCCCACCCGGAAGATCTGGCGCACCTCGGCGCGACCCTCCACGACCTCCACGATCTCCGGTTCGAGCATGCCCCGGAGCGCGGCCTCCATGTCGTCGGTGAGCTTGTAGATGATGTCGTAGGAGCGGACCTCGACGCCGGTCGCCTCCGCGGTCCGGCGGGCCGTCGCGTCCAGCTTCGTGTTGAAGCCGACGACGACCGCGTCCGAGGCGGACGCCAGGTTGATGTCGTTGTCGGTCACGTCGCCGGTGCCCTGATGGATGACGTTGATGCGCACCTCGTCGGTCTGGATCTGGTCCAGCGCGTGGACCACGGCTCCCAGCGACCCCTGCACATCCGCCTTGAGGATGATGCGCAGCTCCTTGGTCTGACCCGCCTGGATCTGTCGGTACAGGTCCTCGAGCGTGGCGCGACCGGTGCCCTCGGGGCGGGCCGACTGCGCGTTCCTGCGCTCCTCGACGAGCGCCCGAGCCCGCTTCTCGTCGTCCACGGCGCGCAGGATGTCCCCGGCGGCGGGCACCTCGCCGAGGCCCTGGAGGACCACCGCGGAGGCGGGTCCCGCCTTCTGGAGGCGCTTGCCGTGGCTGTTCTCCATGGCGCGGACGCGGCCGTAGGTGTCACCCACCACGACCACGTCGCCGACCTTGAGGGTGCCCGTCTGGATGAGCACGGTCGCGACGGCGCCACGGCCCTTGTCCAGCTCCGCCTCCACGACCGTGCCGATGGCATGGCGCCTGGGGTCCGCCTTGGGGTCCACGAGCGCGTCCGAGGTGATGAGGATCGTCTCCAGCAGGTCGTCGAGGCCCTGGCGGGTCTTGGCCGACACCGGCACGAGCGGCGTGTCGCCGCCGTACTCCTCGACGATGACGCCGTGCTCCGACAGCTCGGTCTTCACGCGGTCCGGGTTGGAGTCCGCCTTGTCGATCTTGTTGAGCGCCACGACGATGGGCACGCGCGCAGCCCGCGCATGGTCGATCGCCTCCGCGGTCTGGGGCATCACGCCGTCATCGGCGGCCACCACCAGCACGGCGATGTCGGTGACCTTGGCGCCGCGGGCGCGCATGGCCGTGAACGCCTCGTGGCCCGGCGTGTCCAGGAACACGATGCGCCGACCCTTGATCTCCACCTCGCTGGCGCCGATGCCCTGGGTGATGCCGCCCTTCTCGCCGGCGGCCACGGTGGTCTGGCGGATGGCGTCCAGGAGCGACGTCTTGCCGTGGTCCACGTGCCCCATCACGGTCACGATCGGCGCGCGGCTCACGAGGTGGCGCGGGTCATCGCCCTCGAAGATGGCGTCCTTGGCCGCCTCATGGGCGTCCGCCTCCGCCTCCACATCGACCTCGTCGGTGGCGGCCTCCGCGACCTCGTAGCCCAGGTCGCTGGTGACCAGCGAAGCCGTGTCCCGGTCGACGACCTGGTTGATGGTCGCGAAGATGCCGCTCTTGATGAGCTCGCGGATGATGTCCGCCGGGTTCACCCCGATCAGCTCCGCGAGTTCCTTGACGGTGATCGAGGCCGGGATCTCGACCGCGCCGCGCGCGGACGGGTCGATCGTCTGGACCGCGCCACCACCCTCGCCGGGTCGGCGCATGGGCTTGCGGGGTCCCCGCATGTTGCGGGTGCCACTGCGACTACGAGCCATGAGGACCTCCCTGGAGCTGCTCGTGGGCGTCCTGCTCGAGCCGGCTCCGCAGCTCGGGGGGCAGGGGGACGCCGAGCGCGCGCTCGACCGCCCCCTTGCGCAGGGCGAGCCGCCAGCAGGAGCCGTCGGCGCAGAGATACGCGCCACGGCCGGGCAGACGACCGGTGGGATCGATGGTGACGAGGGCCGCCGGGGTGCGCACCACCCGGACCAGCTCGCGCTTGGGGCGCTCGGTCCGGCAGGCGACGCAGGTGCGGGTGGGGGCGTGCCGTCCGACCACGGCGGAGGGGGCGCCTACGGCGACACCTCCCTGGCGGGGGTCGAGCGCCGGGCGCGTGGGGCGGCGGGTGGGCCAGCGGGTCCCGCCGCGGCGTCGGCGGACGCCACAGGCTCGGGGGTGGGCGTCTCGGCCTCCGGCACGGCCGGCGTCTCGGCGGCCGGGGCTGCGATCGGCGCGTCCTCCACCGCGGGCGCGGCCGCGCGGGGTGCCTGATCCGAGCGGATGTCGATGCGCCAGCCGGTCAGCTTCGCGGCGAGCCGCGCGTTCTGGCCTTCCCGACCGATGGCGAGCGAGAGCATGCGCTCCGGAACCGTGACCGCGGCGATGCGGTTCTCCTCGTCGATGGCGACACCCACGACCTGGGCCGGCGAGAGCGCGTTGGCGACGAACACGGCCGGGTCGTCGGACCACGGGATGACGTCGATCTTCTCGCCACCCAGCTCCGCGACGACCGCCTGGACCCGGCCGCCGCGCTGGCCGACCGTCGCCCCCACGGGATCGAGGCCCTCCTGGCGGCTGGCCACGCCGATCTTGCTGCGCGAGCCCGCCTCGCGGGCGATCGCCTTGATCTCCACCGTCCCGGCGTGAATCTCCGGGACCTCCAGCTCGAACATCCGGCGCAGGAAGTTCTTGTGGGTGCGGCTGACGTAGATGAGCGGGCCGCGCGTGGTCCGGCGCACCTCAAGCACGTACGCCTTGACGTGCTGGCCGATGCGGTAATGCTCCGTGGCCGACTGGTCCGTCGTGGGCAGCACCGCCTCCGCCTTGCCCAGGTCCAGGATCACGCCCCGCGGCTCCACCCGGCTCACCGAGCCGGTGATGATCTCCCCCTCCCGATGGGCGAACTCGTCGAACAGGGTCTCGCGCTCGGCCTCGCGCAGCCGCTGGCGGATCACCTGACCCGCGATCTGCGCGCCGACGCGGCCGAAGTGGTCGGGATCCAGCTCCTCGTACTCGATGAGCTCGCCGATCTCGGCGTCCGAGCGCCGCTGCTGCGCCTCGTCCAGGGTCCACTCGGTGAGCGGATCCTCGACCTCCATGACTACGCGCCGCGCACGGAACACGCGCATCCTGCCGGAGTCGCCGTCCAGCCGGACGTGGACATCCTCGTAGCCCGGACCGACACGCCGGTAGGCGGACTGGATGGCGTCCTCGACGGTGCGCATGAGCTGCTCGCGAGAGACGCCCTTCTCCGCGTTCAGCTGGAGGAGCGCGCCGATGAAGTCGCGGTTCATGGTGCGGCACCTCCCAGTACGTTCCGGTCCCGTGTGCGACCAGCCCCATACATGACGAAACGTGGGGGTCACCCACGTTCCTAGGCGGCCGAATCCGGAAGAACCGACAGTATAGCACCGAGCCGCCGGGCGACCCGATGGACGGAGGTCCGCTCAGGCGCGGGCGAGACTCCCGAAGCGCCGCGCGACATAGTCCTCGAGGATGACGATGAAGGCGTCCACGAGGCCCTCGCCGCGCAGCGTCGTGCGCAGCGCGCCGTCCACGAACACCGGCGCCACCGGGTCCTCGAACGTTCCCGGCAGGCTGATGCCGATGTCCGCATGCTTGGACTCGCCCGGACCGTTGACGACGCAGCCCATGACCGCGACGCGCAGCTCCTCCACGCCGGGGTAGACCGTGGCCCATTCGGGCATCCGGTCCCGCAGGTGCTGCTGGATGCGCTCCGCCATCTCCTGGAAGAACGTGCTGGTGGTGCGACCGCAGCCCGGGCAGGCCGAGACCTGGGGGACGAACGAGCGCAGCCCCAGCGACTGCAGCACCTGCTGCGCCACGAGGACCTCCTCGCCGCGGTCGCCGCCCGGCTGGGGCGTGAGCGAGACCCTGATCGTGTCTCCGATGCCCTGGTCGAGCAGGATCGCGAGGCCCGCCGCGGACGCGACCATGCCCTTCATGCCCATGCCCGCCTCGGTCAGCCCCAGGTGGAGCGGCAGGTCGCAGCGCTGGGCCAGCAGGCGGTAGACGTCCACGAGGTCGCGCACCTGGGACACCTTCGCGCTGAGGATGATGCGCTCGTGGGCCAGGCCGGTCTCCTCGGCGAGGTCGGCGGAGCGGAGTGCCGACTGGAGCATCGCCTCGATCATCACCGAGCGGGCGTCGATGGGTGACGCGGACCGCGCGTTCCCATCCATCAGCTCCGTCAGCAGCGCCTGGTCCAGGGAGCCCCAGTTCACGCCGATGCGCACCGGCCTGGCGTGCTCCATCGCCACGCGCACGATCGTCTGGAAGTTCTCGTCGTGGCGCTTGGCGCCCACGTTCCCCGGGTTGATGCGGTACTTGGCGAGCGCCGCAGCCATCCTCGGGTGCTCCACGAGCAGCTGGTGACCGTTGTAGTGGAAGTCGCCGATGAGCGGCACGGCCACGCCCAGGTCGTCCAGCCTGCGGCGGATCTCGGGCACCGCCGCCGCCGCCGCGTCGTTGTTGACCGTGATGCGCACCAGCTCGCTGCCGGCGTGCGCCAGGCGGGCCACCTGGAGCGCGGTGGCGTGCGCATCCGCCGTGTCCGTGTTGGTCATCGACTGGACCACGACCGGATGCGCGGATCCGACCGGGATGCCACCCACGTCGACGGTCACGGTGCTTCGGCGCACCGGCCGGAGGTCTCTGCTCATCCGCCCGCGATCCGCCGGATGTCGAAGATGGAGATCCACACGAGCAGCGCCATGAGCGCCACGAACCCGGTGAAGTAGATCGCCCGCTCCATCTGGATGCTGATGCGTCCCCGGGCCATGCGCATCGCGATGGCCACGGCCGCCCGCCCACCGTCCATGGGCGGGAAGGGCAGGATGTTGATGACCGCGAGGTTCGCCGAGAGGAGGGCGATCATCCACAGCAGGAACGTCGGCGGCAGCTCCCGGTAGGCGCCCACGAGCGTGACCATCCCGATGGGTCCGGCGACCTGCGGGTCGCCGATGTTGGCGATGAGGTCGGCGACGCCCCGGATGATGAGCGTCGAGGCGTCCACGGTGCGCTGGAAGCCGATGATGACCGACTCCACCAGGCCGTTGGACTGGGATCCCGACTCGAATCCCATCACCGCGACCCCCAGCGCACCCCGCGACGCCTGATCGGGCGGGCGCAGCGTCGTCGTCACCTCCTGGACCGTGCCGTCCCGTCGCGCGACCGTGAGCACGACCTCGTGGCCGGCGCGGGAGCGGAGGTACACCAGCGGCCGGTCGGAGCTGGGCGTCCCCTCGAAGATGGGAAACGTCTGACCGTCGATGGCGAGGATGACGTCGCCGTCGCGGTCGACGACCTGGTTGCGGTCCGCGTCCATCTCGAGACGGGTTCCGCCGACCAGTCCGGCGAGCGCGGCGGGCGAGCCCGGCTGGACCGTGCGCAGGCGGACATGACTGACGGGATCGGCGAACAACGTGATGCCCGTCAGGATCACCCATGCGAGCAGGAAGTTCATGGCGACACCCGCCACGAGGATGAGCAGCCGCGTCCGCAGCGGCTGGTTGACGAAGGCGCGCCGGTCGGCGGACTCGCCCTCCTCCCCCTCCAGCCGCACGAAGCCGCCGATGGGCAGCCAGTTGACCGTCCAGAGGGTCTCCCTGCCGCGGTGGAGGATCGCGGCGCGCGGCGGGAACCCCACCCCGAACTCGTGGACCCGGACGTCCGCGCGGCGCGCGGCGATGAAGTGACCCAGCTCGTGGATGACCACGAGGCCGACCAGGATGGCCAGCAGCAGCACGATGTCGATCACGGGGTCGATCATCGGACGGCTCCATCGGATGCCGCCCCGGCGGCCCAGGCACGGACCTCCGCATCCAGCGCGATGAGCCCGTCGAGATCCGGCGCCGGCCCGCCGCCGAAGCGCGAGACCGCCCCATCGACGAGCGCGTGGATGCCCGGATAGGTGAGCCTCCCGTCCAGGAAGCGAGGCACCGCCACCTCGTCGGCCGCGATGAGCGCGGTCGTGGCGCACGGGCCGGCGAGGCCGGCGGCGCGCGCCAGCGACAGCAGCGGGAAGCGGGCCCCCTCCGGCGCCTCGAACGTGAGCGCCGGCTGCGCCGCGAGGTCGAGGCGTGGGGCCGGACCCGCCGCACGGCGGGGATGGGTGAGCGCGTACTGGATGGGGATGCGCATGTCGGGGAGTCCCAGCTGGGCCTTGAGGGAGCCGTCCACGAACTCCACGAGCGAATGGACGAGGCTCTGCGGGTGGACCAGGACGTCGATCCGGTCGTACGCCACATCGTAGAGCCAATGGGCCTCGATGACCTCCAGGCCCTTGTTCATGAGCGTCGCGGAGTCCACGGTGATCTTCGCGCCCATGGACCAGGTGGGATGGCCCAGGGCCTCGGCCGGCGTGATCGTGGCCATGTCCGCGGCGGCGCGCGTCCGGAACGGGCCGCCGGAGGCCGTCAGCACCAGCCGCGCCACCTCTGACGATCGCTCACCCACGAGGCACTGCCAGATCGCGGAATGCTCCGAGTCGATGGGCCGGAGCCACGCCAGCGGGCTCGCCATCGCGTCGCCGGGGGCCCGCGCCGCGACCTCGGCGGCACGGGCGGCGGCGAGCGGCATCACCAGGTGGCCGCCCGCGACGAGCGTCTCCTTGTTGGCCGTGGCCACGACCTTGCCCGCACCGAGCGCGGCAAGCACCGGCCGGAGGCTGATGGTCCCCCCGGTCGCGACGATGACCAGGTCCACGTCGTCGCGCGTGGCCATCGCCAGCATCGCGTCCGGGGCGGGGTCCGCGGCCGTGCCCTGCGGCAGCGCCAGTCTGCGGAGCGCCGCGGTGTCGGCGAGGGTCACCGTCCGGGGTCGGACCCGCGCCACCTGCCCGGCGAACGTGGCGGCGTCCCGGCCCGCGGCCATCGCCGTCACCTGGAACGCGTCCTCGCCGAGGCTCGCGAGCACATCGAGCGTCTGTCGTCCGATCGATCCCGTCGAGCCCAGCAGCGCGACGCGGACCGGGCCGGGACCGATCACCGCAGCAGCCCCAGCGGCTCCAGCGCGATGAGGAAGGCGAACAGGGCGGGCGCCGCGAACAGGAACGAGTCGGTCCGGTCGAGGACGCCACCGTGACCGGGGATCAGTGTCCCGGAGTCCTTCTGGCCCGCCGACCGCTTGAGCAGCGACTCGGCGACATCGCCTGACTGCGCCGCGATCGCCACGAGCAGGCCCAGGACCGCGCCGGCCAGCGGCGCCTGCCCGGTCGCCCAGACGAGGATCGTGGAGACCACGACCGCCGCGACGGTGCCGCCGATCACGCCGCTCCAGGTCTTGTTGGGCGAGATGTGGTTGAGGAACCGGCCCCGCTTGAACGTGCGGCCCGCGAGGTAGGCGAAGGTGTCGAAGCTCCAGACCGTGAGCACGAGCACGAGCAGCCAGGTGCGCCCGGCGTCGAACCAGCCGAACAGGGGGGCATCGGGCGGCAGCGGCGGCGCCACCACGATGACGCCCACGACGAACGCGAGCAGGCTGGCATACAGCGCCCCGAACGTGGTGCCCATCCAGGCCAGGAACCCGTCGCGTGGCTCCGGTCGCCGGAAGGCGTCGATGGCCGCGACGACCACGATGACCGCGACGAACGCCGCGGCGGCGCCCAGCGGCGCCCCGGCCCACGCCATCCCCAGCACCGCGAGCGGCGGCGCCACGACGCCGGGCAGCATCCGGACCGGGAATCCGGCGCCGGCCAGCAGCCGGAACGCCTCGGAGGCGGCGATCAGGGCCAGGACGGCGATGCCGAGCCCCAGCCAGGGCATGCCCAGCAGGAACACGCCCGCCACCACGGGCACCATCACGAGCGCGCTGAGAAGACGCTGCTGCACCGCGACCGACCCTCAGCGACCGAAGCGCCGGGTGCGCCGGGCGTACTCCGCGAGCGCCGCGTCATACGCCACGCGGTCAAAGTCGGGCCAGTACCGGTCGCAGAAGTAGAGCTCCGCATAGGCGGCCTGCCACAGCAGGAAGTTGCTCACCCGCTGGTCTCCCCCGGTGCGGATGAGCAGGTCCGGCTCGGGCAGGCCGGCCGTGTACAGACGCTCCGCGATGGCGTCCTCGGTCACCGCATCGGGCGCCAGGCCGTCTGTCAGGCAGCGGCGCACCGCATCCACCAGTTCCGTGCGTGCGGAGTAGTTGAACGCGACGTTGAGCGTCATCCGAGCGCCGTCCGCGGTGGCCGCGAGGGCGTCCTCGATGGACGCCCGGGTATCCCGCCCGAGCTCCTCCATCCGACCCAGCAGCCGGACCCGGACGCCCTGCTCGCGCAGCCGCGGGGTCTCGTCGCGGATGGCCGATTCGAGCAGCGTCAGGAGGGTTCGCACCTCGTGGTCCGCGCGCTGCCAGTTCTCGCGACTGAAGGCATACAGCGAGAGCACCTCGATGCCCAGCTCCACGGACCGCTCCACGATGGGCCGGATCGCCTCGACGCCCGCTGCGTGGCCCTGGGCCTCCGGCAGGTCGCGCTCGCGCGCCCACCGGCGATTGCCGTCCATGATGACGGCGACGTGACGCGGCGGCACGCCGGGATGACCCGACGCGCCGGTCATCGTCTCCCCCGGTGCGCTCGATCCCGTCGCGGTGGAGGCCACTAGACCTCCATGACCTCCTGCTCCTTGACCTTGCCCAGGCGATCGACCTCCTCGGTCCAGTGGTGCGTCAGCCGCTCCACCTGCTCCAGGTCGCGGCGGGCCTCGTCGGCTCCGATGTCACCCGCCTTCTCGCGCTTCTTCAGCTCGTCAGCGGCCTCCCGGCGGTGATTGCGGATCTCCACCTTGGCATCCTCCATCCGTCGGTGGACCACCTTCACGAGGTCTCTCCGGCGCTCCTCCGTGAGGGGCGGGATGTTGAGCCGGATCACGGTTCCGTCGACGTTCGGCATCAGCCCGATGTCGCTCTTGAGGATCGCCTTCTCGATCGCGGTGAGGACACCCCGGTCCCACGGCTGGATGGCGATCTGGTGGGCCTCCGGCACGGAGATGCTGGCCAGCTGATTGAGCGGCGTGCTGGTGCCGTAGTACTCGACCTGGATGCGCTCGACCAGCGCGGTCGAGGCGCGCCCGGTGCGGATGGCGTGGAAGTCACGCTCCATCGCCTCCACCGCCCGGCTCATGCGTGCCTCGAGGGTCTGTCGTCCGCCGTCGCTCATGCTGGCAATCCTCCGTGGATGAGCGTGCCCACCGGCTCGCCCAGCGCGGCGCGCCGGATGTTGTCCGGTCGGTTCATGTTGAACACGACGATGGGCAGCGCGTTCTCCATGCACATCGTGACCGCGGTCGAGTCGAGCACACCCAGGCGCTCGGTGAGCAGGCGGTCGTAGGTCAGTGTGTCCAGTCGAACGGCCGTCGGATCCGCGATGGGGTCCGCGCTGTACACGCCGTCGACCTTGGTCGCCTTGAACATGACCTGGGCACCGATCTCCACGCCGCGCAGTGCGGCGGCCGTGTCGGTCGTGAAGTACGGGTTGCCGGTTCCTGCCGCGAGGATGACCACGCGACCCTTCTCCAGGTGGCGCATGGCCCGCCTGCGGATGTAGGGCTCCGCGACCTCGTTCATGGCGATGGCGCTCATCACCCGCGTCGGAAGGCCCTCCTTCTCCAGGGCGTCCTGGAGCGCCAGACCGTTCATCACCGTCGCGAGCATGCCGATGTAGTCGCCGGTGGCCCGCTCCATCCCCTTCGCCGCTGCCGCGAGGCCACGGAAGATGTTGCCGCCGCCGACGACGATGGCGACCTCCACGCCCTCGGCCCGCACCTCGCCGACCTGGCGGGCGATGTCGGCGCACACCGACGGATCGACGCCGTAGGGGACCCCGCCGAGCAGCGCCTCACCCGAGATCTTGAGCAGGATCCGCCCGTAGCGGCCGCGCGACCCGTCGGACGGGCCGCCGGACGCCCCAGCGGCGACGCTCACAGCTCCTCCCCGAGCTGGTAGCGGACGAAGCGTCGGACGCGGATGTTCTCACCGATCTTCGCGATCGCGTCGGTGACGAGCTGGCCCACCGTGTGGTCGGTGTCCCGGAAGGGCTGCTCATAGAGCACGACCTGCGAGTACCACTTCCTGAGCTGGCCCTCGACGATCTTGTCACGGATCTCGGCGGGCTTCCTCACCACGGACTCATCCGCCGCCAGCTCCGCCTTCTTGGCCGCCAGGACGGCGGCCGGGATCGAGTCGATGGTGGGGTACAGGGGGGCCATGCCGGCGACCTGCATCGCGAGGTCGCGCACGAGCTTCTGGAACTCATCGTTGCGGGCCACGAAGTCCGTCTCCGAGTTCACCTCGATGAGCACCCCGAGCCGTCCGCCCGCATGGATGTAGGCGGCGACCGATCCCTCGCGGGCGTCCCGGCCCGCCTTCTTCGCGGCGGCCGCCACGCCCCGCTCGCGGAGCAGCGTGACCGCGGCCTCCAGGTCGCCGCCGGTCTCCTCGAGCGCCTTCTTGCAGTCCATGAATCCAGCGCCGGTCCGCTCGCGGAGCTCCTTGACAGTCTGGGGGTCGATCGCGGTCATGTGGGGATCCGTACCTCGTGGTGGGATGGGTGCGCCAGGTCGTGCCGTCGGTCAGCCCGCCGCGGGCACATCCTCGGCTCCCTCGACGACGGGGCCGCCGGGAAGGAGCTCCTCCTCGTCGGGCTCCGGAGCGAAGCTGAAGGTCCCTCCGGCGGCGATCGCGGCGATCATCTCGTCGCTGGCCTCCTCAGCGTCGCTCACCTCGGACGCGAGGAGCGGCTCCGCCTGTGCGCGGACGGCGCGCGACGCGGCGCCCTCGATGGCCGCCTCCGAGACCAGTCGACACAGCAGCCTGATGGCCCGGATGGCATCGTCGTTGGCCGGGATGATGAAGTCCAGCTGATCTGGGTCCACGTTCGTGTCACCGGTGCCGATGACGGGGATCTCCAGCTTGCGGGCCTCGGTCACCGCGATGTGCTCACGGTGCGGGTCCACCACGAACAGGGCGCCCGGCAGGCGGCGCATCCGGCGCATGCCGCCCAGCTTCAGCTGCAGCCGCGCCATCTCGTCGGTGAGGCGCGAGGCCTCCTTCTTCGTCAGGCGGTCGAAGTCGCCGGCGGCCTGGCGGGCCTCCAGCTGGTCCAGCAGACCGAGCCGCTTGCGGATGGTCACGAAGTTGGTGAGCATGCCACCCAGCCAGCGGTGGTTGACCCACGGCATCTCCGCGCGGGCCGCCTCCTCCATGATCGGCTCCTGGGCCTGCTTCTTGGTGCCCACGAACAGGATCGTGTCACCGCCCGCGACCGTCTCGGAGACGAATCCGAGGGCGTCGTCCAGACGCTTGACGGTCTGCGCGAGGTCGATGATGTGGATGCCGTTGCGCTCGGCGAAGATGTACGGCTTCATCTTCGGATTCCAGCGCCGGGTCTGATGGCCGAAGTGGACGCCGGCCTCGAGCAGCTGGCGCATGGACACGGTGGGCATGGATGGGTGACCTCCGGGACGGTTGTGCCGCCGCGCGCCTCATGATCCGCGGACCGGGACGGCGCCTCCGTGCGCCGGCCGGCACCCCCGCGGGGAGCGGCGCGCGTGTGAGATGCATGCCCGACGGACATGCTCCGGTCCGGTCATCTCGGACCGCACGGCAGTGTAGCACGGCGCGCGGCCGGGCCTGACGTCCTGTCGTGCCTCACGTCCTGTCGTGCCTCGCGGTCTCGGGCGCCGGCCGATCGGCCGCCCAGCGGCCATGAGCGTCCGGACACGGCCCTGACCACGACGATCCGGGCCGCCGGGCGGACCGTCGCGATCGAACCGGCTGGCATGGTCCATGGAGCGGCCAGATCGACGGGCCGCCGCCGGAACTGGTGAGCCTGGGCCGCTGGAGGGCCACGGCCACCACCCCGCGCCACGCCACGTCGCGGTCCGACCCGGCCCGATCGCCCGCCTGCGATCGATGCGGGGCAGCCTCCCGTCGTCCCTCGGTCCCCGCCGGAGCGGCCAGGCGATCGTGGCAGCGGTCACGGAGGGCCCGCGGGAGGCGATGGCCCCAGGGTGGCGACCGGGCACGCGGGCGGAGGTCTACTCGGGGATGATGGCACGCAGGTGGCGCACCCGGACCGGGGATGAGCCGGCGGCGCCGTCGTCTGTCGTGAGACCGGTCACCGCGATCACGTCCACGCGCCAGTCCAGCTGCGGCAGGGCGCGACCATCCGGGAGCCGGCCCTCGCGCATCAGGGAGAGGGCCGCCCGATAGGTGCGTGCCGCCTTCCGGCCCACCACGGACTCCTCGGGCGAGCCGAACCGCCCGTCGCGCGCCGAGCGCACCTCCACGAACACCAGCGAGGGCCTCTCCCCCGCTCCCACGCGCCCGGCCGGCCACCCGTCTCCCCCCGGGTCCACGGCCACGATGTCCAGCTCGTCGCGGCCGACCGGCACCTGGCGCCCGATGATGCGCCAGCCCGCCTCACGCAGCCTGTCCGCCACGAACGCCTCCGCGCGGTCGCCGCGGGCCCGTCGTCGCGTCCGGCGGTCTGGCGCGTCCGTGCGCTCGGTCCGAGGGTCATCCATCCGCGCAGGATGCCGGCCGCCACTTGCCCGCGGCTTATCCGCGCCTTGCCCGCGGCTTATCCGCGCCTTGCCGGCGGCTTATCCGCGCCTCATCCGCGGCTTGTCCGGGGATCGCCATGGGCAGCCCGGCGAGCCACGGCCGGGGGAGCATCGGGCGAGTCACGGACAGGCGCTTCCGAGAGGTCGAGCGCGAGCTGGTCACCCTCGAGGATCGCCCGGATGCGCTGATAGCTCCGACGATGGAACGGAGTCAGCCCGTGCGCCCGCAGCCCGACCACGTGATCGCGCGTGGCGTAGCCCGCGTTGTGCTCCCAGCCGTATCCCGGGTAGCGCAGCGCGAGCCGTGCCATGAGGCGGTCGCGCGTGACCTTCGCGACCACCGAGGCACAGGCGATGGCATACGACCGCTCATCGCCATCCACGATCGCGGTGTACGGCCCGACGTGCTGCTCGAATCCGGCGATCTTGAGCCCGTCGATCAGGACGTGGTCATAGCTCGGGATGCGCGCCAGCGCGCGTCGCATCGCCAGATGGGACGCATTCCGGATGTTGATCCGGTCGATCTCGGCGACCGATGCGGCGCCCACGCCGAATGCGAGCGCCCGGCGCTTGATATCGTCCACGATCGACTCCCGCTGGCGGGCCGAGAGCGACTTCGAATCGCGGACGCCGGGGACCTTGCGGGTGTGGGGCCGGATCAGCACGGCCGCGGCCACGACCGGCGCGCACAGCGCGCCCATGCCCACCTCGTCCACGCCCACGACGAGCCGGGCACCCTGACGCCAGAGCGCCCACTCCGCCTTGAGGGTCGGATCGCGCGTCATGCCCTGGCTGACGGGACGCGAGGGACGGGCCCGGCGGCCCGCCCAGAGGACTAGGCCCGGCGCTCGCGGAGCGACGCCGCCTTGCCGACGCGGTCGCGCAGGAAGTACAGCCTGGCTCGGCGCGCCACGCCGTGGCGCACGACCTCCACCTTGTCGATGCGCGGCGAGTTGACCTTGAACGTACGCTCCACGCCGACGCCTGAGCGCAGCGCCCGAACCGTCATGGAACGGGTGATCCCGCCGCCGGTCAGGCGCATGATCGTCCCCTCGAACACCTGGACGCGCTCGCGGTTCCCCTCCACGACCTTGACCGAGACGCGCACGGTGTCGCCGATGGCGAGCGTCGGGAGGTCGGTACGGATCTGGTCGGCGACGAGGTCGTCGAGAACGCTCACGATGGTCACTTCCTGGTGTGTTCCGGCCGGCGGTCACCGGCGCGCATGGTCGCGCGGCGCGCGCGTCTGGTGGTCGGTCGGCGAGTATAGCGCGTCATCCGGGGTCGCGCCGCCGGTATGGTCCGGCCGCGCCTGCGTCACCCGACGGCGTGCGGGCCTCCACCGCGTCCCGGCCCTGGTCGAGCAGGTCGGGGCGGTTGCGCCGGGTGCGCTCGATCGCCTGTTCCGCGCGCCACCGTGCGACCTCCGCGTGATGGCCGCTGGTGAGCACCTCGGGGATCGCCCGGCCGCGCCACACCGGCGGGCGCGTGTACTGGGGATACTCCAGGAGACGCGCGGAGAAGGACTCCTCCACCGGCGAGTCCTCGTCGATGGCCCCGGGAAGCAGCCGCAGCAGCGCGTCCATCACCACGAGGGCGGGCAGCTCGCCGCCGGTCAGCACGTAGTCGCCGATCGACAGCTCGAGGTCCACGATCGCTCGGACCCGATCATCCACCCCCTCGTATCGAGGGCACACGAACACGAGGCCCGGCTCGCGGGCGAGCTCCCGCGCCAGCGCCTGATCGAACGGTCGACCGCCCGGATCCATCAGGATCCGCCGCCCCGTGCCACCCGCGGAGGCCACCGCGTCCAGCGCGTCACCGATGGGCTCGGGACGCATGACCATTCCGGCGCCTCCGCCGTAGGGGTAGTCGTCGACGCTCCGATGGCGGCCCAGGCCCCACTGGCGAAGGTCATGGACGTGGACCGTGGCCAGGCCGCGTGCGAAGGCGCGCCCGGCGATCGACTCGCCCAGGGGGCCCGGGAACATCCCCGGGAAGATCGTGATGACGTCGAGCCGCAGGGTCACACGGTCAGGCCCGGTCGACGTCGGACGAGGCCGCCTCCGCGCGGTCGACCACCGCCGGGACGGCCGCGGCGGACTGAAGGGCGGACTTGAGCGCGCGTCTGGTGAGCCGTCCGCGCGGTCGGCGCGCCGGAGGCGCCTCCTCGAGTGCCAGCGACGCGGCATCCACCACGATCCGACCGTCCGCAGGCACGAACTCCCGCACCACCGCGCCGACGGCCGGGATCATCACCTCGCCCCAGGACCCGCCGTCCACGACGAACACCTCGCCGCCGCCTGCGCGGAAGACGTCGCGCACGCTGCCCAGGTCGCGTCCGTCCGTGGTCGTCACGTGCGAGCCGACGACCTCATGCCAGTAGTACGCGCCCGAAGGCAGCGCGCCCCGCGGCGCGTCGGCCTCGAGGTACCGCCCGCGGAGTGCCTCGGCGGCGGTGCGGTCAGACACCTCTCCGAAGCGGACCAGGAGCCCCGGACCATCCTGCTGGGCCCACGTCACCGTCAGCGTCTCCGAGGCACCCTCCGGATGCAGCACGGAACCAACCGCGAAACGAGCCGGGTCATCGGTGAGCACCTCGACGCGCACCGCGCCGCGCAGACCATGGAGTCCGCGGACCAGGCAGACGACGAGGCGCTCGGTCGGCTGCGGCGTCACGTCGACTAGACGATCTCCAGCGAGATCGGCTGTCCCTCGCGCGTGGAGACCACCTTGAGGATGGTCCGCAGGGCCTTCGCCACGGAGCCGTTGCGTCCGATGACCTTGCCCATGTCCTCCTCGGCGACGCGCAGCTCGATGACCTGCGTGTCACCGTCCTGGGACACCCCCACCGAGACGGCAGACGGGTCATCCACGAGCGACTTCGCGACGAACTCGACGAGCTCCGGTGCGGCCATGGCTACTGGATGTCCGGCAGGATGCCGACGCGCCGGAACAGGCGTTCGACGGTCACCGTGGGCTGGGCGCCCTGCTGCATCCATCGCGTCGCCCGGTCGGCGTCGACGTTGATCTCGATGGGATCCTGGCGCGGATCGTAGTGCCCCAGGATGTCCAGGGAGCGGCCGTCCCGGGCGCTCCGGCTGTCGGCGACCACGAAGCGGTAGGCCGGCTTCTTGTGACCGCCGACGCGGGTGAGACGGATGCGGACTGCCACGAGCGGGAGAACCTCCTGAAGTGCGTGAGCGGCGACGCCGGACGTGCCAGCGCCCCGGTGACCCCACCGGAGCGCTGAGGCGCCTGATCCTGCGCGGTGTGTCAATCGCGCAGGTTACACCGTTACTTGACGAAGAGCATCAGCGACACGCTGGTGCTGGTGTCCGACTGGCCGAGGGACGCGACCACGAAGTCGAGCGCCTCCGCGAAGGGCTTGACCTGGGCATCGAACCGCTCGCGGTCCGCCGCCGACATGGTCGACTCGGCGAGGCTGATCGCGGACGCCACGTCCAGGTAGAGGAGGCCGCCGTTGGCCTCGCCTGCCGCGGCGACGGCCTTCGTGAACCCGGGAGCGGCCGCGAGCGAGTCGGCGGCATCGCGAGACAGCGCGTCCTTGGCGAAGTCGCCCAGACCGAGGTACAGGTGGCCATCGCCGATCGCGACGCTGATGCTCATGCCCGCGGGCAACCCGGCGCCGGACTCGGTGAGCGCGATGGTCGTGACGGTGACGCCGTCGACATCCTCGGAGGTGATCTGTACCGGCGAGGGGTCCGCCGTCGCGCTGATGGCCCGGACGAGCGTGAGCAGGGACATCAGGCGCTGTGCGCCCACCGCCTCATCGGTGACCGTGGCGGCGATGCCGATGGACGGCCCGGCGATGCCGATGGAGGCGGCGACCGCGACGTCCTGGACCCAGTCGAGGTACGACTCGAGTCCGGTGCCAAGGAGCGCCTCGAACTGGTCCAGGACCTTCTCGTTGCCCTGGGCCGCGAGCATCGGCTTGATCTGTTCCACGATGCCCTTCAGCGTGACGCCGAGATCCCGGACCTCGAGGTACAGGACGCTGTCCGGGGGCATCTTCGCGGCGAGGTCCGTGCTCCGGATGGCGAGGGTGGGGCCGCCCTCGACGACCGGGGCGCCGATGAGCGCCGTGAGGCTGTCCGGCTGGGCCGTGATGGCGCCGGCGACCCACGGCGGCAGGAACGCCAGGTTCGCCATCGACGGGACGGGAGCGGCCGAGGCGTCCGGCTGGACGGGATCGGCCGACGCGTCAGGCTGGATCCCGAGGCCCTGGCCCAGAAGGGGGGCGAGGGCGTCCCTGAACTGCGTGGTGTCCAGGAACACGGCCCCCAGTCGATCGGCGGGCAGCGTCGCGACAGCGGCAAGGTAGTCGGCGTCCTCGGCGAGGCTGGGCGCCGCGCCCCCGAGCACATCGATGGCCGACTCGACGAGGGTGACGTCATTGCTCAGCAGCAGCACCGTGTCCGTGGGTGCGATGACCGTGGGCTGGTCGGCATCCGTCGCCACGATGGAGATGGTGGTCCCGCCATGCTCCTGGCTGGTGACCCCCTCGGGATGGCTCGCGAGGACCTTCGTGACGGCCGCATCCAGGGCGGCGGCGTCCGATGCCGCGAGGCCGAGGAGCACGGGCGTGGACGCGGCATCGCCCGCGGAGGACGTGGACAGGCCCATGGGCGGCAGCTCCGGCAGCCCGATCATGACCTGGCCACCGAACCAGGGCTTGATGTCCTCCGTCCAGGAGAGCGGCGAACCGGACCCTCCCAGCATCTGGTCCAGCAGCGTGTCCAGCTTCGTGTCGAAGGCCGCGGCGTCGGCGAAGCCCGGCAGGTGGCCCAGCAGCGCCATCAGGTTGTCGCGCTGGTCACCGGGCAGGTCCAGTCGCAGCTCCGCATATGCGACGGTGTCCGCGGGCAGGAACGTGGGTCCGGCTGCGCCACGCCCGGACTGGGCGAACGCGGCCACGCCCAGCATCGCCACGAGCAGGATCGCCGACACCGCGCTCGCGATGAGGGCGCGCCACGCGCTGCCGCGTGACCGGGACCGGACGGCGCGCGGCGGGATGGTCACGCCACCCGCGGCTGGCGAGGAACCGTCTTCGAACGGGGGGGTGCGGTCGACGTCTCTCATGGCGTCCATGTTCTCACGGGTGCCCGAGAACCGCCCGGAAGCCCGATGGCGAGCCCGGTCAGCGACGCCCGAACGGCAGCCCGGGCCCGCGGCGGCCCCCCTGCGCGGCGGACAGCTGGCGCATCATCCGCTGCATCTCGCCGAACTGCTTGACCAGCCGGTTCACCTCTGGCAGCGAGGTCCCGGAGCCGCGCGCGATGCGCCGTCGTCGGGATGCGTTGAGCAGGTTCGGGTCGCGTCGCTCGTCGGGCGTCATCGATCGGATGATCGCCTCCGTGCGCCGGAGCTCGCCGCGCTCGATGGCCGCCTCCGCCTCCTTGGCCGCCCCGCCCAGCCCCGGGATCATGCCCAGCAGTCCGCCCAGGGGCCCCATCTTCTTGATCTGCTGCATCTGCTCCAGGAAGTCCTCCAGCGTGAAGCTGTTCTTCTTCAGCTTCTCCGCCATCTTCTCGGCTTCCTTGGCGTCGAAGGCCTCCTGGGCTCGCTCGACGAGGGTCAGCACGTCGCCCATGCCCAGGATCCGGCCCGCCAGCCGGTCGGGGTGGAACACCTCCAGGGCATCCGTGCGCTCGCCCGTGCCGATGAACTTGACGGGCACCCCCGTGACCGCGCTGATCGACAGCGCCGCGCCACCGCGGGCATCGCCGTCCACCTTGGTCAGGACGAGGCCCGTCAGCCCCACCGCATCCCGGAACGCCTCCGCCACGGCGACCGCCTCCTGGCCGACCATGGCGTCCACGACCAGCAGGATCTCCGTGGGCGAGACGGCCGCCTCCACGTCCCGGATCTCCGCCATCAGCGCGTCGTCCACCTGGAGGCGCCCGGCGGTGTCCAGGAGCACCACGTCGCGGCCGGTGCGCCTCGCCTCCGCGACGCCGCCGCGCGCGATGTCCACGACCGCGGTCCCCGCCGGGGCTCGGTAGACCGGGATGTCCAGCGCCTTGCCCAGCGTCTGGAGCTGGTCCATGGCGGCGGGGCGATAGGGGTCGGCGGCGACGAGCAGCGGCTGGCGGCCCTGGCGCACGACCCATCGGGCGAGCTTGGCCGACGAGGTGGTCTTGCCCGACCCCTGGAGGCCCACGAGCGCGATGACCGCGGGCGAGCCACCGATGCGGAATGTCCGGTCACCGGCGCCCAGGATCGCGGTGAGCTCCTCGTGCACGATCTTGACGACCATCTGGCCCGCGTTGACGTTCTCGATGACCTCGGAGCCGACGGCGCGGGCCTTCACGCGGCCCACGAAGTCCTTGACCACCCGGAAGTTGACGTCGGCCTCGAGCAGCGCGAGGCGGATCTCGCGCATGGCGAGGTCCACGTCCGCCTCCGTGATCCGGCCGTGACCCGTGAGCTTGCCGAGGACGTCGCGCAGGCGGTCGGAGAGGGCGTCGAACATGGCGAGGGAGTCTACCGGAGCGGGCGGGCGCTAGCCGAACAGCGCCTGGGCGAAGGCGTTGGGGTCGAAGTCCAGCAGGTCGGTCATCTTCTCTCCCACCCCCACGAACAGCACCGGCACGCCGAGCGCCTGCTCGATCGCGAAGGCGATGCCGCCCTTGGCCGTGGAGTCGAGCTTGGTCAGCGCGATGGCGGTCAGGCCCGCCGACTCGTGGAACGCCCGAGCCTGCTGGAGCCCGTTCTGGCCTGTGGTGGCGTCCAGCACGAACAGCACCTCGGGCGTCGCGTCGGGCAGCCGCTTGGCGATGGTGCGCCGGATCTTGGCCAGCTCCTCCATCAGGTTGCTCTTGGTGTGGAGGCGACCCGCGGTGTCCACGATGACGACATCCGTGCCGCGGGCAGCGGCGGCGTCCATGGCGTCCCACACCACCGCGGCCGGATCGGCGCCCTGGGCATGGGCGATGATGGGCACGTCGATGCGCTGCGCCCAGACGCCCAGCTGCTCGATGGCGGCGGCCCGGAACGTGTCTCCCGCGGCGAGCAGGACGCGCGCCCCCAGCGAACGGTAGCGATGCGCCAGCTTGGCGATGGTGGTGGTCTTGCCGGTGCCGTTGACGCCCACCACGAGGATCACGGCGGGGGTCGCGGCCGACGGCTTGCGCGGCCAGGGCGTGGGGTCCCGGGGTGCGAACAGGTCGATGAGCTCCACCTGGAGCGCCAGGTCCGGCGCGAGGTCCCGCCTCGCCCGGGCGCGTCCCACGACGCCGAACGCCAGGTCCGCGCCCAGGTCCGCGGCGATGAGCGTCTCCTCGACCTGCTCCCAGGTGTCGTCGTCGTTCGGGCCGCGGAGCAGGTCGCGCAGCCTGCCGACGAACCCGCGGCGGCTCCTCTCGGTGCCGGCCTGGAGGCTCGCGGCGGTGTCAGCGGCGGGATCGGTCATGCGGCGGTCTCCTGGTCGGCGGGACCCGCGACGTCTCCGTGGCCGGCCTGCGCGGGACCATCGTCCCCCAGCCGCAGCGAGATGACGCGACTGACGGCGTCGTCGCCCACGGTCACGCCGTAGAGCGCGTCCGCGGCCTCGATGGTGCCCCGATTGTGGGTGATGACGATGAACTGGATGGACTCCGCGAGCCCGCGCAGGGCGGCCGAGAACCGGCCCACGTTCGCCTCGTCCAGCGCCGCATCCACCTCATCCAGGACGCAGAACGGCACGGGTCGCACCTCGAGCATCGCGAGCAGCAGCGCGACGGCGGTGAGCGACCGTTCGCCGCCCGAGAGCATCGCCAGCGGCTGACGCTTCTTGCCCGGCGGGCGCGCGGTGATCTCCACCCCGGTCGCCGCGAGGTCGTCCGGTGTGGTCAGCGAGAGCTGCGCCTCGCCTCCGTCGAAGAGCTGCGTGAAGCGCCGCCGGAAGGCGTCCTCCAGCGCGCTGAAGGTGGCCCGGAACTGCTCCGTGATGAGCCGCTCGAGGCGCTCGATGAGCTCCCGCGTGCTCCGGATGGCGGTCTCCAGGTCGGCGCGCTGGGCGTCGAGCGCCTCCAGGCGCAGGGACAGGTCGGCCAGCTCGTCCGCGGCGAAGGGATTGCCGGCGCCCAGCTCGTGGTAGCGCCGGCGGAGCGCGCCGAGCCGCGCACCGGTGGGAGGGACCGCGTCGGCGCGGGCCCCGTCGGGGGACCCGCGCCATGCCTCCAGGGCCGCGTCGAGCGCGCTCTCCAGCGCGGCCGTCTGGTCGTCGGCGCCGTCCGGCGGTCGAGGCGACTCCTCGACATCCGGGGTCGGTGAGCCGGCCGGCGGGGCGTCGGCGGACATCTCCGGGCCGCGGGCCGCGGAACCGGTCGACGGGGCGTCCGGCGGGACGGCGGGACCGCCAGGGGCATGGGCTCGCAGGGCCGCCAGGCCCTCGGCCCCGATGGCCGCGAGCTCCACGAGGAGGCCCTCCCGCGCAGCATCCAGCTGCACCCGGATCTCCAGGGCACGGACCTCGCTGGAGCGCGTGCGCGCCTCCGCGGACCGAAGGTGCTGCCGTGCCTCGTTCGCGGCCCGGTCCGCAGCCAGCAGGCGGGCCCGGTCGTCCACGCCCGAGGCCTCCAGCTCCCGGAGCGCTCCGGTCGCGCGGACCTCCTCCGCTTCCGCGACCGCGAGCGCCGCGCCGATGGACTCCCGACGCGCCGCGAGGTCCGACTCCGCGCCGACCAGCCGGGCGAGGTCGCGCTCCAGCTCCTCCTGGCGGGCGCCGTCCATGGCCAGGCGCAGCTCGGCGCGCCGGCGTCGTTCCCGGTCGGCGTCGAGCCGATCGCGCGATGCGCGTGCCGTCGTCACCCAGCGCTCCCGCTCGCGCTGCAGGACCGCGACCTGTCCGTCGAGCGCCGCGATCTCGGCGCGGACCTGGCCGGCCTGATCCGCGTCACCGGTCGTCGCCTCACGCTCGGCGGCGCGGACCTCCTCCTCGATGGCCGCGAGCTCCGCGGCGGCGCTCGTCGCGGCCGCGCCGGACCGCTCCGACTGGGTGGCCGTCCACTGCGACTCGCGCAGGGCGGCTTCCGCGTGACGCGCGGCGCCACGCTCGGCCTCGTCGGCGACGCGCCGGAGCCGACGTGCGCCCTCCGAGGCGCGACGCGCCTCCTCCGCGGCGAGGCGCGCCGCCTGCAGTGCCGACGCCGCCACGCGCGCGTCCGCCGCGACGGCCTCGGCCGTCGATCGCGCCGCGGCGACCCGAAGGTCGATCTCGGAACGCTCGGCGCGCCGCTCCAGCAGCGAGGCGCTCGTCGCGGGCCGGACGACGCCGTCGTGGGTCACCAGCTCGCCCGCGAGGGTCGCGACGCACCAGCCCACGCCGAGCGTCCCGGACGTGGCGAGCGCCACCGCCCGGCCGAGGTCCGGGACCCAGGCGGCCTGCGCCAGGAGCCGAGCCACGAGCCCCCCCGGATCGCGACGCAGCGCCGAGACGAGCAGACCGCCGCCAGCCTCGGCGGCTGCCGCGGACACGGCGGCCGTGCGTGCCTCCAGCACCTGCCCCTCGCGATCGCGCGGGCCGCGGGCCGGCGCGCCCTCCGCGATGACCAGCGACGTCCCGGCGTCCGCGAGCGCGACGATGGCCGCCGTCGTCACCACATGGCCCGCCAGGACATCTCCCAGCGCCGCCTCCACGGCCCGACGCAGGCCGGGCTCCACCTCGAGGCCCACGGACACGGCACGGCCGCCCGCCTGGCGGATGCGCAGGCTCGCGGCTTCCGGGCGTCCGACGGCCAGGAGCTGGTCCAGGGCCGCGGCGCGACCCTCCAGCGCGGCGAGCTCCGCCCGCGCCGACGCCTCATGGGCGGCCATGTCCCGGGCGCGCGCCTCCGCGGCGACGACGTCCGAACGGGCGGCCTCCGCCCGCGCATCGGTCGCCGCCTCGTCACGGGCGGCGTCCGCCGCCGCCCGCGCAGCCAGGGCGCGCCGCTCCTCGGCGACACCCGCGCGCTGTGCCGCCACCCCCGCCGCGACCTCGGCATCCCGCTGACGCCGCGCGGCGTCCACCGACCGCTGTCGGACGCGACCCGCCTCGGCCAGCCGTCCCTCGCGCGCCTGGCGCAGCTGGCGCAGTCGCTGCTCATCGGCGCGGCCCGCCTCGCGCGCCTCGGCCAGCGTCCGCTGCGCCTCCGCGAGGCGGCGCTCGGCATCCCGCAGGCCGTCCTCGGCGGCGTCGTCCGGCTCCGCGGCCGGCAGCGCCAGGTCCCGCGCCGCGACCTCCAGCCGCCCCAGCAGGATCGCCTGCTCCTCGACCAGGCGCGCCCGGTCGCGCGCGAGCGCGTCGGCGTCCGCGGCCAGCCGGGTCTCCGAGAGGCGCGCGTCGACGATGCGCGCCCGCACCGCATCCACCGTCTCGCGGGCCGTCCGCTCGGCGGCCGCCCGCTCGGCGAGGCCCAGCGTGATCGCCTGCGCGGCCTCCTCGGCGGCACGCAGTCCGGCCAGCGCCGCATCGGCATCCTGCCGGGCGCGCTCGAGCGCGGCGCGCTGTTGCAGCGAATCTCGCTCCGCGCCCCCGAGTCGCTCGCGAGCCGCCGCCACGAGCGCCGCGGCGAGGTCCCGTCCCGCGTCGCGACGCTGGGCCTGCTGCTCCGCCTGGGCGGCCAGGCGCCTCGCCTGGGGTCGCAGCTCGCCCAGCAGGTCGCGCACCCGCTCGAGGTTGGCCTCCGCCTCCGCGAGCTCCGCCTGGGCGGCGCGCCGGCGTCGTTCGTGCCTTCGGGTGCCGGCGGCCTCCTCGAACAGCGGCCGACGCTCCTCCGGTCGCAGGGACAGTGCCTGATCGACCATCCCCTGGCCGATGAACAGGAAGGCGTTGTCGGCGAGGTTCGCCTCGTCCAGGAGGTCGACCAGGTCCCTCAGGCGGATCCGCTGGCGGTTCAGCAGATACTCGTTCTCGCCGGACCGGAACAGGCGCCTCCCAAGCTCGATCTCGCCGAACTCGACGGGCAGCAGTCGATCCTCGTTGTCGATGACGAGCGTGACGTCCGCCATGCCCTGCGCGCGCCGGGTCGAGGAGCCCGCGAAGATGAGGTCCTCGGCTCGGCGCGTCCGAAGCGTCCGTCCCTGCTCGCCGAGGGACCATCGCAGGGCGTCCGCGAGGTTGCTCTTGCCTGACCCGTTCGGTCCGATGACCGCGCTGATGCCCGGTCCGAACTCGACCGTGGTGCGGTCCGCGAAGGACTTGAAGCCGACGAGCCGGAGGGCGCGGAGCCGGGCGCGACTCACGAGCCGGCGTCCCGTGCCGGTGCCGGTCCCGTGCCGCCCGCCCGGTCTGCGGCCTCGAGCGCCGCGATCGCGAGTGCGGCGGCCTCCGTCTCCGCGATGCGCCGGCTGGCACCCGTGCCGCTGCCCAGGGGCCGGCCGTCCACGAGCACCTCCACGACGTACTGGCGGGCATGGTCGGGACCCGTCACCGACACGACGCGGTAGGTGGGCGGGCGTCCGCCCTCCGCGTAGCAGCGCTCCTGGAGGCGGCTCTTGGGTGACTTGAGGGCCGACGGCGAGCTGGTCGCGCGGAGCTCCGCGCCGACGAGCCGCAGGATCAGCTCGCGCACGGTCTCCAGGCCCTGGTCCAGATAGACCGCGGCCACGACCGCCTCGAGCGTGGATGCGACGACCGAGGCGCGACGACGCTCGCCCGCGCGCTCCGCTCCCTGGCCGACGACGAGGTAGCTGCCCAGGTCGAGCCGCTCCCCGACGCGCGCCAGCCCGGCCGCGGACACGATCGCGGCGCGGCGGGCGGTGAGGGCGCCCTCGGGCTCCGTGGGGTGGGCGTGCCAGAGGGCCTCGGAGATGACCAGGGAGAGCACCGAGTCACCCAGGAACTCCAGTCGCTCGTTGGCGACGATGTCGTCCGCCGGATGCTCGTTGACGAAGCTGCTGTGGACCAGCGCCTGCTCCAGCAGACGCTGGTCCCGGAAGGCGATGCCCAGCCGCGCTGCCAGCTCCTGCGGCGGCGGCACGGCAGACGTCCGCGCGGGGCGGACCGGCCTACTGGTTGAGGTGCTCGTCGATGTAGTCGACGGCGTCCTGGACGGTCCGGATCTTCTCGGCGTCCTCATCCGAGATCTCCGTCCCGAACTCCTCCTCGAGGCTCATGATCAGCTCCACCAGATCCAGCGAATCCGCGTTCAGATCGTCCACGAACGACGACTCCGGCTTGACCTCCTCCTCGTCGACACCGAGCTGTTCGATGACGATCTTCTTGAGGCGCTCGTAGGTCGATGCGGTCACTGTGCTGCTCCCTCCTCGTGTCCCCTGGTCACGATGCTTGCTTCGCTGTCCGGGCCGGCGACGTGCCCTCCCCGGTCCGGGCCCTTCCGGGTCGCAGCGATCGCGACCTGCCCGAGGACGCCATTCACGAGGCGGCGGGTGGACTCCCCGCTGTAGGTGCGGGCCATCTCGACCCATTCCGAGACAGCCACCCGTGTCGGTGTCGCGGGGCAGTGTAGCAGTTCACCCATCCCCGATCGCAACAGGGCGCGGTCGATCCGGGCCAGCTGGACGACCGGGTACTGGGGCGCGCGGCGCTCGATCTCGGCATCGATGGTGTCGCGATGCGCGACGACGGCGTCCACGAGCGTGCGCGCCAGCCTGGCGGCCACGGCGTCCGCGCCCTCCTCGTCCAGTCGGCGCTCCAGCACCCGACCCGGCGTGCGCATCCCGAAGTCCGCCTCGAAGATGGCGCCCAGCGCCAGGCGCCGGCCCTCGCGCTCGGAGACGCGACGCTCCGGGCCCGCCCCTCCGGTCACGCCCGATCCGCGTGGGCGGGTGGATGGTCCGGGCCGGTCTCGTCGAGAGCCCCCGGAGATGCGTCCAGGACCGTTCGGATGTCATCGGTCGCAGGGGCATCGCCGCCCACCGCCGGAGCCGCGGCGACCGCGCCCGTCTGGGCGTCCTCGGCGAGGGCCGCGGCGATGCTCTCCGGGATCCGCGCGCGTGCGGCCAGCGCACCCACCTCCACCGCGAACCCGATCATCCTGCGCCGGGCACGACCGTGGGTGATGAGCACCGTGCCCTTCACGCCCAGCAGCGGCGAGCCCCCCAGGCGCTCATAGTCGAAGCGGCGGCGGATCCGGTCCAGGCCCGGCCGCATGAAGAGGTAGCCGATGGGGCCCCAGGGCAGCCGGCGGAACTCGCGCCGGAGCATCTCGAACATGACGCCCGAGAGGCCCTCGAAGAACTTCATGACCACGTTGCCGACCGAAGCGTCGCAGACCACGACGTCCGCGGGGTGGCGGGGCAGGTCCCGCCCCTCCACGTTCCCGATGAACCGGAGGTCCAGCGACTCGAGGAGGCGCGTGGCCTCCTGGACGCGGGCATCGCCCTTGCCCCGCTCCTCGCCGATGGACAGCAGCGCCACCGATGGATCCGCCACGCCCAGCACCCGCTCCGCGTACAGCGCCGCCATCCGGGCGTACTGCGCCAGGTTCCGCCCCGTGGAGTCGGTGGTGGCGCCGATGTCCAGGAGCACGAACGGTCCGCGGTCGGTGACCATCTGGATGGCCAGCGCGGGGCGGTCCACGCCGGGCAGCCGGCCCAGGTGGAGGATGGCCGAGGCCACGGCCGCCCCGGTGTGGCCCGCCGTGACGACGGCGTCCGCCCTGCCCTCGCGGACGAGCCGCGTGCACACGTTGATGGACGCATCACGCTTGCGCCGGACCGCGGTGGCGGCCGCCTCCTCCATGCCCACCGTCTCGCCCGCCTGGACGATCGTCACGTGCGCGGGCAGCGGCGCGTCGATGAACGGCCGGATGCGCGGCTCATCGCCGACCAGGATCACGTCCACGTCGGGGTGCAGGCGCGCCCAGTCGACGGCGCCGCGCACCACCTCCTCGGGCGCGTGATCGCCGCCCATGGCATCCACCGCCACCCGCGGACGCGCCAGCACGTCCGGTCCCAGGCGCCGGGTCAGGGTCTCGAGGTCCATCGCCTCAGCTCTTCTCGGGTTCGCGCGGGGCGACCGACCGGACGCGGCCTAGGCGCTCGCCTCGGGCGACTTGCGGGCCTTGATGCGGACTGCCTCCCGGCCGCCGTACCAGCCGCACGCGGCACACGCATGGTGCGCCTGCTTGGTCTGGTGGCAGTGGGGGCATTCCTCCAGCTGCGGCGTCGTCAGCGCGAGGTGCGCGCGGCGATCGCCCTGCCGGGCGTGCGACGTTCGTCGCTTGGGGACTCCCATGGGTCGCTGGTCTCCTTCCGAGCGGGTGACCGGCGATCGACGCCGGTCGCGGGTGGTCTGTTACGACAGCGTGTCGCGCAGGGCACGCAGGGCGGCCATGCGCGGATCGGTGGCGTCGTCGTCGTGATGATGGGCCGGATCGGCGTTGAGGTCCGCGCCGCACTCGAGGCACAGGCCGCGGCAGTCCGGACGACACAGGGGCACGAGCGGCTCCGCGAGCGAGATCGCCTCGCGCACGGTCTCCGTCAGGTCCAGCTCGTGATGGTCGTCCAGGCGCAGGACATCCGGCTCCTCGGTCGTGTCCACCGGCAGCCCGCTGTCGATGTCGATGGATGGCAGCGCCTCCTCCTCGAAGTCCGCCTCCACCGCCATGGGCGTGTCCGCGAGACAGCGCGCGCAGGGCTCCACGAGGGCGGTGGTGACGCGTCCCCGCGCGAGGATGCTCCGGCCCGTGCGACTCAGGCGCACGTCACCGACCACGGGCGCGCCCAGCGTCACGTCCTCCGCGACGGGCAGCGTGGCCAGCCAGATGGGGTACGAGCGGACGGTCCCGGGCGCGGACCGAAGAAGCTCCGCGACGTTGTAGCTAAGCATGGGGCCTCGGATCGGCGTGACCGCCCGCGAGGACGTCGTGCGCGTCGGCGGCGGGATAGCGCTCATCGAGGGCGGCCAGGCCGCGCTTGATGCTCTGGAGGGCCTTCACGCACTCACCCTCGAGCTTGACCAGGACGCTCGCCGCGTACGCGTCCGCACCCTGGCGGATCTCATCCGCCTCCGCCTCGCCGTCCGCGATGATCTGCCGCGACCGCAGCTCCGCGGCGCGCGTGAGCTCGCGCTCCTCGATGAGGAACGCGGCCTGCTCCTGGGCGCGCGCGAGGATTCGCTCCGCCTCCTCCTGCGCCCGTTCGACGAGGCGGCCCGTCTCCTCGTTGATGCGCTTCGCCTGCCGGATCTCCTCCGGGACCGCGACGCGCAGCTGGTCGATGAGATCGAGCGCCGCCACCTGGTCGACCACCACGGAGTTGGTCATGGGCATCCGGCGGCCGTTGGCCACGAGGGCCTCGAGGCGTTCGATCAGGAAGATGATGTCGATGGCGGGCAACCTCAGGGCTGGGACAGCACGGCATTGTAGCCCACCATCCACCGATCGAGCGACCGGCCCCTCGATGCCGGGTCACGGAGCGCCGCGTCGGAGCAGCGACGCCGCCGGACCCGGCACCATCGCCGACACGTCGCCGCCGAGCGCCGCGATCTCCCGCACCAGGCTGGAGCTCAGGTGCGCGTGGTCCGGCGCGCTCATGAGAAAGACGGTGTCGATGTCGGGTGCCATGCGCCGGTTCAGCTGCGCCATCTGGAGCTCCGCCTCGAAGTCGCCCACCGACCGCAGTCCACGCACGATGTGCCGCGCGCCGAGCGTCCGGGCGTGGTCCACGGTGAGGCCCTCGAACGAATCCACCACCACCCGATCCCGCTCGTCCGGGCCCATCTCCCGGACGCACGCACGGATCGCTCGAACGCGCTCCTCGACGGTCGAGGCGGGCGCCTTGCGCGTGTTCAGGAGCACCGTCACGGCGACCTGGTCGAACACGGCGCAGGCGCGTCGGATGACGTCGAGGTGGCCGAACGTGATGGGGTCGAAGGACCCCGGGTAGACGGCGATCCTCATCGTGCGACGGGCTCCTCCTGCTCCGGCTGGCGCGGACGATAGTGCCGCAACGCGGTCTCGCCGAAGCGCCGGTCGCGCACGGCCCGGAGCACTCCCGTCGCATCCGGCGGCGTCGAACGCCAGAAATGCTTGGCGATGACGATCGCGTCGGGGCGCAGCCAGCCGAGGGACGGGTCTCCGAGGCGATCGAGGGCCTCCGCGAGCGCCGCGCCCGCCTGATACGGCGGATCGACCACGACCACCCCGAACCGATCGCGGCCCTCGCCCGCCGCGGCGGCCCCGGCGGCCAGCCACCGGAGCGCGTCACGCCGGACGACCGACCCCGCCGCCGACAGCCGGGTGCGCTCCAGGTTCTCGGCGATGACGGCCGCGGCCCGGGCGTCCTCCTCCACGAAGACCGCCCGGGATGCCCCGCGGCTGAGCGCCTCGATGCCGCACGCGCCGCTGCCCGCGAACAGGTCGAGCGCCGGAACGCCCCAGACGCCCTCGAGCTCCGCGTCCAGGGCCGCGAACAGCGACTGCTTGACGCGATCGGCGATGGGCCGCGTCCCCTCCCCTGGGGCGAGCAGCCGGATGCCACCCGCGATCCCGGTGATCACCCGGCCCGCGTCAGCCATCGAGCTCCTCCCCGGCCATGACGTCACCCGCACCGACGCGCCGCAGCCAGCCGTGCTGAAGCTCCCAGCCGAACGCATCGAGGCGCTCGGGCAGATGGCCCGTCGCGTCGACCACCTCCTCGGCGATGGCGCGCGCCCGGAGCGACAGCGCGCGATCGGCCCGGCTGGCCAGGCGCGCGACCCGGAACGGTGGCAGCCCGCTCTGCGCCAGGCCCAGCAGGTCGCCCTCGCGCCGCAGCTCCAGGTCCAGCTCCGCGAGCGCGAAGCCGTCCGTGCTGCCCACCAGGGCATCCAGCCGCCTGCGCACGGACAGTGCCGCGGGCTCCAGGTCGTCGTCGCGGATGGCCGGATCGGGGTATGCCGCCGACACCAGGATGCAGCCGGAGCGCGCCGCACCCCGCCCGACGCGGCCACGCAGCTGGTGGAGCTGGGCGATCCCGAAGCGGTCGGCGTCGAGCACGATCATGACCGTCGCGTCCGGGACGTCCACGCCCACCTCGAGCACGGTCGTCCCCACCAGCACATCCAGCTCGCCGGCGCGGAACCGGGCCATCACGGCATCCCGGTCGGCGGCGCGCATCTGGCCGTGGACCACGCCCAGGCGAAGCGGCAGGTCCGGTCGGCCCGCCCGCTCGGCGGCCTCTGCCCAGCCCCGGGCGACGAGCTCGACGGCGGCCTCCACATGTGTCGGCGGGGGGCCGGGCGGCGGTGGCAGGTCCGGGTCGGGCTCGGGCGGATGGACCAGCGGGACGATCAGGAACCCCCGATGGCCGGCCATCACCTCCCGGGCGAGGTAGGCCAGCGGCCCGTCGTGTCGGTCGCCGCGGACCACCAGCTCCTCCGGCCGTCGGATCGCGGTCCGGATCGACTGGCGACCCGATGGCGCGGCCTGGATGTCCGACACGTCGAGGTCGGCATGGACCACCTGGCCCAGCGTCCGCGGGATGGGGGTCGCGGTCATCAGCAGGACGTGCGGACGGACCCCCTTCGCCTCCAGCGCCTCGCGGTCGGCGACGCCGAACCGGTGCTGCTCGTCGACGACGGCGAGCCGCAGGTCCGCGAACGCCACCCCCTCCTGGATGAGCGCGTGGGTGCCCACCACGATGAGTCCCCGGGTGGCGCCGAGCAGACCCCGCTGCGGCGTCTGCGTCGCCTCGCGCGCCTCGCGCCGCTCGGCCGCGGATGCCGACCCGCTCAGCAGCACCACCTCATGCCCCAGCGGCTCCAGCAGCCGCGCGAGCGTCGCGGCGTGCTGCCGTGCGAGCAGGTCCGTGGGCGCCAGGAGCGCCGCCTGGTGCCCCCCCGCCGCCACGAGCGCCATCGCGACCGCGGCGACGGCGGTCTTGCCGGAGCCGACGTCTCCCTGGATGAGCCGCGCCATCGGACGACCGGAGGCGAGGTCCGCCCGGATGGCGTCGAGCGCACGGCGCTGGTCACCCGTGAGCGTGGCGCGGGCCGGGCGGTCACCCTGTGCATCCGGCGGGAGCCCCGCGGCGATGCCCCGCTCCACGCCCGCGATCGCCGCCTGCCATGCCCGGTCGTCCAGGGCGATGGGCGGCACCACCTGGTCGGCACGGCCGCGTCTGCGGGCGACCATGCCGACCTGCAGCGCCAGCAGCTCCTCGAACGCGAGGCGCGTGCGCGCCATCTCGAGCGATGCCGGGTCGACGGGATAGTGGAACTGCGCGATGGCATCCCCGAGGCCGGGCAGGTCACCGCGCAGGTCCGGCGGCAGCGTCTCGCGGTACGCTCCCGCGAACGCGTCGAGGGCGGCGCGCGTCGCGACGCGCAGCAGTCTGGGCGTGAGACCCTCGGTGAGGCGGTAGACCGGCACCATCCGGCCGGCGTGCAGCGCCTCGCGACCATCCTCGCGCTGGAACTCGGGATCCGACAGCGAGGGCCCGAACCCCGCGACCTTGACCTTGCCGCTGAACAGCGCGGTGTCGCCCGGCCGAAGCTGGCGCTCGATGAAGCGCCGGTCACCGAACCAGGTCGCCGTGATCGATCCGGTGTCATCGGACAGCCGCGCCTCGGTGATGACCAGGCGCCGTCCTCGGCCCACGTGGCGCCTGGCGATGTCGTCCACCCGCAGGAGCGCCGTCGCAGGCGCCATGTCGGGCAGCCGGCGGATCTGCGCGACCGTCAGCAGCACCCGCAGGTCGCGGTGGTCGCGGGGCAGGTGGAACAGGAGGTCGCGCACCGTGTGGAGCCCGAGGCGCGGTCCCGCGCGCGCCAGCGCCCGCTGGCCCGGCAGCCCGCTCCGACCGAGCGGCGTCTCCAGGTCGGCCGGGCGCGCCGTGGCCGGGGGCCTCGCGTTCCGTGACACCGGCGCGCTACTCGGCGGCGACGAGGTAGGGCTGATGCGCCTGGCCACCGTAGACGACCTCGACCTCCACGCCCGGCAGCACGTCGCGCAGGCGCGTCGCCAGCCGCTGGGCCTCGTCGAGATCGGCGTCCGCGCCATGATGGACGGTCACCAGCTCGGCGCCCACCGCGGTGACGCGAGCGGCGTCGGCGGCGACCTCGACCCGGTCCCGGCCCGCTGCGATCAGCCCGTCGTCCGGGTCGAGGGCGATGGCATCCCCCCTCCGGACGCGGTGGCCCCCGAGGGTGACGTCCCGGGTCGCGCGCGTGACGCTGAAGGTGCGCACGGCCCTCGCCGCCCGGAGCATGCGCTCGACATTCACCGGGACCTCCGCGCGCGGATCGAGCGCGAGCACGGCGGCGAGCCCCTCCGCGGCGTTGCGCGTCGGCACGACGTGGACCGAGCAGCCCGGGCTGAGGGCCGCGGCCTGATGCGCGGCAAGTCGCACGTTGGGGTTGTTGGGCAGGACCACCACGGCGCGGGCGCGCGCGTCACGGATGGCCGACACGAGGTCGCCCGTCGACGGATTGTCGCCCTGACCACCCTGCACGAGCGAGGCCACGCCCGCGGCCCTGAACGCGGTCGCGAAACCCGCGCCCGATGCCACCGCCACGACCCCGAACGGGGCGACCGGACCATCACCATCGCGGTCGCGCGGGGCCGTGTCCCGGCGACCCTCCGCCGCCGACGAGGTCGCGCCTGTCCCTCGGCCGGCATCCCCGCGTCCCGCGAGTGCCTCCACCCGTGCGACCTCGACGGGGGGCACCGCGAACAGCTCCGCGGCACGCTCCTCTCGCTCGCCCGCGGCGAGCAGGTCCAGGTTCTCCACCGTGACCCGGCTGACCGCGCCCCAGCGCAGTCCGTAGCCGAGCGCGAGATCCGGCCGCTCCGAGTGGAGGTGGACCCGGGCGAGCCGGCGATCACCCACCACCAGCACCGAATCGCCCAGCGCCTGAAGCCGCGCGCGCATCCGGTCGATGTCCAGGTGGCCGTCGCCGCGTGCCGTGACCAGGTACATCGTCTCGTAGCCCCAGCCCGCCTCGGCGCACGTCGGCCCGTCACGCCGACCGGCCGACGGGGCGCCGACCGTCGCCCGCGACGGCTTGTCGGAGGCCCCCGGTGCTGGACTCTCCGCCATCCCCACCAGGACGCCCCGCAGGAGCAGCTCGAACCCGCGCCCGCCCGCGTCCACGACGCCTGCCTCGCGCAGGATGGGCAGCTGCTCGGGCGTCCTGAGGACGGCCTCGGCGGCGGCCTCGGCGGCGGCCGAGAGGGCGACCGCGAGCGTCGGCTCTCGCTCCGCGGCGGTCACCGCCGCCGCGGCGGCCTGGCGCACGACCGTCAGGATCGTGCCCTCGACCGGCACAGGCACCGCGGCGTCCGCGGCGAGCGAGCCACGGCGGAGGGCGTGCGCCATCCGGAGTCCGTCGGCGCGGCGCATCCCCCGGACTCCCTCCGCGATGCCTCTGAGCACCTGCGACAGGATCACGCCGCTGTTGCCGCGCGCGCCCATCAGCGCGCCGTGGGCCAGGGCGTCCGCCACGCCGGAGAGCGTCCGGTCCTTCCCGTCGAGCGCTCGGGCGTGGGCCAGCGCGACCTCCATCGTGCCCAGCATGTTGCGCCCGGTGTCCCCGTCCGGGACCGGGAAGACATTCAGGGAATCCACCTCCGCCACATGACGGTCCAGGGTCGCCACGGCCGCGGCGACGGCGCGGTGGAACGTGGCCCCATCACAGAAGCGAAGGGTCATCGGGCGATGGTATAGTACCCGCCCGGCGTGATCCGCCTCGCGGGTCAGGCTCTCCCGTCCCGAACAAAGGAAACCGTCACGCCATGGCCCGATCCTGCGCCCTCTGCGGCAAGACCTCCATGGGCGGCTTCAACCCGCAGTCCAGCGGCATGAACCGCGTCCGCGCCCATCGCCGCTACGAGGTCAACCTCCATCCGCTGAAGATCCAGCAGGGCGGCACCTTCGTGACCGCCTCCGTCTGCACCCGCTGCCGGCGCACCCAGCGCAAGTCCGCCTGACCCGGCGGCGCGGGCCACCACCGCGCTTCTCCATCTCGCCCCGGCATCGCCGCCGAGGTCGCGGTCCCGCGTGTCGGTCCGTCCGGCTGGCGGCGGACGGTCCCTGTCGAGCCGACCGGCGTGCCAAGGCGGGGGGTCCCCGTCGAGCCGACCGCCGGGACCTACCAGTCCGCGCCGTCGAGATACCCCAGTTCGCCCAGGCGGGCCTCCGCCACCCGTCGCACGACGGCCCGGTCCGCCGCGGTCAGGTCGTTCCGCCACCGCCCCACCGAGCTGGTGCTGATGACGCCCGCCGCATCCGGACGGTCGGGGATCGGCGCGCCGGGCGGCGTCGCGGGGTCGACGGGCATCGCCCCGTCGACGCGCAGGAGTCCCGGATGGAACGGTTCATCCAGGAAGCCCAGCACCCGCTCAAGGGTCGCCGCAGGCTCCCTGACGAGGTCCTCGTAGCGCACCTCGTGGTAGCGCCGGTCACCTCGCCAGCGCATCCCCGCCGCCGTGTCCGTGACCCAGCGTCGCGCGTGCTCCTCGATGGAGCGCTCGTTGGGCATCCGGACCCAGCGCCCGTCGACCCAGCGCCGGTCGGGATGGTCGCGCAGGGAGCACACCACGTCCCGCCCGTCCCGCAGCACGTGGACGATCCGGGCATCCGGCCAGCGCTCCATGATCCAGTCGAGGTGACGGATGTTGAGCGGCGTCTTCTCCGCCCAGCGCGGCCGACCGCGCGCCGCCAGGTAGCGCATCGCGAACGCATCCACGAAGGCGCCCTGAGAGCGTGCCGCGGCGAGCAGGGCGCGCAGCTCCGGTTCAGGGATCTGGTGGCCCGCCGCGAGCGCCGGGAGGTTGATGCGCGCGGGCAGGAACAGGCTGGACTCGGGACCGCAGCACAGGCCCGGATGGCGGTCGAACGTGCGTCGCAGCAGGGTGGTCCCCGAGCGAGGACAGCCCCCGATGATCACATGGCGTGCCGCGCTGGTGTACGCCCGCGCCCGCCAGCGGTGCTGTCGGGCGCGGGCCACCCGGTTGCGGATCCGGTCGACGGTCCTCACGCGCCGGCGCTGTCCAGCCAGATGGTCATGGGTCCGTCGTTCACCAGCGCCACGGCCATCTCCGCCCCGAAGACGCCCCGCGCCACGCGCACCCCGCGCGCCTCGAGAGCCGCGCAGTACGCCTGATAGCACGCATCGCCGTGGGCCGGCGCGGCGGCGCCCAGGAAGGATGGCCGGCGGCCCTTGCGGGTGTCTGCGTACAGCGTGAACTGGCTGACGGCGAGGACCTCGCCCGCCACGTCCATCAGCGACAGGTTGGTGCGGCCATCCGGATCCCGGAAGATGCGCAGGTCGCAGGTCCGGTCGGCGAGCGTCGATGCGATGGCGGGCGTGTCCTCGTGGCCGATCCCCACCAGCGCCACCAGGCCCGACCCGATGGCGCCGACCGAGATGCGATCGACGGTGACGCTGGCGCGCGTGACGCGCTGCAGGAGCAGGCGCATCAGGTCCGGTCGGTCAGGTCCGCGCCGTGGCCCGCCGGCACCCCGGCGAGGTCGAGCGGCGGACCGCCCGCCCTGCCCCGCGCCACCCGGTCGCGCACGAGGGACACCTCGTCCGCCGTGTCTCGGCCGCGCTGGAACAGCGCCGAGCCCACGATGCACACGTCCGCGCCCCAGGCGCCCGCCAGCTCGGCCGTGTCACGGTTGACACCGCCGTCCATGTGGATCGACCCCTCGATGCCCTGCGCGTCGAGGATCGCGGCGGCCGCCTGCGCCTTGGGTGCCGCTCCGGTGATGAACCGCTGGCCGCCGAAGCCGGGCTCGACGGTCATGACCATGACCAGGTCCAGCAGGTCGACGAAGGGCCCGACCGCCTCCACCTGGGTGCCCGGGCTGATGGCGAGGCCGGCGCACGACCCACCCTCGCGGATCCGGGCCAGCGTCTCGCGCGCGGTGTCGTCGTCATCGGCGCACTCGACATGGAAGGTGATCGTCTCGGGACCGGCATCGAGGAAGCGATCGATGTAGCGAGCCGGATGGCTGATCATCAGGTGCACGTCGATCGGCAGCGCGGTGAGACGCCGGAAGGCGGCCACGATGTCCGGCCCGAACGTGAGATTGGGCACGAAGTGCCCGTCCATCACGTCCAGGTGGAGCCGGTCCACACCCGCACGCTCCAGCTTGCGGACGACGCGGTCCAGATGGCCGAAGTCCGCGGTCAGGATGCTCGCCGCGATCTGGGGTCGCCAGCCGTTCATGGGGCGACCCCCGCGACGGCGTCCCGCAGCGCCGCCGCGCTGCGCTCCACGAGGAGCGACCGCCGCCGGGTGACGGCATCGGGCGCGGGCTTCCCGGCCAGCTCCGCGGCCAGCTGTCCGCATGCCGCCCCGATCTCCGCACCCCGGTTGCGACGCACGGTGGTGTGGATGCCGACGCTGCGCAGCGTCGCGGCGAACGCCTCGATCCGCTCCGGCGTGCTGGGCTGCCAGGGCGTGTGCGCCACGGGATTCATGGGGATGAGATTGACGTGGGCGAGCCGGCCGCGCAGCAGCTCCGCCGCGAGCGTCGCGTCGCGGGGCGTGTCATTGATGCCGTCGATCATCACGATCTCGTACGTGACGCGGCGCCCGGTCGCGTCCGCATACGCGGTCGCGGCGCGCACGACGTCGTGGACCGGGTGACGCCGGTTGAGTGGCACCAGCAGGTCCCGCAGTGACGGGTGCGCCGCATGGAGCGACACCGCGAGGGTGTACTGCGGCCGCAGCGCCGTGAGCCGCTCGATGCCCGGGATCACGCCGCTCGTGCTGATGGTCACGTGGCGGGCTCCCAGCCCGAACGCGCGCGGGTCGCTGAGCAGCGAGGCGGCGGCGAGCACCCGCTCGGCGTTGAGCAGCGGCTCGCCCATGCCCATGAACACGATGTTCGTCACGCGCCGCGCGTCGAGCGCCAGGCGGCGCCGCCAGAATCGCGCCTGGTCCACGATCTCGGCGGTCTCCAGGTCACGCCAGAATCCGAGCTCCCCGGTGGCGCAGAAGGGACAGCCGACCGCACACCCCGCCTGGCTGGAGATGCACAGGGTGGCCCGCTCGCGGCGCGGTCCGCGCGCCGGATAGCGCATCAGCACCGATTCGATGGTCCGGCCGTCATCGAGTCGGTGGAGCGCCTTCTCGGTCAGCCCGCCGTCCGCCTCCCGGACCGTGGAGTCCACGAGCGTGTCCATCCGGAACGCGTCGGCGAGCTCCCCGCGCACCGACGCGGGCAGCGTGCGCAGGTCCTGGAACGACCCGGCGCGTGCCGACCAGACATGATCGGCAACCTGGCGCGCGCGGTACGCTGGCTGGCCCCGCTCGGACAGCCACGCGACCATGTCCTCGGGCGATCGGCCCGAGAGCCCCGGACGCGGATCGCGCGTGCCCGCGACGGGCGGCACGAAGAGCACGGGGTCGGGGTCGACGTCTGGGGCGCCGCTCCCGGGGGCTGACATGGGCATCGCCGCCCATCGTACCGTCGAAGCGCATTCTGGGTCCGCCGCGTGTCACGATCGCCCGGGTCTGACCCGTGCGCCGGGTCGCGCACGTCCCGCTACAGGTCCCGACGGCCGCGGCGGTGGTCGCGTCCCGACATCGGCCGGCCGCCTGCGGGCTGGACGGCGTCCAGCACGAGGGTGCCGTCGGCGGTGACCAGGGCGAGATCCGGCCCGAGCGCGATCAGGGACCCGGGCGTTCCCGGCGCGCCCGGCCCGACGTGGGCGTCAAGCACGATGAGCCTGCCCGCCGGATGGTCGATCCAGGCACCCGGCCACGGACGGTGGGCGCGGATGCGCCGCTCCAGGTCCGCCGCCGGGCGGGACGGATCGAGGCGCGCGTCCTCGCGCCGCAGCGGACGCGTCAGCGTCGCCCCCGCCTCCGCCTGGGGGACCGCGGGCAGGGTTCCGGCGAGCCAGCCGGGCAGCGACGCGACGAGCAGCTCGCCCGCCAGGCGCGCGAGCTCCGCCTCCAGGGTCGGCGCCGTCTCCGTGCCCGTCAGCCGCACCCGCCGCTGCGCGATGATGGGCCCCGTGTCGATGCCCGCATCCATCGCCATCAGGCTCACCCCGGTCTCCCGATCGCCCTCGGCGATGGCCGCCTGGATGGGCGTCGCGCCGCGGTGGCGCGGCAGCAGCGAGGGGTGGAGGTTGAGCGCTCCGTGGCGTGGCACGTCGAGCACGACCTGCGGCACGATCCGGCCATAGTCGGCGAGGACCAGGACCTCCGGACGCAGCGCCTCGATCGCCGCACGGGCCGCCGGGTCGCGCAGCCGCTCCGGGGTGAGCGGCTCCAGTCCGAGCGCGGCAGCGCGCAGGGCGACCGGCGTGGGTCGGAGCCGGGCGTCACGACCGGCGGGTCTGGCCGGAGTGGTGACGACACCCGCCAGCCGGACCCCGGGCCAGGCCGCGAGCGCATCGAGGATGGGCACGCCGAACTCCCCGCTGCCCAGGAACAGCGCGGGCGCGGGACCGCCCACGGGATGCGCGTCCGTGACCGCCGACGAGGGCGGACCAGGCCGCGCCGCCCGGGTGCTCAGGCGAGCGCCTTCAGCGCCTCGCCCGCCTCCGCGTCGTCCTCGGCACCCAGCTGGGCCACCGGGATGAGCTCGTCCATCGACGCCAGGTAGTCGATGTACAGCTTCCCCTGGAGGTGGTCCAGCTCGTGCTGGAGGGCGCGCGACAGGAGCCCGGTGCCAGCCACCTTGAACTTCCTGCCATGACGGTTCTGGGCCACCACCCAGACCCGCTCGTGACGCTCCACGTAGGCCACGTAGCCGGGGATCGAGAGGCAGCCCTCGAGGTCATTGTCCCGGCCGTCGGTTCGGACGATCCGCGGGTTGACCAGCTCGTGCACGGTCTCGCCCACCTCGACCACGCAGGCCTGGAGCGCGACGCCCAGCTGCGGCGCCGCCAGACCCACGCCCGGCGCGGCGCGCATCGTGTCGGTCAGGTCATCCAGCAGCTCATGGAGGTACCTGCCGAAGCTGTCGACGGGCTCGCCCTTCAGGCGCAGGGTGGGGTCTCCAAGGAGCACGATGGGCTTCACGGTCATGCGCGGAGTATAGGGTCGCGCCGCTAGAGCAGGCTCTCGGGATCCACGTCGATGCTCCAGGGCACCCCGGGGTCGCCTCCCAGCAGCGTCAGCGGGGCGTCTCCCCGCAGGATCACGTGGAACCGCCAGCGACCGCCCCGGCGAGCCACATAGGCCGGCACCGGGCCCAGCACGCTCACCCGATGGCCCTCGCGGACGGCCCGCTCGCGCAGCTCGTCCGCCAGACGCCGCGCGGCCGCCTCGGCCGCCTGCCGATCCTCCAGGGCCGCGGTGAGCTTCACCAGCCGTCCGTAGGGCGGTGCCCCGAACCGCCGCCGGCGATCGAGCTCGTCCTCGACGAAGGGATGGGCATCGCCCTGGGCGACGGCGACGATCACGGGGTGGTCGGGCAGGTAGGTCTGGATGATCGCCCGGCCGGGTCGCGACCCCCGGCCGGCACGTCCGACAGCCTGGGTGAGCAGCTGCCATGTCCGCTCCGCGGCGCGCTCGTCCGGCAGCGTCAGCGCGACGTCCGCCGAGACGACACCCACGAGGGTCGTCTCCGGGACATCCAGGCCCTTGGTCACGAGACTCGTGCCGACGAGCACGTCGAGCCGCCCCTCGGTGAACGCATCGACGACCCGAGCCGCCTCCCCTCTGCGCTCCACCACGTCACGGTCCAGACGACCGACCCGCAGGTCGGGCAGCCGCACCGCCACCTCGCGCTCGACGCGCTCCGTCCCACCGCCGAGATATCGGATGCGAGCCGACGCGCACGCAGGACAGCGCCGCGCGATGGGGGCGGTGGCGCCGCAGTGATGGCAGCGCAGCGCCATCGTCGCCGCATGGAACACGAGCGGCCGCTGGCAGTCGGGGCAGACCTGGATGTGTCCACAGTCCCGGCACAGCACGACGGTGGCGGAGCCGCGTCGGTTGATGACCAGGATCGCCCGCTCGCCGACGCCCCGATCGAGCCCGCGCAGGGCCGCGACCAGTGGCTCCGAGAGCAGTCCCCGATTGCCCGAGGCCAGCTCCGCGCGGAGATCGACCACCTCCACGGTCGCGCCGCGTCCGCTCGCACGCTCCGTCAGGCGCAGGTGGTCCAGCTCGCCCTGGCGGGCGCGGCCGAGGCTGACGATGTCCGGGGTGGCGCTGGCCAGGATCACGGGCGCCCCCGCCAGGCGCCCCAGCTCCAGGGCCACGTCGCGCGCCTGGAGTCGCGGCGTGCGATCGGACTTGTAGGCCGCGTCGTGTTCCTCGTCCACGACGATCACGCCCGGGTCCGCGATGGGCGCGGTCACGGCGACCCGCGTGCCGACCACGACCGGTGTCGAGGCGCCGCGGATGCGCCGCCACTCGTCCGCGCGCTCGCCCGCGCCCAGGCCGCTGTGGAGGATCACCGGCTCAACGGCCAGGTCGTGTCGGAGTCGATCGACGAGCGGCATCGCGAGGGCGATCTCCGGCACCAGCACGAGGGCGCCGCGCCCGGCCGCGAGCGCCGCGGCGATGGCCGCCGAGAACACCGCGGTCTTGCCGCTCGCCGTCGGCCCCTCCAGGAGCAGGCCGCGTCCGGCGCGCGCGGCGATGGCGGCCTCCACCCGTGCCACGACCGCCGCCTGCTCCGCGCTGAGCGCCGCCCCGCGCGGCAGCGACCCACGACGCGCCGCGGCCCGCCCGGCGAGCGGTCGGCGCTCCACGGCGACGACACGCAGCTCGATGAGCCCTCGCCGGGCGAGCCCCGTGAGGGCGCCCGGACCGTGGGCCTCGGCGAGCCGGGATGCGGGCATCTCGGCATCCATGCCGGGCTGCGACAGCACCTCGAGCACGGCGGCCTGGCGAGGTCCCAGCGCCGCGCCCGGCGGGCGGTCGCCGGCGGACAGCGCGGCGGCGGCGGCACGGCCCGCGTCGGTCAGCGCGGCCCGGCGCTCGAGGCGGGGCCGCGCCGTCCCCTCCTCCACCCGCCAGTCGAGGGTCAGCCAGCCGGACGCCTGCAGCTCGCGCAGGCGCCGCAGCGTGGTCGCTCGGCTCCCGTCCCGCGGCAGGTCGTCGACCGCGATGCCGTGCGGCCCCGCGGCGCGCACCCTCGCCAGCAGGTCCGATGCCCCGGACGCGATCGCGTCGGCATCGCGGTCGCTGCGCGCGCCATCGGGCTCACCGAACCGGGGCGGGCGCCTCCCGCCCGGTGACGCGCTCCCCCGACCGCGGTCGGGGGAGCGGTCGGTGCCCTGGTCGCAGGCGCGGGCGACCAGCGTCACGCGCTCCAGGAATCCCGGCGGCAGCATCGCCCGCACGACGAGACCCGCCGGCGCCAGGTAATGCTCGGCGATCCAGCGCGCCAGGCGGACGCCGAGCGGCGGCAGCAGCGGGCCGTCGGCTCCGACGCGCGCGAGCACCGGCTTGATCGCGCGGTCGGGGGGCCGCGCGGCCGCGCCCAGCACGAGACCCACGACGCGTCCGCGCCCGTACTCCACGATCACCGCCTCACCGGGCACGAGCTCCCCCAGCGAGGCCGGCACCCGGTACGTGAAGAGACGCCCGCCCGCCACGCCAGCGGCATCCACGGCCACCTCGACGAGTCCCGCAGGTTCGATCATCGGATCGTCCGCGCGAGGCGCCAGCCGCGACGAGGAGCAGGGCCGGAGGTCAGACCAGGAGGCGCCGATGCGGGTGCCTGGCGTGCTCGTCGGCGATGATCCGGTCGATCTCCCCGGCCGTCTCCATCACACGACCGGTCTCGTTGACGACCACGCGGTCGTAGTCGCCCTGGCTCTCCAGCTCGCGCTCCGCGTTGCGCATGCGCCGCTCGAGCGCCTCCGGAGACTCCGTCGAACGTGCCACCAGGCGCGCGCGGAGCTCCTCACGGGAGGGCGGGACGACGAAGATGAGCAGCGCCTCGCGGATGCGGTCCCGGACCGCGTGTGCTCCCTGCACGTCGATCTTGAGGATCGCGTCCCGGCCGCTGGTGATCGCGTCCACGACCTGGTCGCGCGGGGTGCCATACCAGTTGCCATGGACCTCGGCGCATTCGAGCAGGCCGCCGGAGACGCGCTCCCGCGCGAACTCCTCCGGGGTCCGGAACAGGTAGTGGACGCCGTCGCGCTCGGTGGGCCGTCGCTCCCGCGTGGTGGTCGTGATCACGTAGCGCCGGTCCGATCGGTCGGGATGGAGCGCCTTCATGGCGTCGATGATGGTGTCCTTGCCCACGCCGGACGGCCCCGAGATGATGACCACGAGCGCCCCCGGCGCGCCCTCGACGTGCATCGGCCCCTCCCCCGTCGTGCCGGCCGGGGTCAGCCCGGCATCCACCATGTCGATCAATCCCCTCGCTCCTCTCGCATGCGCAACCGCTCCAGCACCGACTCCAGTTCCGGCGGCAGCGGGGCCTCCGCGCGCACCAGCTCCCCGCTCACGGGGGACACGAGCTCCAGCCGCCAGGCATGCAGGAACAGCCGCCCGAGGCCGTCGGGTCCCGTCCGCGCCGCACCGGTCGCGTACACCCGATCCCCGGCGACGGCGTGTCCGATGGACGCCAGGTGCACCCGGATCTGGTGGGTCCGACCGGTCACGAGGTCGCACTCCACCAGCGTCCAGGCCCGGAATCGCTCGCGGACGCGGTAGCCTGTGACGGCCGGGCGCCCCTCCGGCACGACCGCCATGCGCTGCCGGCTGCGCGGGTCTCGACCGATGGGGGCCTCGATGCGACCGATCTGCGCCGTCACGGCGCCCCCCACCAGCGCCAGATAGCGCTTGTGGACGCGGCGCGCCTTGAGCTGCGCCTGGAGACCCGCCTGGGCCGCGTCATTGCGCGCGACCATCAGCAGTCCGGACGTGTCCCGGTCCAGCCGGTGGACGATGCCCGGCCGCTCGACGCCCGCGATCGTGCCCAGCCCCACGCCGTCGTCGGCATCCAGCGCCAGCAGCGCATTGACCAGGGTGCCCGACGGATGGCCCGGCGCCGGGTGGGTGACGAGACCGGCCGGCTTGTTGACGATGAGCACGTCGCGGTCCTGGTACACGATCTCCAGCGGGATCGGCTCGGGCCGCAGACCGGGGTCCGGCCGCGGATCGGGGACCTCGAGCTCCAGGATGGCGCCCGGCGTCACGGGGTCGCGCGCCCGCATCGGCTGGCCGTCCACCGTCAGCAGCCCGCCCGCGATGAGCCGCTGGACCGTCGCTCGAGACAGCCCCGAGGCATCCGCCATGAACCGGTCGGCGCGGCTGCCCGCGGCACCCGGCGGCACCTCGACGGTCACGCGGCGTGGCACCTCAGGCCGCCTGGTCGCCGGTCGGGCGGCGCCCCGCCGCGGTCAGACGGCCCAGGCGATGCCCGACGAGCGCATGGACGAGGAGCAGCACGATGGCGATGCTGATGGCGGCATCCGCGACATTCCAGGTGTACCAGCGGGCGCCGCCGATGCCCAGATCCACGAAATCCACGACGTGCCCCACGCGGAGCCGGTCCGCGAGGTTCCCCAGCGCGCCGCCCAGGAGCAGGCCCAGCGCCACGCTGAGCAGCGGATCGTCACGGCCCTGCCGGGCCTCCACCCACACGATGACCGCGATCACGCCCAGCGACGCCGCGGCGAGCACGGGTGCGGAGTCCCCGGCGAGCCCGAAGATGCCGCCGTCGTTGTACCCCTTGGCGATGCGCACGAGGTCCCCCAGGACCGGCGTCGGGGCCTCCGCCGACCCGGCGGCGGCGAACGGCGAGGCGAGCGCGAACGTCGCGTCCACCCACGCCTTGCTCATCTGGTCGAGGAGCAGCACCGCGAGCGCCAGGCCGCCGAAGACCGACCATGCCGGGAACGTGGAGCGCCGAGCCGTGGACCCCGCGGGACCGGTCACGGCGGTCATCACGCTACCCCCGGGACCCGACGGCGATGGCCACCCGCACCGACCCGCCGTCGAGCTCCACCTCGACCGGGACCGTCTCCGTCGGCGGCGGCCCGCCGATGGCCACGCCGTCAGCGAGGGTGTCGCGGCACAGGTCGGCGAGGTGCGGCCGCAGGGCGTCGAGCACCAGGGCCGGACCATCCATCCAGATGCGGATGCGCGCATCGAGGGCCAGCTCGGCCTGCTTGCGCAGGTCCTGCGTCGCGCGGGTCAGCTCCCGGCCGTCGCCCTCCGCGCGCAGCGCGGGCGTGAGGGTCGTGTCGATGACGACCACGATGCCCTCGTCGTGCGCGACGGCGGTCCCGGGTCGCGGCGTCGCGAGGATCTCCGCCTCGTCCGGCGCCAGCACGACATCGGCGACCTCGACCGATCCGTCGGGCCGGATGTGCACCTCGTTCGCGCGGCAGGCGGCCATGATCGCGGGGATGCGGGAGCCGTGCTTCCTGCCGATCACGGGCAGCAGCGGCTTGACCCGCCGCTCCACCAGCTCCGACTCGTCTCCGATGAGCTCCACGCGCTTCACGTTCAGCTCGTCCGCGAGCTGGCCGAGCAGCTCTTCCCGGAATGCGCCGTCGTCGACGCCGCCGAGGCGTCCGCCGGGCAGCGCCAGCCAGAGCGTCGCGAGCGGCTGGCGGACCTTGAGCCCCGCCTGGCCGCGCAGGGTCCGCCCGAGCTCGACCGCGCGGCGCAGGTCCGCCATGGCGGCCTCCAGCCCCGGATCCCGCAGTCCGGCCAGCTCCTCGTCCGGCCAGCGGGTGAGGTGGACCGACTCCGGCGCGGCGGGCTGCGTCGGACGCACGAGGATGGCGTGCAGCTCCTCGGCCAGGAAGGGCAGGATGGGCGCCACGATGCGCGCCATCGTCACCAGCGCCAGGTGGAGCGTGCCGAACGCCGCCTCCCTGTCGGCCGCGTCGTCGGAGCGGGAGAACCGCCGGCGGCCCCGGCGCAGGTACCAGGTGGACAGGTCATCGAGGGCCGTCGAGATGGCCGCCGTGGCGGCGCGGGCGTCGAAGTCGGCGAGCTCCGCGCGCACCTCGACGGCGAGCCCCGCCATCCGTGACGCGATCCAGCGGTCCATCGCGCTGCGGGCGGGGTCGGGCTCCTGGGTCACGCCGACCGTGGGCCGGGCGGCGGACCAGCCAGCCAGGCGCGCGTAGGTCACCAGGAACGCGACCACGTTCCACAGCACGAGCAGCTCCCGTCGAACGTCGTCCGCGGCGTGGTAGCCGAACAGGATGTTGTCCTCGGGTCGCTGGCGGGCGTACATCCAGCGCATCACGTCCACGCCCATCCGCTCCGCGGCCTCGTTGAACTCGATCGCGTTGCCCCAGCTCTTGTGCATCGGCCGGCCGTCCTCGCCGAACAGCGTGGCGTAGCCCAGGATCGTCCGGAAGGGCGCCGTGGAGCGGAGCACGGTGCTCATCGCGAGCATCGAGTAGAACCAGTTGCGGAACTGGCCGGGGAAGGACTCGGTGATGAAGTCGGCCGGGAACCAGCGCTCCCAGTACGCCGGGTCCTCGCGGTAATGGAGCGTGGAGAACGGCACGATGCCGGCATCCAACCAGGGGTTGCCCACGTCCTTGATGCGCGTCATCACGCCCCCGCACGCGGGACACGCGATGGACACCCCATCCACATGCGGACGATGGGACGTGTGACCCTCCAGCGCCTCCCAGCCGCCCGTGGCCCGCTCCCGGAGCTCCGCCCGTCCGCCCACCACGTCGAACGACCCGCAGGAGCCGCACACCCAGATGGGCAGCGCCAGACCCCAGTAGCGCTTCTTGGAGATCATCCAGTCGGACATCGTGCGCAGCCAGTCGATCTCCCGGTCGTAGCCGAAGCCGGGGATCCACCGGATGGTGTCCACCACGTCCATGATCTGGTAGCGCAGCGAGCGCGCCTTCTGTTCCGCCGTCAGCTGCTCCCGCGGCGCGTCGTACACCTCGCCCATGGAGATGTACCACTCGTCGACGACCCGGAAGATGAGCGCCGTGCCGCAGCGCCAGCAGTGCGGGTAGCGGTGCTGGTACGGCTCCAGGTGGTAGAAGAACCCGGTCGCCTCGAGGTGCTCCACGATGCGCGGCGCGACGTTCATCGCGTCCAGACCCGCCAGCTCGCCGAACGCCGCGAGGTAGTGGCCGGAGTCGTCGAGGGGCGCCACGATCGGCAGCGCCTCCGCCCTGGCCAGCCCGAAGTCCTCCGCGCCGCAGCCCGGCGCGATGTGGACGATGCCCGTCCCCTCGTCCTCACCCACCTCGTCCCAGGGGACCACCCGGTGGACGTAGCCCGCCTCGCCTGCACCGTCTCGGCCCTCCGCGAACGCGTCCCGGACCGCGGGCAGGTGGTCGAACGGCCCACGGTAGGTCCAGCCGACGAGATCCGCGCCGGAGCGCTCCTCGAGCACCCGGAAGGACCCCCGGAGCGCCGACTTGAGCGTCCCCTTGCCCAGCCAGTACATGGCGTCGCCCTGCTGGACACGCACGTAGGCCAGCCCTGGCCCCACGGCCGCGGCCACGTTGGAGGTGACCGTCCAGGGGGTGGTGGTCCACACCAACAGGTACTCGCCGGGTCGCTCCACGAGCGGCAGCCGGAAGGTGAGTCCCGGGTCCTCGCGGTCCGCGTAGCCCTCGTTCATCTCCATCTGGCTCATGCCGGTGCCGCAGCGGGCGCACCAGGGCATCGCGTCCAGGCCCTTGTACAGCCAGCCGCGCCGGTGGCACTCCGCGAGGAAGCCCCAGATGAGGTCGTTGTTCTCGTTGCTGAACGTGAAATACGAGCCGCCCATCTCGGGCATGCCCAGGCGGCCCACGATCATCTCGACCGTGTCCGTGACCGGGCCGTGCGGCCCCTCCACGGTGATGACCCGGCCCGGGTCGTCGCGCAGCAGGTCCCGCAGGCGCCGCAGCTCTGCCGGGTCGTTCCAGTCCATCCACATGCCCAGGCGGATCGACTGCTCGGTCTGGACCGCCGCATAGGTCAGCACCCGCTGCTTGCACAGCGACACGAACTCCGCGATGCCGAACGACTCGATGTCCCGCTTGGAGGTGAAGCCCAGCTCCCGCTCGACGTTCACCTCCACCCACAGGCCCTGGCAGTCGAACCCGTTCTGCCAGCGCTGATCCTCGCCCAGCATCGCGTGGAATCGCTGGTACAGGTCCTTGTACGTCCGTCCCCACGCGTGATGCACGCCCATCGGGTTGTTGGCCGTGATCGGTCCGTCGAGGAACGAATACGTGGGCCCGCCCGCATTCTGGCGGCGCAGCTGTTCGAAGATCCGGCGGTCGCGCCAGAACGCGAGGACGCGGCCCTCCTGGGCGGGGAAGTCGGGCTGGGCGGGGATGGACGGAAACGGGCTCTGGGGCATCGGGTGGCAATGGTAGCCGAGGCCCGCCTCGCCCGACGGCGCGGGGACCGTGGCGGCGACCGGCACCATCGTGGGCGGTCCATCGGGAGAGCGGGTAGGCTACCTGTCCATGCACAGCCAGCGGCCGCCCTCCGGCCACCGCAAGAGCGCCTTCGCGGCCGCCGCGTTCAGCTTCATCTTCCCCGGCCTGGGCCAGGCCTACCTCGGGCTGTGGACGCGCGCGCTCGCGTGGGCGGCGCTGCCCATCCTGATGATCGCGCTGGTCGGCGGGCTGGTGCTCAACAAGCCCACCCGGGACACGCTCGAGGGCTTCGCGCTCCAGCCGGACATCCTGCTGGGGATCCTGCTCCTGCTCGTGGTGGACCTGGTCTATCGCGCAGCCTGCGTGGTCGACGCCTTCCGCATGGCCGGCCGCCGGGGCGAGGGCGCGGTGGGCCCCGGCATCCTCTCCGCGGCCGGCCTGGTGGCCGTGCTGGCGGTGCTCATGGTGAGCCACGTCGCGATCGCCCGGCCGGTGATGGTGGCGCGCGACGCGATCGTGGACGTGACCGGCGGCACGGTCGACGAGCCAGACGGCTCGTTCGGCCTCGACCCCGACGAGAGCTTCATCGCTCCGTTCACCCAGCCGCCCTCCGCCGCGCCAGACCCGTCCGCGACACCCGCGGAGCCCACGCCCACGCCCGAGCCCACGCCCACCCGGGGACCGTCGTGGACGGAGGGCGGGCGTCTCAACGTGCTGCTCGTGGGCGCGGATGCGGGGCGCCACGGATACGGCAACTACCTCACGGACACGATGATCGTGGTGTCCATCGATCCGGAGACCAGGCAGACCGCGTTCATCACGATGCCCCGGGACACCTCGATGCTGCCGATCCCGCGCGACTGGCCCGCCTACCGGGCGTGGGGCGGCCTGTTCGGCTCCAAGGCCAACACGATCTACACCTACGCCGCACGGATCTCGCCGAGCCAGTATCCGGGCCCCAACAAGAACCGGGGCTTCAACGCCCTCAAGGGAATCCTGGGCGAGACGCTCGGCCTGACCATCGACTACTTCGTGGCGGTCGACCTGCGCAGCTTCCGGTCGATCATCAACGACCTGGGCGGCGTGATGATCGATGTCCAGGGCCCGGTGCAGGATGATGCCTATCCCGCCGATGACGGAGACGGCCACATCAAGCTCTACGTGGCGCCGGGCATCCAGTACATGGGCGGGCAGGAGGCGCTCGCGTACGCCCGTTCTCGGCACACCACCTCGGACTTCGACCGGTCCGCCCGCCAGCAGCGCGTGATCACCTCGGTCCGCGACCAGCTGGACCTGCCGTCCCTGCTCGCGCCGGGCGTCCTGCCCGATCTCATCCGCACGTTCCGATCCAGCATCAAGACCGACATCCCACCGGACAAGATCCCCGCGCTCATCCAGCTGGTGCAGGACATCGACCTGGACAAGCGGATCTCGCTGGCGCTCGACCCCCCGACCTACAGCTCGGTGTGCTACCCCTGCCCTCCCAGCGGGCTGTACGTGCTGCAGGCGAACGTGTCCCGGATGCGCAAGGACGTCGCGAACGTCTTCAAGAGGAGCCGTGGCGATTTCGACCGGGCCGCGGAGCTGAAGGGCGAGGGGGCCGTGGTGCACGTGCTCAACGGCACGAGCGCGGCGAACACGCGCAGCACCCGCATCTCGGACTACCTCGCGTCCGTGGGCATTGACGCGGTGGTGCCGCCGGTGGCGGGTGGTGCGGCGGACCGGACGGACTACACGGAGACGGTCCTCCGCGTCTACAACGGCGCCCAGGACGAGATGCCCGCGACGATCGCGTTCCTCGAGAAGACCTTCAAGGTGACCGCGGAGCCCGTGGACGACCCCGCCCAGGAGGCGGACATCGTGGTCATCGTGGGCTCCCGGACGCCGGCGCTCAAACCGTAGGCCGCGCCTGCGGGCGCCTGGGCGACGTCCGCAGGAGGCGGCGGCCCGCCGGGTGGATCAGTAGACCGGCGTGAGCCAGGCGTCGTATGCCGGATTGCGGCCGCGCACCGCGTCGAAGTACGCCTTGGACATCCGCGCGCTGATGGGCCCGATCTGCCCGCTGCCGATGGGCCGGTGGTCGATGGACGTGACCGGCGAGATCTGGGCGCCCGTGCCGCACAGGAACACCTCGTCCGCCACGTACAGCTCGCTGCGCGAGATCGACCGGACGACGACCTCCATGCCCAGCTCCTGCCGGGCGAGCTGGATGAGACCCGCGCGCGTGATGCCCTCGAGGATGTCCTGGTCCACGCCCGGGGTCACCAGCTGACCACGGCGGACCATGAACAGGTTCTCCGCGCTGCCCTCCGAGACGGTTCCCGCGTCCGTGAGCACGATCGCCTCGTCATAGCCGTTGAGCATCGCCTCGGTCTTGGAGAACGCCGGGTTCACGTACGAGCCCACGATCTTCGCGCGAGACGGGATCGAGAGGTCCCCGGTTCGGCGCCAGGAGACCGTGCCGCAGCGGATCCCCTGGTCGGTCGAGATGTAGTCGCCGAACGGGATGGCCAGGATGTTCGTCTGACAGTCCACGTTGTGGAGGCGCACGCCGATGGCCTCCGACGACTTGTAGACCGTCGCCCGGATGTAGGCGTCCTCGCGATAGCCGTTGCGCCGGATGAGCTCCACGGTGAGGTCGCACAGCTGCTGGACGCTCAGCCCGGGCTCCATCATCAGGATCCGGCAGGAGTCCAGGATGCGCTCGTAGTGCTCCTTGAGCTTCAGCAGGTAGACCTGTCCCCGCTCCTCGTTCCAATACGCCCGGATGCCCTCGAAGACCGCCGTCCCGTACAGGAAGGAGTGGGTCATGATGCCCACCTTGGCGTCCTTGAGCGGCACGAAGCCACCCTCGAAGTACGCCACCACGTCCGCGCTCTCGGGGCGCGTGCCATTGCGCGCGATGGGGGCTGCGGCGGTGGCGTCGGTGGACGGGGCGGACGGATCGGTCAACATGGCCCCGAGTATACCGACCCTCAGACACCCCCGGCCGTGACGCCGATGACCAGCGCCAGGTACGCGCCGTAGAACACCCCGCCCATCATCAGGCCGCGACCACGAAGCCTCCCGGAGCGCCACATGGGCAGGAAGATGGTGAGCGTGGCGAGGAACGCGATGCCCGCGGAGGCGAACGCCAGGAGCGATTCCGGAGACGTGGCATCCACACGCCATGCGGACGATGCGAACACGAGCCCGATGACCGTCGGGATGCACGACTGGAACACCATCGCACCGGTGATGTTGCCCATCGCGAGGGTGTCCTTGCCGGCCCGGATCCAGATGACGCTGTTGAACTTCTCGGGCAGCTCCGTGGCGATCGGAGCGATGACGAGCGACAGGATGACCGGGGCCACGCCCATGCCCGTGGCCAGGTGCTCCACGGCGTCCACGAACGCCACGGCGCCGATGACGATGCAGCTGAGCGCCACCACCACCTGGACCCACACGACGCGCAGCCGGGGAGAGCCGGCAGCCGCCCGATGATGGGCGCGATCCAGCCGGTGGAGTCGCAGCGGCGCCAGGTCGGTCCCGTCACCGCCCGCCGATTCCGCCGCGAAGTGGGCCCGCACGTAGAGCGCATACATCCCGACGAGCGCGCAGGCGATGCCGATGCGCGCCCATCCCGCGTCCGAGGGGAGGAACGCGGCTCCCACCGCGAGCCCGTAGGCGGCGAGGAACCAGGCCGCGTCCTTGCCCAGGACGCGCGTGTCCACGGACATCCGGTCCCCGGCATCCGGGCGGCGCCGGGCGCGCACCACGACGGCCGCGCCCGTGATGAACATCGCGAGCGTGGCGAGCATGAAGGGCGCGCCCAGGATCGCCCCGACGCCGATGTGGTCGGATGCCTCGCTCGTCTCCGCACCACCACCCAGGAGGATGGCCACGAGCGGGATCATCGTCTCCGGGAGCGCCGTCCCCACCGCCGCCAGGACCGAGCCGACGGCGCCCTCGGCGAGGTCCAGGTGATGGCCGACCCACTCGATGCCGTTGGTGAACAGCTCGGCGCCGATGAGGATGACCACGAGCGCGACGGCCAGGAGCGGGATCTGCTCCATCAGGAGACCGGGCCGCGGACGCGACCATGCCCCGCGGACGTCGCGGTGGTGCGGCTCACGGGACGGGGACCGGGGTGGGCGGGGCGGCGCGGCCGCGGCCGACCGACCCTGTCACCGGACTATGGACGCAGGTGCTGCGGAGCGTACGGCAGCAGGGCGACGTGTCGGGCGCGCTTGAGCGCGACCGACAGCTCCCGCTGATGCTGGGCGCAGGTGCCGGTCTTGCGACGCGGCTCGATCTTGGCGCGCTCGGACAGGTAGCGGCGGAGGCGGTTGACCTCCTTGTAGTCGATCTGCGAGGCCTTGTCCGCGCAGAAGGTGCACACCTTGCGGCGGCGTCGATCGCGATAGAAGTCGTCGCGGCGGCGCGAGCGAGTTGCGGGCGGCATGGGTTCGGGTCTCCCTGTCGGGTCAGTCGGTGGAAGGTCGGACGGTGGAGGTCAGAACGGCAGGTCGTCGAAGTCGTCGCCGTCCGCCGCCGGGGCGGGTGCGACGGACCGGCCCGCGGGCGGCGCACCGCCACCGGGCGATCGGTCGCCGGCGTGCCCACCCGACGGACGATCGTCCGGGAATGGCGCCTCCTCGTCGCGATCGCGGCGCTCGAGCGAGGTGACCTGGTTGGCCACGAGCTCCGTGGTGGAGCGCTTCTGGCCCTGCTGGTCCTCCCACTGGCGCGTCTGGATGCGGCCCTCGACGTAGACCTTGTTGCCCTTGCGCAGGCGCTCCGCGGTCCGTTCCGCCTGGGGTCCCCAGACGACGACGCGGAACCACTCGGTCTCCGACTGCCACTCACCCTGCTGGTCGCGGTAGTTGCGATTGGTGGCCACCGTGAACTGGGTGACCGCCTGGCCGCTGGGGGTGTAGCGCATCTCGGGATCCCGACCCAGGTTGCCGATGATCATGCACTTGTTGAGGGACATGGCTGCGACCTCCGTCCCGGCGTGTCAGTCGATCGCGGCGGGAGCCGCTTCCGACTCCGACTCGTCGATGAACTCGCCGTCCGGCACGGGCTCCTCGTCGGAGGGGGGCTCGAGGATGGCGTCGTCGGCACCCTCCGAGCGGCGCGCGGCGGCGGGGCGCTCGATGTGGGTCACGAGGTGGCGCATGACCTCCTCGGTGATGTTCAGGCCGCGCTCCAGCTCCTCGATGGCGGCCGGCGGGGCGTCGAACAGGACGATGTGGTACGACCCCTCGCGGTAGGCCCCGATGGGGTACGCGAGGCGGCGGCGGCCCCACGGGCTCACCTTGACGATCTGACCCTCGGCGCCGGTGATGGCGCGGGTCGAGCGGTCCAGGATGGCCTGGACCCGGTCCTCCGGGACGTCCGGACGGATCACGAGCATCAGCTCATAGCGACGCATGACTGCGCTGGGCTCCTTCCCATGGGATCTGCCCCGCTCGGTGCTTGGAGGGCCGACACGACCCGACGCGGCGGAGCTGAAAGGACCCGCGGATGGTAGCACAGGCGTTCGGCAAGGCCGTGCGGCGGGGCGCCATTGGTACCAGCACCATCGGACCCCTCACCCCACCCCACCTCCCCTGCTAGCGTCGTGCACCTGAGTCCCACCTGCTGGAGATCCTCGTGGCGCCCGAATCCACCGTCGTGCTCCTCATCTGCGCAGACCGCGACGCCGCGACGCGGCTCGCCGCCGCCATCGGGCCGCGCGGTCACCGCGTGATCGCGGCGCCGTTCGGACCCGCCGCCCTGGACAGGGCTGCGGGTGCCCAGCTGATCATCCTCGATCGGGTCGACGGGGCCGTGGACGGCGCAGCTGCCGTGGCGCGCCTCAAGGCGGCGCCGGAGCTCGCCGCGACGCCGGTGCTCGCGATCGCCCAGAGCGACGACGTCGACGAGCGGATCCGGCTGCTCGATGCGGGCGCGGACGACGTGGTCTCTCGGCCGGTCGACCCGCTGGAGCTCCAGCTGCGCATGGACACCCTGCTGATGCAGGCGCCGTCTCCCGAACCCGTCCCGGCGCCCGCGCCGGTCGCCGATGCGGCGCCCCGTTCCGGGCCCGCGACGCTCGCGTTCCTGTCCGCCAAGGGCGGTGCCGGCACCACCACGGCGGCCGTCAACGTCGCCTGCGCCCTCGCCCGGACGGGTCGCTCCGTGGCCATCATCGATCTCCACCTCGCGTTCGGGTCGGTGGCGCTGCATCTGGACATCGTGCCCCGGTTCTCGGTCGTCGAGGCCGCCCGCGATGACGCCGCGCTCGATGATCCCGATGCGCTGCGCGCCTACGCGGAGATGCGCGACAACCTCGCCGTGTTCGCGGCACCGCTGGCGCCCGACCAGGCGGACATGGTGACCGCGGATCACGTGCGGCGCCTGCTCCGCGCGGCGTCCGGCACGTTCGACGTGACGGTGATCGACGCCGGGTCCTCGTTCGATGAGCGCACCGTGACCGTGGCGGGCACGGCGGACCGCGTCGCGATCCTGGCCACCCCCGAGATTCCCGCCCTGCGCGCGGTGCGATCGCTCGTCACCGCGCTCGCGGAGTACGAGACCGATGCCAGCCGGCACGTGTACGTGCTGAACCACGTGTTCCCCGCGGACATGCTCACGCGCGACGAGGTCCGTGCCGCCCTGGGGGGCGTGGAGATGCAGGAGCTGCCCTACGCCCAGACGGTCTACCACAAGGCCGTCGTCACCGGCGTCCCGGTCGTCACCGGTTCACCCCGCTCCGAGCCCGCGGACAGGCTCACGCGCCTCGCTGCGATGCTGATGGGCGGCACCGACATGGAACCCGTCGACACCGCCCGGAAGCTGCGCCTGGCGGGCCTGCTGCGCCGCGGCTGAACCACGCTGACCGACGACCTGGTGCCGGACCAGGGACTCGAACCCTGACGCCCTCGCGGGCCGCGGTGTTTAAGACCACTGCGTCTGCCATTCCGCCAGTCCGGCTCGGCTCGGCGAGTGTAGCGGGCGCCGCTCGCGAGGATGGATGCGGCCCGGTCACCGCGCGGATGACCGGGCCGTCTCGTGCTCAGGTGTGGAGGCGACGTCGGGATTCGAACCCGAGAATAGAGGTTTTGCAGACCTCCCCCTTAACCACTTGGGTACGTCGCCCCGGGATGGCCGCCGGCCGGGGAGCCGACGGTCGGTGCTGGCTGGCCCTCGAGGATTCGAACCTCGGTTCACGGATCCAAAGTCCGCTGTCCTACCACTAGACGAAGGGCCAGCGGAGGAGCGTGCGGTCCGGCTCGACCCGCGACCGGGGAGCGGCCCCGGTGTCCGGTGACGCGATCGAGAGAAGACTGGAGCGGATGGCGGGACTCGAACCCGCGACCCTCACCTTGGCAAGGTGATGCTCTACCAACTGAGCCACATCCGCGCGATGAACCACCTCGACGCCCCCGATGGGGTGGTGCCGAGAGCCAGATTCGAACTGGCGACACCGCGATTTTCAGTCGCGTGCTCTACCAACTGAGCTATCTCGGCCTGCCGTCGCGGCTGGGGTATTGAACCACAAACCGCCCGGTCCCACAAATCCGGCCGAGGGCCGTCAGGCGAGGTCGGTCAGGCGGGACATCGCGGCCTGGTCCAGGGGCGGCTGCCCGGTCAGCGACCGGAGCCGGTTGACCCGGTCCACGATCGGTGGATGGGTGCTGAACAGCCCGCGCGAGGCGTCGTCCAGCTTCTTGATGGGATTCACGATGTACAGGTGCTGGGTCGCGCGGTTGGCCACCTCCAGGGGTTCGCGGTCGGTCGAGATCGTCACGAGCGCCCGTTCCAGGCCGACGGGATTCCGGGTGATCTCCACGCTCGATGCGTCGGCCAGGTACTCCCGCTGGCGGCTGACGGCCAGCTGCACCAGGCGTCCGAACAGCGGGGCGAGGATCGCGAACACGATGGCCACGACGATGAGGACCGCCTGAAGCCCGTTGCCCTCGCCCCTGGAGCTCCGCCGCCGACCCGCTCCGGACCAGAACGTGACCCGCAGGAACATGTCCGCGATGAGGGCGATGGAACCCACCAGGACACCCACCAGGAGCGTGAACCGGATGTCGTAGTTGCGCACGTGCGCCAGCTCGTGCGCGATGACCCCCTGGAGTTCCTCGCGATCGAGCTTCTCGAGGAGGCCGGTCGTGACCGCGACACTCGCATGCGCCGGGTCGCGACCGGTCGCGAAGGCGTTCGGGGCGGTGTCGTCGATGATCCAGACGCGGGGCACCGGGATGCCGGCCGCCAGCGACAGCTCGGTCACCACGTTCACCAGCTCGGGCGCCTGCTCGGCGGTCACCTGCCTCGCGCGCGAGGCGGCCAGCACCAGGCCGTCGCCCCCGAAGTAGGCCCCCAGGGAGAGGACCGCGGTGAGGGCGATGGCCGCCGGCACGAACACCAGGACGGCCGCGGGCTCCCCTGTCCAGGCGTACCCCACGAGGGCGCCCAGCAGCACGAGGATGGCCCCCACGATGAGCAGAAGCAGCCATGACCGCCGCTTGTTCTGGGCGATCTGCTGGTGGAACGTCTGGCGGCCGATCATCGGTCAGGACGTCCGATCCGGACGGCGGGCGATGCGCCGTCTCCGGCCCGATGGCTCAGGCTGACGGCGCCGACGGCGGGGTGAAGCCGAGGTCGACCGTGGGAACCTGTTCGGCGGCAGGCTCGGCATCGAAGAAGTCGCGCTTTGCGAAGCCGAACGGGCCTGCGATGAGCATGCTCGGGAAGGTGGCGATCGAGGTGTTGTAGTCCAGCACGGTGGCGTTGTAGTGCTGGCGCGAGAAGCTGATCTGGTTCTCCGTGGTGGTCAGCTGCTCCTGCAGCTGGAGCACGTTCTGGTTCGCCTTCAGGTCCGGGTAGTTCTCCACCACCGCGAACAGGGAGCGCAGGGTGCCGGTCAGCGCGTTCTCCGCGGCGGCCGCCTGGGCGGGACCCTGGGCACCCGCGGCGACGGCCGCGGCCCGGGCGTTCGTGACGTCGGTGAGCACCTTCTGCTCGAAGCCCATGTAGCCCTGCACCGCGCTCACGAGGTTCGGGATGAGATCCCAGCGACGCTTCAGCTGGACCTCGATCTGGGCCCATGCCTCGTCGATGCGCAGGCGCTTCTGGACCAGTCCGTTGTAGATGAGGATGCCGCCGATGACCACGATCGCGACGATCGCGATCACGACAATCAGCCAGGGCTCCATCGACTCCTCCCAGGATGCCTGAGCGCGCGGAACGGTCGCTCCGCGCACGATTCTAGCAGGGTCGGCATCACCGGCACGGGACATGGCGACCGCCGTGGACGGGATGGTGGGCGGTGAGGTGTCAGAGTCCAGGACATAGGCGACAGGTGATAGGAGCCAGGTGAGTCGGGACATGGGTGACAGTCGCGCCCATGTCGAAGAATCGGGTCGCCGTCCTGAAGGTCGTCTCCGGCCAGATGTCCGTCACCGCCGCCGCGGCCGCGCACGGCATCAGCCGCGGGTATCTCCAGCGCCTCCTCCGCCGCCACCGTGATGGTGGCCTCGACGCCCTCGAGCCAAGGTCCCGGCGTCCACTCACGATCCCCGGACGGACCCCGGACGCGGTCCGCTCACGGGTCGTGGCGCTGCGCACGGAGCTCGCCGCCGGGGGCCTCGACGCGGGACCGGTGACGATCGCCTGGCACCTCGAGCGAGAGGGGCTCGGGGTCCGGTCGACCTCGACCATCCGACGCATCCTGCACGCGGCGGGCCTCGTGACGCCCGAGCCCCACAAGCGCCCGCGCAGCTCCTGGCGCCGGTTCGAGGCCGCGGCGCCCGACGAGCTGTGGCAGTCCGACTTCACCCACTGGCGCCTGGCGGACGGCACCGAGGTCGAGATCATGACCGGTACGCGAGCGTCGCGCGGTAATGCCGGCCATCGAGGGCGTAATCGATCAGTACACCCTCGAAGCCTTGGTACGCGGTGGGGTCGTCGATCCGCAGCCCGAGCCCGAGGTTGAGGAGGCCGTCGGCCGGGACGCGGTACCCCGCGACGGGCACGGACGGCAGTCCGGTCGGGGCGGGGAACCCGGGCGCGTGCGGCTCCATCTCGAGGGGCAGGTCGGTGATGACGACGGCACCCACCAGGCTCAGTCCGGGGGACGGGTTCATCAGGGAGACAGCGTCGAGCGTGATCTGGGCCCCGCTGTCGTTCGGCAGTCCCCAGGTCTGGTTGTCCGTGAAGAGCTGGCCCTCGGTGAGAAAGTGACCCAAGGAGAGCCGCGGCCAGCCTGCCCCGAGCGGACCGGCCGCCGGAGAAGGCCGGCCCGTCGTTGCGCCGCATCCCACGAGGGCCATCGCGATGATGGCGATCGTGGCCGCCGAACGACGACGGGCCATCGCCTCAGACCTTGTCGACGTAGATGCGATGGGCGCTCCCGGGGTATCCGTCGCTGCCGCACAACCAGCAGTGCGAGCCGCTCGCGCCACCGAATGTGTACGAGATCGTGACGCGCGACGACGCGCCGCTTTTCGCCGTGAAGCCGACGCCGAAGACCGTGGCCGCGCCGCTCCAGGTCCTCAGGTCGTTCTGGTCCCGGTAGAAGTCGTCGCCCTGGTAGTAGTTGCTGTGGTGCAGCGCGCCACACCTGTTGTCGAGTGATGACACGTCGGAGCCTTCGGCCCAGCCGCCATTCCAGCGGGTCGCGATGATGTAGTCGTCGTCGGCGGCGAGGCAGTCGAGTGGATACGCCGTGCCGGGCTTGTGGTACCTCACGTAGTGGAATTCGCTCTTGAGTACCTTTCCGTAGGCGCCCGATCGGGTGCGGCCAATCACGACCTGGTCCGAATTGCTCACGTGGTATGTGCCGTCAAGCTGATAGCCGCCCGCGCCCCCAGCAATGTTCACCGCCACGGAGACGTCGGTGTCAGCGACGTTGCCTTGGGCGTACTTGAACGTCTCGGTCACACCAGCGATGACATGCATCTCGCCAACGGAGGTGTCCTCGTTGCTGGTGCCTGAGACCTGATAGTTGCACCATGTCGGATGGTAGCCCGCGGGCGAGGCGCCGCCCGTCTTTCGGATGCGCCGGAGCAGTGCGCTGTCGCCGTGCAGTCTCGGGTGATTGGCCATGAGCTTGACACGGAGCGCGTTCGCGGCGTCCGCGTGCGACCCGGGGTCCTCGAGCGTGCCGAAGGTGATGGTACGGCCCTGATCCGTGACAGCCGGGACGGCGATGTTGACGTAGCCGTCATTCGCGTCGGCAATCGCCTGCGCCCGGATGCCTGCGCTACCGACGAGACGGATGACGAAGGAGCCTGACACCGGCACGGTGGTGAGCGGCTCAAAGGCGAGACCGTCATCGTCTGCATGCACCGCGTATACCGCGACCGCGCCGTCAGCGTCCGCGCCCGTCGCGCCGCGCAGCACGCCTCGGATAGTCGGGTCCAGGCCACGTTGAACCCTGGGGAACGGGCTGCGGTTACTGGGGTGACCATGATTGCCATCAGCATCGCCGTCGAGACCGCGCCAACGAGTCGTTTCATGCCAACCTCCCAACTCAGGGTCTTTGACCGCGGATGGGGGCAGCCCTGAGCATGCTGATGTTCATCGGAAGGTGCCGATAAGCAGAACTGCGGATACCAATCTCGGGCGGGATACCCTCGCGGGCCGGTACCGGGCGGCAGGCGTTTCGCCGGCGATGGCATGGCGCCCAATCAGCTGAGGAGCATGGTGTGCGAGGCGAACCCACGGACAATGCCTGTTCTGAGAGGTGAGTGAGTTGTGGCGGTGGTCAGGCGGCGGGCTCAATCGTGACCCGGTAGCCCAGTGCCTCGAGCTGGCTGACGGCGCGACACCTGGCGCGGTTGGTGTCGCGGCGGGTAAAGCAGTCGCCACCCAGCTCCTGGTAGTCGCGGTCCTGGGCGAGCAGATGCCAGGCGATGACCAGCATCGAGTGGCCCACGGCGATCGCGGCCTTCTTCCTGCCGATGCGTCGGGCGAGGCGCCAGAACTGGGCCTTGAGGTAGGTGTCGCGGGTCCGGGCGGCCTCCCAGGCGCACTCGGTCAGGACATCGCCCAGCCAGACGTCGCCCTTGCGCGTCCGGCCGGACCGACGCTTGCCGCCGGTCACGTCGTTGCCGGGGCTGCGGCCGGCCCACGACGCGAGGTGGGCGGCGGTCGGGAAGACGCCCATGTCGACCCCGATCTCCGCGACGATCGTCTCGGCGGCGCGCCTGCCCACCCCCGGGATCGTGTCCAGACGGTCACGGGCCCGCGCGAAAGGGGCCATCGCCCGCTCCACCGCCCCGTCGAGCGTCTCGATGGAGCGCTCCAGCCCGGCGATGTGCTCGAGCGCGAGGCGGACGATCAGGGCGTGGTGCTCGCCGAAGCGGCCCCGGAGCGCCTCCCGAAGCTGGGGCGCCTTGTCGCGCAGCCGGCCCCGGGCGAGCGCCGCGATGACGTCCGGGTCGCGCTCGCCCGCGATGAGGGCCCGGAGCATCGCCCGGCCCGAGACGCCCAGCACGTCCGAGGCGACGGAGCCCAGCCTGATGCCGGCGTCCTCGAGCGTCTTGGCGACCCGCTGGCCCTCCTGTGCGCGGGCCTGGATGAGCCGCTTGCGGCAGCGGGTGAGGTCGCGCAGCACCCGGATGGCGGCGGGCGGCACGAAGACTCGGCATCGTTGGCGATCGTGCCGTGGTCCTCGGGGTCTCCGAAGGCCCCGGCCACCGAGACCGCGATCGAAGCCTTGTGCACGTCAAGCCCGACGTAGCGGGTACGCTCATCCATCAGCTCAGAGCCCGTGAACCAAACACGCATGGGGTACGCGTGGGGGGCTGAGGGCGTCGCCGGCCTCGATCATGGGTGATCCTCGGTGATCCGGCTGGTGATGGCAGGGCGTGATGTGGTCGGGTGAGGCGATCGTGGTGCGTGGGCGTGGCCTCGGCGGGCATGTGCGGCCCCATCCCCTCCCATCAGGCCGCCCCTGCCATGGCCGCCTGCCGCAGGGCCACGGTCCGCATGAGGTTGTGGGCGAGGGCGAACCAGAGCAGCACGGCCCGTGCCTTCGCGAGGCCCCGGACGGGCAGCTGGCGCAGACCCCGGTTGCGGGCGAGGGCGTTGACACACTCGGCGGCGGACGCCCGCTCGCGGTAGATGCGCTTCGCCGCGTCGGTGCCCATCCGCACCCGCCAGGCGGCCACGGCGGGATGGTCGCCCGGCAGCGGGGCATGCGGGTCGCGGGCGGGGTCGCGGGGTGTGGCGGGGGGCGCGTAGAGGGTCGTGCCGCAGTGGCTGTGGGCGAGCGCCTCGATCTCGGCGAGGTTGACGAAGCCGCCGTCCACGAGCATGGCGCCCGGAGCCCGGCCATGACGGGCCGTGAGCTGGGCGAGCATGGGCGTGAGCGCGCCGTGGTCGGAGCCGACATCGCCCACGTCGACACCCACGATGACCTGGCTCACGGTGTCCGTCGCGAGCTGGGCGTTGAGGGCGGGCCGGAAGCCGCCGTCGGCCATCTTCATCACGCGCGCCTCGGGGTCGGTGGTCGAGGCCCGGGCGTCCTCGGGCGCCCTGCCGCCGCGCCTCCGGGCCGCCTCCACGGCGGGCAGCCGGCCGAGCGCATGACGGACCCGCTCGGCGCGCTCCCTCGCAGCCCGCTCGCGCGCGGCGGCCACCCGCCGGCTCGTGGCCGCGGGGTCGTCCCCCAGCTCCGCGCGCAGGGCCGCGACCCGGGCCTCCGCGTCGGCGAGCGCCGCGCCGAGGGCGTCCCGGCGCCGGAAGCTCGCGGCGCCCGCCGAGGCGCGCACGCGCATGCCGTCCTGGGCCACCCGGTCGAGGGTCACCAGGCCGTCCGCGACGAGCGCCGCCACGCTGTCGGTCAGCAGCCGGTCGAGCACGTCGGCGTGGTCGACCCGCGCGTCCGCGAGCGTGTGGTGGTTGACGCCCACGCCGCCGCACAGCCAGCGGTACGCGTCGTGCTCCCCGCACAGGCGCGCCAGTGCGCGCGCCGAGCCCACCCCCTCGAGCGTGGCGTACAGCCAGAGCGAGACGAGGATGGCGGGGTCGATGGGCGGCCGGCCCGGGTGGCCCTCGACCGCCCGGATGCGGTCGTGCAGCGGCGACAGGTCGAGGCCCTCCACGAAGTCCCACACCAGGCGCGCCCGGTGGTCGGGCGGCAGGAGCCCGTCGAGGTGGGTGGGCCGCAGCTCCACCTGGTCGCGGTCGGGTCGCTGGAGCCTGGGTCGGCCACGGCCTGACGGCTCTGTCAAGGGACATGTGAATCTCCACGCTGGCGGGCACCATTCCTCCACGTCGGCGGACACGAGAACTCCACGCCGGCGGACGTGTGGTGTCCTGATCGGTCAGGCCAGCGGCACCACCCCCTTGCCCGCGGTCGCCTCGGCGAGGCGGTAGGAGGCTCCCTCGGTGAGCACCACGTGGGCGTGGTGGAGGAGCCGGTCGACGGTGGCCGTCGCGAGCGTCTTCGGCATGATGGTGTCGAAGCCCGACGGATGGAGATTGGAGGCCACCGCCACGCTGCGCCGCTCGTAGGCGGCGTCGACGACCCGGTAGAACGCCTCGGCCGCCTCCTGGCCCGCGGGCAGCATCCCGATGTCGTCGATGACGATGAGGTCGGAGCGGCAGATGCGCGCGACCACCCGGGACACCGAGCCGTCGACCCGGGCCCGCCCGATCGTCGCGGTGAGCGACTCCAGGCTGAACCAGGCCACCCGGTGGCCCGACTCGATGGCCCGCGCCGCGAGCGCCTCGCACCAGTGGGTCTTGCCCGTGCCGCTCGGGCCCGCGAGCACGAGGTTCTCGGCCCGCCCCAGCCACTCGAGCGTGGCGAGGGCGTGCTGGGTCGGCAGCGGGATGGCGGACTCGGTCTCCCGCCAGGACTCGAGCGTCTTGCCCGAGGGGAATCCGGCGGCCCGCCGACGGGTCGCCTTCGTGGCGGCGTCCCGGCCGGCGGCCTCCTCGACGAGCAGCACTCGGAGGGTCTCGGCAGGGTCCCAGCGCTGGGCCCGGGCGACCGCCAGCACCTCCGGCGCGGCGCGCCGGATGTAGGGCAGGCGCAGTCGGGACAGGACCGCCGTCAGCTCCGCCGGCAGCGCCGGTGGCTCGGGCGGCCTCATCGTCCGAAGGCCGCCCAGGCGCCGGTGCCCGGCTGGACGCTGGACGCCTCATCGGGGATGGTGAGGTCCGCACCGGGGTCGTGGGCCGCGAGGTGGTCGCAGATCGAGGCGAGGTCGCCGTCGGCGAACCGACCCGCCGCCGCCGCGAGCGCGAGCGCCCCGTCCACGCGCGCCGCGCCCAGGATGGCCGAGAGCTCCACCGCCCGGGCCATCTTCGAGCGGATGCGCACGGCACCGGTCGCCGCCGCCTCGATGAGCCAGCCCTCCGCACCCGGGCCGATGGCCAGGAAGGCCCGCTCCTCCGGGTGGACCGGCCGGGGTCGGGGGCGGATGGCGCGTCCGGATGGATGGTCGGGATAGTGAGCGTCCTCGATGCGCGGGTTCCCCGGGGTGGAGCGCTCGTGGCGGGCGACCTCGCGGAGGCCCGCGGACGTGCGCGCCACGATGACCACCTCGTCGCCGGTGACGCGCACCCAGACCTCCTCGCCGACGTGCTCCCGGGGCACGGAGTAGCGCACCGAGCCCAGGCGCACGGTCTGGTCGTCGCCGACGGTCCGGCTCTCGCCGAGCGCCGCGGTGTATGGCTCCACCGGCAGGACGTGCAGATGGGCACGCTCGACGGCGAGGGCATCGTCGGGTCGGCGGGCGGTCTCCCGGTGGACGCGGCCGTTGACCTCCGAGCAGAAGGCCGCGCAGGCGGCCGCCAGCTCCGCGAACGAGCGATATGCCGGACGCAGGTTCGCGTCCGTCGGCACCAGGTCCGCCTTCGCGATCCGGACCGTCGCCTCCGCGCCGCCCTTGGTCTCGGGGTCGAAGGGCGCGCAGGCCAGGACCGTGGCGCCATAGTGGCGACCGGCGGCCACGACCTCCGGATGGCGCACGGGCACCCCCGCGACGCGGTCGACCGTGACCGTCCGCTCGTTGTCGGTGAGCAGATAGGTCGGCACGCCGATGATATGTCGGTGATGTGGCGGGCCCAGCGAGGGCGAGCCCGCGTCACCCGCGGACAGGAGACCATCGTGACCTGGTCACCCGCGCTCACCCGGGGCAGCGGCCCCGACGGCATGATGCGGTTCACGCTCGGGCACCCGATGGTGGACGCATACCTCGCCTTCGTGGCCGCGCGGGCGCGTCCCGACACGGCCCTCGCCACCGCCTTCGACCTCAAGGTGTTCTTCACGCTGGTGCCCAGGGATCCGGCGGCCGTGACCACGAGCGACGTGTTCGCGTTCATCGAGGCACAGCGGGCGGCGCGGGCCTCATCGAGGGTGATCCGGCTCGAGGATGGGGCCAGCGGGCTCGCCACACGCACCATCAGGCGCCGTCTCTCGAGCGTGTCGGGCCTGTTCCGGTACCTCGTCGCCCGGGGCGACGCCGGCATCACCGCCGATCCGGTGCCCCGCGGGCTCGCCGTCCGCCGCATCCGGGATCGGCCGGCCGGACGATCCCTGTCACTGCTCCGGGTCCCGCGCACCCTGCCACGGATCCTGCCGCCCGAGCAGGTCGATGCCCTGCTCGCGGCGCTCCGGACCCGACGGGACCGCGCCATGGTCGAGGCGATGCTGCTGGGTGGTCTGCGCCGGTGCGAGGTGCTCGGCCTGCGCCTCGCCGACCTCGACCCCGGCCGGCGGCGCGTGTTCGTCGCGGAGGGCAAGGGTGGCCACCAGCGCGTCGTGCCGGTGTCGGGCCGCTTCTTCGCGACCCTCGCCGGATATCTCGCGGCCGAGCGGCCGGAGACCCCGACCGAGGCGGTGTTCGTGGTCCTCAAGGGGGCGCACCGGGGGAGGCCCCTCTCGGCGGCCGGCCTCGACCAGATCCTCCGCGGCGCCCGCGATCGGGCGGGCCTCGGCCACGCCACCTGCCACCAGCTGCGCCACACCTGCCTGACCCGCCTGCGCGAGGCCGGCATGGCGCTCGAGGCGGTCCAGGCCCAGGCCGGACACCGCTCCATCGAATCGACCCGGATGTATCTCCATCTCACCGACGCGTGGCTCGCCACCGAGTACGCGCGTGCGGTCGAGGCCCTCGAGGCGGACGCGATGGGAGTCCCGCTGTGACCGCCCTGGCGCTCTCGGTCGAGCATGAGGCGCTGGTCGCCGAGTACGCGCGGGAGCTCGAGCTCGCGGGCACGAAGGTCGACCACCCCTGGGCCTGGGGCGGGCGTGCCTTCTGCGCCCGCTTCGGGGATGGCGAGGGGTGGCTGGCGCTCGATGTCGGCGAGCAGCTCGCCCTGAACGTCAAGATCCGTCGCTTCGTGACCTGGCTCATCGCCACGCGCCGGCTGCGCCCGAGCGCGGCATACCTGCTCGGCCGGCGTGTCCATCTCGCTGACATCGTCGCCCGCCACCACCCGGACTTCTTCGCCCGCTTCCGGGCGAGCGCCGCGGGCATCGGCTTCGGACCGGCCGCCATCGACCGCCAGTGGCGCGCGCTGGTCCACGTCTGCGCGCTCGAGGGGGTCGCGCCGGACGGGCTCACCCACGCCGGGCTCGACCGGGCCCGGGCGGAGCTCGACCGGGCCCGGGCCGCGTCGGGTGCGCCCGGGCGGGGGCGCGACCTGCGGTCGGGGCTGTTCGGCCTGGAGGCCACCCTGTTCCACGCCGGCATGTGCGACGAGCTGCCCCGTCGCCAGACCCCGGACAGGGCATCGGAGCGGGAGGCCCAGTGGGTCGCCCTCCGGACGCGCGCGCCACGGCTGGTCGAGACCCTGGAGCGCCATCTCGGACAGGTCGGCCTCGTCGTCCGGCCGGGCACCCAGCGGCGGCATGAGGCCGTGCTGCGCGAGTTCGCGCGCGTCACCTGCGAGCGGGACCTGGATGTGCGGGATGCCGCGGACATCGGGCGACGGCACGTCGAGGCATACAGGCTGTGGCTGGCGGAGCGACCGACCCGGCGCGGGCCGCGGCTCCACCGGCACACGATCCGCGAGCGGCTCGGCGTGGTGCGCGCGTTCTTCGAGCGCATCATCGAGTGGGGATGGGAGGACGCCCCGGCCCGGGTGCCGCTGTTCAGCGGCGACCTGCCCATCGCGGACGAGACGCTGCCCCGGTTCCTCGACGACGCGGCAGCCGCCAGGCTGCTGGCCGCGGCGCGTGCCGACCCCGACCCGTTCGTGCGCCTGTGCGTCGAGTTCCTCGCCCGCACGGGCCTGCGCCGCGGGGAGTTCCTCGGGCTCACCGTGGACGCCGTGGTGCGCATCGGGTCGGCCTACTGGCTGCATGTCCCGCTGGGCAAGCTCCACACCGACCGGTACATCCCGCTCCACCCGCAGCTCAAGGACATGCTCGACGAGTGGCTGGCCCATCGCCCGAGCGGCCTGCGCTCCGACCTCCTGTTCATCGAGCGGGGACGGCCGATCCCGGCCGACCGCGTGGAGCGGGCTGTCGCCAAAGCGGCGGCCGCGGCCGGCATCGGTCACGTGGTGCCCCACCAGCTGCGCCACACGCTCGCCACCCAGGCGATCAACCGCGGGATGTCGCTCGAGGCGATCGCGGCGCTCCTCGGCCACCGCTCCATGAGCATGACGCTCGTCTACGCGCGCATCGCCGACCGCACCGTGGCCGACGAGTACTTCGCGGTGAGCGAGAGGGTCGAGGCGCTCTACACCCGGCCCAGGGAGCTGCCCGCGGAGGTCGAGGGCAGCGAGATGGCGAGGCTCCGACACGAGATGGACCGCCGGCTGCTGGGCAACGGGTACTGCGCCCGGCCGGTCGCCCTGGACTGCCAGTACGAGACGATCTGCGAATCGTGCACGTGCTTCGTGACCACCCCGGACTTCCGCCCGACCCTCGAGCGCCAGCGCGAGGACGCCCTCGCCAAGGGCCAGCTCGGGCGCCAGAGGGTCTTCGATGGCCTCCTCGCTCGGCTCGACGAGGAGGCCTCTTGACTCCGACCACCCGCATAACC